>NZ_JACBXS010000037.1 GCF_013415485.1 Rhabdonatronobacter sediminivivens | reverse complement strand
CGGCTGGTGCTCTTTGCCGATGGCAGCATTGACGCCGAGGCGTCTGATCAGCGTCGCGCAGCCATGACCGATCCGGCCAAATCTCGTGCAGCGCCGAAAGCAACAGCCGCGACGAAAGCGAAGCTGAAACCCGTCCCCGAAGCGGCCGTGGCCTCAGTCGGGGAAACCCTGCGCGAGGAAGGTCTGGCCGCCCCTGTGACCAGCGGTGGCACGACTTTCCTGCAGGCCAGGACGGCGAACGAAGTGCTGAAAGCGCAGGAACGCCGCATCCGGCTGCAAAAGCTGAAAGGCGAGCTGGTGGATCGCGCACGGGCGGAAACGCTGATGTTTCGGCTGGCGCGTGAGGAACGCGATGCCTGGGTGACATGGCCCGCGCGGGTGGCCGCGCTGATGGCCTCGGAACTGGCGGCGGCCCTGGGGGAGGGGATTACGGTCGAGGCGGCGCTGATGCAGAAGGTCCTGGAAGCCCATGTCCGCGCCCAGCTCGACAGCCTCGCCGATATTCGCAGCGGCCTTGGGTGACGATGTCACCGGGTTCGACGGCGCAAGGGACCTGCTGCGCGCCTGGTCGCGCGGGATCCGGCCCGATCCGGACCTGACCGTTTCGGAATGGGCGGACCGGCATCGCTGGCTGTCCTCGCGCGCTTCTGCGGAGCCCGGGCGGTACCGCACTGCGCGGACGCCATATATGCGCGAGATCATGGATGCGCTCTCGCCGGTCAGCCCGGTGCAGCGGGTGGTGTTCATGAAGGCGGCTCAGGTCGGTGCGACCGAAGCTGGAAATTGCTTCATTGGATTCGTGATGCACCATGCACGCGTTGTATTGCGCCGTCAGTTGCGGCGCAGCCAGATGCTGGAGTTCTTCCAGCGCCTGCCGCCGTGTCTGATCGGCATGGAGGCCTGCGCCGGCGCGCATTACTGGGCGCGTGAACTGGCCAAGTTTGGCCACGAGGTGCGGCTGATGCAGCCAAGCTACGTGAAGGGTTATGTGAAGCGGGGAAAGACTGACGCGGCCGATGCTGAGGCCATCTGCGAGGCCGTGTCACGCCCGTCCATGCGGTTTGTTCCGGTGAAGAGCGAGAACACCCAGGCCCTGCTCATGACGCACAAGGCACGGGAATTCCTCGTCCGCCAGCAGACCCAGATCGTGAATGCCATGCGCGCGCACCTCGGCGAGTTCGGCATCGTCGTGCCCAAGGGTATCCATAATGTCGAGCGTCTGATTCTTGATTGTGAACAGGCAGATCTGCCGGCACCGGCCCGCAAGGCCCTGAGCCTGCTCGCCGATCAGCTGATCGACACACAGAAGAAGATCGCAGATCTGACCACAGACATCCGCGCAGACGCCAGGGTCAATGAAGACGCGCAGCGGTTGCAGATATGAGCCGGGCCAGAAAACGATCCGGGGGATCGTTTTCCCGGCGATTGCCCCGGCATCGGCCCGATCACCGCCAGCGCTCTTGTGTCAGCTTTGCCAGATATCGTCGACTTTCGGTCAGGCCGTGATCAGTCTGCCTGGCTGGGGCTGACACCGCGGCCGCACTCGACGGGTGGCAAGGAGCGATTGGGGCGCATCTCCAAAATGGGAAACAGGTATCTGCGCAGGTTGTTCTATCTCGGGGCGATCGCGCAGGTCAGCGCGCGGCGGCGCGGCGAGGCCGGGGAAGACTGGCTGTGGAAGATCATCGGGCGCAAGAAGCCCAAGCAGGCTGCAATCGCCTTGGCGAACCGCATGGCGCGCACCGCCTATGCACTGATGAAGAACAAGACGGAATTCCGGACGGCGCAAGCCGCCTGAACAAGATCGGAGGTCACGTCCTCCACCGAGAAGGCAAGTGCATCGTGAGATGATGGCAAATCACGGGAATATCGCCGAGGACACCCTGTTCGGACCGGAGCGCCATCGAGCGCGCGCCATTGATTGGGACCAAGGCGACCGCGGACTTCATCAGGGCGCGCAGCCACCGTGCTGCAATCCAGACGCCGTATACATGGCCGCAACCGAAATGACGCCAGAACCAACCGAAACGCCCTTGCCCCGCGGGAGCCATCCATACATGGTTCAAGCACAATGGCGAATGCCGTCCATTGCGCCTTCTATCAACATCGGTGCATCGATCCGGTTACTGCGCAGGCCCGCGATGAAGGTGTTGTCGCGCCAGTGGCCATGTGCGGCCTGTGCCAGGCTGATCTTGATGCTAAGCATCTCGGGAAAGTGCAGGCCTTGCCGGAGGAATGCCTTTGATCCGGTGGGCACGGGTGCGCTCGGCCCGACAGGCATTTCAGGCTGATGTCGCCAATATGACATCAACCACCAGTGCCACCCGGACGGCGGGCTCATGCGGTCCCTGGACTGTTGCTCGATGCCCGCTTATCTGCTGCGCGGTCCGTGGTCCGTGGTCCGTGTCCGATCCGTTGATGCATTCCGCCGACTCAGTTCGGCCCTGACCCGGCGGAGCGCGGCATAAAGCCCTGCAAACCCACAATTGGCTTCGACCGGGTGCGCGCGACGATAGCTCTGCTGGGAGGGCTGCATGTGGCCAATCGCGGCCAGACGTGCTGTCTCGCAGGCTGCCTCCAGAGCCGTTCGCATGGCGCGAATTTCCGATGTGCGGAGTGTACGCAGGTCCGGGTTCCGCGCCCGGCGCAGAACCTCAGCGTCATCAGCGCTGAGATCAGGCCCTGCGGAAGTCAACGGCGCCCCCCTGCAACTGATGCTCCGAATGCGGCCTGTGCGTGGCCGTTCATCTCACGCCCGAGAGCCGAGCACAGCGCCAGACGCCCCCGGCTGACCCGGCTCTTGATTGTACCGACTGTGCAGCCGCATTCCATTGCGGCTTCATGTTGCGAGAACCCATAGGCGCCCATCATGACAAGTGGCTTGCTTTGCTGTTCGGGCAGATCCCCGATTGCGACGATCAATTCCCTCAGGGCGAGCACATGATCCTGGCACGGCTCCTCGGACAGGGCGGCGGCGCGCAGGCCGTCGACATCCTCGACCTCGTGGCGGTATTTGCGCAGGTCCGAGTAGAAGGAATTGCGCAGGATCGTGAACAACCAGGCGCGCAGGTTGGTGTCGGGCCTGAAACTGTCGCGCTTGGCCCAGGCCTTCATCATCGTTACCTGCACCAGATCTTCGGCGCGGTGTGAATCGCCAGTCAGGCGCTGTGCGAAATGCCGCAACCCCCTCATTTCCGGGGGCAACAGACTATGAAAGGAATGACGCTCGGTCATGGGGTTCTCCTTGCAAGAGTGGCAGCTCTGGGCAACGGATCGACGCGAGGGAGGGGGCGCCGATCAGGTCGGAGGTCATCGGCGGAACGCTCAGGCCGCGGCGGTCGCGTTCACGCGCGCTTCGGCCAGGTTCGACAGTGCCTTGTCGGCGGCGTATTCGTCGTCCAGCGTTTCGTTCAACAGCTTTTCCGCGGGTTTATGGCCAAGCTGTCCGGCCCATTTGGCCAGCGTTCCGTAGCGGGCGATTTCGTAGTGCTCGACGGCCTGTGCAAGCGAAATGATCGCGGCATCCATCGTCTCGGTATCGCCGATCTCGGACATCAGCCCTTCGGCTTCCTCGATCAGCCCGACCATGGCATCGCATTTTGCCCCGCGCGCCGCCTTGCCAAGGCCATCGAACACCTCTTCAAGCCGCAGGATATGGGTTTCGGTTTCGTCGTGATGGGAGGACAGGGCGGCCTTCAACGCGGGATCGGTGGCCTTGCGCGCCATTTTCGGCAAGGCCTTCAGTATCTTGCGCTCGGCATAGAGCACATCCTTCAGGGTATGAAGAAACAGATCGTCGAGGGTTTCAATGGACATCGGGATGCTCCTGTGAAGTGGCCTTGCGGCACATGAAGGGACGCGGGACGGTGCGTGCCGCGCTCAAACCACGCGACTGTCAGAAAGGTTTCCGCCGATCAGCTGAACACAATCGAGGGGTTCCTGTATGTCCCTGAACTTGTTCAGGGATGTCAGATGCTGTGCCTGAGACCTTTTGCTTCTGGCTTTGTGCATTGCAGTAACTTCCGCGCGGTTCAGCATGCGATCGGCCTCATAGGCGTCGCTGAGCAGGCTGATGAACAGTTGTGCTTGGTTGGCTTCAGACATTTGAATCTCCTCACTGGTTGGGGCAGGTCCCGTGGCGTGGGCCGGCTGTTTCACAGCAGGACCGCGATGATGATCACGACAAGCAGGGGGTTCCGAGGAGCCAGGCTGCGACGGCAAACATGGAGGTTTCCTTTCAGGTCTCAGAAACTGCGGACCGACGTCAGCGTCTCTGAAACGCGGCATCGAAGCCCAGCCCTTCGTCTCGATGCTTGCCCCCTGCGACCGCCGCGAGCATTGCGGCCAGCACGCCGATCAGCAGGGTTGCCGCAGAGCCCCCCTCGCTGCGATAGGGCGATGTCAGCGACAGCCCAAGCGAGACACCGAAACCGATCAGCAGAAATGAGACCGCCAGTGCCAGCACGGCGCCTGCGAAGATGCCCCCGCAATCCATACAGGATCGGTCAGAGCCGGTGGCGCTGGTCAAATCTGTCACGGCCCGCCGTGGCGGCTGGTGTTCGGTGATCATTGAAGATTTCCTTTACTCGGACGCGCGCTCAGGCCAGTCCGACGAAGCCGAGCACGGCAATGACAACGACAATGGCGCCGACGATGTAGATGATCTGGCTCATGAAGTTCTTCCTTCGGGTGGCGCGTTCGTTCCCAGACCCTGGGCCGAGGCCGAGGGCGAGATGGATCGAATGTTGGGCATCTCGGGATACCGGGATGTCCTGTGGGCACAGCGTCATGCCGCGCACCGTTCATCAGTATCGACCGGACAGTCGAGCCATCTTCTGCGTGAACCCGCAAAGGTTGAGGAGGGGAGGGAAGGCCCCTTTTGTGCATTCACTGGCTCGACTGCCCAGCCGTTCGTGGAACTCAAGACTCACTTACTCTCAGTTTGACTAATCTATGGCCTCACCGCACGTGCCGGTAGGATCGGAATCTACTCATGCAAGGTCCTTTCGGCGTGCGTGACCACTCTGGGTTGTGCGGAAACTGTCTTGTCCGGGCTTGTGAAATTCTTCCACAGGCAGGACGGCAGGCACGCAGCGTCATGCCGCAGGGCTTGCCCTGTCGCCGCACTCCGGCGCCGCGGCACGGCTCGTTGGTTCGGATTCGGTGAACATGGACCCCGACCTGCCGATGGAGGCCTTCCTCGACAGTTTTGGCAACCGGCTGATGCGGCTGCGCGCGCCGATGGGGCCGCTGGTGCTCTGGTCCGACTGCATGGTCGAGGGCGAAGGCCGACCCGACGTGTTCGACTGGAACGCGCAGCAGCACGACGTCGACGACCTGCCGCCGGAGACACAGCAGTTCCTGACCGCCAGTCGCTTATTGTGCCTCGGATGCGCACGCCCCCGAGGCGCTGCGGTTCTTCGGTGCGTCGCAGCCGGGCTGGGCGCGGGTGCAAACGATCTGCAACGATGTCCACAACCACCTGACCTACGGCTACGGCTTCGGGCGATCCACCAAGGCGGCCAGCGACACACAGCGGGAAAAGACCGGCGTCTGTCGCGATTTCGCGCATCTGGCCATCGCCCTTTGCCGCGCCAAGAACATCCCCGCTCGCCATGCCAGCGGCTACCTCGGCGACATAGGCGTGCCCGATACCGGTCCGGGAGATTTCAGCGCCGGGTTCGAAGTCTATCTGGGTGATCGCTGGTACACGTTCGACGCCCGCTACAATACGCCCGGGATCGGACGGGTCCAGATGGTGCGCGGCCGCGACGCCGCCGACGGGGCGATGATCACCTTGTTCGGCACCTATGACCTGAAGGTGTTCCGCGTCTGGACCGACAAGGTGCCCGGCACGCCGTCCGAGGCACAGATGACCGAGTTGCTGAACGTATCGCCGCGACGCCGAGGCGCTCACGCTGGCTCCATCGGGTTGCAGGCGGCGTTGCGGGGACCGCCGCGCCCGGTGGCGTGTTGCCGTGGTGACGACGCGCTTTGCGCTACGTTCTCTACCCTACAGTACCATGCACGGTCATCGTGGCCACAACTGGGGATACTCGCCGAAGGCACGCGTCGCAGCATCGCATCAGGCGCTATGTCTGCGACTTTAGTGAAGGAACCGCAGCACACAGTTGCATCGCGGCATGGGGCACAAGCTCAATCATCCAGTGACGGCAAATCCAGTGCGGCTCGGATCGACTCGATCGTGGCCTCCAGCATCGCGGGATTGGCGCTGGCGCCTTCAACCAGCGCACGGAGTGTCGAGCGCTCATCGGCAGAAATTTGCTCGGTGGTCTCGATCAGGACAAGAACCTCGTCATGATCGAAGTTCTCTGGAGTCAGCAACTGGCCCGGCTCCATTGGTGTTCCAACAATGGTGGTGGTGTCGGTTTCAGTGTTTGCCTCGCTGTCCAGCGTCATGCCTGTTTCTGCATCGTTGATGATTTCAGTCGAGGTTGCGGTATCGTCGGCACTAAGGATGGTCGGCTCTTCAGTCGCAGATTCGACCACGATCATGCCTTCGGTAATTTCGTCACCAACGACAATGAGATCATCATCGGCCATCTGCGCCTCATCCACTGCACCGGCGGCATCCGTCTCGGCGACACCCTCAGCCTCTTCAGCGTCCCGCGCAGCCTGTTCGGCGGCGGCTGCCTCTTCTTGCTGGCGGGCGGCGTCCTCCTCGCGCGCAACCTGCGCGGCTTGTTCGGACTGCTGCTGTTCCAAGCGCGCGTTCTCGGCCTGCGTGTTGTTGTACCAGATGAAACCGCCGATCAGAACAACGGCGGCTGCGAAAATGACTGCGATAAGTCCTGGACGCATGGGAGATCTGCCTTTCCTTGTGGCCACGGCAGCAGGATCAGCATGCTCCCCGGCAGGTTGCGTTGGTTGCGTCGCGGGACGTTGCGAGGCATGTTTCTTTCCAACCAGCGGCCGTTCTTTCCGTTCCATTTCTTCTTCGAGTGCACGCGACATGCGCCAGAATCGCGGTTGCGCAAGACGCAGTTCCGTCACGGTGGTGCACGAAGCAGTTCAGGTCCGCCCACGTGCCCCGGGTCGAGATTACCCCAGTTGGGAATAGTTTCTCACCATAACTGACACTTAGGAAGAAGTTTGACTGGGGAGCGGAACGAGCCGCGTCAACCACTTGTTGACGAGTCACATCCAAACACTGCAACAGGAGAACTTCAATGTTTGAAAAAACCACACGAGCCGCCCTTCTGGGCTCTGTCGCAGCTTTCGCAATCGGCGGCGCGCACGCCCAGACCGACGTTCAAACCGAGGGCGACATGGCCTCTGAAGCCTGTGTTGCCCTGGCGGATCGCCTTGCGACCGACGCTCAGATCGAAGCCGATGTGCGCACCGATGTCGAGGCCGTGATCGCCTCTGGCGACGCCAACCAGTGTCAGGTCGTGTTCACAGCCTGGGAGGATGAAGGCGAGATCAGCCGTGAGTCGCTTGAGCTCGTTGGGACCGAGCAGGTCACCGAGCGCATGATCGTGCAGCAGGAGATCGAAATCGATGCCGATGTCGCGGTCTATCAGCCCCCCGCCGAAGTCGATGTTGATACAGGCACGCCCGAAATCGTCTGGACCATGCCGCGCCAGAACGCGACAATCAACGAACAGGCCCCGGAGATCATCATTCGTCAGGCCCGGCCCACGGTCCATGTCGAGGTTCCGCAACCGCGCGTTACTGTCATGATCCCCGAGCCCGAAGTAACAATCACCTGGCCGGAGACGACGCTCGACATGTCGCAGCTTGAACCGATGATCGAGGTGCGTATCCCCGAACCGGTCGTCACCGTCAACATGCCCGCCCCCGTGATCGAACTGACAATCGGCGGCGCTGGCCCGTCCGAACTGACCGAGCTTGAAGACGGCCGCTTCGCCCCGCAGGGCGCGACCGAAGATGACCTGCAGCCCCGGATCACGTTTCAGGGGCACGAAGCGACCGTAAGTCCGGGGCAGGAAGCAGAGACACCCGAGATCGTTTTCAACCGAGGCGAACCGGTGGTCAAATATGAAGGTCAGGACCCCGAGGTGACGGTCGAAGTTGTCGGTGAGCCGGAGATACGGATCTCCACCGGGCGGCAGGGCGACGACGGCGATGTCACACCTCGCGACAAGGATAGCGCAGAGTCTGATGACGATGTGCTTTCTGAGCAAGACACCGATGCAGTCGATGATGCGCAGTCGCGCGATTAAGTCCGACGGTTCAACTGGATAGGCAGTCCAGTTGAACCATGCATCGCCAGATTTCAGGCCAAACTCGAAAGCGAAAAACATATCTCATGCATTGGCAACGCTGGTTTGCCCACGATCCCAACCGGCCCCGCGCCTTTACGCTGGGAGCGACCGGCTGGGCGCACGACCCGCGCGCGCTGACATCGCGCTTCGCGCAGACGCTGGACGAAGGCAGAGATGCAACACAGGCTGGTTTCCACGAAGGTCGGCCCGTGCTGCTGCACGCCAAGATTGACACACCCGCTGGCGGTCTGATCCGGGTTGCAGTTCCGGTTGGCACGGACTGAGAGCCAGGCGCCGAAGTGACCATTGATGCGGGGCAGTATAGGCCCAAACGACACCATCAAACTCGAACTGCTGGTGGACGGCGCCACTGTGTTCGACACGATCAACGGGCGCCCCCTGGCGTACTTCGCTTTTGCGATCGCCCAGGGCCGGAATGAGTTGACGCCTTCGGCCGAGAATGTTGTACGTATCCGGAGGTACCGTCTCGCTGGCGAAGAGTAAGCCTTGCGTCCGCCAGCCCCGCGTGACGTCCCGAAGGGGCCGCATTCACAATCGGTCCTGATCTGTCCGATGGGCGATGTCGTCAGACAGACACGCAAGATATCAATCACGGCAATCTTCGCGGCATCCCGCACCGGGACCAAGCAATGCATCAAGGCATGATCTCCCTGCGTCCGAAACACCCATGTCCCGATGCGCCGTTCGCAGAACCTGCGCAGCGACAGGGCACTGAACGTGGTGGGCCATGACTCCAATGCCCGCCCAGAATGGGAAGCTGCCCCTTCCGGTATCAGACCCCGTTGGGGACGAAGCACAGATGCCTCCCTTGCGACACAGCCGCAAGGTCTTGGGGTCAGCCAGCCGCGACCAACCAAACACCTCGCGGAACTGATCGCGCATCCTTGCGTTCAGTCAAAATAACAGCCCTACCGTCTGACTGTATCGTTTCGTGGAACCTGCCCAGTATTGCCTATCAAGGTGGCCGACACGATCTATGCATAACTTCATATTCCGCTGGATCACCAAGTTGCGGCAGAACTACTGGTTCTGGCCAAGCGTAATGACGGTCTGCGCCGTTCTGCTCGGTTTCGTCCTGCCGTATCTGGATGCGCGCGTGGGGTCGGACTGGATCCGGGAAGCCGGCTTCGTGCGCACCATCGAGGTCGACGGGGCACGGGCGATCCTCACAACGCTCGCCACGGCAACGCTCGGTGTCGCGGGCGTCGCATTTTCCGTAACCATCGTCGCCGTATCCTTCGCAAGCTCCAACTACGGGCCCCGCCTGATCGGCAACTTCATGGCGGACAGGAAGAACCAGGTCATCCTGGGCATATTCGTCGCAACGTTCGTCTACTGCATCACCGTCCTGACCACGGTACACGCCAGCACCGAAACGCCCGGCACCACCCTCGACGCCTTCGTTCCCCATCTTTCGCTCTACTTTGCACTCCTGCTGACCTTGGCAGCCGTCGGCGCGCTGATCGCCTACATTCACCACATTCCCGAATCCATCAACATCATGAACCTGACGGCAGAGATCGGGGCCAAGCTCCAGTCTTCCGTGATCCGCATGCTGGACGAGGAAGACAGCCGCATGCGCGACACGCCGGATGCCCACCACATGGATGTGGAGGCCTGGTTCGAGGAACCGCAAGCCGATGACGCACATGTCGTTCGTGCGGAGGTGACGGGGTTCGTGCAGAAGTTCGACTTGGAGAATCTTGCCGCGCTCGCCCTCAAGAACGGGATTCAAATCGTCCTGCACCGATCTCCTGGAGACTTCGTCGTTATGGGCGAGACGGTCCTGAGCACGCGCCCCGCAAGGAGCGGAGCGGGAGCGATCGACAGGCAAATGCGAGACTGCTTCACGCAGGGCGACAACAGGACGGACGCGCAGGACATTCTCTTCCTGTCCGATCAACTCGTCGAAGTTCTGGGGCGCGCCTTGTCCCCGGGAATCAACGACCCTCGTACCGCCATGCTTTGCCTCGACTGGCTGCGCGCCGGTCTTGTCGCCTTCGCCGCGCGACCTCCGTCGCAACCGGCGAAAAGCGACGATCCGGTCCTCTATCGGCGGGTCGCTTTCGAAGACATGTTGAACAGATCCTTCGCCGAGATGCGCCAGTGCGTGGCCACCAACCGCACCGTGACCCTGCAAGCGATGGACGTTCTCACAGATATCGCTCAAGCCTCATTTCAGGAGCCAATGGCCAGGGCTTGCGTGCAACAGATTTGCCAATTGGCTGGTTCGGCAATGGAACTCCTCGACGAATCGGTCGCGCGCGAGGAAATTGCGACCGAATTGAAGCGGGCGCTTCAGGCAGTCGCTGCCGGGGGGGCGCATTGCCGCGATCCGATCGCGGACCACGCGGCACCTGACTGATCCGATCAAGGTGGAACGGGTGCGGATCGGTCTGGGCTGCAGCGCTGAGGCCTTCTGGGGCCGCTGCGTGCCGGTCCAATGCGGAAGGTGAACCCCCGTTCTGCTTCGGCGCCGGCCGACGTACTCAGGCCGCCCGCACGGCCGCGAAGGGAACGAGGCGCCGCGTGGTCTCGTCCCACAGGTGTTTGCGGGCGCAGGCGAAGCTTTCGCGCAGGGTGAGCCGCTGGGCATCGGCGAGTTGCGGGTGATCGCGCAGCACCTCGGGCAGCCGGTAGAACGGGATACGGGCTTGCAGGTGGTGGACGTGATGCACCCCGATGTTGGCCGTGAACCATCGCAGGATCCCCGGCAAAACGTAATGCGAACTGCCGTGCAGCGCCGCGTCGTGCACCTGCCAGTCGGCGTTGTGGTTCCAACTCGTCTCCTCGAACTGGTGCTGGACGAAGAACAGCCAGACCCCGATTGACGAGGCCACGAGCAGCGTTGGCAGAAACACAAAGGCCAGCACGGCCCCACCGCCCAGATACCAGATACCCGCCGCAAGGGTTGCGATCGCCGCGTTGGTCCCCATCGCACTGATCCAGTACCGCGCCCCGTTGCGCATCAGGCCGACGGGCACGCGGTTGCTGATGAAAAACAGAACGAAAGGGCCTATGCCGAACATCACGACCGGATGGCGATAAAGGCGATAGCCAAGGCGGCCCAGCGGCGACAGGCTGCGATACTCGTCGACTGTCAGCGTGCGGATGTCGCCCATCCCGCGCCGATCAAGGTTGCCGGTGTCGGCATGGTGCTCGGCGTGGACCCGGCGCCAGGCGTCATACGGCGTCAGCGTCAAGACGCCAATTGCCCGACCAACCCAGTTGCTCAGTCGGCGGCTGCTGAAGAATGCGGCATGTCCGCAATCGTGCTGGATCATGAACAGACGCACCAGGAACGCGCCGTTCAGGACCGACAGGGCAACCGCAAGAGCGGGGTTGATGCCGACGCTCCACCAGGCGAGCGCCCACAGCGCCAGCAACGGGACTGCCGTGACGACGATCTCCCAAGTGCTGCGCCAGTTCGATGGGGTGCGATACTGCGCCAGGATCGCGATCCAGGCGCGCGGATCGTCGAGGCGGTCGGGAAGGTCGGCATGGGGGTCGGGGGGGCAGGGCTGGGTCATGGCGTCCTTCGCTTCGGTGTCGTGTGCGGATCAGGTACTACACAATCTGCATCACGGGCGGGTGCTTCGTCGCTTGCGTCCCGGAGCGCGCGCGCGTGCGGCGACCGGCCGGTCCGCGCGGATGGCCGCGCCGCATCTTGTAGCCTGCGACGTATGTCACTGAGGAACCGTCAGGCGCGCCTTTCGTTCCAGTCAAACTGCTCTGGACCGTCGGTTTGTTTGCGCCTGCGGCCCTGCGCAACCCGAAACGGGGCGCGCGCAGAGACGCTCGGCCCAGTCAAGCACGCGTCTGTGTGAGTAGATTCCGGCCCTGTAAAATGTTCGTTTCGAGGCGCAGGATCATGATCCGCCTTTGGCCAATGAACCGATGGGCGCATGCACGAACAGCAGGTGCATGGTATTTGCCCGGCAATCGGTCGTGGCGGCATGGCAACGTGTGGGGGGTTTGCATGGACCGAGAAATATCTGCGCCGAGTGTCGCCATGCAGGGCCTTGCGGAGCTGAAGTACGCTGCCCGCTGGCAGGCCATCAGGGAAAGCACGTCCACTGAACTGCTGCGCCTGGTGCTGCGGCTGGAACATGCTTGCGAAGTTGCACGTGTGGCGGCGCTTCGTAATCTTCGCCGATCGGGGCAAGGGGCCGACTTTGGGGGCGATGCGGATCGCACCTTGGGCTTTGCCACGCTTTATGCGGCGCTCCGCCGCGCGCGGGCGGAAACGATGCGCCGGGAAGCTCGGGGGCCTCGGTCGCCATCACCGGCCGTGGGGAATGACGGGGCGGTGGTCCGAGCGGCGCAGCCCCCGGGCGGGTCATCGGCGCCGCCTCCGAGGGGGTCGTGATGAGGTGGGTGCTCATTTTCGTTGGCGCCGTCTTCCTCGCAGGAGCTATCGGCTTCACCCTGCTTTCATGGCGCGCCGAGATTGCGCCGCTGCCCGCGACGCTGGCGGCCACGGCCCCGCCCGATCCCGAACGGGTCGCGGCCGGAGCGCGCCTTGCCCTGCTGGGCAACTGCGCCGGTTGCCATACCACGGCGGAGGGCGCGGCGCTGGCAGGCGGGCTGGCGATGGAAACACCCTTCGGGACCATCTACAGCACGAACATCACGCCGGACCCGGCCACCGGCATCGGGGACTGGTCGTTCGCGGCCTACGACCGCGCCATGCGCGAGGGCGTCGACCGGGAGGGACGCCACCTCTATCCCGCGTTTCCCTATGAGTACTTCGCCCGGATCACCGAGTCCGACATGGCCGATCTCTATGCCTGGAACATGGCGCAGCCGCCCGTCGCCGCCGAGGCAACGCCCAACAACCTGACGTTTCCGGCCAATTTCCGGCCCCTGCTGGCCGGTTGGAAACTGCTCTATCACTCCGAAACGCGCGTCGAGATGTCGCCGGAGAAGCCGCAGGTCTGGAACGATGGCGCCTATATCGCGGCAGGGCTGGGCCATTGCGGCGCCTGCCACATCCCGCGCAACAGCCTCGGCGGAGCCATGCAGTCGGAGGCCGACCGGGGCGGCGAGGCGAACGACTGGTGGGCGCCCCCGCTGACGGCGGCCAACCCCGCGCCGCATGTCTGGACCGAAGCTGCGCTGCTGTCCTATCTGCGCACGGGGCGGTCCCCCGCGCACGGCGTCGCGGCGGGGCCGATGGCCACGGTGGTGCATGACAGTCTGGCGCATGTGCCCGAGGCTGACACGGCTGCTCTCGCCGTCCATTACGCAGAGCGGATGGCGCGGGAACCATCTCCCCGCACGGCGCAGGGGCAGGGCTACGGCATCGCTCGGGCGGCGCTGGC
This sequence comes from Rhabdonatronobacter sediminivivens, assembly GCF_013415485.1. GTDB lineage: Bacteria > Pseudomonadota > Alphaproteobacteria > Rhodobacterales > Rhodobacteraceae > Rhabdonatronobacter > Rhabdonatronobacter sediminivivens. Next base: position 20,169 of record NZ_JACBXS010000037.1, on the reverse strand, counting down.
AACGGATCGCCCTCCGATGGGGACCGCGGTCTTCGCAGACGGCGCGCGGCTGTTCGCGGGCAATTGTGCGAGCTGCCACCACGGCGCTGCCCCGGCGGGCGGCGCGGCCTTTCCCCGGCTTGCCGACGGCTCTGCGGTCGCAGGTCCCGACCCGCGCAACCTGATCCAGGTGATGCTGTGGGGGATCGGGCCGTCCGCCGGGTCCGCACAGGGCTACATGCCGCGCTTCGAGGGGGAGTTGACGGACCTGCAGATTGCGGCGATCGCGGCGCATCTGCGCGGCGGCAGTGTGGACCACGACATGGTGGCGCGGCTGCGCGACGGCGGGCCGGTGTCGGCGTCCGGCGCCGGCCCGCTGTCGGGGTTTGCCGCGGCCGTGCCCATGCCCGCCGATCCGGAGGACAGGCCATGACCCCCCCCACCCGCCGCGCCGTTATGGGCGGCATGATCGTGCTGTACACGCTGGCGCTTGCGCGCATTGCGTTGGCGCAGGCGCCGCTGACGCCGCTGTCGGGGCCGATCACGCCCGATGCCTTTCTGGACCTGTCGCGCCGCCTGACCGGGCATGACGACCTGTCGCCGGTGCTCGGGGCGCGGATCCTCGGGGTTCTGACGGAGACCGGGCAGGCGCAGCCCTTGCGCGATTTGTATCTCGCCGTGTCCGAGGGCGGGGCCATGCCCCCGATGGAGGACGCAGACATCCTGCACCAAATCCTGCACGGCTGGTATCTGGGGCGGATCACGGTCGGCGACCGGACACACCTGACCGGGTTCGAGGAAACGCTGATGGGCCGCGTCACCGCCGACATCCTGCCCCTGCGCAGTTATTGCGGCGGCGCGATGGGGTTCTGGGCCGCGCCGCCCGCGACCGGGCCGCTGCCGCTGCGCGAGGAGGGACAATGACGGAGCACGACACCGATGTTCTGGTCGTTGGCTCGGGGCTGGCGGGCAACCTGATCGCCGACCGGTTGGCGCGCGCGGGCATCCAGGTCACTATCCTCGAGGCCGGACCACGCCTGCACCGCCACCAGCTGGTCGAAGCCTATCGCAACGCCACTGACAAGGGCGACTTCATGGCCCCCTATGTCGCCGCCGCCCACGCGCCGCAGGGGCAGGCGGGCAGCGACTATATCGTGCAGGACGGCGACTACCCCTATAACGTGCAGTATATCCGCGCAGTGGGCGGGACCACATGGCACTGGGCGGCGGCGACATGGCGGTTCCTGCCCAACGACTTCCGCCTGCGCAGCCTCTATGGAGTGGGCCGCGACTGGCCGCTGTCCTACGAAGATCTGGAACCCTGGTATACGCAGGCCGAGGTCGAGCTGGGTGTGGCCGGCCCCGACCCGACGGACGAGGATCTCGGCTCGCCGCGCACGGGGCCCTATCCGATGCCGGCTCTGCCGCTGAGCTATATGGACCGTGATTTTGCCGACCGGCTGAACGCCAGTGGCGAGTTTCGCGTGACGACCGAGCCCGTGTGCCGCAATTCGGTACCCTATGACGGGCGCGCGGCGTGCTGCGGCAACAACAACTGCATGCCGATCTGCCCCATCGCCGCGCAGTATTCCGGCAATGTCCACGCGCTGAAAGCCGAACACGCCGGCGCGCGGCTGATCCCCGATGCCGTGGCCTTTGCCGTGGACACCGATGCCGAGGGGTACCGGGTGACTGCGGTGCGATACCTCACCCCTGACGGCGCGCGCCACCGCATGACGGCGCGGCGCATCGTGCTGGCGGCCAACGGGATCGAGACGCCGAAGCTGATGCTGATGTCAGCGTCCGAGGCGGTGCCGAACGGACTCGCCAACCGCTCCGATCAGGTGGGGCGCAACCTGATGGATCACCCGGGAATCAGCGTGTCGTTCCTGTGGGACAAGCCGGTGTTCCCAGGCCGCGGCCCGCAGGAGATGACTTCGGTCGTCAGCCTGCGCGACGGCGATTTCCGCAGCGAGATGGCGGGGCGCAAGCTGCATCTGGGCAACATGTCCGACCTCGACGGCATCACCGAGGCGCTGATCGACGCCGGGCTGCGCGGCCCCGAGCTGGATGCCGAGATCCGCGCGCGGGTGGTGCGCAAGGTCGGCATCAACTGCTTTCTCGAACAGCTGCCCGAGCCGCACAACCGCGTGCGTCCGCACCCCGACCAGGTCGATGCGATGGGCTTGCCCAAGCCCCTGCTGACCTATCGGATCGAGCCCTATGTCGAACGCGCGGCACAGGCGACGCTCGAGAACTATGCCCGCATCGCCGAGTTGCTGGGCGGCACGGAGGTGGAATTCAACGCCGAATACGGCGGCAACAACCATATCATGGGCACGACGATCATGGGCAGTGACCCGGCCAGTTCGGTCGTCGATGCCGAGTGCCGCTGCCATGACCACCCGAACCTGTTCATCGGCGGCCCCTCGGTGTTTTCCACCGGCGGCACGGTGAATTGCGGGCTGACGATCGCCGCCCTGGCCCTGCGCCTGGCCGATACGATGATTGCCGAGTCATGAGCGATCAAGGGTCGGCAGGCCGAATGCCGGGAAATGGCGGCCGCACGCGCGGCTGTCGCCGCCAGACCGGGCGCATGAGGGCTGCCTTCCGTCCTTTGCGCCGCCTTCGTCTTCCGCTTCGCGGAGTGGGCGACCTTCACATCTGCGAAGGTCGCCCCTTCCAACGACGCGGGAGGGGCGCGCGCCGCCTGTATCCGGTCTAGGCAATCAGTCCGGGCATTGACGCGGCTTCGCTCTGGAACCGGGTGCATGGACACCTCGACTGGTGGTGGCGCGCGCATCACGTTCCGACGCCCGACCCAGCGCTTGGCGGGTTGCGTGTTTTCCGGGGTGTGTACCGGCGGAACATCCGCGGCTCTGGCGGGTTGCCCGTTTGGACATGCGTCGCCTGCGCAGCGGCGATGATCAGGAAAGAAGCGACAAGATGGACCAGAACACCACACTCGGCCCCGGCGACGAAGTGCACCAGACCACTCACGCGCCCGACCGGCGCCATGCGAGCGAGGATTTCGTGCGCCGCCCGCAGAGCGACATGATCTTGCTGACGGCCGGGCTTCTGCTGCTCGCGTATCTGTTGGGCGAGGTGCTCTTGCTCGTCTTCGCGGCGGTGCTGCTTGCCGTCGGGCTCGACGGGGCCGCTCGGGCGATCGCGGCGCGGCTGCCGGTGTCGCGGGGTTGGGCGTTGGTCGGGGTGGCGCTGGGCGTCGCGGCGGTAATCCTGGGCGCGCTGTCCCTGTCTGCGGCGCGCCTCGTCCAGCAGTTCCAGGAACTGCGCAACACACTGGTCGATTCCGTGGAGGCGGTCCAGGCCTGGCTTTCGGAGCAGGGCGCCACCGCACTGATCGAGGAGCTTGACGACGGCGACGGCGGACTTGCCGGGTCGGTGGGCGACCTAGCGGGCCATGCCATGACCTTCGGGATGTCGGCGGTCGGCGGTGTCGCGAGTGCCATCATCCTGATCGTTCTCACGATGTTTCTTGCGGCGAACCCGGCGCTGTACCGGGGCGGACTGGTGCGCCTCGTGCCGCCGGGGCGTCGGGCTATGGCGCAGGACACGCTGTCCGCGCTCGCCCATGCGTTGCGCTGGTGGTTCCTGGGGCAGCTTGCCTCTATGGTGCTGCTGGGGATTACGGTGGGGCTTGGACTGCTGGCGATGGGCATCGAGCTGTGGTTCGCGCTGGGAGTGCTGACGGCGCTTCTGACCTTCATCCCCTTCCTCGGCCCGCTGATCGCGACGGTGCCGATCGTAGCGGTGGGGTTTGCAGAAGGCACGCAAACTGGGCTGATCGTGCTGATCGGCTACATCGTGATCCAGAACATCGAGGGCAACGTCCTGGTGCCGATGATCCAGCAGAAGGCGGTCGATCTGGCGCCAGCGCTACTGATCTCCGTGCAGGTGCTGCTCAGCATCGTGTTCGGGGTCGTGGGGTTAATGCTGGCCGCGCCGCTGACCATCGTGGCGATGGTAGCGGTGCAGAAAATCTGGGTCGAGCACACGCTGGGCGAAAAGATCACCTGACCGGCCGCGCGCCGGGGAATCACAAGCGAGCTTGCCGTGCCAGCGACACAAACATTCTCGCCCGAGCCGAACATCCTTGAGCGCCGCTTTGCCGATCATCTTGTGCGGCGCAGCCCGGGGGACGACGCATTGGCTGCGCCCTCGGACGCGCGGGTGCGCCGGATCACCCGTGTCACGCGGTGGAGCATCGCGCTGGCGGCGCTGGCGGGGATCGTGTCGGGCGGGGTGATCGGCGGGGCCGAGGTCTGGATGCGCCAGGGCCTGTTCGACGGTAAGTTGGAGGATCTCGGCTGGCGCGAGGCGCTGCCCTACTGGGCGGCCTTCTACGCCTTCGTCGGCGTGATCAGCGCGGTGGAGATCGCGCTTCTCTATGCGCTGGCGCTGGTCGGGATCGCGCGCATCACCCGGCATTCCGGCCTGCCGCTGTCGCACGGCGAGGGGCACGGCCTGCTGGCCCACAGTCTGGCGCGCGCCGGGCTGGAGTTTCCCAACCCCCGCGGGCGCGTCCACGGCATCGACCCCTATGCCCATGTGGCGCGCTGGAAGCTGACGGCGCTGAACCTTGCCTACAAGATGAAGGTCGGGGTCAGCAGCTTTCTGTTGCGGGTGTTCCTGCGCCGGGTGGCCGCGCGCATGGCGATCCGCGGGCTGGTCCCGCTGCTTGCCGGTCCGCTCTATGCCGTGTGGAACGCCTGGATCATCGCGCGCATCATGGCCGAGGCGCGGCTGCGCACGCTGGGGCCCTTTGCCGTGGACGCCCTGATCGCGGCGCAGTTCGGCGCCGCGGGCGACCTGGCCGACACGCAGAAGGACGTGCTGGAGCATGCGGCCGGCGAGATGCTGACACGCGGGCAGGACGGCCATCCCAACCAGATCTATCTGCTGGAACGCCTGCGCACGGCCCTGCAGCGTGACGGCGACATCGCGCTGGACTGGGGTGCCATGCGTCCCCACCTGCCGCGGCTGGAGGCGGCGGGTCAGACCCGTGTGCTCGACCTGCTGACGGTGTCATGCCTGATCGGCGGGCGCCTGCACCGCGAACAGGCAGCGCTTTTGCGCGACGCCTGCCTGGACTGCGGCGCAACCCTGCAGGTCGCCCGCCTGGCCGACCTACGCAAGGCGCTGGCACGCGGCCGTAAGGTGACCAACGCGGAGCTGCAGGCAACCCGCAGCCCCGGCGCAGCATGAGGAACCCGGTCGTCGCCGGACAGCCGGCCAACCCACAGCCAGCACGGCAATCCCCCCGCCCCAAGCCGTCAACCCCATGCCCCGGCCCATGTCCAGCGCCACCATTGACGGGTGCCAGTGGCGAATCACCGTCCAGCTTCGGATCTCGGAAGAACCGGACAGCGATTTCACTAAGTTGCGGACAGCCGTTTCAGCAAGTCCCCGACAGATAGGCGACGGCTGGTCCTTGCGCTGCTGTCATTTGTCGTGGGAAATGGTTTCGGGGATTTCGGTTGTGCTCAATCCGGGCTTTGCGCTTTTTTTGGCGCATACTGTCTCCCTTCAGTTCGATGCGATGGGCGTTGTGGATCAAGCGGTCGTCGGTGGACGCACCCGCTCCATCGCGCTGAAATTCGCACCCATATGCCGCATCGTCTTTCAGTGCGGCAGCAACAGCACGTTTACCCCTCTCCAATGCGGCAAATCTGATCATGGTGGCACAGGGAAGCGATGCAGGGCCTTCGCAAATCGTCACCCGGTCGGTCCGTGGTCGGGGCTATACCAAAGGCACTTTTGCGGCCTGGACAGTTGCAGGGCCTGTATGGTCGGGCGGTCGCAAGGCCTGGTCATTTACGGACGACAGGGGTGCCGGATGCCACGGCTCAGATGATCCGGTTCTTTCTGGAAAAACCCTCCTAAAGCCCGCAGAATCTGGAACGGCATGTTTGCGCGCGCGTTTGCTGTATGTTGCTGATCGTGAGTGAACAGGTTGAGGTCCCGACACGACTGCTGAACAGCTCTTCCAGATGTTCCGTGACCAGACACAACCCGACAGGGGGCCCCTGTAGCCACCGATCCCGGACTTGCGGGGTCAAGGAGACTGAAATGACACAACATTCCAATACACGACCGGGAGGCGGTACTGGCGGCGCCTTCGGGTTTGTTCGTGACGGTTACGATCGTGTCGGAGCGCATGACCTGAACACATCCGATCTTGAAAGCGCCACCGTCTATGGCCGCAATGACGAGAACATCGGCTCGATCAGTTCGCTTCAGCTTGGGAGCGACGACAAGATCACCCATGCTGTCGTCGATGTGGGTGGATTCCTTGGCATCGGTGCGCATTCGGTTCTGCTGCCGTTCGAACAGTTGAACGTCCAGCGCGAAACTGGCGGGTCGACAGTGCGCGTCAACTTGGACACGACGAAGGAAAAGCTAAAGTCGCTTCCGCACCACGCGGCCTGATCACGCCAAGAGCTGCAACACGAAGACAGAGACCGCACAACGAATTGTGCGGTCTCTTTGTTGTTCACGACAGGATCAGTCACATCTGCGCACCGACACGCGTGGTGTCCGGCGCAGCGTTTCAGTTCCGAGCCGAATAACGCGGCAGGTCCTGAATCTGTGACTTGGTTGCATCGACATAGATACGTACATCCGAATAGCCTTCGGTCGTCAGGATTGTCAGTTCGTCATAACCGATTGCGGCCTGACTGCTGCCGATACCAAGAAAGCCACCGAAATCGACGATGACATGGGTCACGGCCCCTTCGTCATCAAGAAGCATGTCATCGATAGAGCCGACATCATTGTCCTGGGTATCGTAGACAGATTCCCCCATCAGCATTTCGGTCGAGACATCCCTTGCTTCGATCTGGGAATAGCCGTCACGTTCAATCTGAGGTGCAGCAAACCCTGTCCGCGTATCCTGGCCTTGAGTCGTGCCCTGTGTGCGATCGGCACTGGCCACGTCGTGTGCGCGATCCTGGCTCGCGTCCCTGGTGTCATCGGTTGTCGCGGCGGCGCGGTCATAAGTCGGCGCGTCGGTGAGCGCGTCCGCCGGGGTGTTCAGCACGACATAAATCTGCGACTGGTCATCAGAGTCCGAAAAGAAGGTGACCTGATCGATCGTGACGGCGACGTCCTGCTCGCCCATGCCGAGGAACCCGCCGACACCGATCACGAGCGCACGCACTTCTCCATCACTCGACAGGATGATTTCGTTGATCTGGCCGATCTGTTCCATGTTTTCGATATCGGAACGGTTCGTCATTTCCATGCCACGGCTGCCTTCTGCATTCATATGCTGCTCGCCGATATCTTGGGCCTGGCCGTCGGTTGCGGATGCCTGCCCATCTGTCTGGCCGTCATGTGACCGAACTTCGTTCTGGCCCGAGCGACGTGCATGGACCTCATGGCCCATCAGTTCCGATGCGAAGATATCCGACTGGCCGCGCGCGGGCATGAAGCCAGACTGCATGCCGTTTTGCTGCTGCGCTTCAGGTTGCTCGGCAGAGCCTGTTGTCTGCGCGAACGCCATGCCCGGAACGCTGAGGGCGACCACCAGGGCGGTAGTTGAAAGTAGCTTGTTCATTTGAAGCCTCCTGGGGCGGGGAACGTATCGAGGACCGATCGTTTGTCCGCCCGACGGAATAGAAACGTGAGCCTGCCCGCTTCGTTCCGTTCTCCGTCTGCGTCCGGGCGAATATGCGTGTCACTTTGCATTTGCCGTCATCGTCCAGGATCGGCATTTCCAGGAAGACGAGAAACGCGCGAAGTGGCGGTGTCAGCAAATCGTGTTGGCGCGATGGCCTGAAGCGAGCAGCAGCCGGAGCGCATCCAGGTAGGAGCGGTCGGCGTTGTTTCGGGCGGCATGCCAGCGGCCGTAGGCGGCGAGGTTCTTTGACGCGGGTCCGCAAAAGGGCTGCATGAAGGCGCGGAACCGGCTGATCAGGGCGTTCTCGGTGTTGATGTGGTGGCTGCGCGGGGTGCGCTTCGTCCGCCGCCCGGCGTTGAGTGCGAAGTGCGGGATGCGTTCGTCCTTCGCGATCCGCCCGTAGGTGACGAACCCGTCCGTGCAGAGCACCGCGTCGGGCGCCATCACGGGCAGCAGGACATGGGAGATCGCCTTATGACCCGCGTCGGACATGGCCTCGAACGCGCGGTGGCCGGCGCGATCGGTTGCCGCGAGGAGCTTCTTCTCCCAGGCCCGCCAACCGCCCGGAGGCGCTGTCGCCGAACTGCCCCTGCGCCGATAGGCCCGCCACCTCAGGCGCGGCGGTGCCGGGTGATTGTCAGGGTCGCGCCGGTGCCGCACCCACTCCCTCGACCCCTTTCGGCTCTCGCGCTGATGCGCTTCGTCAGCTTCGACGATGCCAGCAAGGCTGTTGTCAGCCTCCGGCGTGAGGACCCCGATGATCGCCATCCGCCAGCGCCAGATGCTGTCACGCGACGCCCCCAGCACCTCGCCCCCGCGGCGGCAGGACATCGGCTGCGGTGCCTCGATCATGTCACGCGCCAGTGCGACCACCAGGTCAGGGCGGTGAACCCGGGCCAGCGGCGTTCCGCTGCGGCCTGACCACGTCGCCCCGCACCCCGAGCAGTTCCATCGCTGTGCGCCTGTTCTGGTCCGACCCCACCGGGTGCGTGCACAGGTCCCACAGCGCGGGCAGGACGCTGCAGGGCCGCCAGCATCGGCCCGCGCGTCGATCTCCAGGACGGCCTCGGCACGCTTGCGCGCATCGGCAACCAGACCTTCGACCTGGCGCAGTTCCTGAGGGGTCAGGCGGGCAAGCAGGCGGCCGAATTCGGTCGGATCGAAGCGGGGCATGGCGGGTCTCCTGGGGCCTCGGAAGCCTCAGCATCCCAAATTCCCCAAGTAACTCGCTGATTTCGCTGTCGTGACCGTGTTATTTCCTATATAAATCATGGTGTTGGTGGCTACGAGGGGCGCGTTTCATGGATCACCCAAAGGGTGCGGGCTCGCAGCGGGCGGATCGGGTCGAGTTCGACCGCCGTGTGCGCGTGGAGTTTCGCGGCACGCAGCTCAGTTCCGATGGCGGCCTGTTGGTGATGCGCGAACTGGATGATGCGCTTGGGCTGTTCGATCTGGCGTCATGGGCGCTGCGCGACTCCCGCCGAGGCAAGAACACCGTCCACCGGCTTGACGGGCTATTCCGCCAATCGGTGTTCGGGCGACTGGCTGGATACGAGGACGTCAACGACGCCGACCGCCTGGCCCTCGATCCGGTCATGCGCCAGGTCGTGGGCGGCCGGGCTGTCGATGCGCAAGCTGCCACGGCCTCGCAGATGGGTCGCTTCGAGACCGAGACACTGGCCTTGGCCGAGAACCGGGTGGCGCTGGCCGATTTGAACGGGCAATGGATCGACCGGTTTCATGACCGCAACGGGCTGAAGTTCATCGTGCTGGACATGGATAGCTCGGTCAGCCCCGCCCACGGCGACCAGGAGAGTGCCGCCTGGAATGGCCACTTCGACTGCACCTGCTACCACCCTAACTTTCTGTTCAACCAGTTCGGCATGCTGGAACGCTGCGCCCTGCGCAATGGCAACGTCCACAGCGCAGATGGCTGGCGGGACGTCCTCGATCCGGTGATCGCCCGGTATGCAACGCGGGACATCCTGCGGTTCTTCCGGGCCGACGCAGCCTATGCGATCCCCGCGATCTACGAACGGCTGGAAGAGGCGCAGTATTTCTACGCCATCCGGCTTCCCGCCAACGCGGTGCTCAAGGACAAGATCGCGCATCGTCTGGCGCGTCCTGTGGGGCGACCCTCGCCGACCAAGGTCAAGCGCTTCTACGAGGACTTCGACTATCAGGCGGCGTCCTGGGACAAGGAGCGCCGGGTAATCGCCAAGATCGAATGGCATCCGGGCGAACTGTTTCCGCGTGTCGGCTTCATCGTCACCAACCTGCCGATGGAGCCGGACTGGGTGGTGAGGTTCTACAACCAGCGCGGCACCGCCGAGCAGCACATCCAGGAAGGCAAATACGCCTTTCGCTGGACGCGGCTGTCATGCGGCGTTGTTGCAGAACTATCGCCGTGAGGGATTCACTTTGGGAATCCAGGTGTTTACACGGACTGCATGAGCAAGCCCCCTCCCGCCCGCTATCGCACGACGAACTGGTCCAGCTACAACGCGTCGCTGCGCAAGCGGGGGTCGCTGCTGATCTGGGTCGACATGGACATGATCTGGCGCGCGCCGCGTGACGGGCGGCCCGGACGTCCGCCGGTGTTTTCCGATGCGGCCATCCAGTTCTGCCTGTCGATCAAGGTTCTGTTCAAGCTCCCCCTGCGACAGACCGCCGGGATGGTGGCGAGCCTGCTGAAGCTGGCGGGGCTGGACTGGCCCGTGCCCGACTTTTCCACCCTGGTGCCGCAGGCAGAAGACCCTGGCCGTCCAGGTCCCTTATCGCCGCGCGGATGGCCCGCTGAACCTGCTCGTGGACAGTACCGGGATCAAGTTCCTCGGCGATGGCGAATGGCAGGCGCGCAAACACGGTGTCCAAGGCCGACGCCAATGGCGCAAGGTGCATTTGGCCATGGATACGGCAACTTCAGACATCCGCGCCGTGGAGTTCACCCCCAGCCGTGATGGCGACAGCCCCGTGCTGCCGGAGCTGCTCGGCCAGATCCCGGAGGGCGAGCAGATCGGCACCGTGACTGCCGACGGCGCCTATGACACGCGCCGCTGCCACACCGCCATCCTCGCGCATGAGGCCACTCCGATCATTCCGATCCGGAAAAACGGCCGCCTGTGGAAAGACGACTGCCCAGCGGCACGCGCCCGCAACGAAACCCTGCGCGCGACGCGATATTATGGGAGGGCGTTCTGGAAGCGCTGGACGGGCTATCATGCCCGCAGCCGGATCGAGGCGAAGATGCGCTGCCTGAAAGCCTTCGGTGAGCGCATCGCCGCGAGAGACCCCGACCGCCAGACCGCCGAAATCCACATCCGCATCGCCCTCATGAACCGCTTCAACGCCCTCGGCACCGCCGAGATCGTCCGTGTGGCATAACGTCAGCGGGGAAAGGGGTACCCTCGCTTCATGCCAGAGTTCTGCAACAATGCCTCTGGCATGGGTGAAGTTCGGCGGCGGCAGAGAGCTGTTTGACGAACTGTGGGAGCCGCACAACGTAAAGTCCCTGCACTGCGCCATCATCGCGCCCGAAGCGGCCGGCTGGTTCCGCGAGCCGATCGAAACCGTCGAGGATTTCGAAGGTCTGACCATGCGGTTCTTCGGGTTGGGCGCGCTGGTGATGGAAAAAATGGGCGTATCCACCCAGCTTCTGGCCCCCGGCGACATCTTCCCCGCGCTTGAACTTGGCGCGATCGACGGTGCGGAATTCTCGATGCCTGCCATCGACCTGAACCTCGGTTTCTATCAGGTGGCGCAGCACTACTACTTCCCCGGCTGGCACCAGCAATCGACTCTGCTTGATCTGATGGTCAACCTCGATGTTTGGGAGAGCCTGGACGAGAACACCCAGTTCAAGATTGAAACCGTGTGCGACGCCAATATTGCCTACGGTTTGGCAGAAGGCGAGGCGCTTCAGTTCGGGGCCATCGCGGAGCTTGAGGAACGCGGGGTCACCATCCACACCTTCTCGGACGAAATCCTCGAAGCGCTCGAAGCTGCTTGGCTGGAGGTCGCCGACGAGCAAGCCGCGGCAGATGCCGATTTCGCGCGTGTGTACGAAAGCTACAGCACATTCCGCGAGAACTACCGCCGCTGGGGTGAGCTCGGCTACATTCGTTGATCCGGGACCGATGGTGATGTGATCGAAACTTTATGCCGCGCGACCATGTCGCGCGGCCCGTATTGGGCCCGGGGTCGTCAATGGCTCAGAGCCTTGCGGTCGGGTCGTCGAAGCCCTGCGGGATGATCAGGTTGTCGGCGCCAAGGTCATGGACATCGCGTTCGCCGCAGAGCGCCATGGTGGTGTCGAGTTCCTTGTGGATCACCTGCAACGCCTTTGTCACGCCATCTTCGCCCATCGCACCAAGACCATAGGTAAAGGCCCGCCCGATATAGGTGCCGTGCGCGCCCAGCGCGAGCGCCTTGAGCACGTCCTGCCCTGACCGGATCCCGCCGTCCATATGCACCTCGACCCGGTCGCCCACGGCATCGACAATCCGGGGCAGCATCCGGATCGAGGACATTGCGCCGTCCAGTTGCCGTCCGCCATGGTTGGACACGATGATCGCATCGACGCCCAGATCGGCGGCCTTGATCGCGTCCTCGACATCGAGGATGCCCTTGAGGATCAGCTTGCCACCCCACATGTCGCGAAACTGGGCCACGCGGTCCCAGTCCAGCGTTTCGTCGAAGGCCTCGGCCGTCCAGGCCGATATCGACGCAGGGTCCGTCACCCCCTTGGCGTGACCCACCACATTGCCGAAGAACCGCCGTTTCGTGCCCAGCATGCCCAGGCCCCATTGCACCTTGGTCATCATGTTGGCGACAGATTTCACGGTCAGCTTCGGCGGTGCGGACAACCCGTTGTGCAGATCCTTGTGGCGCTGGCCCAGCACCTGCAGGTCCAGTGTTATGATGATCGCCGAGCAGTGCGCCGCGCGCGCCCGCTCGAACAGGCGGCGCATGAAGTCCTCATCCTTGAGCGTGTAAACCTGAAACCAGAACGGGCGCGAGGTATGTTCGGCCACGTCCTCGATCGAACAGATCGACAGGAGGGAAAGGGTATAGGGCACACCGAATTTCTCGGCCGCGCGGGCGGCCTTGATCTCCCCGTCAGCGCACTGCATCCCGGTCAGCCCCACCGGCGCCAGGGCAACGGGCATGGCGACATCCTCGCCGATCATGGTGGATCTGGTGGAACGGTTCGACATGTCCACCGCCACACGTTGGCGCAGCCGCAGGTGGTGAAAGTCGCTGATGTTGGCGCGCAGCGTCTGCTCGCTCCAGGACCCGCTTTCGACGAAATCGCAGAACATGCGCGGCGTGCGACGGCGATAGAGGCGGCGCAGGTCCTCGATTTCGGCGATCACGGGCATGGGCTGTTCCTGAGCATCGGAAAACTGGTCCTGACTGCTTACTGATCGTGCGGAATTCCTACAACCGACATTCTCCGGGTAGCGGCAAGCCTGCTGGCAAGATTACGGTCGGTGACCCCGATGTCGAAATCGCTCAGGAGCTGCTGGCCGAGGCGCAGGGTGCAGTCCTTCCACTGCAGCCGTATCTCGGTGCGCTCCGCTGGCTGTTCTGTTCATCGCGCTGACGCTCGGAGAGATTGCCTTGGCGATCTGGGCGCGGCTCGACGACTGGCGTAAGGGGCTGCGCTGATGTGGGGCGGCCTCGTGGTCGGGCTGATGGCCCGGCCATGGGCGCGGCGGGTGGCGGCACTCGCTCTTGTCGCGCTCACCATCGCCTTGTTCATTCTCAACCTCCGCCGATCAGGCGAACGCGCAGGCCGCGCTGCCGAACGGCTCGACCAGTTGGAGCAGACCAATGCCATCCACCGCCAGATGCTGGACGCGGCCGCCCGTCGCCCTCGCAGCCGCGCCGAGGCCAAGATGCGGTGCCTCAAGTCCTTCGGGAAACGCATCGCAGCAAGGGACCCCGATCGCCAAACCGCCGAAATCCATATCCGCATTGCACTCATGAATCGTTTCAACGCACTCGGCACCGCCGAGATCGTCCGCGTGGCCTGAACCTGAAGGGGGAAAGGGGGAGACACGCCTCAAGCCGCCTTTCTGCAACAATGCCCTATACCGTTGATGATGAGGCCATCGCACAGGCCGCGCAACTGGATGGCAAGCTGATGCTGGTCACCAGCCTGTCGGACATGACCCCGGAAGAGGTGGTCGCGCGCTATCGGTCACTGGCTGACATCGAGCGGGGCTTTCGCGTGCTCAAATCCGAAATCGAAATAGCGCCTGTCTATCATCGCCTGCCAGATCGGATCCGCGCCCATGCGCTCATCTGCTTTCTTGCCCTTGCCCTCTACCGCATCCTGCGGATGCGCCTGAAGGCTGCTGAAAGCCCGGTTTCTCCATCGAAACTGCTGAAATGCCTCAGCAGGATCCAAAAACACACCGTTCATGTGGGCGCCAATGCCTATCATGGCATAACCCGCCCAGACGCGGAGCAACTCGACCTGTTCAAGGCCCTGAAAATAGAGCTGCCGAAGCAGTCAGCCTGACTTGTTGTGTCATTTCTTGAACCCCGCTTCAAGGATATCAGGTACTTAACATGACGAAGTGCTAAACTCGGGTGACACAAACTGAACGAAAGCGGCAGGACAGGTCTGCCCGCTGCGCTGAAAAACACCGCCGCCGAGCCAGAACACGGCGGCTTCCCGGTCTGATCAGCCCAGTTCCAACAGCCTGCGCGACCGAAGGCGCCGCTCGGGGCGAAAAATGCTTGTCCTGCAGGCAGATTCAGGCGAACCTTAGGTCACCCGGCACGCCACTTGGGGAATGTCGGTCAAGAATGAAACTACCACCCCATGGTGGCAGGCCAGCCAAACGGTGCGCGGACCCCGGCTGTGTGAAACGGTCTACCCTCATGGGTGGGGATGCTGACGGCAACGTTTTTTGTTCTTGCGCCGAACGAACATGCCGGTTCCCGCTCGACGGGGACTGCGGCTCGGTCGGGGACGGCATCTAGTGGGAGCGCCGAGATGTCTGATGAATCCATGGAAGAACTGCCGGACGGCGGTCCGAGCGAACCGCCCGAGGATCGGGCCCGCCCTTATGTGGCTCATTTCGAGTGGCTGCCACCACTGACACACGGCGACGGCATCGACGCGGTGACGTTCAGCGAAGGCCTGAGCATCAATAGTTTCGGCGTCGTTGCCGGGATCGCACCCGGAGCGCAGGCCTTTCGCTGGGGCTGGAACGACCTGGAGCTTGTCACACCCAGGCTAGAGATCATCGACCTGGAAGTTGCCTACCCGCAGGTTCGTGATCTGATCATCAGCGACGCCGGCACGGTGGTGGGAAGCACATGGCTCACTCGCGTGGAAGCGCGTGGAGACACCCATCCTGCCGCGGTCGGGTTCATCTGGGAGGATGACGCACGCGACCTTGGCCTGCCAACGATGAGCGGGGAAATTAACGGCTTCGTCCCGACAGGCCTTAACGAGTCGTCGACCGTCGTCGGCGTTATCCGCATGATACCGGAAGAGTCCGGCGCGCTTACCGACTGGCTCCCCTGGATCGTACCAGCCGGCGAACCGATCCAACTGGTGCCGCTACCGACCGGCCTTTCCGAGACTGCGGCGCGGCAGGCGACGAACATCAGGATCAACAATTCGGGCGATATGGTGCTGCAGGGCAGGTTCGACCGGGACTTCGGGTCCGAGGAATGGAGCTTCTTGATCACGGCAGAGGGCACCGAGGTCCCGTTGCCCATCGAGCGGGGCTGGAGTTTCCTGGGTCTCTACGACAGCTTTCAGGCGCTGGCCGTGAATTTCCCCCAGCAGCAGAGCGCCGTCTACGATTTTGGGTCATTCCGGTCCTTGGGCGACGCAAGCTATGTTGGTCCCAGCACGCCGACTCCGAACGCCATCGGGACACCGCGCCTGATAGCTGATGCGATGAATGACGAGGGTCTGGTGGTCGGGTACATGTGGATTGACCCCCATGACGATGCGTCACCCCTTCGCCCGGGTATGGCGTCCCTGCCTCTGCGGACCCCGTTCGTCTGGCATGACGACGCCCTATATAATCTGAAGGCTCTTGTGCAGTCTTCGACGTTCGCCGATCTTCTTGGCGATGGCTATCTGGCAACGGCAGTCGATGTAGCGAATGACGGCTGGATTACCGGCACCGGGTTCCCAGCACCGGAAGGCGAAACCGGCCGGAGCGCGCGGACTGCCTTCAGAATGCAGTTGGATTTCGACATTCGCTGGCTTGACGCGGTCGATGGCCTTTTCGCCGATGGCAGCAACTGGACGACCAGCTTTTCGCCGACCGGGTCGCAGAGCGCCATGTTCGATGCGGTTGGCGCCTATGTGGTGACCTTCGACGCGGATGCCGCGCATGGCAGCGCGACGGTGCTGGCGGGCGATGTGAGCTTTGCCCTCGACGGTCACGAATATCGGCTCCAGTCGCTCTCGGTGCAGTCCACAGACGATCTCTCCGTCGCCGCGCGGGTCCTCGGGACGTTCGAGACCGAGGATGGCGTCAGCGCGGTGCGTCTGCCCGACGGTCGCCTGACAGTGGATGACGTCTTTGTCGGGCCGCGCGGGATCCTGTCTCACGACGGCTGGCTTCTGGTCGGCGACGTCTTTCTGGACGACTTCGAGACCGCCGCCACCCGCGACGGCACGGACGTCGACCTGCACGTGATCGACCGCCTGCAGGTCGCGGCGGGGGGGCGGGTCGGCGGCGCCGAGTTCGATTACGGGGCCATCGTGGACGGTGCGGGCGAAACCGGCCTCGTGCAGATCGACGGCCTCGGCGCCATCATGCACCATGTGCAGATCGATGTCGGCGGCGTGCATGGCGGCTTGGTGGAAGTCACCGGCGGCGGCCAGCTTGTCAGCGACGCCGTTCTGGCCGTCGGCGCGGATGTGGAGGCCGGCAGCCGCGTCCGCGTCGCCGGCTTCGCCGTCGATGACGACGGCGGGATAATCCATTCCGCCGTCGAGGCGAGCACCATCCTGCTCGGCCTGGTCGGCCTGCCCCCCGGTGGCCCGCGGGAAGGCGCGCTGCTGGTGGAAGAGCGCGGGCATGTTTACGCCGACGAGATCCGCCTCGGCTTTCTCGGCGGCATGCGGGGCGAGCTGGAGGTGCGGGGCGAGGGATCGCGGCTTGCAGGGCAGACTACGACGCACAGCCTGCTGGAGGTCGGCGTCGGGGGCGAGGGCCTGATGCTGATCCGCGAGGGCGCGCAGGTGTTCGCAGCCACCACGATCGGCGGTTCCGCTTCGGTTTCCAGCGATCTGCAGTTCGGCGACGGACAGGTCTCCGTCATGGGTCAGGGCGCAGACGTGCCGGCCGCGTTCAACACGCTGCTCGACAGCCCGCTGCTGGTCGTTGGCGAGACCGGCACGGGCGGGCTCCTGATCAGCGACGGCGGCCGGGTCGAGACCAACCGGGCGCTGATCGGCGAGTTCGACACAGGTTTCGGCTCCGTCATCGTCGTGGGCGAAGGCTCGATCCTCGACCTGAGCTTCGCCGACGCCGAGCTCTCCGATGTTCCCGGTCCAATCATATTCCCCGAGCTGTGGGTCGGCCGCGAAGGCGGTGCGCGGCTGCAGGTGCTTGACGGCGGCAGCGTGGTGGTGGCGCCGGACAACGCGGGGGTGATGCATGTCGGCTCGGCCCTCGTCGAGATCCGCAACGGCGGGTCGATTACCTCCGGGGCCGCCAACATCGGCACCGGCGCCACGGTGATCGGCGACGACGGGTCCTGGCACATCCCCGAAGGCTCCACGATAAACCTAGGCGGGCGGCTGGAGATCGGGTCGTCGCCGGGCCGGTTCCTGATCGACGGTGATCTGACCGTTCTTGAAACCGGCGCGATCGAAATCGAGTTCGCGGGTCTTGCGCCCGGCCAGTTCGACGTTCTGGAAGTGACCGGAGACCTGTATCTCGGCGGCACACTGGAGCTCAGTTTCATCGATGGCTACCAGCCGGGAGCAGATGACGTTTTCGATTTCCTTAAGGTAGGCGGCTCGGTCATCGGCGATTTCGACCAGGTGGTGATGTCCGCTCCGGACGCAGAGCCCGCCTTCGATCTGATCTGGGAAGATGGCGGCCTGCGCTATGTTAGTATCACGCTGCTCGGGCTGAATGATCTTGGCGATCTGAACCTCACGGCTGTGCAGGATAGCCCGCCGGTGTCGGGCTCGATCTGGCCCGGGCAGGGCGAAACATCGCTGCGCGTCTCGGCGGTGAATGGCGAGGCCATCGAGGATGAGGTGGAGATCGCCGGCGCCC
This sequence comes from Rhabdonatronobacter sediminivivens, assembly GCF_013415485.1. Taxonomy (GTDB): domain Bacteria; phylum Pseudomonadota; class Alphaproteobacteria; order Rhodobacterales; family Rhodobacteraceae; genus Rhabdonatronobacter; species Rhabdonatronobacter sediminivivens. The sequence continues at coordinate 2,268 of NZ_JACBXS010000037.1, read as the reverse complement.
TGGGGCTGCTGCGCATTGGCAGCGATGGAGCGTTCCGATACGATCCCAACGCCGCGCAGCGACTGCCCGAAGGCGTCGTCGAGGGCGATGTCTTCGTGGTCACGGTGACCGACCAGGATGATCGGTCGACCGATGTGACCATCGACATCAACGTGGCCGGGATCAACGACCCCGCCAGCATCGCCGGGGACAGTACCGGGCTGGTGGTCGAGGGCGACCCTGATCGCGCGCAGGTCGCGGGCGTGCTGAGCGTCACCGACCCGGATGCGGGCGAGGACCGGTTCGCGGAGGTCGGCACCGCCACTCTGGCGGGCGATTTCGGCACCTTCGCCTTCGGCCACGAGACCGGCGCCTGGTCCTACGCTCTCGACAATGACGCCAGTGCTGTGCAAGCGCTGCCCGAGGGAGCCGAGGTTGCCGATACCCTGACTGTTTCCAGCCTTGACGGTACCGCATCCGAGACAATCACTGTTACAATCCGCGGTGCCGGCGTACGCGAGACAGGCACGCCAGAGCCGGACCCCGTGGAGCCTGTCCCGGCTCATACCCTGGAGGGTTTGGTGGCAGATCGCGGCGGCCGTGCCCTGGAGGGGGTGGAGATCATTTTCTCACCTGATGACGGCGCAAGCTACAGTGCCGAGGCCGATAGCAGCGGGTCCTTCGGCTTCGAACTCGACACCGGCATGTCCGGCCATCTCGATGCGACACGCCCCTACGACCCTGTAACCGACGGTCGCCCGTCTGCGCTGGATGCGCTTGATGTTCTGCGACTTGCGGTTGGCCTGACGCCCAGTTTCGGGCCGGCAACGCCTGAAGCCTTCATCGCTGCCGATATTAATGCCGATGGCCGGGTCACGGCGCTGGATGCACTTGAAGTGCTGCGCGCGGCGGTGGGGCTCGAGAGCGAGCACGGGCCGCGATGGGTGTTCGTCGATGCTGACGCCGACCTGACGCATATTGATCGCGACACGGTCGAGTATGACACCGGCGTCATGGTCGATGCGCTGACCCAAGATGCCGAGGTCAGTATGACGGGGATCCTGCTCGGATCAATGCAGGAATTTGCGTGACGATGGCCGCCGTGTGGGGAGCATGCGAAGGATGCCTGCGCATGCATAGGGTGGGTGGAGATGGGGTGGATGCCGCTCTCCCCAGACGGCATCGCAATGTGCCAAGCTTGTGGTGTCGAGACACAAGCTGAAGGAGAGGGCATCCATGGGAGAGATTGGCATCATCGGAGTCGACCTGGCAAAGAACGTGTTCAATTTGCGCGGGGCGGCAGCGGACGGCGCTGTCGTTTTCCGCAAGAAGCTGTCGCGCCTGCAGTTTGCAGGGTTCATGGCGGATCATCCTGCCTGCGTGGTGGCGATGGAGGCGTGTGCCAGCGCGCACCATTGGGCGCGGGAATTGTCCGCCTACGGTCACAGCGTCAGGCTGATTGCGCCGCATTACGTCAAGCCGTTCATCAAGCGTCAGAAAAACGATGCGACCGATGCCGAAGCGGCGACGCGTCCGACCATGCGGTTCGTCGAACCCAAGACCGAAGCCCAGCAGGCTCGGGCGGTGGCGTTTCGCGCCCACGAGCAGATCATGAAGCAGCGGACCGAGGCGATCAACGCCCTGCGCGCGCACCTCTATGAATTCGGGCATGTGGCGCCGGAAGGGGTGGGATAGAAGGCATTCACGCCGCATCGCGGGTGTAGGATGTGATGATGCCGCCAAGCTGGCGGCGCCTACGGATCGGGCCGTCTCGGGCCGGTCGGAAATCGACTTGCAGCACATTGTTCCCGATACCGCGTCCGCGGTGCGGGCGCTCGGTGTTGTAATGGCGCACCCAGGTTCGCAGGATGTAGTCGAGCTGCGACCGGCTGAAGCAGACGAAGAAGTCCAGACATTCGCGCTTGATGGTGCCGATGAAGGACTCGGCGAAGGCATTGGCGTCCGGTGCTCTATGCGGGATCTGGATGACCCTGGCACCTTCCGATGCCCAAACCGTATCGAAGCTGACGCTGAACTTGGTGTCGGCGTCTCGGATGAGGAAGCCCGGCTCGATCCCCTGCTTCGAGCACCACATAAGCGTGTTGCGTGCCTGCTGCGTCACCCATGCCGAGTCCGGGGCATAGGTCGGAGCACTGCAGTACACGCGGCGACTGCCGAGATGGATGAAAATCAGCACATAGGCTGTCAACGGCCCACGGGCAGTGAGCACGGTCTTGGTGAAGAAGTCGCAGGCAACCATGCTCTCCATATGTGCCCGGACGAAGGTGG
>NZ_JACBXS010000036.1 GCF_013415485.1 Rhabdonatronobacter sediminivivens | reverse complement strand
GCGGATGGGGCGCGGGGGCGGCGGGGACCTCCCAGCCCGAAAGGTCGATGATATTGTGCCAGTCCTGATCCGACAGGGTGATATGGGCCAGTTCCGCGCCATGGTGGCGGTGCAGCGCGTCACGCACCAGCGGGCCGATGGGGTGCCAGACCGCGCCGGGGCCGAATTGCGCGCGCAGCACCCGGGCGCAATCGGCCAGGTGGTAACGGCGCCGGGCGTCGAAGCCGTAATCGCTCATGGGGGGTTGGTTGATGATGACGCGGATGGCGCGGGCGCGGATGCGTGGCAGGAAGCGCTGCGGATACCACAGCACCGACGGGTAGCGGATCACCAGCAGATCGCAGGCGGCCTCCATCCCCGAGCCCAGCAGCACCACCCGTTCGCCGTCGATCTCGGCCCGGATTTCGGGCTGGAGGGGGCGGTCGATCTGGTCGAAGTCATAGCGATACATGGGCAGCACCCCGGTGCGGAGGCCATGGGCGCGCTGGCAGGCCAGTTCCTGCGCGTTGGACATGTTGCTGCCGCCGCGCAGCCGGAAATCCGAGGCCAGGATGACATCGAAATGCGCCGTTGGAGTGGGGGCGGGGGCAGAGGGCGTGGCGGCCAGTGCGGGGGCGCGCAAGGGCAGCGGCAGGGTCTGCGGGCGGGCGCGGGCCAGCGCGCCGGGGGCGGCGTCCTGCACCTGGCGCAAAAGCGCGGGATGCAGGGCGGGGTCCGGCAGGGCGGCCTCGGGCAGGGCGGTGGCGGGGGTGTCGCCCAGCAGGTCCGGCCCGCCCGCCAGCGGGTGGATGGCCAGATCGCCGCAACTGGCGCGGATGCGGGCCAGCAGATCCTCGGGCGCGCCCAGGGGCAGATCGGCCCAGCCACCAAAGCCCTGGCGCAGGGGGCGGCGGCGCAGCAGGGCGCTGAACGGGTCCGGGGGCGCGGGGCTGTCGGCGCCGGGGGGCAGGGGGATGCGCAGCTCGGCATCCAGCACGGCGCGGGTGGGCAGGACCCCCAGCCGGGCGGGGTCCGCGGCCAGGGCCTGGGCGGCGCGGGCCAGCCAGTGGGGCAGGGGCAGATCGCCCGCGCGCAGCAGCGCCACCGCCTGCCCGCGCGCCGCCGCCAGCCCCCGGGTGGCCGCCGCCAGCACCCCGGTGCCGGGGGGCAGGGACAGCACGCGCAGGGGGTGCGCCAGCCCATCGAGCGGCGGCAGGGGCGCGCCGCTGGCATCCAGCAGCAGGATCTCATCCGGGCGGTGGTGCTGGTCCAGCAGGCCGCGCAACGAAAGCAGCAGCCCCGCGCCCGGCGCGGCGGGCAGGCTGTCTTCGGGCCGGCCAAGCACGATCATCACCGAAACCCGCGCCAGCCTGCGCCGGGCGAGGACGGGGATGGATGCGGGGGCCGGGATGGAGGGGGCGGCCGTGGAGGGGGTTGGGCCGGATGCGCTGGCAGAGGATTCGGGCGCGGCGGGGTCCGCGGCCTGTGGCGGGATGTGGCCCGGCGCCGCGGGCGGAACGGCATGGCCCTTGGCCCCGGGGGCGGGGCGCAGCCCGGCGCGCGCGGGCACCGCCCCCTGCGGGTCAAGGCGCAGCGGGGGCAGCCCCTGGGCTTCCAGCGCGCGGTTGAGCCAGTGCAGCCGGGCCTTGGGGGTGGGGGCCCGGGCGGTGCAGAGCAGCAGCGCCTCGGGGGTGGTGTCGCTGGCCCGTTTGGCCCCCTCGGTTGTCCGGCCCGTATCGCCCTGGCCCAGTGGCGCCGGTCCCTGGGCGAGGATCCGGGCGGCCATCTCATGGACCCGGGCCTCGGCACTGCCGGGGGCGGGATCGGGCGCCAGACGCTGCGCCAGCGCCACCGCCAGCACCCGCAGGGCGGGCTGCATCGCAGGGGGCAGGGCGCCGCCCTGAATGCCACCCTGGCCGGCGGCGGCGATGGCATGGGCGGCCTCGGCCAGGGTGGGGCGGGGGTCGATCACGGTAGGGGGGTCGGTCTCCTCCAGCGCCATGCGGGCCAGATAGAGCCGCGCCAGCGCCCGTTGCGCGGGGTTGCGTGAGGTCGCCGCGACCGCGGCCAGCTCGGTCTGGACGGGGGCGGTGAACCCCAGCTCATCATGCTTGCGGCGCAGGGTCTCCAGCGCGCGCAGCGGCGCGGGCAGAGGGGCGCGGTTGCGCCGCCGCGCCAGCCCGAAGCGCAGCACCCGCAGCAGCCGGAAGGGCGAAAACCGCCCCGGCGATCCGATCGTCCTCATCCCGCCGCCGCCATGGTCTGCCCCGCCTCTGCTGCTTTGCGCCCTTGTCGCATGGGCCTGTCGCCCGTGCTGCCTACTTCCTGCCCCCTGCCGGGCAGGGGTGCAAGAGGGCGTGCCCCTTGAACCGGACCTGCAATTTCAGGACAGGCTTTGCAAAACCGCGTGCGCGCGGCCACAATGGCCCCTAACATGTGCTGAAACTGCCCGCGCGCCCCAGATGCCACAAGAGGCCCGTTCCGCGATGACCCAGCCGCCCCAGGACAGCCCGTCTCCGGATGCTGCGCCCGAAACGCCCCCTGCTTCCGAAACGCCCCCCGCCCCTGAGACGCCCGCCTCCGATGCTGCCGCTTCCGACGCCCCCGATGCCCCCGCGCCGGACAGTGCAGGCGCCGCGTTCGAGCTGACCTTCCCCGCGGCCGAGGCCGCCCATCTGCGCGCCGCCCAGGCGGGGGCGGGGGTGATCCTGGAATATGGCTCGGGCGGGTCCACCTGGGTGGCGGCGCGGCTGCCCGGCAAGATGATCTTCAGCGTCGAATCCGACCGCGCCTGGGCGCTGCGGCTGCAACTGGCGCTGGACCGTGCGCGCCTGCCCTCGCCGGTGGTGGTGCATCATGTCGATATCGGCCCCACCGGCGCCTGGGGCCGGCCGCGCAGCGATGCCGCCTGGGCGCAGTTTCACCGCTACCCGCTGGATATCTGGGATCAGCCCTTCTTTCGCCACCCCGATCTGGTGCTGATCGACGGCCGCTTCCGGGCCGCCTGCCTGGCCAGCGTGGCGCTGCGCATCACCCGCCCGGTCACGGTGCTGTTCGATGACTATACCGACCGCCCCGCCTATCACACCGTGGAACGCTTCGCGCAACCGGTGCGCACCATCGGGCGGATGGCCGAATTCGCCCTGGTGCCGGGGATGATCGGGGCGGCGGATTTGACCTCTGTCATTGGTTTCTATGCCCGCGCCAGCTATGCAGGCAAAGGCTCGACAGATTACGGAGAACCGGCTACAGCCTGAATATTGTTCATGCTGCAGTGCAGTAACAGATTGAGAGACAGGCGCGGACCGTCCGGCGCGGTGGCGGGGCCGCACAACACGACAGCACAGGGTCTGTCGGAGGGGTCAGACGGTGGATATTTCCGAACAACTGGAAAAGATAAAGAATTCCAAGCACCTGCACAAGAGCTGGTATCGCAGCACCTATCCCGAGGTGAAGGCGCAGGGCCTGGACCCGGCCGAGCATTACCTGACCGAGGGCGCGCAGAAAGGGTATAACCCCGGCAAGTTCTTCGACACGGCGCTCTATGTCTCGCGCTACCCGGATGTGGCCACCAGCGGGCTGAACCCGCTGGTCCACTATGAAGTGATCGGTGTTGCGGAAAACCGGATCATCAACCCCGCCAAGGCCGCGAGCGAGGACCAGAAGGCCCGGAAGGCCACGGAAGCCGCCCGCCGCAAGGAGGCCGAATCCGTCCGGAAGACCGCCATTGCCGAAGCCCGCAAGGCCGCTGCCGAGGCCGCCACCAAGGCCGCCCAGGAGGAGATACGCAAGCTCAAGGCCACGCTGAAACCCGGCCCCGCCACCCCGCCGCCCGCCGCCCCGCCCGCCGCCGCTCCGGGCCAGAGCACCGCCCTGGACCGGCTGTCGGCCAAGGCCCGTGCGGCAGCGAAGAAGGGCGACTGGCTGGAGGCCTCGCGCCATTGGCAGCACGCGCTGGCGCTGCCTGCCGAACCCTATGTCGGGCTGAGCCAGGCGGCGGCGGAAATGGGCGATCTGGCCCGCGCCGATGCGATCCTGCGCGACGGTCTGGCCCGGTTCGAGGCCAACCCCCTGCTGCTGGAGGCCTGGTGCCGGCTGGCGCTGAAGGCCAGACGCTGGAGCGATGTCGCCCTGCGCTGGCAGATGATCGAGGACAGCGGCGCCCTGGTGGAGCCGAAGCTGCAGCTTTCGGTGGTCGAAGCCTTTGTCCAGCTGGGCGACCTGCCCCGGGCCGAGGCCCTGGTCGAAGGGCTGCGCGCCAGCCATGATGCGGATACCGGCTTTCAGCGCGCCGACGGGCTGCTGGCCGAAGCGCAGGGCGATTGGGCCCGCGCCGCCGATATCTGGTTGAAGCGCGGGCTGAAGGCCACCGGCGTGGCCAAGACCAGCAGCTATCTGCGCGGCGTGCGCGCGCTGGTGCAGGCCGGGGATCCGGACGCGGCCGAAGAAGAGGCCAAGCGCCTGGTCACCAAATTCCCGCGCGAGATCGCCTATCTGAAGCTGCATTCCGAGGTCGCCATCGCCCAGGATGCCTGGGCCGTGGCGCTGGAGCGCTGGCAGAAGGTCGAAGCCATCGACCCCACCGAGGCCGGGGCCATGCCGCCCGAATGGGTCTATCGCATCGGGGTCGAAAACGCGCGCGCGCGCACCGAGGCCATCCGCATCGGCCGGCTGCGCGCCACCGGCATGTTGACGCTGGCCACCACCGTGCAATCGGTGGACGAGGCCGGGGCGCTGCTGTTTGCCCGCCGCGCCCGCCGCTTCTACCCCGAGAATGTCCGCGCCATGGTGGCGCGGCTCCTGTCGGCGAATACCCGCCATTCGGCCTCGATCTGGTGGGTGCGCAAGCTGCTGGAAAGCGCGCCGGAGCCGCGCATCTATTTTCCCTCGCTGGTGCTCTCGTTGCTGGAAAGTTCGCGGCTGGAGGACTGCGAGGAAGTGCTGGAGACATACACGGCCCGCTACGCGCGCGACACCTTGTGGCTGCGCGCCATGATCGAAATCCATTACCGGCGCGGCGATTTCGCCGCCATGCGCGATGTGATGCAGGCGGCGGTGACGCAGAAACTGCCAAAGAGCATCGAGACACTGCGCGTCACCCGCTGGATCTATGACCTGATCCGGCTGCACCCCGCGCCGCAATCCTTCCTGCCGCAGGAAATCCACGAGCTGCTTTTGCGCATCGCCACGCTTTATGACGGCAAGTTCCTGTCCGATTCCATCGGCATGCTGCTCAATCCCGCGCAGGGCGATGCGGTCGCCGTGACCCATGCCGCCCGGATCGCCGAGACCGCCGCCCAGGGGCTGGAGATGGACCCGGTGCAGCAAGAAGAGCTGCTGCAGTTCTTCATGCGCCGGCGCGACTGGGAGCAGGTCGAAGCGCTGCTGGCCCTGCCCGCCCCCGGCGAGCTGACCGACGCGAACGTCAGGAAGGTCTGGAACGTCATCCGCAACAAGATCGACATCATGCTGGGGCGCGCCGATGTCGCCGGGGCCGAGGCCGAGGCCACCGCCTTTCTGGACCAGCTGGCGCAGAACGACCTGGACGGGTTCGCCATGTCGCTGACCACGGGGCTGCTGTTCCGCCTGCCGCTGTCGGCGGGCGTGGTCGCGCGGTTGCTGGCCTGTGCCGAACGGCTGGGCTTCACCCAGATGGCCGAGCGTATCGGCGACTGGCAGCAGCGCCATCTGGGCTTCGATGCGGGCACCACCCTGAACCTGGCCGGGCGCAAGCGCTGCTTCATCGTCGGCAATGCCCCGTCGATCGCCGATCTGCCGCTGGGCGCGCTGGCGGGCGAGGATATCTTCTGCGTCAACCGCGGGATGCGGGCGCTGGATGTGGGCCTGCCGCAGCCGAAATACCTGGTGGTGGCCGATCCGCTTGTCTACAAGAACCACGCCGGGGAGATCGACGCCGACGGCGCCTCGGTCGAGAAATTCTTCGTCGCCTCGAACTGCCTGTGGCGCAAGCCGCCCACGGTGCCCGCGATCCCGCTGGGGTCTTCGGGGCTGAAGCTGTCGCTGGCCCCCTTCCGCCATGCGCCGCTGCATTTCCACCGCGGCGAGACCGTGGTGGTGCTGGCCGCGCAGCTGGCGCATCTGATGGGCTATTCGGAAATCTACATCATCGGGGTCGATCTGGATTATTCCGGCGCGGTGACGCATTTCTACGGCGGCGGCCGCAAGGAGACCGAACGGCTGGCCAATTTCCGCCCCGGCGGATCGGGCACCGAGATGGTCAACCTGGCCTTTGCCAATCTGCAGAAGGCCGTCGAAAGCGATGGCTGCCGGCTCTACAACGCCTCGCCGGGGGGCAAGCTGGACATGCTGGAGCGGGTGGATTTCTTCGACCTGCTGGGGCTGGAAAAGCCGCTTGATCCCCCTCCGTCCAAAGCTGACGCCGAAAGGAATGCCGCAGAATGACGCCTCCGCCCCCCGCCGCCCCGCCCCCTGCTGCATCGACCGCCGCCGCATCGACCGCCGCCGAACCGCGCCTGCAGGCCGACACCCTGCCGGATCTGGCGCAGACCCGCGCCCTGATGGCGGGGCTGATGGATCTGGTGCGCGCCAACATGGAGCGCATCCAGGCCAGCCGCTATGACATCACCATCAAGCCCGATGGCAGCCCGGTCACCGCCTCGGACGTGCTGATCGAAACCCTGATCCATGACTATCTGGCCGCGCGCATCCCCGATGTCACCTTCGCCGGCGAAGAAACCTTTTCCGCCGAGACCGACCTGACCAGTGCGGGCTATTACGCCATCCTGGACCCGATCGACGGGACCGAGAATTTCTGTTCCGGCCTGAAGGAATGGGGCGTGTCCTTCACGCTCTGGCACGGGACAACCCATCTGGGCAGCCTGCTGTATCTGCCCGAACTGAACGAACATCTGATGACCGGCGATACGCTGGTGCCCATCCGGTCGCGCATTCGCGGGTTTTCGTCATCCATGTGTGATGAAATCCTGCAAGGCATGGCCGAGACCCGCGAAAGCCGCCTGATGGGCTGCGCGGTGTATAACCTGTATAATGTCGTGCGCGGGGCCTTTGCCCGTTTTACCAACCCGCGCGGGGCCTATTCCTGGGATCTGCTGCCCGGGCTGATGCTGGCGCGCGAACATCATTGTGATATCGAAGTTGAAGGGAAACCCTATCATGGCGAATTTCTCGAACCGGGTCGAAAGTATCGCGTCGACATTCGGCACCGATACGATCTTCATTCTGGGCAAGGGACCGTCGGTTGACCGGATCAACCCGGCGCTTCTGTCCAATGCGCTGGTGATCGGGCTCAACGATGCCGAACGCATTGCGCCCTGCGACATCACCATCTTTCATGACGGCTGGGTGCATGAGGCGCTCAAGGCCAGCGGCTGGCGCTCACGGCTTTATGTGACCCCGCAGGATATCGCCCCGCCGCGCGGCGATGTGGCGCACGCGCGCCATGTGCGCGGCGATCAGGAAGGCACCGACGTGATGATGAGCCGCCTGGTCACCGACACCCCGGGCGAGGATTTCGTGATCGAGGATGTGCTCTTTGTCTCGGCGCTGCGGCTGGCGCGCCTGATCGCGCGCCAGCGCGGGCGCACCCAGACGGTCTATATGCTGGGCTTCGATTTCGCCGCCACCAAGGGCTATGCCCATGCCATCGACCATGATTACGCCCCCACCGAGACCGGCGAGCGCATGGCCCGCATTTCCCCGCAGGAATTCTATTTCATCAACACCCTGTACATGCTGCGCGACAGCGAGGTGGACATCCAGCATGTGGGCGACCGGGCGTTTTCCGGCCTGACCCCTGAGGAGCTGAACACCCGTTTCCTGCCCGAACTGGACAGCGGCACCGACACCGACCCCGACCGGGTGCTGGTCACCGCGGAACTGACCACCAACCATTTCGGCGACCGCAACCGGCTGGAACGCATGGTGCGCGCCGCCCGCGCCGCAGGGGCCGATTTCGTCAAGGTCCAGAAGCGCGACGTGGAAAGCTTCTACCCCAAGGAGCAGCTGGACGGGAAATATGTCTCGCCCTTCGGCACCACCTTCCGCGATTATCGCCACGCGCTGGAACTGAGCCAGGAAGATTTCGAATTCCTGGACCGGCTGTGCCGTGATCTTGGCATCCGCTGGTTCGCCTCGGTGCTCGATGAACCCTCGTTCCGCTTCATGCAGCAGTTCGAGCCCGAGCTGGTCAAGCTGCCCTCGACCATTTCGGAACATACCGACTATCTGGCCCATGTGGCGAACACGTACAAAGGCGGGATCGTGCTGTCCACGGGCATGACCGACACCGCCTATGAACAATGGGTGCTGGAGACCTTCACCAGTTGCGACCGGCTGTATCTGATGCAGTGCAACTCCGCCTATCCCACGCCGCTGCATGATTGCGACATCGGCGTGATCCGCCATTACCGGGATCTGTCGAAGGCGCACCCCCATATCGTCCCGGCCTATTCCAGCCATGATTTCGGCGCCCTGGCGTCAACCCTGGCGGTGGCGGCGGGCGCGCGGATGGTGGAAAAGCATGTGAAGCTGGGCAATACCGAATGGGCCCATTTCGATGCCGTGGCGCTGGATCTGACCACCCGCGAATTCGCCGATTACGTCGCCGCCATCCGCGAGGCCGAGGTGATCATCGGCTCGGAGGAGAAGCGCGTGAACGAGAGCGAACACCACAAGTATTTCCGAAAGGCAGGGTAAGCGGCATGAGTGAAAAGCGCGCGACGATCGCGGCATTGATGATCGGGCGGGGGGGAAGCTCGCTGAAAGACAAGAACATCCTGCCGGTGCTGGGCCATCCGCTGCTGCATTGGGCAGCGGCGGCGGCGCGGCGCAGCCGCCATATCGGCCGTTACTACATCAGCAGCGATGACGAGAAGATCCTCGATACGGCGGCACAGGCCGGGTATGCGAAGATCCGCCGTCCCGATGAACTGGCCAGCGACACCGCGCAAAGCTGCGATGCGGTGCGCCATGCGCTGAAGGTGATCGAGGCCGACGGCCCGGTGGATATCGTGATCGTGCAGCATGCCAATGTCGGCACCATATCCGAACAGATCATCGACGATTGCATCGACCAGCTTCTGGCGGATGCGAGCCTCAGTTCCGTGGTGCCCAGCCATGAACACAACGAATACCATCCCATGCGCGCCAAGGGCGTGACCGACGAAGGCCTGCTGAAACCCTTTGTCGATACCGGGGCGCCGGTCTCGGCCAACCGCCAGGACCTGCCCACCTGCTATTTCTTCGATCATTCCATCTGGGTGCTGCGCGCGGATGCGATCCGCACGCCGGGCGGGCAGGGGCCGTGGGATTGCATGGGCACCCGGATCAAGCCGTATCCGACCAAGGGCTGCCTGGATGTCCACAGCCTTGAGGACCTCAAGACCACCGAGGACTGGATCCGCGAGAACGGCATACCTTACCCGGACTTCCAGGCCCCGTGACGGGTCCGCGTGATCGCTGCGCCCCGGCCGGGGTTTGCCTGCGCGGGGTGCGCCCCATGACTGCAGCAACGGGATACCGCACGCATGACTGACACAGGCAGGGTCATCGCCCTGATCCCCGCCCGCGCGGGCAGCGAGCGGGTGAAGCAGAAGAACACCCGCCCCTTCGCCGGCTTCGACGGCGGGTTGCTGGAGCTGAAGCTGAACCAGCTTGCCCGGGTGCCCGAGGTCTCGGAGATCATTGTCTCGACCAATGATCCCGTGGTGCTGGACTATGCCACGCAGTTTGCCCGGGACCATGACCGCCGCGTGAGTCCCATCGAACGCCCCGATGAGCTGGGCGCGTCCTCAACCCCGATTAGCGCCTTCATCCGCTACGCCGCGACCCTGCGCGAGACCGGCGTGATGATGATGACCCATGTGACGCATCCGTTCCTCACCGCGGCGGTGTTTGCGGACCTGATCGCCGCCTGGCGGGCGGCCGAAGCGCGGGGCCATGACAGCCTGGTCACCGTCACCACGCTGCACAAGTTCATCTGGGATGAAAACGGCCCTTACAATTACGACAACACGGTCGAGAAATGGCCCCGCAGCCAGGACATCAAGCCGCTGTTCGAGATCAACCACGCCGCCTATCTGATGCCCTTCGCCCGGATGCGCGCGGTCGATGACCGGATCGGCACCAACCCGTATCTGCATGACATGCCCGAACGGCTGGTCATGGATATCGACTGGGAGGACCAGTTCCACCTGCTCGAAGACATTGCCCTGGCGCGCAAGGCGCGGGGGATCAGCCTGCTCTAGCCCCCCTGTGCCCGGCCTGCACCCTGCGCGCCCACGGGGGGCGCGGTCATGCGGGATGGGACAGGCCGCGGATCGCCAGCGTGTCCTTCCAGCCCTGAATGCAGCCATAACCGTTCTGCCTGCTCCAGTCCGAAAACGCCTGCCTGTCGGCGTCGCTCAGGCTCAGGGATTCGAAATGGATCACGGCGGGGCGGACCTCTCCCAGCGACAGGATGACCTTGACGTCCCAGCCCTCGCAATCGACCTGCAGCACGTCGATATCCGTCATGCCGTGGCGGGCCAGCACATCCGACAGCGGCGCCATGGGCACATCGATGGTGTCCAGGCGCCGCTCGGCCTCGTCGATGTCCACCTTCATGCGTCTGGCAATACGGCGTCTGAGCAGATCCCGGTCCGGGGAGAACAGGATGGTCGGGCTGCGGCCGTCCCGGGCGGTGTAATCGTCCCAGAACGCGCGCTTCAGGGTATGCAGGGACAGCGTGCCGTGGTCCGGGCCGATGGCGATGTTCTCGATCATCAGCTTGCCGCGAAAGGCGGCGTAATTGTCGCGCAGCGCCGCGATCAGCCAGGGCTGGGGTTCGATCAGAAGGGCCTCGGCCCCATGCGCCAGAACATGGTGATGTATCGGGTCTTCCAGCTTGCCGTCATTGGCACCGACCTGCACGAAGCGCAGCTTGCCCCGGGTCGCCAGGGATGCGATGGCCACATCGAGCGCGGATGGCGCCGAAGCATCCGTCTCCTTCGAAGGGCTTCGCGTGTCTGCGGGTCTGTTTTTCCTGCTGTCTGCAAAGCCGGTCATTGCACGGGTCCAGTCTTCCCTTGTGGCCGGGCACCCCACCGTGACGCTGGCAGTTTCGGCGGCCCGGCCTGCAGGTTATCCGCAACTGCCGGGGGCGAGAACCGCAAATCCACCCGAGTGGGTCACTTCTGCAGGCAGCTTCACACGCAGGGGGGCGGGGTGGATCCGCATATGGCCCTCAGCCTTTCCAGAGCAGGTCCGGGAATTCCCGCGCGATCCGTCCGATGGCGTCCTGATCGGGGAAGGCGCGGTGAATGCCGATGTTGCGCAGCGAGTCCGGGGGCTGGAAATACAGCCCCTCGCGGAACCCGTCTGAGGGAAGGGCGGCGAAGTCCAGAAGCCTGGCGCGGGTGTCCGGATCGGTGACCACATCCTCGAAACGCACATCCAGGATGCGCGCGCGCAGCCCCGGTATCAGGTCCAGCTGTGCGCGCATGCGCTGGTGATGATGCGTGCGGGAGATGAAGTTCTCCAGCTCGTTCCGGCGGTCCTTGTCGCCACGCTCATAGAATTGGGACGCATACTGGTCGCGCGGATCGCGCTGCACGGCAACCATCACCGACCGCTCCATCACCGCCAGGGTGCGCGCGTTCCAGGCCTGGATGCAGTTGTTCCACAGCACCACCGGCTGACCGGGCCGGGCCAGCCGTGGCGCCAGACCGTTCACCATGCGACAGGCGGCATCCAGGATGATCTCGGCATCGGGGCCGCTGCCGCTTTCAACCGTATCCAGCAGAAGATCGCACAGATCGATCAGGTCGGGCATCCGGCCGGTGGCTTCGAAGGCGCCGCGCAGCGAGCGTTTGCGCGACATGTCCAGCCGGTAGCGGTCCGAGGGATACGCGATCAGCCCCAGCACCGAGCCCAGCAGGAATTCGCCCAGATGTTCGATCGACAGCTGTTCAGGCGGCAGGTCCAGCAGATGCTGCAGCCCGTAGAAACGGCGCAGGATGTTGAGTTCGGTATCGAAGGGCTGGATGTCGCCATCCACATAGCCCGGCACGGTGACCGCCGCGCTCTGGCGCAGGAAATCCACCACCGCCCCCGAGCCCGAGAAGATATACCCCGAACAGAAGACCGAGCGCGGCTGATCTGCCGCCAGATCCGCCTGCCCGCGATGGCTTTGCGCCGGCAGGGTCGAGGCATGGGTGATATACGAGGTCAGATCCGGCAGCGCGCGGACCCGCATGGCGATTTCGCGCCGGGGCGCGGGCGGGTTGGCAAAGACATCAAGCCGGGCCAGCCGCGTGACCATCTCCTCCAGCGGCGCGCCATGGTCTGGCTGCTGCCACGAGGCGCGCACGGCCTGGCGGAACTTGTCGGCGGCGCTCTCGCGCTGGCCTTCGGCCAGCAGGTGCAGCCCCTCGTCGCACAGGTCATTGGCAATGCGGTCGTTGCGCAATGTGGTGACATGGGACAGCGCCTCGGCCGGGAGGTCGGTGTGATCCACCGGGCCGAAGCGTTCGGCCAGGTCGGGCTGGCCGGCCCAGACCTGTGCGATCCAGTGGGCGCGCAGAAGGGCGGGATCAGGCGTGCGGGTCTGGGCGCAGGCCTGGCCCCAGCACAGCGCCGCTTCGGCGCGCACGCCCAGTTTCTCCACCACCCGCGCGCGGATCGCCCAGTAGCGGGCATCACGGTGGATGCGGTGGGTCAGGATGTCTTCCTCGGCATCGATGATGGCGCGGCGGAATTCATAGTTCATCGCCTCGCTGCCCGCGTTCTCGGTGGCCAGAAGCGTCTCGATCCGGTCAAGACGGCGGTTCAGATCGTCACGGGCCAGTTCGGCAACCCCCTGCGCCAGCCGTTTCACCAGCCCGGAGCGGTCGCCGGGGCGGGGCGCATCCACATAGGTGGCCGTGGCGAAGCGGTAATCGGTTTCCATCAGCGCGAAACGCCCCCAGTCCCGGTTGGACGGCATCGGTGCCGGGTACCAGACCCGGCAGCCGCCCGCCCCCGCCAGCGCGCGGGTCTGCGGATCGGTGGCGATCACCGCATCAAGACAGGCCATCAGCGCCAGCATCTCCTCGGGGTCCGCAACCGGGTCGGTGGCCGGGCCTGCTGCCGGGTCTGCTGCGGGATCGGGGGCCAGGTCGGCGGGCCGCACCACCCGGTTGGTGCCCGCGGCATCGATCTCGCGCAGATCGGCGGCGGCCTCGGGTCCGTGCAGGCACAGGAAACCGGCCTCGGCGGCCTGGACCAGATGCGCAACCTCCTGCGGGGTCAGATCCTCCATCCGCGCCAGCAGCCCGTTGCCGCGCCCGCCGCGCCAGGCAAGCCCCACCAGCGGGCGCGGCAACCCCTCCAGCCGTGCCTGCCAGGCCTCCACCCGGACGGGGTCGGGCAGCAGGCCGGGGCGGGGGTCGAACGCGGCGGGACTGTCGGCCAGATCGGCGGCCAGATCGGTGATCAGCGCAACCCGGTCCGCGGCGATGGCGGCGTCCCAGCCCTCGGCATCGAACAGCGCCAGAAGCTCGGCCGCGGGCAGGTGGCCGGGCCTGTCGGTGACCGGTATCGGTCCGGGCTGGCGCGCGCAGGGCACGAATGCGATCTGCGGGAAGGACCGCGCCAGAACCGGCGCCAGGCCCCGGTCGCAGGCGATATGCAGCTCATGCCCGGCACAGGCCCTGGCCAGCCGGGGCAGAAGCCCGCTCCAGGCCGCATCGCCGCCGGGCGTGTCGACCATTGCCACCAGCAGCCGCTGGCCGGTTCCGGCGGTCAGGGCCTGCAGGCTGCGCGCCAGCCGGATGCCCAGATGGCGCGCGGCCAGCGCGGCGGCAGGATCGGCGCGCCAGGCCTCCATCGTGCCGGCAAAATCGCCGCGTGTCTGGTGC
Organism: Rhabdonatronobacter sediminivivens; assembly: GCF_013415485.1. Lineage (GTDB taxonomy): Bacteria > Pseudomonadota > Alphaproteobacteria > Rhodobacterales > Rhodobacteraceae > Rhabdonatronobacter > Rhabdonatronobacter sediminivivens. Next base: position 20,076 of record NZ_JACBXS010000036.1, on the reverse strand, counting down.
ATCAGACGCCGGGTTGCGGGGGCCAGCGCGGTCTTGCGCCGGCGTGCCATGCTGGCCAGGGCCTTTGCCCGGGCGGTATCGCCGACAAGCGCGGCCAGCCGGACCGCCTGGTCAAAGCAGGCGCCTTCGGGGTTCGGGCCCAGCAGGGTGTCGGCCTGTTTGAAACGGCCCTGCAGCGCCAGGGCGGTGCTCATCTCGATCCGCGCGGCATCGCTGTCGGCTTCGGCCTCCGGAAGCGCGGCCAGCAGGGCCTGGGCCTCGGCCGGGCGGCGCTGGCCGGACAGATAGCGCGCGCGGGCCAGTGGATCGGGGGCCAGTGGATCGGGGGCCAGTGGATCGGGGGCCTGTCCGGACCCGTCCTCATCCGGCTGACCCCCCTCTGTCGCCATGCGTTCCAGCGCCGCCGTCAGCGGCAGGCCGGGGTAATGCCGGGCCAGCAGCGCGTCAAATGTGGCGTTGCGCAGGGCATCGGCAGCGCCGGCATGGGCGACGCCGATCAGGGCGTCAAGCGTGGCCGGTGCATCGCCGCGCACTGCCGTCAATTGCGCCAGCAGGATGGGGAAATGCCCGCCCTGCCATTCGGGCCAGCAGCGCGCGGCAAGGGTCAGCATCTCGGTCGCGGCCGCGACCTCGAACCCCTGCCAAAGCAGGTCGATGGCCAGGGCCAGCGCCTCGGGCGGGCAGCGCCCGGTCAGGAAACAGCATTCCAGCAACTGCAGTGCCGCTCCACGATGCCCGCGCGCCTGGCACTGCTGCGCCCAGTCCAGCAGCGTTGGCAGCCCGTCCCCCCCCTGGCCCGGCAGGACCTGCATCACCGCCAGCATCAGGTCATCGGGTGCGGCTGCGGGGCTCCCCGTGCCTGCTCCTGTCCCTGCCCCTGTGCCTGCCCCGGCATCGCTCATCCAGCCGGGCACCAGCGTCGCCGAGGGGCGCCCCGAGATGCGCGCCAGCGCCGAAATCAGCCGCGCGCATTCCCCGCGGCCCAGAAGCCGGGCCACCTCGGGCATCACCGGGTCCAGATGATCGGCGGTATGGGCCAGCCCGCAGATCATCGCGGCCAGCAGGCGCCGCGCCGCGCCCGTGCGCAGCCGCGCCAGCCCCGCCTGGCCGATCAGCCGGTCGACCATTTCCCGGCGCGTGCCGAGGGACAGATGCGCGCGCACAGGGGTTTCGAGAAAGGCCGGCCAGGTGCCCGCCTGGCAGGCCGCCAGGGCGGCGCTGTTCAGGGCCATCCTGGCCTTGACATGAGCCTGGTAGCGGGGGGCATCGGGGGTTTCGGCCCTGGCCTTGCGGGCGGCGGCATAGGACATCAGCCCCGATCTGTCGGGCAGTGCCGCCGCGCTGCGCGCGGTCCCCCCCCGGTATGTGGCGATGATCCGGTCCAGTACCCTGGCGACGGGATCTCCGGACGGGGAGGGGTCGTCCGGCAGCAGGAAGAACAGGATCGTCAGGAACCCGGTCACATCCAGCTGGCGCTCCCGCCCGCGCAGCGCGGCGCGGTCATCGGTGAACCCCCAGCCCGCGTAGAACGGATCGCCGGTGACGGTCAGCGGCACGCCCCGGATCAGCGCATCCATGCCCGCCGGGGCGTCATGGGTATAGGCGCGGCTGGCCCGGGCCAGCGCCCGGGCCAGCGTGGCGCATGGTCCGGGCCGCGATCTGCCCGATCCCGCAGCAGGGCCAGGCTCCGGCGCTTCCGCGACCCCCTCATCAGGGGCGCAGCCCGGGGCGGGCTGGATGTCGATGACCCCTTCGGGCGCGCAGATCAGGATATCCGCGCCCGGGTTTTCGCTCCGGGCAAGATCCAGCAGGGCGCGATCGGTTTCGGGATCAAAGCTGCCTGTGGTCAGCACCGCGATACCCGGGCGCGCCCCCGCGGTGGCAGGTTTCGGCCCGGTGCCCCCCTGGTGCCAGGTGAGGCCAAGATCGGTGATCAGCCGACACAGCGCGCGGGTCAGGTCCGCATGTTTCGCAATCTGCGCATCCGTCGCCGCATGCAGGGCCGAGAACAGCAGAAAGTTCCGCCGCTTGGTGAAATCGATCCCGCGGATGACCTTCTGCAACCCTTCCTTCGCACGCCACTCTGCCGCGGGTGCCGCAGTGCGGGGGGGGGAGGAGGGTTCGGCGGGGGTGCCGACGCTGTTTCCGGGGGGCTGGCCGTTGCCCTGCTGCTCTGCGCGGCGGATGGCGCGCACCTTTTCCTGCCGGTCGCGCATGGCCGCCCGGGTGGGGTTGGCGATGCGGTTTTCGCCCGCCCCGATGCGTTCGTAATGCACCAGCGGATTGAGACCGCTTTCCGCGACATCGGGATAGAGTGAAAGATACAACTGCGTGTCGAAGAACTTGCCGGGGCTGTACCCTTTGAGCGCCCCCTCGCGCAGGTAGTGTTCGGCCGGATCGGCCCCTTCGGCGGCCACTTCGGGATAGGTCTGAAGATACCACTTCCTGTGCAGATGCCGCGAGGCACGCAGGATCGTCAACTGTTCTTCGAAGGTCATGGGCGGTTCCTGGACAGCGGCGAAAGGACAAGGACGTATCGGGCCGGGGGTGATGCCAGAGGGGCGCGTGATGCCAGAGGGGCGCGTGATGCCAGATGGGCGCGGGGGGCACCGGTCTGGATATGCGGGCAGGGCGTCACAGGCATGGGCATATGGGTCCGGGTTTGCAGAGCATGTCACGTCGCATGAAAACTGCGCCAGACTGGCATGCGGCCCCGGCACGGGCAAGATGCCGACAGGATACGGGCAGGGCGCCGCCCGCCAGCCTGGCCGCGCGCTCAGCCCTCATCCGCGGGGCCCTGCAGGGAGAGGGAATCGGGGCCTGCGCCGCTGATATAGGTTGCGTATTGCGGATGGGTGAAGCGGTGCAGCAGATAGATCTGGTGATACCAGATCAGGTTGATGGGAAAGCGGTGCAGGGCCATGCTGGGGGCGATCTTCATCTCCGCATGCGCGGCGTTGAAATCCTCGATCGCGGCCAGTTCGCCGACAAAGCGGTTGTAGGATGAAATCTCGTGGCCGATGATGTCATCGAAATACAGCTGGCAGCGCGGCAGAAAGGCGGTGTGATCGGCCGCGAACAGCCTGAAGGCCGCCATGGTCGAGGAATGGTAATCCAGATCGAAAGCCGCGAAGCCGATGGGGGCGGGGCGGCGCGCGGCGGCGAAGCCCGCCGCGGTTTCGGCCACATCGCCCAGCACCAGTTCGGCCCGGGTCAGCCGGGCGCGCAAGGCCTCCACATCCATCCGGTAATTGCCTTCGCGGAACCGGTAGGGCATGTCGCGGTAATCCTGCGGCGCAGGCATGCCGGTGCCGGTGTCGAAGCCATAGACCTCGATGCGCACGCCGGTGTCCGCCTCGATCCGTTCGGCATGGCGTTCCAGCGCCAGCAGCCCGTTGCCGCCCGCAACCCCGAATTCGATGGCCGAGATCGCCGGCAGGCCCAGCCGCGCGGCCAGGACAGCGGCATGATGCACCCCGTAGCCATAGGCAGAGAAATCCAGCGCCCCCCAGAGCAGCCGGGTCAGGTAGTCGGCGTTCTCATCGCGGCGCAGCTTTTCGCGATATCGCAGCGATGTGCCCGGAATATCGGTCGGTTTCGTGTAACGCATGCTTGTCGCGGCTCCTGGCATCTGGGTGGTCTCGGGGTGCCCCTGAATGCAGGCCGGGGTGACCTGCAGGGACGGGGCGGCCTGTATTCAGGGGCGGGCAGGTATATCTTCATCCCGGCCCCCCGGTCGATCGCGGCGCGGTCCTCATATCCCTGATGGATGCCGATACTCACCCGGCTGCGGGCCGGGTCGAAGCTGGGCGCCGCCACCCGCGGCGTGTCCGCCGACAGCCCGGCAAAGGCCAGCACCCGGTCGCGCAGGGCAGAACCGGTCACAAAGGCTTCGAAACGCAGCTCCATGCTGTCGATGCCCGCGGCCTGCACCCGCGCGCGGCCCTCCAGATATTCGCGGTTATGGGCCTCGATCATCTCGACAAAGGCATCGGCATCGCGGCGGTTGAAGGTGGATTCACGCATCTGCGCGACGAACTGATCGCGCGGGTCGCGGAAGGCGGTGATGGTCGGGCAGGCGGGCAGCAGGCGGCTGGCCTCGATCTTCGAGGCCTTGAGGTCATTGTTGATCACCACCAGCGTCTTGCCCGGTGTCACCTGCGGGGCGATCGCATGCCAGACCAGAAAATCGCGCAGCTGCTGTTCCAGCCCGCCCGCCTGGTGGTCAGGCGCTTCAGGCGCTGCCCCGTCATCGCCATTGCCGCCATCCGGCTGATGGGCGTCGGCGGCGAAATCGATCATCCGGCACAGCGCCTCGATCATGGGCGCGGTTGCAAGCTTGCGCGTGGTATAGGCGCGCAGCAGGCAGCGGCGCTTGAACCAGTTGGCCGAATCCACTTCCGGCCCCGACAGGCTGGTATCCACCAGCCCGAGGCAGGCATCCATCACGAAGCGGCACAGTTGCCGGCAGTAATCCGCCCGGTCGCCCGCCTGCGCCTGCAGCAGCCGCCAGGCCCCGATGTAGCATTGCGACCGGTCCAGCACCTGGACGGGTTCGTAATCCGACAGGAAGTCCCCCACCGCCCCGGACCCGGAATAATTGAACCCCGCCACCGACAGCAGCCGGAAGGGCGGTGCGGCGGGATAGTCCGGCAGGGGTTTGTGCGGCGGGTCCGGCAGATCGGCGCCGAAGAACAGATCGGAATGTGCCAGATCGGGGCTGAAGAAGAAATCGCCATCCCCGGTGTGGATCTTCTGCGCCGCCGCCATCAGGGCGTGCAGCACCGGCAGATGCTGGTCCTTGTTCATCTCGTCCATGAAGATGACATGGTCGAGGAAGATCTCCTTGGCCTGCGCGATCTGCCCCGTGGCCAGCGTCTCCAGGAAATCGGCCAGCACCCCGGCATTGCGCCGCTCGGTGATCTCGCGCCGGATACGGGCCACCTTCCTGCGCTCTTCCGCATCCAGCCGGGTCGGTTCGATCTGGTCCAGCAGCGCGGCGGCACGGTCGAAGGCGCGGTTCTTCATGCAGGCGAAGGCCAGGCTGACCCGATACTCCGGGCGCTGGGGATAATCCGTGCACAGGGCGTCCCAGCGGGCGATGGAGGTTTCCCAGAACCGCAGCTGGTCCGAGATATGCACCGCCACCAGCCGGTAATCCAGCGCATCGGCATGCGCGCCGTAAAGCCGCTCCAGCATGTCCTGTGCCGACAGCAGGATTTCCTGGCGGGTGAACTTGTGGTCCTCGCCCTCGGTGATGGTATCGGGGATGACACGGTAGCCGTCGCCCCGCTCCAGCGCGCGTTCCAGATGGCAGCGCAGATACAGCGCCTCAAGCGCCTGCGCCCCATGGCCCAGCCCGGTCTGCGGATCGATGCATGCGCCAAGGCGCACGAAATTGCACAGCCGCTCGCCGGCGAAACCGGGGCTGAGCGCGGCGATCGCGCCGTCCCAGTCATACCGGGCCAGCATGGGCCGCAGCGCCGCGGTGACCGTGCGGGCCAGACGGTCCGTGCCGCCGGTATCGACCGGGGGGGGCGCCGACGCGGAGAGGGGGTCGGCGGGATCGGCCGGGTTCAGGATCCGCTCAAGATGCCGCAGCCGCGAGAAGAACTGCGGCTCGGCCAGCAGGGCGCGCGTGTGAAATTCGCGCGCGGCCAGGCTTTCGCCCAGCTCTTCATGGCAGCGCGCGATCCGGAACCACGCCCAGGATTGCAGGGCGGGGGCCTGGGCCGCCAGCCGGTACTGCCCCAGCGCGCCTGTCCAGTCGCGGGCATGGAACAGCATCTCTGCCTTGTCCGCCGCCGCTGCCGGTTTGGCTCTGGCCGGGGCCTTCTTGGCTGCGGGCTTCTTGGCTGCGGGCTTCTCGAGGGCGGGCGTCTGGACCGGGGCAGCGGCGGAAGGGGTCGGTTGCATCTTCATTCTGAACTTCCCAGGGTGATCTGGCCCGACAGTCGGCGCAGGGCGGCCAGCGCCGGGCGCACCGAAACCTCATGCGATTCCTGCACCCATCCCGGCCGCGACGCCAGCGCATCCAGAAGATAGCACAGACAGCTTGACCACATCACCTGCACCGCCGGAAAACGGGTTTCCAGATTATGCGCATAAAGGCGCGCCGCCGCCTCGAAGCCGTGCCAGTCCAGATCCGACCAGGTGGCGAAGCGCGCCAGGTCGAACCCTGCGGGCATGAGCGCCAGATACTGCCAGTCGATCAGCACCAGCCTGCCGTCGCGGTCGCGCAGCACATTGTCGGGCTTCAGATCGCCATGGCCCGGCACGGCCGACAGTGCGGCAAAGGTGCCCGCCAGCCGCGGCTGCAACAGGCCCAGCAGGCTGCACAGTTCCGTGGCGTAATCGGTCACGGTTTCGTCGCGCTTGCGGGCGATGGCGTTGTCGATGATGAAGCGCTCCATCTCCTGCACGGTTTCGGGGCTGTCCATCAGGCAGGCAAGCTTGCGGCGATAGACCTCGCCGAACAGGTCCTCGGCCTCTTCCTCATCGGCGTCCGAGACACTGCCGAGCCCTTCCAGCCGGTCCAGGGCCATCGTGGAGCAATCGGCCAGCGCCAGGGCCGTCAGCGGTGCGACCATCGCCTCCGTGGCCTCGACCGCCCGCGCCCTGTCATCGCCGTCCCCGCTTCCATCCCGGTCCCCGATGGCGCGCCCGGTGGCGGTTTCGGTGGCGGTTTCGGGGGCAAGCTCGACATTCTCGAAGAACATGGCGCGCACACCGTCCTCGGCGCGGATCACGCCCAGAAGGGCGGGGAAATGCAGATCGGTCGGCACATCCAGCCTGGCCAGTTCCTCGTTGGCGATCACTTCGCGCAGGGCATAGGCCGCCCGGTGCGGCATGATCAGCTTCTCGAAGATCCGCGTCTTCCGGCCTTCGTGTTCCAGCATGTGCAGCCGGCATTTCGCCGTATAGACCCCGTTGACCGACAGGTCGGCCGTGGTCACGGCGGCGCCGTCATGCAGTTCGGACAGATACGCGGCGCTGACCGCGCGGTGATCGCGCACGAAGTTCATCAGCGTGCGGGCCATGGGCAGCCGCTCGCGGAACTTCTGGCTGGTGTTGTCCAGCAACAGGGCGCCGGCGTAGCAATGGACCGCCTCTTCCCAGAAGCGCTGCTTTTCCAGCGCGAACCCCATGCGGAAGCGATAGGTCGGGTTGCCGGGCAGCAGGCGGAGGGCGACCCGGTAATGGGGGACGGCCGCGCGCCATTCCTTGCGCCGCTCGGCCATGTAGCCGGCGCGGAAATGAATTCGGGCATTGCCCGGGTCGAAACTGGCGGCCTGGACATAGGCGGCCCGCGCCCGGCGCCAGAACTTCCGTTTCTCGAACAGCTGACCAAGCTTGAAATGCTCGTCCTTGCTGAAACTGTCGCGCATCACGCCTGCGGTGTAATGGATGGCGAAGTCATCCGATACGATCCAGTCGACCAGCCAGCCGCCGATCCGGGGCGCGTCCTCAAGGGCGGTGGCGGACCAGCCATCGCGGGCCAGCGCATCGGGCACGAAATACTGCAACAGGGCCAGGAACTGCGCGAAATCCATCGCCCGCGCCCGCCCGCGCAGCGCGGCGCGGTCATCGGTGAACCCCCAGCCCGCGTAGAACGGATCACCGGTGACGGTCAGCGGCACGCCCCGGATCAGCGCATCCATGCCCGCCGGGGCGTCATGGGTATAGGCGCGGCTGGCCCGGGCCAGCGCCTCGACCGGGGCCTGCGTGTGCAGGACATCCGCCAGGGGGGGCGCCTCGGCGACCATGGTCTCACCCTCATCCGCGCCACCAGCCTGTGGCCCGTTCTGTGGCCCGTCCTGTGGCCCGCCCTGTGGGGCCGGGTCAGGCTGCGGATCGGGGCCGGTGCCGCACAGCACCAGCGTGGCCTGCGGGTTTTCGGCGCGGGCCAGCGCGGTCAATGCGGCGATATCGGCAGGGCTGTTGCCGGCATCGCCGATCACCGCCACCACCGGACCATCCAGCGCGGGCAGGGGCGTGGCCTTGCCCGTCGGAATCTCCGATACGGGCATCCATTCCATCTGCAGCCGGGCGATCATGTCGCACAGGTCCCGCGCCTGGTCGCACAGGTCCTGCGGGGCGGCGGGATCGGCGCTGTTGAGCGCGCGCAGCAGCCGGAACCGGTTGCGCGGGCCCAGGTCGGTCCCGGCCAGCGCCCCGCGGGCCCCGCCGCGGACAATCAGAACCGAGGCCCGGGGATGCGCGCCTTCGGTCCAGTCCGGTGCCATGTCATCTTCGGCCAGCATGTCCTCGGGTGCGCCGGGGGCCTTGCGCGGCCGGGTCAGGCGGCGCTCGGCGCTGCCGACCAGTTCGAAATGCACCACCGGATTGAGCCCGCTGGCCAGCACATCGGGATAGCTTGCCAGATAGAAATCCGTATCGAAGAACTTGCCCGGGTTGAAGCCGCGCGCGGCGCCCTCATGCAGGTAATGTTCGGCAGGATCCATCCCCGATGCAGCGGCATCGGCATAGGTTTCGGCATACCATCTGCGATGCAGTTGCCGGGATTTCCTGAGGACTTCGAGTTGATCGTCCAGTTTCATCCTGTCCCCCCGGGCAAGGCTTCAACCAAGGGCGCGTGTCAGCACCCGGCCCAGCATGTCATGATCCACGGGCAGGATGAAATTGTCACTGCGCCCGGGCGTGAACATCTCGCCGCGCAGGGCGAGGATGGCTTCCGGCTCTGGCAGGTCGGCGGCGACAAGGGCGCGCAGATCGGTCCCCGCCAGCACCGTGTCCAGGTGCGCCACCAGCGCGCGGGCCCCCGCCATGCCGTTCAGCGCGGCGACCTCGTCCAGGCCATCGGGGGCGTGCTCCAGCACCTCATGGGCCACCGCCGACATGGTGGCGGCACAGGCCAGCCCGTGGGCGATGCCGAAATGCGCGGTCAGCGGATAGGACATGGAATGGCAGATCGCGGTGCGGGTCTGGCTGATGCACAGCCCCGCCAGCAGGCTGGCCTCGGCGATCTGGGCGCGGGCGGGGTGGTCGTCCAGATCGGCCACCAGCCGCGGGATCGCCTGCAGCGCCAGGCCGATGGCGCGGGCGGCCATCAGCGTGGTCATCGGCGTGCGGTTGCGGTTCCAGACCGATTCGAACGCCTGGTTCATGGCGTCCAGGCTGGTGCCCAGCGTGGCCGCAGCGGGCAGCCCGTGGGTCAGTTCCGGATCCACCACCGCCGTGGCCGGGAACAGACGCGGGCTGGCCAGCGACAGTTTCCTGCGGTTTTCATGGTCCCAGATGGTGGCAAAGGGCGTGACCTCGGCCCCGGTGCCGGAGGTGGTGGTGACCGCATGGATGGGCAGCAGGGGTCGGTCCAGATGCGCGCCCGGATCGTCGATCAGCCTGGCCAGATCGCGGCAGGCCAGCCCCGGGGTCAGCGCCGCCGCCAGCGCCTTGGCCGCATCCATGGCCGAGCCGCCGCCAAAGGCCAGCACCGCATCGAAGTCCTGCCCCGCCAGCCGGTCGATTTCCCTTTGCGTGTCGGTCAGCCCGGGATTGGGGCTGACGCTGTCCACCCAGGTCAGATCGGCCTGGATGGTGCCCAGATGCGGGTCATCGGTGAATTGCGCGCGCCCGCGGGCGGTGGTCACCACCAGCAGCTTCTGCCCGGCCAGGGTGGCGGCCAGCCCCTTGCGCGATTGCGCCCCGAACTGCACCTTCACGGGGTTGTGGAAACTCCACGGCTGGGACGGCATCGGCGTCTCCCGTTCTGTCTGAATGTCCTGTGGCGGCGCGCGGGGTCAGCCGCGCAGCCGGGCGATGAATTGCGCCTTGTTTTCCGCGGGGCTTTCCTTTGGCCGGCCCAGATCGGCGCGCGAACCGGGGCGGACGCGCACCTCCAGGAAGCGCCGGCCCGGGGCCTGCGCCAGGCGATCGACCTGGGCGCGGATATCGGCCTCGGCCTCGACCGGGCCTTCGACGGCGTCATAGCCGCAGGCCCGCGCGATCCCCGTAAGCGCGATCTGCTGCGCCACCGTGGGCTGCCCGCCGACGCTGTCATGGGCGCCATTGTTGAGCACCACATGCAGCAGATCGCCGGTTGCGCTGGTGCCCACCGTGGCCATGCCGCCCAGATGCATCAGCGCCGCGCCATCGCCATCCAGGCAGACCACCTGCGCGCCGGGCCTTGCCCGCGCGATCCCCAGCGCGATCTGCGAGGCATGACCCATGGACCCCACGGTCAGGAAATCGCCGGACCGGTCCTGCCCCAGCGCCCCGCGCGATTCGTAGAGCTCGCGCGAGATCATGCCGGTGGTGGCAACGATGGTGGCGCCGGCGGGCAGGGTGCCGGTGATCAGCCGGATCGCGGCCTCGCGCGTCAGCATGGTGTCGGGGATGTCGCGCGCGGGGCGCTTTTCCTCGGCCTTGGCAAAGGCGCCCTTGTGCACCAGCAGCACCACCGGCGCGGAGGTCTCGCGCGCGGTGCGGCAAGCCCAGGCGGCGGCCTCGGCGGCGGCCTCGGGGTCGCCGTCCAGGGCGCGGTATGGCAGTTCCATCGCATCGAGCAGCGCGGGCGTGACCCGGCCCTGCTTGACGTGCTGGGGCTCATCCTTGACGCCGGGGGCGCCGCGCCAGCCCACCATGACGATCATCGGCAGGGCGTAGACCTCGGGGTCGGCCAGCGACAGGATCGGGTTGACCGTGTTCCCCAGCCCCGAATTCTGCAGATAGACCAGCGGCAGGCTGCCGGTGGCCAGGTGATGGCCCGCCGCCAGCCCCACGGCGGTGCCTTCATTGGCGGCGATCACATGCCCTTCGGGGGGCAGGGCGGCATCCACATAGGCGCAGAACTCCTTGAGCAGGGAATCGGGCACCCCGGCCAGGAAATCGACGCCCTCGGCCGCCAGGGCGGCATGAAACGCGCGGGGCGAGATCATCATTTCGTCCCCGGGATCAGCTCCAGGATTTCCTTGATCGGCATCATCCGCTCATCGCATTCCGAAGACCGCGCGTGTTTCAGGATCGACACCGCCGTGCCCAGCATCGCCGGATAGGCCGAACGCAGCAGCTGGTTGGCGTAGATGACGATATTGACGCCGTTATCCTCCAGTTCCTGTTCGGTGGTCTGGTTGTAGCTTGAGGGCACGGCCACCAGCGGCTTGCGGTTTTCCAGCTTGTTGTAGCGGCGGCAGAATTCGAACACCTCATCCGGGGTCTTCTGGCGCGAATGGATCATGATCCCGTCGGCGCCGGCCTCCAGAAACGCCTCGGCCCGTTCCATGGCGTGATCCACGCCCTTGCCCAGGATCAGGCTTTCCAGGCGGGCGAAGATCATGAAATCCTCGGATTGCTGGGCCAGCTTGCCCATGCGGATCTTGTCGGAAAACGCCTCGATGCTTTCCTGGGTCTGGGCGACATCCGTGCCGAAGAGCGAGTTCTTCTTCAGCCCGGTCTTGTCCTCGATGATGACGGCGGACACGCCCAGGCGTTCCAGCGTGCGCACGGTGAAGACGAAATGCTCGGGCTTGCCGCCGGTATCGCCGTCATAGATGATCGGCTTGGTGGTGACTTCCAGCACCTCGTTGAGGGTGTTCATCCGCCCCGTGGTGTCCACGGCCTCGATATCCGGTTTGCCCTTGGCGGTGGAATCGGTGAGCGAGCTGGCCCACATCCCGTCGAATTCGCGCCGCCCCTGGGGGGTGTCGATGAAGGCCTTTTCGATGATCAGCCCCGAGAGCGCATTGTGCAGGTCCAGAAAGCGCACCAGCGGCTTGGCATGCAGCATCCGGCGCAGGCTGGCGCGGCGGATGTCCGGGGTGGTGCCGATCTCCTTGAGCGCCTTGTTCAGCTGGGTCGAGGACACGCCCTGGGTATAGGCCACCTCGACCAGTTCGCCGCCCCATTCGGCCAGCGCATCGATCACCGCCTGACGGGTCTTGGCCTGCACGCCGGTCTGCCAGTCATCGCCATGGACCACGTAATCGGGGCGATATTCGCGCAGGTTGGGCACATAATCCAGCGTGTGCTGCGGGACCACGCGGACCACACCCTTGAGGTTGCCCACCACCTCGGCGCGCTGTTCCCAGGCCATGAAGGGGACGCGCTTGTAGCTGGCAATCGCCTTGTCGGTCAGCAGGCCCACGGTGACCTCGCCCAGTTCGGCCGCGCGCTTGAGGATGTTGATATGGCCCGGATGGATCAGATCGGCGCTCATGCCCACGTAAACGGATTTGGTCACTCGTTGCCCCCGGCAGAATTGTTTTTTCATATGTCGTCAGACCGTGCGTCCGGGCCCCACGATCTGCGCGGAACGGTCGTCACGGTTCGAGTGTCATAAAGCTGACATTTATGCATTTCAAGAAAACGTTTCCGCCCAGTGTATAAGCCGCGACGGCTTTCCGCTTCCGGGCGGGTGTCGCACAAACTTCATGCAACTGTCATGACACCTTCATACGCGGGGGCGATGCTGTCATCATCGAAGAAAAGGTGACACATGCAATACCCGAATGATCCGACCGCCCTGCCGATCCGGACCGCGGTGCAGGACGCATCCCGCGCGGGCGCGGCGCAGTTCGAAAGCGGCCCCGAAAGCCGCTGCGCAGCCTTCGAAGACGCCCGCGAAGCCGCCTGTTCGGACCCCGATCTGGGGCGGCTGTGGCTCAACCTCTTTGATGATGCCGATCCCTGAGCGGGCACCCCCCGGGGGCTGACCCCGAACGCAGGATGCCCCGTCACCCGGTGACGGGGCAGCACATGACCCCGGACGGGGGGAAGCGCAGCAGGGCAAGGCGCGCATCGGGGGGCGCACTGCGCCACCCCTGATCCTGCGCCTTAATCCTGAGGGGGCCGGTCCCCTGACAGCATCTGGCGCGCCGCGATGCGCCGGGCGCGCACCGGTGCGGGCATCGGCTCGCCGGTATCGGCGGCGCGGATCACGTACCAGTCGGTTTCAGCCAGATAGTTCCGCGCCTGCGCCCGCTCTGTTTTGCGCCCCCGCATCGCCCGGGCCGCGGCCTTGTCGGCGGCGCTGATCACTGCATTCCAGTCAATTGCCATCGGTGTCATCCTCCGTTGCGGGTGTGGGCACGGATGTGGAAAAGGGCGGCAGGGGCACCGGCCCGTCGGGCGGGTCGATGACCGGCGCCGGAAACAGGGTCCGGGGCGGCGCGTGCCCGCCATGGGGCAGGATCAGCGTCAGCTGCAGCGCGCCATCCACGCGCGCCACATCCGAGGCCAGCCAGTCACAGCCCACCGCGGCGCGCGGCAGGGTGGCGCCTTCGGGCAGGGGGGTGAAATCATACGCGGTGCCGTTGAGGGTCAGCACGTCGCCCGCGCGCTCCAGCACCAGCGGCGCATCCATATACACGGGGGTCAGGGTGATCTTCATGGGGGGCGCTCCTTCAGAACCAGCGGCCGGTGACGGTCAGATACATGTCCGCGATGCTGGCGCCGGCGCTGACCGTGCCGGGCTTGCAGAACACCGAACAGCCGATCTGCGTGGTGCTGAAGCTGCCCGTCCCGCCCGGCTGCGCGCAGCCCCAGCTTTCAATATCGGTGCGATCGACCCCGCTGAGCGCGGAACTGGAATGAATGGGCAGGCTGAGCTGCGGATACATGCTGGCGATGCTGTGAAAGGCGGCGGGCAGGGTTGCATTCGCCGTCAGCCGCGCATCGAAACTGCTGGATTCGGTGATGGTGAAGCGGGTGGCGGTGATCATGGTGCCATCGGCGAACCGGACATAATGGCCATTGGCATTGGCGCCCGCATCGATCACCGCGCCGGTGGGCACCCCGCCGGACTGGCTGACCGTGCCCAGGATATTGCCGCGCCGGTAGGCCTCGGTCCCGGCGATGGTGGCGCCATTGGGCAGGGCGGCGCGGCCCGAGGCGCGGTCGATCACCAGCGCGTCCGCCCAGGCGCTGCCATCGGCGCTGACCTTGATGGCGAAATCATCCGTCCCGGCGGTGCCCATTTCCGCCCGCCCGCCCCAGCCGGTCTGGAACAGCAGGCTGGCGGTATCGGTGGCGGCGGCCTTGTTGAGCTTCAGCTGATGGCCCGCGCCTGCGTGGCTGAGCAGCGTGGCCTCGGCGGCCACCGCCAGCCGGTTGGTGCTGTCATGGCTGGTGTTGATCCCCAGCCCCGGCAGGCTGTCGGGCAGCGCTGCCTGCGGCACCGCCCAGCCTGCGGTGGTGAACAGGCGCAGCTCTGCCCCTTCGGACCCCACCTGCACGGCGCGCCAGCCGGTCTGCGGGGGGATGAACTGCCACACCCCGTCCACCCAGGCGGCCAGCGCCCCGGCCTGGCCCGCCCAGGCGCCGGTGGGGGCCGGTCCCAGCGCCCAGATCTGGCCCTCTTGCGGGGTTTCGGGCGGGGTGCTGGCCTCGAACCCCTGCACCACCAGCTGCACCAGCAGGTCCAGGCGGGCCAGGGCCTCGTTATGGGTGACATGTTTCTGCGCCTGGGCGGGCATCAGATAGGGCAGGCCCAGGCGGGCGGAGAGATCGGACATGAACGCAGGCTCCGGGGGTTGGTGCGGGGGCGACAGGGCGGCTGCCGGGAAACTTGGCGCCACCCTAAGCGGCGCACCGCCAAGAAAGCCTGAAGCCAGCGCACGTTGCATCCACGGCTGGCATCCGTCCCTGCCATGCGTTAAGGGATGGCCCTGATCCTTGTCTCAATTTTCAGTCCGGGAAGCCCTGTCGCATGTCCCAGTCCGTTTCCAGCGCGCATACTGCCGCCCCGCTTCGTCATTCGGACCCTGAACCGGTCCTGCGCATCGGCAACCGCGAGATATTCTGGCGCCCGCGGCGCCTGCGCCCCTCGCGCTGGCTGGAGCATCTGCCCTTCCTGTTCTGGCTGATCGCCGATCTGCGCCCGCGCCACTGCGCCACCCTGGGGCTGGATACGGGGGTGGCGCATTTCGCCCTGTGCCAAGGGGTGGAGAAACTGGGCCTGGAAGCCGTGTGCCACGGTTTCGACACCCGCAAGGACGGCGCCATCCCTGCCGATCTGCTGCGCTACAACGAAGAACATTATGACGATTTCTCGCGGCTGGAGATGGGCAGCGGGCCCCCGGCCATGGTCGAGGACGGGCTGGACCTGGTGCTGGTGGACCGCCCGCTGGACGCGCAGATGCTGGCGCAGCTGACCAATGAATGGGGCCCCCGCATGGCGCAGCCCGGGGTGACCGTCCTGGCCGGGCTGGAGGCCGCCGCCCGCGACCCTGACACCGCCCATGCGCTGGCCGGGCTGCAACAGCGCCACAGCCATGTGCGCTTCGATCATGGCGGCGGGCTGCTGGCGCTGTGCCATGGCGCCGAGGACACGGGCCAGGACAGGGCGCGCCGGGTGCAGCGCCTGGCCGGGCTTGCCGTGGCCTCGCCCGAACATCAT
Organism: Rhabdonatronobacter sediminivivens; assembly: GCF_013415485.1. Taxonomy (GTDB): domain Bacteria; phylum Pseudomonadota; class Alphaproteobacteria; order Rhodobacterales; family Rhodobacteraceae; genus Rhabdonatronobacter; species Rhabdonatronobacter sediminivivens. The sequence goes on along the minus strand of NZ_JACBXS010000036.1, from coordinate 4,721 downwards.
GTGGTCCATCAGGTGTTTCGCCGCCTGGGCCAGCTCAATGCCGCCGCCCATCATGCCGACAGCGAAAGCAACCGCGCCCGCCGGCTGGAGGCCGATCTGGACCAGCGCGCCCGCGAACAGGCCGCGGTCGAAGCCGCGCTGGAGGAGCTGCGCGACCGGCATGGCACCCTCAGCGAGGCCTATGACGCGCGCCACGCCCGCATGGCCGGGGCAGAGGCCGAGCTGTTCGACCTGCGCGAGGCAGTGCGCGCCCAGACCGAACGGGGCGACCGGCTGCAGGCGGAGCTGACCACGGCCCGGAATGCACAGGCGGATCTGGTCGCACAGCTGACCGCCCGGGATCGGCGCCTGGCCGAGGTGACGGCCACGCAGGACCAGCAGGCGCAGGCGCAGGCCGCATTGGAACAGAGCCTGGCGCAGCGTCAGGACGCGGTTGAAAAGCTGATCGCACGGCTGGAAGCCCGCGAAGAGGCCTATCAGGCCGAAGTGGCGGCCCATCAGGAGCGGAGCGCCGCCGCCGAGGCCGCGCAGGCCGAGATGGCCGCACAGATGGAAACCATGCAGGCCGAGCTGGAGGAGGCCAACACCAGGCGCAAGGAATTCTGGCGTCAGGGCAATGAGCTGCGCGACCAGCGCAAGGCGCTTGAGGCCCAGCTGGCCGAGGCCGAAACCCGCGCCACCACCGCCGAAGCCGCGCTGACCGAAGCCGAAACCCGCGCCGACACCGCCGAGGCGCAGCTGGGCGCGCGCGACAGCGCCCTGGCCGAAATGGCTGCGCAACTGGAAACGGCGCAGCGCAGCTGCACCGCCCTGCAGGCCCAGGCCGATGAACGTACCGCCGAAATCGCCCGGCTGAGCGACAAGCTGGAAAAGGCACTGGTCAAGCGTGATGCCCTGCGCAAGCGCATCGATCTGCTGGTCAACAGCACGTCCTGGCGGGTCACGGCCCCGCTGCGCCGGGTCAAGACGGCGCTGTCCGGTTCCGCCGAAAAATAGAGGCGCCCGGTCGGCGCCCGTCATGGTCTTTTCAAGAGGGATCCTTTTCGCAATGCACAAGACGAAGATCGCCGTGGCCGGGCTGGGCTATGTGGGCCTGTCCAACGCCATCCTGCTGGCCCAGCACAACCAGGTCGTGGCGCTGGACCTGGACCCCGACCGGGTTGCCGCGGTCAACGCCCGCCGCGCCCCCATCCAGGACGCCGATTGCACCGCCTGGCTGGCCGAAAAGCCGCTGGACCTGGCCGCCACCACCGACCCGGACACCGCCTATGGCGGGGCCGATTTCGTCATCATCGCCACCCCCACCAATTACGACCCGCAGAGCAATGCCTTCGATACCTCCAGCGTCGAAGCGGTGGTCGACCAGGTCCGCGCGCGCGCGCCCGATGCGGTGATGGTGGTCAAATCCACGGTGCCGGTGGGGTTCATCGACCGTGTCCGCGCCGAAAAGCAGACCGACAACGTCCTCTTCAGCCCCGAATTCCTGCGTGAGGGGCGCGCGCTGCATGACAACCTGCACCCCTCGCGCATTGTGGTGGGCGAACGCAGCCCGCGCGCGCAGGTCTTTGCCGAAATGCTGCGCCAGGGCGCCATCAGCCGCGACTGTCCGGTGCTCTTCACCGATCCGACCGAGGCCGAGGCGATCAAGCTTTTCGCCAACACATACCTTGCCCTGCGCGTGGCCTATTTCAACGAGCTGGACAGCTATGCGCTGGCCCATGGGCTGGACACGCGCCAGATCATCGACGGGGTCTGCCTGGACCCGCGCATCGGCAGCCATTACAACAACCCCTCCTTCGGTTATGGCGGCTATTGCCTGCCAAAGGACAGCAAGCAGTTGCTGGCCAATTACGCCACCGTGCCCCAGAACCTGATCGCCGCCGTGGTCGAGGCCAACCGCACCCGCAAGGATTTCATCGCCGAGCAGATCGTGGCCGCGCATCCGCGCGTGGTCGGGGTCTACAGGTTGGTGATGAAGGAAGGGTCGGACAACTGGCGCCAGAGCGCGGTGCAGGGGATCATGAAGCGGATCAAGGCCAAGGGGATCGAGGTCATCGTCTACGAACCCGCCATGGCTGAGGACAGCTTCTTCGGCTCACGCGTGGTCCGCGATCTGGAGGCCTTCAAGGCCGAGGCCGAGCTGATCGTCGCCAACCGCCGCGCCCCGGACCTGGCCGATGTGGCCGACAAGGTCATGACCCGCGATCTGTTCCAGTCGGACTGACCCGCCCGGACCCAAAGACCCCGGCGGGCCGGTCCGGACGCATCGCGAAGGGCCAGGCAAATCGGCGTCCCTGCGTTGACATGCCGACGGCCATTCACGATGCTTCCGAACCAGCCCCGGGGAAGGGTTCCGGCGTGGCAAGGCAGGGACAGGCATGATCCGCACAGGAACGATCCGCAAGGCAAGCGCATGACATCGACATCCCGCCCCGCGTCCGTATCCGGCCCGCAGACGGATATCCCGGCCGGGGCTGCAGCGGACACGCCGATGGACTGGCAGGCCCAGATCGCCCGGATCGAAGGATCGGACCAGTTTCACCGCAAATGGTACATGGCCCGGAACCCCGAGGTTGCGGCGCTGGGGATGTCCCCGGCGGAACATTACCTGAAATACGGCGCGTTTCTGGGGCGTGATCCGGGCAAGTTCTTTGACACCCGCTTCTATCTGGACACCCACCCCGAGGCCGCGCAGAGCGGGCTCAATCCGCTGGTGCATTACGAGCTGATCGGGCGCTGGCGCAACCTGCCCCGCCGTGCCCCCCGCCCGGATACGGACCACTCCATGGCCGCGCTGCGGCTGCGGCGGCTGGCGCTTGGCTTCACCCGGCGCGTGCAGGAGGATCTGCGCCAGCAGGCCGAAACCGCCCCCGATGACGGGCGGCGCGCGCGGGCGGCGCTGGAACTGGGCTGCCTCTATCTGCATGACAGCGCCAACCCGCGGGACGGCGCGGCAGCCCGTGGCGCGGCCCGGGACTGGCTGGCCCGCGCCGCGCAACTGGCCCCTGATCTGGCCCTGCGCCGCCAGATCGCGCCTGCCTGGCTGCTGTGCCTGGAGCTGCTGGGCGACAGGGACACCGCCCTGGCCGATTATGACCGGGATGCGGCGGCGGGGCTGGCCTCGGACCGGCTGCATCTGGCCCGCACCAACCTGGGCGCCACCCCGGCCGAGCGTCTGGCCTGGATCAACGCGGTCTGGACCGGGGCCGGGCTGGCGGGCGCGGTGCTGGAGAGCCCCGAGGTGGAGGGTTCCGGGGTGGAAGGCCCCGAAGCGGGCAGGGGGCAGGCCGATACCCCCTTCGACCGGCTGGGCTGGCCCGAAGGGGCGCCGGACAGCAGGGTTGACGGGACCGGCACCGCGCCGCTGGTCTCGGTGCTGGTGGCCACCTGCAACCACGGCGCCAGCATCGCCGCCACCCTGAACAGCCTTCTGCGGCAGGACTGGCACGCGCTGGAGATCCTGGTCATCGACCGCGCCAGCACCGACGATACCGCCGCGCAGGTGGCCGCCGCGGCCGCGCGCGACCCGCGCATCCGCCTGCTGGACCTGCCCGCCCCGGCGCTGCAGGCCGAGGCGCTGAACATCGGGCTGGCCCGGGCCCGGGGCGCTTTCGTGACCGTGCAGGATGCGACCAGCCTGGCCCATCCGCAGCGCATCGCCCGGCAGATGGCGCCTCTGCGCGACAGCGACACCCACGCCGCCACCCTGGCCAACCGGCTGTGGCTGACCCCGCAGCTTCAGGTCACCGGCTGGACCGAGGACATGGCCCTGAGCGCCCCCGACCCGGGCGCGCTGCTGCTGCGCCGCACCGTGATGACCGAGCGTCTGGGCGCCTGGGACCGGGTGGCCCGGGGCCATGACGCCGAACTGCTGGCCCGCCTGCGCCATGCCGACCCCGGCGCCCTGGCCCCGGCCGCCGAAGCCCTGACCGCCGAAGCCCCGCTGCTGCTGACCCGCTGGCCCCATGCCGCCCCCGGCCCGGCCCTGTCCCCGGCCGCCGCGCATGGCGCGCTGAAAACCTATCTCAACGCGGCACGCCATCACCACCACCGGGCCGCCGAACTGCGCTACAGCGCCGATCCGGCCACGCCCCGCCCCTTTCCCGTTCCCGCCATCCTGTCCGACCGGGCGCGCCCCCTGTCCGGGGCGCATTTCCCCGTCATCATCGGGTCGGAATTCCGCATGCCCGGCGGCAGCGTCAAATCCTGCCTGGAAGAGGCGCGCTTCAACCGCGCCCACGGGCTGCGCACGGGGCTGTTCGAACTCTACCGCTATGACATGTTCGGAAGCGGTGTGAAGCTGTCGATGCTGGACGAGGTTCTAGACACGGTCGATGGCGATACGGTCCAGGTCCTGACCCCTGAGGATCACGTCTCCTGCGATCTGCTGATCCTGCGCTATCCGCCCAGCCTGTGGCATGACCAGCGCTACCTGCCGCAGATCGACGCGAAGCACATCAAGGTGATCGTCAACCAGCCGCCCATGAGCGATTACGGCCCCGAAGGCGTGCCCCGCTATGACATCGCCGCCTGTGCCGAAAACATCCGCCGCTGGTTCGGCCCCGGCGCGGTCTGGCACCCGATCGGCCCGCTGGTGCGCGACGCGCTGGTCACCCACCACGGGGCCGAGCTGGGCGCGATCGACCTGTCGGATCAGGACTGGCACAATATCATCGACCTTTCGGGCTGGGAGGTCCCCGCCGCCCCCGCGCCCCATCCGC
>NZ_JACBXS010000035.1 GCF_013415485.1 Rhabdonatronobacter sediminivivens | reverse complement strand
GGCCTCGGCCGCCTCCTTCCAGCTGGGCAGCGTCAGCTCCTTGCCGGTGGTCTTCGAGCGCACCCGCGGGCGTTCCACCTCCACCTTGCCGCCGTGGAAACCCAAGGAACCCTTGGTGTGCCCCCAGCGGTATCCCGGCTTGTCGGCCGCGCGCGCATGCGGCGCACCGGCCAACGCCATCGCGTCCTCATCAAGCATCTGCGTCAGACTCGCCAAGCCGGCGATCAGGCAGAAGCGCTCGAAGCTCGCTCCGACCTCGTCGCGCGCTTCCTCAACCGCTGCCGTCAGGTCTGCCGTGCTGGCCAGCGCCAGCGGGGATGTGGTAGTTGTCTTCATGGTGTTGCTCTCCTTTGGATTGAACACCCCGAGCCTACGGCTCAGGGAGAGCAACGCCACCCTTCATCCCAAAAAGTTCAACATCGACCGGGACATTCCCCCGTCTGCTGGTGCTGAACCCTGTTCCGGAACCCCGAGGATGAGGTTGAAACCGATCACAGGTGCTTGATCCACAGATGGACCCAAAGTAACACCATAACATGACTTTGCTCCGGACCTTTTCGAATCGTCTGACCGCTGCGCTTCTTGCGCTGGCGCTGATGGTTATCGGGTTTGGTCATCAACATGCCCCCGCCTTGCCTGCCGATCCGATGCTGGCCGCCTATATCCAGATGGGCGGCGAACTGGAGGATCTTTGCGTCACGCAAGATGGCCCGCAGGGCATGGCCGAGGATTGTCCTGTTTGCACCTTGGCGCAGATCATGGCTCTGGCAGCGGACGCACCTGGCGCAGGCGTTGCCCTGCGCATCGCAATGCTGCACCTGCCCGCCGCAGGCCATTTGCTGGCACGCGCGCATAGCCCACGCGGCCCGCCTGCACGCGGCCCGCCGCTTTTTCTTGTCTGATCGCTGAAACCCGGTGGCGCTTGCGCTGCCGGTGACACTCATATCATTCAAGAAAGACACATCATGCGTATACTCGCTCTTGCGGTCACGACCGCGCTCGCCACGCCTGCACTGGCCGACCAACCCGTCACCATCAATTTCGCCGCCGAAATGGCGGGCACCCTCTTCACCTGCGCACAGGCCTATGAAGGCATCGGCGTAACCGATTCCACGGTCGAGGTTGCCGATTTCCGCGTCTTCGTCACCAATGCCCGGCTGATCGGCGCAGACAGGGCCGAGACCCCCATCGCGCTGGATCAGGACGGTATCTGGCAGCTGGACAATGTCGCGCTGCTGGATTTCGAGGATGCGACCGGCACCTGCGTCAACGGCACGCCCGACATGAACACCTCCCTTCGCGGCACAGTGCCTGCAGGGGAATATACTGGTCTGGCCTTCGATATTGGTGTGCCGTTCGAATTGAACCACGGCGACCCGACGCTTGCCGCGTCTCCCCTGAACCTGACGGCGATGTTCTGGAACTGGCAGGGCGGCTACAAGTTCATCAAGATCGAACTGTCCTCGACCGGGCTTCCCGTCACCCATGACGCCAACCGCGGCTGGGCGCTGCATCTGGGCTCGACCGGCTGCGCATCCGAGGCGCGGACCGTGGCCCCGGAAGCCGAATGCGCCAATCCGAACCTTGTGGATGTGCGTTTCGACAGTTTCGATCCCGCTGCCGATACGGTCATCCCCGACGTGGCCCCGGTGCTGGCGGAGGCCAATGTGGACATGAACATCCCCGAAACCAGCCCCGGCTGCATGTCCTTCCTGAACGATGATGACTGCATGCCGGTCATGTCGCGCCTCGGCCTGCCTTTCCGCGACATCGCGGCGGGCGAGCAGCTTTTCGCAACGATGCGCTAAGCCCATGCGCGCCGTGGCTTTGGCTGCGGTGCTGAGCGGGGCGGCAAGCGCGGGACTGGCCTATGACTGGGCCATCCCGGATTGGCTGCCGCCCCCGCCAGTGCCCGGCGATGTAACAATGAACGATGCGTTGGTCGATCTGGGCCGGCATCTGTTCTACGACCAGCGGCTGTCTGCCGATGGCAGCATGTCCTGCGCATCCTGCCACGAACAGGCGCGCGCCTTCACGGATGGGCGCGCGGTGTCGGTGGGCGTGACAGGGCAGGCAGGCGGGTTCAACGCGCCGAGCCTTGCCAATGTGGGCTATCTGCCCACGCTGACCTGGGCCAATCCGATGGTGGACAGTCTGGAATTTCACGCGCTGATCCCGCTCTTTGGCGAGGATCCGGTGGAAATGGGCAATGCCGGGCTGGAAACAGCGCTGTTCGCGCGGCTGATGGAAGATGCGCTTTATCAGGATGCCTTCGCCGCCGCCTTCCCTGACCGCCCGCAGGCCGACCTCTACACCATCACCCGCGCGCTGGGCGCGTTTCAGCGGACCCTGATTTCCGTCGGCAGCCCCTATGACCAGTTTGTCTATGGCGGCGACCGCAGCGCGATGACGGACGCGGCGGTGCGGGGGATGGATCTGTTCTTCGACCACCGGACCGAATGCTACCACTGCCATCTGGGCCTGAACTTCACCAATAATCTGGTCACCTCGCGCAGCGCCATGCCCGAGACGGGGTTTCACAACACCGGCCTCGGGGCGGAGGGCGGGACCAGCGAATTCACCCTGAACCCCCGTGACCGGGGTCGGTTCCGCACCCCCACCCTGCGCAATGTCGCCGTGACCGCCCCCTACATGCATGACGGGCGGTTCCAGACGCTGGAACAGGTCATCCGCCACTATGCAGCGGGCGGCGAGGCCGCGCGCCTTGGCCAACCCGACCCGCTGCGCGACCCGCTGATCGTCGGCTTTCAGATCACCGAGGCCGAGATCGCCGATCTGATCGCCTTTCTGCAAAGCCTGACGGATGAGTATTTCCTCACCGATCCGGCCTTCGCGAACCCCTGGCCAGAGGGACATCTGGCCAATGGCGGAGACGCGACTCCGCCCGAGACCGATCCTTCATGAAACGGGAGAGAAACACCATGAAGACGACCCTGATGACCTTGGCCGCCCTGGCCCTTTCGGCCCCTGCGGCCTTTGCCCATGCCACGCTGGAGCAAAGCGAAGTTACCCAAAACGTTCGCGAGCGCATGGTCGTGCGCATCCCGCATGGCTGCGGTGACGAGGCCACGTTGCGGGTGCGCGTGGCCATTCCTGACGGCATCAATGCCGTGCAGCCCATGGTCAAGGCCGGTTGGGATCTGAGCGTGGTCACTGGCCCGCTGGCAGAGCCCTATCACAGCCACGGCACCGAGATCACCGAGGGCGTGCGCGAGATCATCTGGGAAGGCCATCTGCCCGATGCCTTCTATGATGAGTTCGTCTTCCGCGCCCGCTTTACCGAGGCCCTGCCTGCGGGCGAGTTGGTCCATATCCCGGTCGTGCAGGAATGTGCCGATGGCGCGGCCCGCTGGATCGAGATCCCCGAAGAGGGCAAGACCCGCAGCGATTACGCCTATCCGGCCCCGGCCGTGATGGTTCTGCCTGCCGCTGATCACGGGCATAGCCACGGCCATTCGCATAGCCATTCCCACGGGCATAGCCACGGGAATTAAGGAATAGCGGCAGGCCGGGGTTTGCGGAGGCGTCCCTTCCCCCTTAATCTGGTCGCAATTTCGAAACGCAAAAACCTGTCAACTTTTGCTGAAATTGCTTCGGCCCGCCGTTTGTCGCGGAGTGTTCAGTTCCCGTTCACTGCGCATCACTTCCCGCCGGGTGCGGTTTCCCGGCCCGGCGGGCTTTTTCAGGTTAGACCATGTTGCGCGCGCTTGTCATCTTCTTCGTCACGCTGATCCTGCCGCTTCAGGCGCTGGCCCATGCGCAGTTGCGCGGGGCAGACCCTGCTGCTGGCACAATCGTAGACACAGCCCCAGCGGAAGTGATCCTGACCTTCAACGAACCCATCGCCCCGTTGCAGGCGCGGTGGTTCGGCCCGGATGGCGCGGCGATGGATGTCGAGGGTCGCGCCCAAGGCCCCGATCTGATCATCACTGCCCCGGATGGGCTGGCCGAGGGCACGCATGCGCTGTCTTGGCGCGTGGTGTCGGAGGATGGCCACCCGGTCGGCGGGACGCATGTGTTTTCCATAGGGTTTGAGACTGGCGCACCCGAAGCCGCGCCCGAGGCCCTGCCCTGGCCCGCCGCCGCCGCGCGGGGCGCGCTGACGCTTGCGCTGGTCTTCGGCGTCGGCGGCATGGTCTGGGCCGTGCTGTCCCAGACGCCCGCGCCGCGCCTGGCAACGGCTGCGCTCTGGTCTGTGCCGCTGGCGTCCGTGGCGCTTCTGGGCGGACAGGCGATGGACCTGACAGGCGACGGGGTGGTCGCGCTCGCCCGCATGAACGCCTGGGCCATGGCCGCAAACAGTCCCTTCGGGATTGCCGCAGGGCTTGCCGTGTTCGCAGGCGTGCTGGCCATGACGGGCCACCGTCTGCCTATTCTGCTGGCTTGGGCGCTGGCGGCGCTGTCCTTCGCCTCGGCGGGTCACGCAGCGCGGGCAGAACCTGTGGCCCTGATGGCCCCGCTGATCTTTGCCCATGCACTCGCGCTGATCTTCTGGGCGGGGGCGCTGCCGGGGCTGATCATGGCCCTGCGCCGCCCGGATACAGAGGCGCTGATGCTGCGCTTTTCGCGCCTTGCCGTGCCGATGGTGGCGCTGCTGGTCGTGTCCGGTGGGGCATTGGCATGGCGGCAGATCGAAACCCCGGCAGCCCTGACCAGCACCGCCTATGGCTGGGTGTTCTTGGCCAAAATGGCGCTATTTGCCTGCATTCTGGTGCTGGCTGCATGGCACAAGCTGCGCCTCACACCGATGCTGGCCAGCAATGGCGCATTGGCACGGCTTCGCTTCAACCGCTCGCTGCGGCTGGAACTGGGGCTGATGGTGGCACTTCTGGCGCTGACCGCGGCGTTCCGCCTGACACCGCCACCGCGCGCGATGGCCGAAATCCCCGAGTCCCGCGTCGAGCTGCATCTGCATGGGCGCGAGAGCATGGCCGATATCGCCCTGATCCCCGGGGGGCCGGGGCAGAACCGCGTTGAAATCGTGCCGCTGGACGGCGATTTCCAGCCCTTCACGCCGCTGGAGGTGACGCTGTTCTTCGCCAAACCCGAAGAGGGGCTGGAACGCATCGAGCTGCGTGCAGATCTGGGCGCGGATGGTCTCTGGACCGCTGGCCCTGTCCATCTGCCGCAGGGCGGCACATGGGATGTCGTGGCCGATATCCTGATCACCGATTTCCGCAAGGAACTGATCGGCGGCGAGATGCAGTTGCTGCCATGAATGTTATAAGGTAACGCCACGGCATGACCGATATCGCTGCACCCGCCACCGCGCTCCGCCGCTTCGAGATGCCCGCTCTGGGCGCGCTGTTCGCCCTGTCGGGCGCGGCGGCGCTGATCTATCAGGTGTTGTGGGTGCGGGAATTGGGGCTTTTGTTCGGCTCGACCGCGCAGGCCGCCGCGCTGACGATCGCGATCTTCTTCGCGGGCATCGCGCTGGGGGGCTGGTTGTTCGGGCGCATTTCGGCGCGATTGGCGCGGCCCCTGCGCGCTTTTGGCTTGGTCGAGATTGGCGTGGCCGCCACGGCGCTGGGGCATTTTCTGGTCGCAGATGCCTATTTCCGGCTCTACCCGACGCTGTTTGCGCTGGTCGGCGGCAATCCGGTTCTGGAAACCGCGCTGAAAGCCTTGGTCGCGGCGACGATCCTCTTGCCCTCGGCCATCCTCATGGGCGGCACGCTGCCCCTAATGGGCCAGCATGTCATTCGGGCGCGTGACAGCCTTGGGCGGATGGGGTCCGCGCTTTATGCGCTCAACACCGCAGGCGGGGCGATGGGGGCGTTGGCGGCGGGGTTCTTCTTGCCCATGTGGCTGGGGTTTTCCGGCGCCTATCTGCTGGCCGTGGGGTTTGATCTGTTTGTGGGCCTTTCGGCCATCGTTATTGCTCGCCGTGCCCTGCCGATGGTCACTGAGCCGCGCCCCGCCCGCGCCGTGATCCCCGCGCGGCTCTGGGTCATCGCCTTCGCGTCTGGCTTTGCCACATTGGCGGTCGAGGTGATCTGGACGCGCGCCTTCGCGCAAGTGCTGCAAAACTCGGTCTATACTTATGCGCTGGTGCTGAGCGTGTTTCTTGTGGCGCTGTCGCTGGGCGCGGCGCTGGCCAATGCGCTGAACCGGCTGTCACTGCGGCCTGAAACCGTGCTGACGGGCCTGCTGCTGGCCTCTTGCGCCGTGATCGCTGCCACGCCGCATCTGTTCCACCACCTGACAGGCGGCCTGGGATACCTTGGCGGGCGCGCGGATTTCGCAGGCTATGTGTGGGAGGTCGGGCGCGTCGCCATCCTGATCATGCTGATCCCCGGCACGATTCTGGGCGCGGTGCTGCCCTATCTGCTGCGTTTGATGGAAGGCGGCGGCGCGCCGGGTGCGGTGCTGGGCCGCCTGATCGCGGTCAATACCACAGGCGCGATATTCGGGGCGCTGGCGGGGGGATTCCTGCTCTTGCCACTGGTCGGCATGTGGAAAGGGCTGTGGCTGATGGGCGCGGTTTACGCGCTTCTGGTGCTGGCACTGTGGCACCCCACCGACGGCTGGGCCGCGCGGATCACGCGGTTTGCAGCCTTGGCTGGGGCTGTCATCCTGCTGGCAGGCGGGCCGGGGCTGGACTCGACCCGCCTGAACCGGGGCGAGGAATTACTGGCCTTTCGCGAGGGCCCCTCCGCCCATGTCGCAACTGTCCAGCGCGGCGATGCGAAGTTCATCCGCGTCAACAATTTCTACACGCTGGGCGGGTCCGGCGCGCTGGTGCCGGAACGCAATCAGACCATGATCCCGCTGCTGACCCACCCCAACCCGCGCGAGATTTTCTTTCTGGGCATGGGCACGGGCATTTCGGCAGGCGCAGGGCTGTTTGCGACCCCCGACCGTGTGACGGTCTGCGAATTGCTGCCCGATGTGGTGGATTTCGCGGAAGCGTGGTTCCAGCCCTACACCAACGGATTGTTCACCGACCCGCGCGTGACCATCCACCGCGAGGACGGGCGGCAATGCCTCGCCCGGTCCCCCGCCAGTTATGACATGATCATCGCCGATCTGTTCACGCCCTGGCGCGCAGGCGTGGGCAATGTCTATACGGTCGAACATTACCGCCTTGCGGCCAGTCGGCTGAACGCGGGCGGGGCCTATGTGCAATGGATGCCGCTGTATCAGGTGTCGCGTCGCGAATTCGAGATCATCGCCAACACGATGGCACAGGTTTTCCCCGACCTGACGCTCTGGCGCGGGGATCTCTATCCCGAACGCTCGATCCTCGCGCTGGTGGGCCGCAACGACCCCGCTCCACTTGACCCTGCGACGCTGGCTGCCCAATGGCGTGCCATGACGGGTGAGGATACGCCCGATGACGTGCTGATCGACCGCGCTTTGAAGTTCTACGCAGGCAATGCGGCGTCCGGCCTGTTCGCCCATGCGCCCGTCAACACGGATGATCGCCCGCTGATCGAATACCTGGCCCCGCGCACCCATCGTGCCGTCATTGCAGGGCACACGAACTGGCTGACGGGGCCGGACCGAGATCAGCTTTACACTGATCTGCTGAGCGCCCTGCCCGCAGAAGACGACCCGCATCTGGCGCGGCTGTCGCCTGCCCAGCATGCCCTGCCGCAGGCTGGTGCGATCTATGCAGCGTGGCGGGGGTTGCGCACCCGCAATGACCTGCGCGCAGGCGCAATCTGGCAGGACTTCATCGCACTGACCCCATCCCATGCCCGCAACCCCGACAGCCCGGCCGGACAGGTGGCAACCGGCGGCATGGCCTTTGGGGACGCAACGAATTGATCTTGCGGGCGCAAGCCGCTCTCCGGCCAGTTTGGGGAGGCTGGTCAGGAACCACTGCAGAACCCGGTGCAACCTTCGAACGGAGAATGCCGCAGGAGAGGGCACCGGCCCAGTGACCTCACACCGCGATGATGGGGTCCAGGGACTGCGTCAGCACTGCTGCCGGTCAGGCGATGCCGCCGCGCGTGAGCCCTTCAAGATAGCGATCGAGCTGGTTGCGGCGTTTCAGGTAGAACAGGCGCCTGCGCGCAAGGTCGAGCGAGAAACCGGGTTTCGCGCGCAGAAGCGCGTTGCGCGCCTGTGCGACCCGCGTCCGGTCGCCGATATAGCCAAGCGCGGCAAGCTGGTTGGCATGGGCGGAATAATGCGCGTTGGGCACCTGGACCGCACGCGCGGCGGCGCGGGCCGCGGCCTGTGGGTCGTCGCCGAACAGATGCGCAAGCGAGCGGTAGGAATGAAACGCCCAGCGGAACGGATCATGGGGGCTGAGGTCGATGGCGCGCTTGAAATGCCGGATCGAGTCGTCGATACGCCCCTCATAGGCAAGCGAGTCCCCCAGTCCGCAATGTGCCAGGGCAAGATGGGGGTTCAGGTCGAGCGCGTGTTCCAGCGCGTCGATGGCCAGATCATATTCCTGTCGTGCCAGCCGCACCCGGCCCAGGGCGAAATGGCCCTGCGGATCGCGGTCGTCGCGCGCCAGCCCCTGCAGCGCCAGATCAAGCGCATCATCAAGCCGCGCCGCGCTCACCCTGCCTTCGAAATAGACCATCTCAAGCGTGATGGCATAGGCAAGGCGCGTGTAAGGCTCGGCAAAATCCGGCTCGGCCCGGATGGCCATGCGCAACAACTCCTGCGCGCGGCGGTTATGGTCCGCAGTGAAGCGATAGAACTCTGCCATGCCAAGGTGATAAAGCTCCCAAGCGCCCCGATTGGCGCGCGGCAGGTTGCGCGCCCTCTGTTGTTCAGACACACCCAGATCGGTGGCCAGCCGCGCCGCGATGGTGCCGCAGATTTCGTCCTGGAACTCGAATATCTGCGCAAGGTCCAGATCGAAGCTGTCAGACCAGAACCGCCGCATGGTGCGGATTTCGACCGCCTCGGCCTGAACACGCACCCGCTCGCCCGCCTTGCGCAGGCTGCCGGTGACGACATGGGTGGCGCCAAGCTGGCCTGCGATCACGTCCAGACCGTCAGCAGAGCCGCGAAAGGCAAAGGCCGGGTTGCGGGCGATGACACCAATCCAGCGGTGCTTGCTGAGCGCGGTGAGGATATCCTCGGCGATGCCATCGGCAAAGACCCGGCCACTGGCATCGCCCGACAGGTTGTCGAAGGGCAGCACGGCAACCAGCGGGCGTGCCTGGTCTGGCTGCACGGCCGGTTGCGCGACAGCCGCAACCTGCGGCGTGATCGGACGCAGGAAGCGAAAGCCGCGACCATGGACCGTGGCGATGCTGTGCTGCGCGCGACCGCTGTCACCCAGCGCCTGCCGCAACGCCTTGACCTGACTGCTCAGCGCAGTGTCCGACACGATCCGCCCGTGCCACAGATGCTCGAAAATCTCGTCACGCGGGACCACACGGTCGGTGTTGGTGGCCAGCAGCGTGAGCAGGTCAAAGGTCAGCGGCTCCAGCGCAACCTCCGCCCCGTCCTGGTGCAGGGTGCGCCGCTGCGGGTCGAGCGTGTAATCATCAAAGCACAGGCAGGCGCTGGGCTCCGCGGCCCCAGTCCGCCGTGCCCGGAAGGCAATGACCGGGAAGGGCGCGGGCGGCACCTCGACCGGGCCATGGGTGTCCAGTGCGATGCCCGGCGCGGGCCGCACTGCGGCGCGGGCGGTGGCCGAGACCAGCACCTCGCCGACCCGTGCCTTCTGCGCCAATGCCTGTGCGACGGCTTTCGCCGTGTCCATGTCGCTGATGTCCACCGGCACATCGATCCCGACCCGCGCGCCCGAGGGGGGCGCCGAGAGCATGTTCACCAGTTCCAGCGCGCAGTTCAGCGTCGGAAGAACGGTCGCGAAAACGGCAAGCGCGCCCTTCCTGCCCCAATCGACGCTGACCGCGCCATGCCGCTGAAGCACCGTTTCCAGCAGGTCGCGGTCCTGCAGCGTCGCGTGACCGTCCGAGGGGTCACGGACAAGCCCGACAAAGGCGAAAGCTGGTGTCTGCGACATCGGCTGTCCCCCCCACGGGAGAGGCGCCGCGCGGGTGGTGGGCGACAGGCCCGGGCGCGAGCCGCCATCGGCTGCCGCACCACGCGGCTACACATGACGGATTGTCGCAGCATGATCGCCGAAACGCACTGAAATTGCAATCTCAACGCGCATTTTCCACGGCGGGGCGCCGAGTCCGACGGGTTTGCCAACGGCGCCCCGGCCGGACATCGCCGGGCCGGGGCGGGCATCGTGCAGCCCCTGCGCCAGTGCCGTCTGGTCTGCGTCCCCGTTCCGCGCTACCCTTGGCCGTGGCGCATCGGTTCGGGGACGTAGCGGAAGGCGTCGCCCTTGCGGCTGACATGGCCGATGCCGGGGAAAGGGAAGTGATAGCCGACTACTCGCATCCGGTCCGTGGCCAGCATGTCGAGCACCCGCCGCCGGGTCTGTGCTCCGGCCTCGGGGTCGGTGTCGAAGGAAAACTCCCAGTCCGGATGGCGGAAGGACACGGCC
Organism: Rhabdonatronobacter sediminivivens; assembly: GCF_013415485.1. Lineage (GTDB taxonomy): Bacteria > Pseudomonadota > Alphaproteobacteria > Rhodobacterales > Rhodobacteraceae > Rhabdonatronobacter > Rhabdonatronobacter sediminivivens. The sequence goes on along the minus strand of NZ_JACBXS010000035.1, from coordinate 23,811 downwards.
GCATGATGCGCCGCGTCACTGATCACGAAGCAGGTTGCATCGCCCGAGGTGATGATGAAAGAGGTATGGCCCACCGTATGCCCCGGCGTGGCCATGGCGGTGATGCCGGGCAGCACCTCTTGCCCGTCCTCGACAAAGGCGATCCGGTCGCGCAGCGGCAGCAGATTGCGCTGCGCGCCCTGGGCAATCACCCCGACGAAACCCCCTATGGCGACGACCTCTTCGCTGGTCCAGAACCCGAAATCCGCCTGCGACAGGTGCACGGCAGCATTGGGGAAGTTCGGCGCGCCATCGGCATCCGTCAGGCCGAAACAGTGATCCGGGTGGGGATGGGTTATCAGGATATCGGTGAAGGCGGCTGGATCGAAGCCCGCAGCGCGCAGATTGCCCATCAGTCGACCGTGCGTATCGCCTGGATCGAAGCCCAGAGCCGTCCACGCGTCAGGCGCATCGCCGGGACCCGGGGGCGCCCAGCCCGTGCCGGTATCGATCAGCACCAGCCGGTCGCCGGTGTTCAGGACAAGAACGTTTTGTTCCAGCAACGTCGGCTCATGGGGCAGAAAAGCGTCCGCCAGAACGCCTTGCAGCGCATCCGGGTCCGCTTGCGGGAAGTGGTCGGCGGCGGCCCCGATATTCATCAGGCCATCCGACACGACCGTGGCCTCGATATCGCCTATGGCGAAGCGATACCAGGGCGGCTGGCCAAGATCGGGGGTTTCGATGCTCGCCCTGGCCGGTCGCGGTGCCAACCCGGTGAGAAGGGCGGGCGCGGCGACAAGGGCTGTCGCGGACATGACGCCATGGCGCAACAGGTCACGGCGGGCGATGGGGCGTCCTTCGGGCATCTTATTCTCCAATACATCGTCTGGTGCAAATGGGTCGAGGTGGGTGTGTCGCTGCCTCTGTCCTGCCGATGCAGGCGCTGGAACGCGGAATATGGCGCGTTCGGGCAAGCGCGCGGGTCAGCCCCGCACCGTGCTCCGGCCAAGGCAACCCGCATGCGGCAAAATGTAGCATAATTTCGCTCCGGACGCGACTCTGGGGAAGAAAATTCGATCCTCGCGCTCAGTCCGCCGGGGTCCGGGCCGAGATCATCCAGGACGAACTGGGCATGACGATCCCGTCAGCCTCGCGGCGCTGGCGGTTGATGGCTTCAGTCAGCGCCGCCTCGATCTGCGGGCGCTTGGCCTCGGCCTCGGCCCCCGCCTCGCGGAACACTTCACCCGCCGGGCCGATGGCAAGCTGGAAGGCAATGGCGTCCTCGATGTTGCGGCCCACCAGCACCGGGGCGTCGATGCGCTCGAAGGTGATGTCCTCATACCCCGCGATCTCCATCATCTTGCGGGTGGTTGCCTCATCCGCCATCGAAAACGGGCCCGGCCCGCAGGTGCGCGCATCCGCGCCCGGTGGCGGGAGGAAGCGCAGCACCACCTCCTTGGCCATGGACAGCCACGGATTGTCCGCCGGGTCGCGCCAGACGATATGGACCATGCGCCCGCCGGGCCGCAGCGCCCGACGCATGTTCCGCAGCCCCGCAACGGGGTTGGCAAAGAACATCGTGCCAAACCGGGCGAAGGCGAAATCGAAGGCCCCTTCGGGCAGCGCGACCTCGGCATCGCCGCGCAGGAAGGTGACATTGTCCAGGTCGGTCTCGGCCAGTTCCGCCTGTGCGGTTTCCAGAAACATGTCGCAGCAGTCGATGCCGGTGACCGAGCCTTCGGGTCCGACAATGCGCGCAAGCTTCATCGCCGTGTCGCCCCAGCCGCAGCCGACATCGACCACGGCATCGCCCGGGCGCACCGGCAGTTTCGGGAACACGGCTTCGCTGTGATGGGTCAGCCCCCCGGTCAGGATGTGGCGGAAGCGGTTGAACTTCGGCCCCAGAACCTCGTTCCAGAACTGGACGAAATCGGAATCGGTCTGCGCCGGGGGCAAATCGGTCTGCGGATGTGCCATGGCAATCCTCCTTGCGTGGGGTGTCTCTGTTCTCGCAGGATATGGGCGCGCAACCCGGCAAGCTTGGGCAAGATATGGGGAAAGCGTGGAGATGCCCGGCCCGGCCCGCGCCGGTCCCCGCATGCAATGCACAGGAACCGATGCCGCCTGCGCCGCTTCCGGCCCTGCATCGTCGGCATACTCAGGGAAAGATCAGGTCTTCCCCAACCCATCCCCAAGCATCGCGGGCGGGCGCCGGGCAGGTTTGGGGCGGGATCGGTGCCGGTTCAGACAGGCACTGGTCCAGATCCGCAGACAGGAGCCGACAGATGAAGCTTTCCACCACATCCTTTGTTGCCGCTGCCGCCGTTGTGCTGACCGGCCCCGCCACGGCCCAAAACCCCGGCGATCTGTTCATCATCCACGAACTTGACCAGCCCCCCGAGGCCGCAGCAGCGCAGGTCCGCTTCCATACCGAGGCCGAGGAGGACTGGCTGTTCCTTGCCGAATTCGGTCTTGCCGGGGGCAGCGTGACCGCGCTGAAGATCTGTTATCCCGCGATCGGCCCGGACATCGTGGCCGCCGGAATGCACACCATGGCGATGATGCCCTGCGGCCATCTGGCGTTCTACGAGGAAGACGGGCAGTCGATGCTGTCCATGCTCGACATGGCCTTCATGACTACGCTCGATCCTCATCCCCGGCTTGAAGACGCCGCCGCCACGGCCCGGCCCGCCTTTGCCGCGATGCTGGCCGAAGTGCTCGGGGTGGAGTGAGGCGCGCAAAGCCGTGAAGGGCGCTGAAACCCTGGCCTGTCGGACGTTCGCGGGTCGGCGGGGGGCATGCCCTGCCGCACACCGCCCCCGGCCCGCTATGCGCGGCCAGAGCGGGAAGCGCGCGCAGGTCGCGGCCCAAGGCGGACAGAACGAACCATCGTCAGGTCTTTCCCCTGAGGTATGACGGCAGGTCAGCCTCGAACGGGATTGCAACACTAAACGCTGCACCTGTGGATTCTCTGCAGTCTGTGCAGCGACAATAGCTTCTCGTTCCCAATGAGCGACCGCAGATCAGTCGCGCTTCGCCGCAAAGGCAGGCCGCAGTGATTTCGTCAGCCATTTCATTCCTCACCCGCGCGCCCCAGGACCAGGTTCTCACACGCGTCCTTTGGTGACCATGGGCGCCAAGCACCATCCTGCACGGGGTCTTGGAAAGGCCTGCAGCGGGTGCGAGGTCACATGCTGAGCACCCCTCACCCCCCGCGCAAACGGTAGACCCCTTCGGGAAGGTTCAGCGCGGCGGCAAGGTCGCGCAGTTGCGACATGGAGAGGGTGACGCGCTGGGCGGTGTCGGTGCGGGGGTCGTATTGTTCGACCGTCACGCATTCCTCGAAGGCATTGAGGATCACGTCTTCCAGCAGGGGGGTGCCCTTGTCGGCCCCTTCGTCGACCAGGGTGATGACGGTGGCGTCGAACTCGTGCTCAATGGTAAACATGGGGGCAGGATAGCGCGGGCGCGGCGGCGGGAAAACCCGCAAAAGCCGGCAACGGGCGGGCGGGGTTTCGTGCCCGCCCGCCCGGGGTCTCAGCTTTCCTCGAACCGGGTGCGCACCAGCGCGTCCAGCGCCATCACGCCCCAGCCGGTGGCGCCCTTGGGGGCAAAGGCCGTGTCTTCCTTCACCAGCGCCACCCCGGCGATGTCGATATGCGCCCAGGGGGTGCCTTCGGGCACGAAGCGTTGCAGGAATTGCGCGGCGGTGATGGACCCGGCGGTGCGCCCGCCCACGTTCTTTACATCGGCGATGCGCGATTTGATCAGCTTGTCATAGGCCGGGTCCAGCGGCATCCGCCAGGCGCCTTCGCCGGTGCTGGCGGCGGCCTTCAGGATGCCGTCGGCCAGGGTGTCGTCATTGGCGAAGACACCGGCCTTTTCATGCCCCAGCGCAACGATCATGGCGCCGGTCAGGGTGGCCAGATCGATCATGGCGGCGGGCTTGAAGCGGTCCGCCGTGTACCACATGGCATCGGCCAGCACGAGGCGCCCTTCGGCATCGGTGTTGATCACCTCGATCGTGTCGCCCTTCATGGAGCGGACGACATCGCCGGGGCGCTGGGCGCGGCCATCGGGCATGTTTTCCACCAGCCCGACGACACCGACCACATTGGCGCGCGCCTTGCGCAGCGCCAGCGCGCGCATCAGCCCCGCCGTGACGGCCGAGCCGCCCATGTCCATGGTCATGTCCTCCATCCCCGCCGAGGGCTTGATGGAAATCCCGCCGGTGTCGAACATCACCCCCTTGCCGACCACGGCCAGGGGGGCGGCATCCGCCGCGCCGCCCTGCCAGCGCATGATCACCAGCTTCGAGGGGCATTCGGACCCATACCCTACGCCCAGCAGCGCGCCCATGCCCAGCTTTTCCATGGCGGGTTCGTCCAGAACCTCGACCTCCAGGCCGATGTCGCGCATCTCCTCGATCTGGGCGGCGAAGGTTTCGGTGGTCAGGATATTGGCGGGCGCGTTGACCAGATCACGGGTGAAATGCACGGCATCGGCCAGGGCGACGGCGTCGGTGCAGGCGGCCTGCGCGGCCTCGGGGTCCTTGGCCATGAGTTCGAAGGGGCCGGCCTCGGCCTCGGGCGCGCTTTTCTGCGCGTCATAACGATAGGCGCGCAGCAGGGCGCCCAGGACCAGCGGCGCGGGGTCGAAGCCCTCGGCCGCGACCAGGGTGCCGGTCTTGCCATGGGCCTTGCCGATGGCAACGCCTGCGCGGCGCAGGGCCTCGGCATCTGGCTTGCGCTCCATGCGGATGACCTGCACGGCCTCGGCCTCCATCCCGGCGGGCCAGGTCAGATCCATCGCCGCGCCCGGTTTCAGCTTGTCAAACGCCTCACTGTCGACCAGCCGGCGCAGGGCGCCCCGGGTCAGACGGTTCACGCGCTGGGCCACCGAGGCGAAGCGGCTGGAGCCGGGCGTGGCGAAGACGGCGATGCGCCCGGGTTGGGTGGCGATCCGCTCAGGGTCGGTGGCGCTGAAGATGGGGCTGAGAAGTCGGGACATTTTAGGCCTCTGGTCAGGGGTGTCGCAGCATTCGACGCGCAACCTAGAGCGAAACGCCGTCCAAGGAAAGCCGCCCCCGATCCGGGCGCATTAACGGTTTTACTGGCCGGGGAATCCGACTAGCCTGCGGGCGCTGCAACCAGGGCAGTGACGGCAACGGGTGCGCACGGGCGTGAGCAGGCTTGATCGATATGTCTTCTTCCAGCTTCTGAGCGTCTTTGCCTTCTTTTCGCTGGTGCTGGTGTCGGTTTACTGGGTGAACCGGGCGGTGCGGCTGTTCGACCGGCTGATCGGTGGCGGCCAGCCGCTGCTGGTGTTCCTGGAGCTGTCGGCCCTGACCCTGCCCAATGTCATCCGGCTGGTGCTGCCGGTGGCGGCCTTTGCCGCCGCCGTCTATGTGGCCACGCGCCTGACCCGTGAAAGCGAGCTTGTGGTGATGCGCGCGGCTGGGATTTCACCGCTGCGACTGTTGCGCGCCGTGGTGGCCTTTGGCGGGGTGGTCGCGTTGATGCTGCTTGTACTGATGCATGTGCTGATGCCCGCCGCGCGCAACCAGCTTGCCGACCGCCAGGCCGAGATCGCCGAGAATATCACGGCTCATTTCCTGACTGCCGGGGAATTCCAGCGTCCGGCGCGCAACATCACGGTGTTCATCCGCGAGATCACGCCCGAGGGCGAGCTGCGCGGCGTCTTCCTGTCGGACACGCGGGCCGAGGGCAGCCACGTCAACTACACCGCCCGCAGCGCCTTGCTGGCGCCGGGGGCGTCAGGGCCGAAGCTGGTGATGCTGGACGGGATGGCGCAGGTCCGGGACCTGCGGACCAACCGGCTGGTGATCGCCAGTTTTCAGGATCTAACCTATGATATCGGCGCGCTGATCGGCCCCAGCGGGCGCGGGTATGACGTGCGCGAGTTTTCGACGCGCGACCTCATCGCCCCTCCGCCCGAGTTGCTGGAGGCCAGCGGCGCCACCCCGGCCGAGCTGCGTTATGAGATGGCCAACCGGTTCGCGCATCCGGTGCTTGCGGTCGTGGCGGCAATGATCGGCTTTGTGGTGATCCAGTTCGGGGATTTCAGCCGTCTGGGCCCGTGGAAACAGGTGGCGGGTGCGATCGTGCTGCTGGCGATGACGCAGTTGCTGGACAATGCGTTGGCCCGCCCGGCGCTGCAGGACCCGGCGCTGGCCTGGCTGGCCTTTGTGCCGGCGCTGTCGGGGCTGATGGCGGTGGGGGTGATGCTGGTGCTGCTGCAGCGGCGCCAGGCCCGGCCGCGGGCAGCCGCATGAGGGGGGCGGGCACGCGATGATCCTGGCGCGCTATCTGATCCGCAAGCTGGCGATGACCTTTGCGCTGCTGTTTGGCGTCTTCGCGGGCATGCTGATCCTGCTGGACATGGTTGAACAGGTCCGCCGCCTGTCCGACCATCAGGTCGGCTTTGCCCAGATTGTCCGGCTGGCGGTGCTGAACGCGCCGCAGACGCTCTATCAGATCACGCCGCTGGTGATGGTTCTGTCCAGCATGGCGGTGTTTCTGACCATGTCGCGCAGTTCGGAGCTGGTGGTGATCCGCGCGGCGGGGCGGTCTGGATTGCGGATGATGGTGGTGCCGGTGCTGGCGACCATGCTGGTGGGCGCGGTCTATGTGGCGGTCATGAACCCGCTGGTGGCCAGTGCCACGCGTGAATACCAGCGCGTTCTGGCGCAGCTGCGCGGCGATGTGGTGACCGCGGTGACCGTGGCGCGCGACGGGCTATGGCTGCGGCAGGGGGTTGAGGGGGGGCAAGTGGTCATCAATGCCGCCGGCGCCTCGCCCGACGGGACGGTGCTGCGCGATGTGACCTTTCTGGTTTTTGCCCATGATATCGAAGACGGGGGCGGCGTCGTGCGGCGGCTGCATGCGCATGAAGCCCGTCTGACCCTGGGCGCGTGGGAGCTGTATTCGGTCAAGGACTGGAACCTGGGCGCCGAAAACCCCGAAGCCGCAGCCGGGACCATGGCGCGGCTGGACCTGCCGACGGATCTGACGCCTTCGCAGATACGGGACAGTTTCGCCCGCCCGGGGGCGATTCCGCTGTGGGAATTGCCCGGGTTCATCAGGGCGTTGGAGCGTGCGGGCTTTGCCGCGCTGGAACACCGCGTCTGGCTGCAGATGGAGCTGGCGCTGCCGCTGCTGCTGGCGGGGATGATGCTGCTGGCGGCGGGCTCCAGCATGCATATGGCGCGCGCGGGCGGGGCGGGGCTGCGGGCGCTGGCCACGATTCTGGCTGGATTCGCGCTGTTCTTTCTGCGAAATTTTGCGCAGGTTCTGGGGGAGAGCGGGCAGATTCCCGTCATACTGGCCGCCTGGGCGTTGCCGGTGGCCAGCATGCTGCTTGCGCTGGGGATCATGCTGAACACGGAGGATGGATGACGCGCCGGGCCTGTCCAGTGCATGACAGCCGACAGACGGCGCGAGGGGCATGGCAGGCTCTGGCCGCTGCCGTGCTGGCGCTGTGCCTTCTGCTGCTGGCGCCTGCGGCCCGCGCGCAATCGCAAGACAGCGCCATGCTGGTGGCCGACCGGGTGTTTGTGACCCAGCCCGGCCGCCTGGTCGCCGAGGGCAGTGTCGAAGCGTTCTTCGGCGACTGGCGTCTGCGTGCGACCCGTATCGCCTATGATCCCGATGGTGACCGTATCACCGCCGATGGCCCGTTGCTGTTGCAGCGCGGCGATGGTGAGGTCATCATGCTTGCCGATATTGCCGAGATCGACCGCGACCTGCGCGCGGGGCTGATCCGCAGTGCCCGTGTCGTACTGGGCCAGCAGGTGCAGGTGACCGCGGGCGAGGTGGTGCGCAGCGAAGGCCGCTTTACCGAAATGCGCAGCGCCGTCGCCTCGACCTGCGAGATATGCGCCCGGAGCAACACGCCGCTTTGGGAAATCCGCGCCCGGCGGGTGATCCATGACGAAGAGGCGCGCCAGATCTATTTTCAGGGGGCGCAGTTCCGGATGATGGGCCTGCCGCTGGCCTATCTGCCGCATCTCAGGGTGCCGGACCCGTCGCTTGACCGGGCAACGGGGTTTCTGCGGCCGTCCTTTACCTTTGACACCGCCCTTGGGTATGGGGTGAAGCTGCCCTATTTCATCGCGCTGGGCGAAGACCGGGACCTGACGGTCACGCCATTCATCTCCAGCGGACAGACACGGACGGTGGAGCTGCGTTACCGCCAGGCCTTTGCCACTGGCACGCTGGAGCTGGGCGGCGCCCTCAGCCGTGATACGCTGTTGCGCGACCGGTTCCGCTACTATGGGTATGCGCAGGGCCAGTTCGCGCTGGCCGGGGGCTACACGCTGGGGATGAACCTGATTGCCGCAGGCGATGACGCCTATCTGGCCGATTATGACTACCGCAGCGACCGTCGGCTGACCAGCGATCTGACCATCGCGCGGGTAAGCCGCGATGACCGCCGCCGGGTGCAGGCGCTGCATTTTCATTCGCTGCGCCGCGATGATGACAATTCCCTGCTGCCCAGCCAGGTCATCCGCGCGGACTGGGAGCGCCGGTTCGGCATGCCCGGACTGGGCGGGCGCGGCCTGCTGCAGTTCGAGGCCCAGGCCCATCGCCGCCCCGCCGAAACCGACCGCGAGGGCCGTGATCTGGCGCGGTTGAGCGCGCTGGGCGATTGGCGCAATGACATGGTGCTGCCCGGCGGGGTGGTGCTGGCCGGGGGCGCGCGGCTGGCGGTGGATCATGTCCGTGTGCGCAATGATTCGGATTTTGCCGGGCCGATCACCCGGGTCACACCCGCGGTGATGGCAGAGTTGCGCTGGCCCCTGGTCCGCCACCAGCCCGGCGGGGCCAGCCATGTCATCGAACCCGTGGCCCAGGTGATCTGGAGCCGCGACGGCGGCCCGGATGTGCCCAATGATTCCGCCCGGATGCCCGAACTGGATGAAGGCAACCTGTTCTCCCATGACCGTTTTCCCAGCGGCGAACAGCGCGAACGCGGCCTGCGCGCCAATCTGGGCGCAAGCTGGACCCGCCATGACCCTGCCGGATGGTCCACGACGCTGAGCATGGGCCGGATCCTGCGTCAGCGCGACCTGGGGCAGTTTTCGGCGGCCTCGGCGCTCGGGGGGGCGCGGTCGGACTGGCTGGCGGCGCTGCGCTATGACAGCGCGGGGGGGCTGTCGATCACCAATCGCGCGATTTTCGGTTCGGACCTGCGGCTGGCGCGCAACGACCTGCAGCTGGACTGGTCCTGGGCGCGGGGGATGGTGTCCACCAGTGTGCTGCATGTGCGCGCCAACCCTGACGAGGATCGCCTCAACGATGCGTCGGAATGGCGGCTGGATGCCGAGGTCAATGTGGATGAGCACTGGACCGCAAGGGTGGACTGGCGTTACGATCTGGCCGAAAGCAGGGCCGCCCGCGCCGGGGTCGGGTTCGAGTATCGGAACGAATGCCTTTCGGTGGATGTTTCGGTCTCGCGCAATTTCGGGCAGGGTGGCAGCGTGCTGCGCGCCACGAATGTCGGCCTGTCGGTGGAACTGCTGGGTTTCGGCGGCAGTTCGGCGGGGCCGGTGGCACGGCATTGCGCGCAATAGGCAGGGCGGGGCCGCAGCGCCGCCGGATACAGGACAACGGAACCGAATGACATGAGCAGCATAGCAAACCAAACCCTGCATGCCCTGGGGAAGCGGCTGCGCGGGGGCCTGCTGGCCCTCACAGCCGCGCTGGCGCTGGCGCCGGGCGCAGCCCTTGCGCAGAACATGTTCGCCCCGGCGCTGCATGTGAATGATCAGGTCATCACAGAATTCGACATCACCCAGCGCATGCGCTTTCTGGAGGTGCTGAATGTCGGCGCCGCCGACCTGCGCGCCGAGGCCGAACGCCGTCTGACCGAAGAGGCCGTGCAGCGGTTCCATGCCCGCCGCGCAGGGGTCCGGATCGCTTCGGATGACCTGGCCGAGGGCCTGGCCGAATTCGCCGCCCGCGCTGAGCTGGACACCGAGGAGTTCATCGCCCAGCTTGCCGGCGCCGGGGTCGAGCGGCACACGTTCCGCGATTTCGTCGAGGTTGGCCTGATGTGGCGTGAAATGGTGCGCGCGCGCTTTCTGCCACGCGTCAACGTCACCTCGGCCGAGGTGGACCGCGCCCTGTCAGTCAGTGCCATCCGCGGCACCCAGCGTGTGCTGTTGTCCGAGATTTTCCTGCCCTCGGACCCGGAATTTGCCGAACCGGTGGGCGAGATCATCCCCCAGATCCTGGCGATCCGCAGCTTCGAGGAGTTTTCGGAAGCCGCCCGGCAGGTATCCATCGCCGGGTCGCGTGAACAGGGGGGGCGGCTGGAATGGATGGAGATCACCCGGCTGCCTCCGCAGGTCGCCGCGCAGGTGCGTGACGCCAGCCCTGGCACCATCATCGGCCCGATCGAGGTTCCGGGGGCGTTCGGTATCTTCCAGCTGCGCGCAACCGAAAGCCGCCGCGACATTCCGGCGGAACGGGTGAAGGTCGATTACAAGCGCCTGCTGCTGCCGGGTGGTCGGTCCGAGGCCACCATGGAACGTCTGTCCCGGATCCGTGCCCGGGTCGATATGTGCAATGATCTCAACGCCTTTGCCCGCGACTTGCCGGAAGCCGCGTTGACGCGCCAAGAGGCGCTGGTGCGCGAGCTTCCTCAGGATGTGGCGCTGGAGCTCTCGCGGCTGGATGCGGGGGAGATTTCGGCGAACATGGTTGACGAGGGGGGGGCGCTGGTCGTGCTGATGCTGTGCAGCCGCACGCTAGAGCGTGAAGAACCCCTGAGCCGTGAGCAGATTGGCGGACAGTTGCGCGATCAGCGTCTGAACCAGATGGCCGACAACTGGCTGGAAGAGTTGGTGGCGCAAGCGGAAATCCGGCGTCCCTGACGGGGCACGGCTGGCCACGCCGGGCGGCGGCGCTCGGATGAACGCACTGATGTTAAGGCGCAGCGGCTTGCCAGCTCCGTTGACCGCGCCCCCGGCCCAGGGCCCGCCCCAGCCTCGTGTTTTTGTGTCAGATCGGGCCGGCCGCGCCCCCGTTCCCACCTTGGGCTCGCAGCCCGTTGGGGGGCGCTGCCGTATTCATGCCCAGAAGCCTGAACACCTGCTTGGGCTGAGGCGCCCCCGGAACGGCTGCGCCCCGGCGGGCCGGAAAGCATGACGCAAGAGCAGATCGGGTGCGATCCCGCGAAGGACTGGCCGGAGGTGTGCGATCGCCAGCAGGGCGCGGACGCCAGGATTAGGAACACCCCCCACGGTTCGTGGCTGGCTTGGCAAACTGCCTGCAGGCCTCACCCCCGAGGCGCGCCCCTCCGGGCAGCGCTGGTCATCTACAGCCACAAGCGTGTGAAACATCCAGAGTGGATCGCGGCGCAACCCGCCCCTGGCAAGGCTCCAGGGCCGTCATCTGCGCCATGGCGTGCAGGCTCCCTTGCCGCTTGAACGCCATGTTCCGGACCAACACACCCAAAATTGCCCCAGCGTGATCGCATGACACGGAAACCGGAAAGCTGCCACCCACCCCGATCCAGCCCGGGCGCGAACGCCTTGCAACGCCTGCCTCTTTCATCCTTGCGCAAATATCCCGGGGGAGTCCCCGCCCGCGGGGACGGGGGCAGCGCCCCCAATCCGCACGCAGTGCCAGACAGAGTGCGCGCAGAATGCGCGCTCATTCCGAAACCCTAGTCGCTTCGCCCCCCTGGGATCACCCTGAACGCGGCGCGGCGCCCTGCCGCAGCGGCCCCGGAAAGCGGGGTTTCTGCACTTGCTGGGCCGGTCATCTGGTCACGCAGTGCCGGTATCAGCGGGCGGGTGCGCGGCAGGGCGGTCGCCTTTGGCGCCCTCAGCGGGCTGCGCAGCTGAAAGCGGCGCGGGGCGGTTCCGATCTGCCCGCTGGTTTCCAGGATACCCAGCACAAGATCGATCCGGCTGCCATCACTGCTGAGTGGCAGGAGCGCCAGCAGCCCGTCCATCGGCGGTTGCCCCACGGCCTTTTCGGTGCAGACCGGCAGCAGGACATGGCCGCCCTGGGTGACATGGGTGCAGGCGCGCATCACTTCTTCCCTTGCGTGGCCGTTGAAGAACACCGTCAGGGGCATCCCGCGCACATCCATGCCCATCAGGTCATGCAGCCCGGTCCCGGCGATGCGCATCCGCGCCACCCGAGGCGCCACCAGCGCGGCGATGAAGGTCTGCGACAGGGCGCTGGCGATGGGGCGGGGGTCGATTTCGCTGCGTCGGGGGGCAAGGCGGTCGCCCTTGAGCGTGGCCCAGTTGCGCAGGACACAGGTGACCTGCGGGAAGCCTTCGATCACCTCAGGGGTTGCGGTGCCATCCGCGAAAGGGTTGGTTGGGCTGGGGGGCGTATTGGCGGACAGGTCGGTCATGGAAGCCCTCACGGTCAGGAGTTATGTCATCTGTCTTGTGGGCGGGCCGGATGCCGGAGGCGGACCGACCCTTAGAATGTGTTTGAATATTAGCTCAAAATTGACCGGAATGTGGCAGAGAATGAACAAATGGTTAAGAACGGGGGCGGCATGAAATCGATGACCGGATTTGCCAGCCAGCGCGGGGGGCTGGCTGATGAGGGTCCGCCCCGGGGCTGGCTGTGGGAAATGCGCAGCGTCAACGGCCGGGGGCGGGATCTGCGCCTGCGCCTGCCGGAGACGATGGCGGGATTGGAAGCTGTTGTCCGCCCGGCACTGGAGGCGCGAATCGCGCGCGGGTCGGTCACGCTGACCCTGCGGCTGGACGATGCCGGCGCTGCCATGCCCGCGCTGGACCCCGCAGCGCTGGCGGATGCACTGGATGCACTGGCCCGGATCGACGCACAGGCCGCAGCCCGGGGGTTGGCCTGCGCGCCGCTGGATACGGTGGCGCTGCTGTCCCAGCGCGGGATATCCGCCGCGCGCGGGCCGGACGCTGCGGCGGACGGGCGCCAGCAGGCACTGCAGAAGGCGCTGGCGCAGGACTTGCCTGCCCTGCTGGATGCCTTTGACGCCATGCGCCGAAGCGAAGGCGCCGCGCTGGCGGCCGTGCTGGCCGCGCAGGTGGACCGGGTGGCTGAACTGGTGGCGGCGGCGCGCGGCGTGCTGGACGACCGCAGCGCCGCCATTGCCGCGGCGCATCGGGCCGCGCTGGCACGGGTGGCCGATGCCGTTCCGGTGGAGGAGACGCGCATCGCGCAGGAACTGGCACAGATGGCCGTGCGCCTGGACGTGGCCGAAGAACTGGACCGCCTGGAGGCGCATTGCGCCGCCGCCCGCGCGCTTCTGGCCGAGGATGCCCCGGTGGGACGGCGGCTGGATTTCCTGTGTCAGGAATTCAACCGCGAGGCCAACACCCTGTGTACAAAGGCCCAGTATCTCGAGCTCACCCGGATCGGGCTTGACCTCAAGGCGGTGATCGACCAGATGCGGGAGCAGATCCAGAACGTGGAGTAAGGCATGCAGCGGCGCGGGCTTCTGATCATCCTGTCCTCGCCCTCGGGGGCGGGAAAATCGACGCTGGCGCGGCGGCTGATGGCCTGGGATGACGGTATCCGCTTCTCGGTCTCGGCCACCACCCGGCCCCCGCGCGCGGGCGAGGAAGACGGGCGCGAATACCATTTCCGCAGCCGCGCCATGTTCGAGGCCATGGTGACAGACGGCGACATGCTGGAACATGCCGAGGTGTTCGGCAATTACTACGGCACCCCCCGCGCGCCGGTCGAAGCGGCCCTGGCCGAAGGGCGCGACACCCTGTTCGACATCGACTGGCAGGGCGGGCAGCAGATCCGCAATTCGACCCTGGGCAAGGATGCGGTGTCGATCTTCGTGCTGCCGCCTTCGATCGCGGAACTGGAGGCGCGGCTGCAGGGCCGCGCCCAGGACAGCGCCGAGGTGATCGCCGGGCGCATGGCACGCTCGCGCGATGAGATCAGCCATTGGGCGGAATACGATTACGTTCTGGTCAATGACGATCTGGACGCGACCGAGGCCGCCCTGCGCACCATCATCACCGCCGAGCGCCTGCGCCGGGACCGCCAGCCGGGGCTGAACGACTTCGTGCGCGGGCTGAACGCCGAGTTTGCCGCCCGCGCCTGACGGGGGGTGCCCGGGATAGGCGGGCCGGGCGGTTTGCGGGACGGGGCCGGCGACAAGGGGGGCTTGCGGGGCGGCGGGCATCCGCTAGGGTGCGCGGCAGTTCCACAACCAAAGGGTCCGCGCCATGACCACCGACAGCCCCGCCCCGGACCATGCCTTTCCCGATCCGCAGACCCTTGAACGGATGCGCTTTGCCGAAGCCGGCAGCCGCGCCACCCCGCTGCATCTGGTGGATGGCGCCGGGCTGGAGGCCTGGCGTGACAATCAGCCCGAACGGGTCCGCACCTGGCTGGAGGCCACGGGCTTTGCCGCGAAACCCGGGCAGATCGCGCTGATCCCCGATGGTGCGGGGGCGCTGTCGATGGTTGCCGTGGGCCATGGCAGCGCGCGCGACCGTCGGCGCGACCGCTTCATCCTGGGGGGTGCCGTTCCGCGCCTGCCCGCCGGGGTCTACGCGCTGCACCATGACCTGCCACCCGAGGAGCTGGAGCAAGAAGCGCTGGGCTGGCTGCTGGCGGGGTATCGCTACCGCCGGTTCCGCCAGAGCGCCGAGGGCGACAGCGCCTCTGCGCCCGCCCGCCTGGTTGCCCCGGCGGAGCTGGACGCCGACAGGCTGGAAACCATCGCCGCTGCCGAGGCGCTCACGCGTGATCTGATCAACACCCCGGCCTCGCACATGGGCCCTGAGGAGCTGGAGGCGGCCTTTCTGGACATGGCCGAACGGTTCGGGGCCACAGCCTCGGTCACTTATGGCGAGGATCTGCTCCATGCGAACCTGCCGCTGATCCATGCGGTGGGGCGGGCGTCGGCGCGGACGCCGCGTTTGCTGGACCTGCGCTGGGGCGGGGCCGGGCCGCGCCTGACGCTGGTGGGCAAGGGGGTCTGTTTCGACACCGGCGGGCTGAACCTGAAGCCGGGCAACTCCATGGGCCTGATGAAAAAGGACATGGGGGGCGCGGCCTCGGTCATGGGGCTGGCCTGGATGATCATGGCGCAGGGCTGGCCGGTGCAGTTGCGGGTGCTGATCCCGGCGGTGGAAAACGCTGTCGATGGCACCGCCATGCGCCCCGGTGATATCCTGACCAGCCGCAAGGGCCTGACGGTCGAGGTCAACAACACCGATGCCGAAGGGCGCCTGGTGCTGGCCGATGCTCTGGCGCTTGCCGATGAGGAGACGCCGGATGCGATCGTCTGCATGGCCACGCTGACGGGCGCGGCGCGGGTGGCGCTTGGCCCGGACCTGCCGCCTTTCTACACCTGGGACGCGCCCTTGGCCGAGGCGCTGGCACAGTCGGGCGAGGCCGTGCGCGACCCGGTCTGGCGGATGCCGCTGCATCCGGGCTATGCGAAGATGATCGAGCCCGGCATTGCCGATCTGGACAATGCGCCTTCGGGCGGGATGGCCGGGTCGATCACGGCGGCGCTGTTTCTGGAACGCTTTGTGGAACAGGCGGGGCGTTTCGTGCATCTGGATGTCTATGGCTGGCGGCCTTCGGCGGCCAATGCCTGCCCCAGGGGTGGGGTCGGGCAAGGCACGCGGGCACTGTTTCAGGCCCTGCCGCAGGTGCTGGGGGTGTGAGTGACCCGCGCCTGCTGGCGTCCAACGGGCGCGTGGCGCATCTGTCCCTGCGGGGCCAGGTGAAGGCCGAGCGGTTTGTCGAAGGGCGGATGATGCGCGTCAGCGCCACGGTGGCACCGCTGTTTGACGCGCCCGACGGCGGGCGGCGCCAGCGCGAACTGGTGCTGCATGAGCGGTTTCTGGTGCTGGAGGAGCGTGGCGCGCGGGTCTTTGGCCGGGCCGGGCGGGATGGTTATGTGGGCTGGATGCCGGGCGCGGTGCTGGCGCCGGACCCGGGCGCCATGACCCATGTGGTGGCCGCGCGCCAGAGCTATCTGTGCCCCGAGCCTGTGGTGAAGAACAGCGCAGCGATCGTGCCGGTCTCCTTCGGGTCGGCGTTCCGGGTGGTGGCGCTGCACGATGGGGACCGCTGGGCCGAGGTCGCCCGCCTGGAGGGCGCGCGCGCCTTTGTTCCCGCCGCGCATCTGCGCCCGCTGGACCGCCCCGAGGCGGACCCGGTGGCCGTTGCCCTGCGCTTTCTGGGCACGCCCTATCACTGGGGCGGGAATTCGGGTTTCGGCATCGACTGTTCCGGTCTGGTGCAGGCGGCACTGCTGGCCTGTGGAATGGAGTGCCCCGGTGACAGCGATCTGCAGCGGCACCTGGGCTGCGCGCTGCCGCAAGGGGCGGCTGTGCGGCGCGGCGATCTGTTCTTCTGGCCGGGCCATGTGGCGCTGGCCGTGGATGCAGGGCAACTGCTGCATGCCAACGCCCATCACATGGCGGTTGTGCAGGAGCCTATCGCCGATGCGGTGGCCCGGATCGGTGTGCCATGGATGCGGCGTCTGTAGCGGCGCGCGTGGCCGGGGCCGTGGGTGCCCGTGCGGGGGGAGGGCTCCCGCCCGTCGGGGCTGCATCGTTGATGCAGCCCTCCCGTTGGGCCGGGCCGCGCGCAGGCGCGCGGCTGCGGGAGTTTTGGGCGGACGCACCACATGGGGCGCAGACCCGTGGCGGCGATTCAGGCAGAGCTGTCCGCGGGGGGGGGCTGTGGGGCAGGGGCGTCGAAAAGCGGGCGCAGGTGGCTGCGCAGCGCATCGGGGTCGTCGAAACCCAGCCGCACGGGCAGGGTCAGCACCTTGCCGCGGAAGGTGGCGGGCAGGCGCACGGCATCCTTTTCGGTGGTGACAAGCTGGGCGCCGAGGGCCTTTGCCTCAAGCTCCAGCCGTTTCATCAGCGCCGGAGAGAGGGTCTGGTGGTCCGACAGCGCCTGGGCGCGCAGCAGCTCCACCCCTTGGGCGCGCAGGGTGTCGAAGAATTTTTGCGGATGCCCGATGCCCGCAAAGGCCAGTGCCCGCAGCCCCGTCCAGGGCATGCCCGTGGGCAGCGGTGTCAGCCGCGCGGTCAGATGCGGGCACGGCAGAGCCGCCCCCCAGTGCCGCGCAAACCGCTGTTGTGCCGCGTCATTTCCGACCGACAGCAGCAGGTCCGCCCGGGCCAGGCCCACGTCCACGGGTTCGCGCAATGGTCCGGCGGGCAGCACCCGTCCGTTGCCGAAGCCCCGGGCGGCATCGACCACCACGATGGCCAGATCATGCGCCACGGCGGGGTTCTGGAAGCCGTCATCCAGGACCACGGCCCGGGCTCCGGCCGCAACGGCCGCCTCGACGCCCTGGCGGCGGTCGCGCGCCACCCAGACGGGGCTGAAGGCGGCAATCAGAAGCGGCTCATCGCCGGTCTCGGCGGCACTGTGACGGCGGGGATCCACCTGAACCGGACCCTCCAGCCGCCCGCCATGCCCGCGGGAGACGACATGAACCCCGGTGATCCCCAGGGCGCGCAGCTGATCGATCAGGGCGATGACCGTGGGGGTCTTGCCAGTGCCGCCGACGTTGATATTGCCCACGCAGATGACCGGCACGGGGGCGGTGTAGCCCGGCGCTGCCTGCAGCCGTCTGGCCGTGGCCCGGGCATAGAGCCAGCCCAGGGGCGCCAGCAGCCGCGCGCGCAGTGCGGGGCGGTCAGGGGGGGTGTCCCAGAAGGCCGGCGCGCGCATCAGGAAGCCTCGGCGCGGTCAAGCAGGGTCAGGATTGCATCCGTCACCCGGTCGGTTGCACCGGCACAATCGCTGATCACCTGCCAGGCCGCTTGCGCAAGGGTCGCGCTGCGTTGCGGGTCCAGCGCGGTGCTGACCGCGCCGCCAAGGTCATCGGGGGCTGTCACCGGCAGGGTGGCGCCCTGCGGGCGCAACAGCCCGTAGGCGTGACCAAAGGCGCCAGGGTTCGGCCCATGCAGGACCGCGGCCCCCAGGGCGGCGGGCTCCATCGGGTCGAGGGTGCTGCCCTGCTCCGAGAGCGACCCCCCCATGAAGCAGGAATTGGCCAGACGATACCACAGGCCGCGCTCGCCCTCGGTATCGGCGATATGGACCTGGGTGTCCTCGGTCACGGGATCATCGGCAGAGCGCAGCGCGACCGAAAAATGCGCGCCGACGCGCTGGCGCAGCTGCGCCCCGCGCGCGGGGTCCTGCAGATGCAACAGCAACAGCAGCCGGTGCGAGAGGCGCAGCGCCTCGCCATGGGCCTTCAGGACCAGATCCTCCTCGCCCTCGGGGACGCCGATGGCCAGCCAGACCGGGCGCAGGCGCAGCTGCGAGGACAATGCCTCGCGCTCGGCTTCGTTGCAGGGCAGGGCGCCGTGGCCGGGGCTCATGGGACCCAGATGTTCGAGCCGCGCGTCTTCGGCGCCCAGGGTGCGCCAGGCGACCAGATCCCTGCGCTCGGTGATCATCAGCCGGTCGATCTTGCGCAGCAGGCGGCGCGATTTCCCGGGCCAGAGACGCCAGCGATTGGGGATCTCGGGGGCGCCCATGGCGGCCAGGATCACCGCGCAGCCGCGCGCCCGGGCGGGGTCTATGGCCTCGGCCAGAACCGGGCCGCCCAGTATGACCAGCACGGCGGGGGCCAGCTCCTCCAGCGCCCGGGCAATGGCCGTGGGCGGCGCCGGAGGCAACGGCCAGTCACAGAGCCCGTCTGGCAGCCCGGGCAAGGGTGGGCCGGAGCCCGGCACACTCAGCGCGGCACGGATATCCGGGCGGTCACGCGCAAGGCGCAGGGCCAGCTCGTGGGCGCTGACCGCCAGATGTGGCTCCTGGGCGATGATCCAGACATCGACGGCCCGTCCGTCGGGCCTCCCCGCGGCCTCGCGGCTGGCGGACAGGGGCTGCCGGGCGGCGGGGCGCATGGGTCAGTCGCGCAGCTCATCGGTGCGGCTGGCCTCACGGCTTTCATCGATCAGCCGGTGCAGATGCGCGATGAAATAGCGCGTGTGCGCGTCATCCACCGTGCGCTGTGCCGCAGTCTTCCACGCCTTGTGGGCCGAGTCATAATCCGGAAAGATACCCACGATATCGATCTTGTCGGTATCGACAAAGGTGGTTCCGCCGGGGGTCTTCAACTCTCCCCCGAACACCAGATGCAGTTTTGCCATGACGGTCTGTCCTTCCTGTGACTGACATCCGCAGGGTCGAACGCCCCGCAGCCCGCTTTTCCCTAGGCGAGCCCCGCCATAGCGTCAAGCAAAGCCCCCCTTGCGTGGCTGCGCGGGCGGGCGGTGACTTGCATTCGCCCGGTCCCGCCGCTATTGCGCGCAGGTCAATGGCACAAGCGGCATGAACGGGACGATGGGCATGGACGGCATCAGCGAACTCAGGGCGCGGTATCTGGATCAGGTGGCAGGGGCCGCGGATGCCGATGCGCTGGAAGCCGTGCGCCTTGCCGCGCTGGGCAAGAAGGGCGAAATCAGCCTGAAGATGCGCGAACTGGGCCGCATGACGCCCGAGGAACGCCAGACCGCCGGGCCCGCTCTCAACGGGTTGAAAGCCGAAATCGACAGCGCCCTGCGCGCCAGACGTGCGGCGCTGGAAGATGCCGCGCTGGATGCCCGGCTGCAGGCCGAATGGCTGGATGTGACCCTGCCTGGCCGCCCGCGCCCGCGCGGCAGCATCCACCCGGTGTCCCAGGTGATGGACGAGCTGACCGCGATCTTCGGCGATATGGGCTTCTCGGTGGCCGAAGGCCCGCAGATCGAATCCGACTGGTACAATTTCGACGCGCTGAACATCGCCCCAGAACACCCCGCGCGGCAGGAACATGACACCTTCTTCATGCACCGGGCCGCGGGCGACAACCGCCCGCCCCATGTGCTGCGCACCCATACCAGCCCGGTCCAGATCCGCGCCATGCAGGACCAGGGCGCCCCCCTGCGGGTGATCGCGCCGGGCCGCGTTTATCGCATGGACATGGATCAGACCCATGCGCCCATGTTCCACCAGGTCGAGGGCCTGGCGATTGACCGGGCCATCACCATGGCGCAGCTCAAATGGACGCTCGAGGAATTCTGCCGGGCGTTCTTCGAGGTGGACGAGGTCGAACTGCGCTTCCGCGCCAGCCACTTTCCCTTCACCGAACCCTCGGCCGAGGTCGATATCCGCTGTTCCTGGGCCGATGGCCAGCTCAGGATCGGCGAAGGCGACAGCTGGATGGAAATCCTCGGCTCGGGCATGGTGCACCCCCATGTGCTGCGCGCAGGCGGGATCGACCCGGAGCAATGGCAGGGCTTCGCCTTTGGCATGGGGATCGACCGGATCGCCATGCTGAAATACGGCATCCCCGACCTGCGCGCCTTCTTCGACAGTGACCTGCGCTGGCTGCGCCATTACGGCTTTGCCGCGCTTGACCTGCCGGACCTGCCCGGCGGCCTCAGCCGCTAGGCGCGCACCCCCCCGCTCGCGCTTTGTATCACGCGGCACCCGCAAATGCGGGCGCACAGCCCGTGCCGCCCGTCACACCAGTACCGCACTGCCCGGCTTCATCTTGCCGCAAATACTCTCCGGGGGTGAATGCGCGCGCCCCGCGCGCAGAGGGGGCAGAATGCCCCCTTAACCGCACGCAGTGCCAGAAGACCTGCGCGCGGCACGCGCGCGCCGCTGGATCAGACCGGCTGTTCAGCTGTGATCGCGCCAGCGGTTGACCATCGGATAGCGCCGGTCCAGCCAGAAGGCACGTGTGGTCAGCCGCGTCCCCGGGGCGGACTGGAAGCGTTTCCATTCCGAAATGGCGATCAGATGCTCGATCCGCTTGATCGTGTCGCGGTCGAAGCCGCGGGCCACCAGTTCACCGACAGAGACCTCTTGATCCACCAGCCCCTCCAGGATTGCGTCCAGAACCGGATAGGGCGGCAGGCTGTCCTCGTCGCGCTGGTCGGGGCGCAGTTCGGCCGAGGGGGGCTTGTCGATGATCCGGGGCGGGAGCACTGCGCCCGCCGGTCCCTTCATCCAGGGGCGGTGGTTGGCATTGCGCCAGCGGCAGGTTTCGAACACCCGTGTCTTGTAGAGGTCCTTGATCGGATTGTAGCCGCCGTTCATGTCGCCATAGATGGTGCAATAGCCCACGGCGATTTCGGATTTGTTGCCGGTGGTCAGCAGCATGGCGCCGGTCTTGTTGGCAAGAGCCATCAAAAGGGTGCCACGCAGCCGGGACTGGATGTTTTCCTCGGTCACGTCCGGCTCCAGCCCAGCGAAGAGCGGCGCCAGCGCGGCCTCGATGGCGGCGCGGGGGCCTTCGATCGGCACCTCATCCAGCCGCGTGCCCAGCCGCGCGGCCAGATCGGCGGCGTCCTCCAGCGAATGATCGGCGGTGTAGGCCGAGGGCAGCATGACGCAATGCACGTTTTCAGGCCCCAGCGCATCGGCGGCGATGGTCGCCACCAGCGCCGAATCCACCCCCCCCGAAAGCCCCAGCACCACGCGCCCGAAGCCGGATTTGCGCAGGTAATCGCCGGTGCCCATGACCATGGCGCGGTAATCCTGCTCCCAGTCATCGGGAACCGGGGCGCGCGCGCCCGGCTCGGCGCGCCAGCCTTCGGGCGTGCGGGTGAAGGCCACATGGGTCATGGCCTCGTCAAAGGCCGGCATCTGCACCGCCAGCGCACCGCCGGGGTTCAGCACGAAGCTGGCGCCGTCAAAGACCTGATCATCCTGCCCGCCCAGCAGGTTCAGATAGACCAGCGGCAGCCCGGTTTCGACCACGCGGGCCACCATATGCTGCATCCGTGTTTCCAGCCGCCCGCGCGAATAGGGCGAGCCATTGGGCACCAGCAGCAGCTCGGCGCCGGATTCGGCCTGCGCCTCGGCGACATCGTCATACCAGGCGTCCTCGCAGATGGGCACGCCGATGCGCAGCGGCCCAAGCGCCACCGGGCCGCAGATGTCCGACGGGGTATAAAGGCGGTGTTCGTCGAACACATTGTCATTGGGCAGGTGGTGCTTGCGGATCACCGTGCGGATGGCGCCGCCCTGCAGGATGAACCAGCCGTTATAAACCCGGCCCTCTTCGTGCAGCGGCGCGCCGATACCGATGGCGGGGCCGTCGGCGCAGTCACGGGCCAGCTGCTCCAGCACCGTGCGGCAATCGGCGGCAAAGGCCGGACGGCGGACCAGATCCTGGGTCTGATAGCCGGTCAGGAACATCTCGGGCAGGGCCAGCAGGTCCGAGCCCACCTCCCGCGCGGCCGCCCACGCGCGACGCGCGGCGGCGGCGTTGTCCTCCAGCGCACCAAGGGTGGGGTTCAACTGCGCAAGGGTCATCTGGAAGCGGTCGGACATGCACGGCTCTCGGGGTTGTTTGGGGTGACATATCATGTTGACCGCCCGAGGGAAGGCGAAAGGCGGAGGTGGGTGCGGGTTGCAACAATCTATGAGATGAAGGACAGACCAACCCTAACAATCTCGGTCAATGTCTGCATGATTTCCGCAGCCTGGAAGGGCGTGCTGTCATGCAGCTTCCGGATCATGGTGCCGGACCTTCTGAGCATGATCAGCATTCGTGACGAGCGACCGAATAGCCGCACCGCTTCATCGCGCCCGGGCACGATGGCATCGTCGCGTGTGACTCCGGGCAGGCGGGGTGGTGCGGAGGGCAAGACTGTGGTCAGATAATCGACGTCCTCGGCGCTCTGCTCCGCCATGTCGCCTTCGGTGATTGCCTGCAAGATCGGGGCGCTCTCCCTGATTGTGGCAATGGCGTCGGGGGGCAACTCGCGCAGCTTCTGTTCTTGCAGGATGCGCCGGTTGACGGCCACGGCGGCATCTGTCGCACGGATTCCCTGCGCGCCCTCTTCCAATGCTGAAAGCAGGGCGAGGTTTTCGTCCGAGGGCGGCAGGTCCTCTATCGCAATCTGGCGCGTCAGGCTGTGATGGACGGTCGTGAAATCCATCTCGATGCGCTGCGGGTCGTTCGCGTAGCGCTCCAGTGTGCGGGTCAGTTTGCGGATGTCCAGCGAGGTTTCATTAAGCCCGTTGCGGGGGTCATGCAGCACATCTTCAATGGCATCGGCGACTTGACCCAACGTCGCGGAAAGCAGGTCGGGTTTCTCTACGGGCTTGCACTTTACCGAGAAGCGGCCCGTTTCCGGGTCTTGCGTCAGTTCCTCAGCCAGAGGCGTCAGATCACTGAGGGCTTGGGCCTGCGCGTCAATACTCTCGCCCCCAATCGGCTGCGGGGGGCTGCCGTCGGGGGTGGCGGCGGGGGTGTAGGGTTCGGGCCAGGGCGGCAGGGAGCGCAGATAGGCCAGCGTCTCGCGGGTGCGTTCTTTGCCGTCCTTGATCTGCGCCAATTCCGCCAGATAGGCGTCCTGTTCTGTCGCAGCGGTTTCGCTGAACGTCAAAATGCGTCGATGTACGATGCCAAGAGTTTGAGCCATGGCTACAGCGACCGGGCGCAGATCGCTGACGCGCGTCTGGTCGATTTGCAATGTTTCGAGTTTCGTCAGGCCAGCAATCGGCGAAAGGTCGGTGATCTGGGTGTTTTTAAGGGTGAGGCGCCGAAGCCCCGTCATCCCTGCCAGCAGCGCGTGGTCGGTGATCCGGGTGTTGTTGAGGTCAAGGTTCCGCAACCCTGTCAACCCTGCCAGCGGCGTGAGGTCTGTGATCGGTATGTTTTCGAGGTTGAGGTTCTGCAACCCTGTCAATCCCGCCAGCGGCGCGAGGTCGGTGATCGGTATGTTTTCGAGGTTGAGGTTCTGCAACCAGGTCATTCCCGCCAACGGCGCGAGGTCTGTGATCCGGTTGTTTTTGAGGGTGAGACTCTGCAGCCCCGTCATTTTTGCGACTGCCGATAGGT
>NZ_JACBXS010000034.1 GCF_013415485.1 Rhabdonatronobacter sediminivivens | reverse complement strand
GGAGCACCAGCAGACGTTGCTTCAGCCGACCGCCTTGTGACGCGCGGCGATGGCGCGGGCGCGGCTGATCGCATCGCCCTGGGCCGTGAACACCGCGAGCTCGTGCTCGATACGTTCGAAGATGGGCAGATAGACCGGATCGGCCACCACCAGCGCGGCCGCCATGCGGTGCATCTTCTGAAGATCGGACAGCGTGACGGGCTCGGACATGGGCGATGCATTCGATGGGTCTGTCTATCTATGCGCCAGATGGTGGGAACTGTTCGCTGGGACGCGCAGAAATCGGCAGGCACCGGGATGGTGCCTGCCAGCGCCTATCCGGCATCGATGGTGTCAGCTCGCCTGCCCATGTGGCCAAGCGTAAGCATGGCATATGGACAGGTCGTCAGGACAGGTGGTGCATGGGCGCGGCACGCGTTAAGCGTGGCCAAATAGGCCCATCGCTCGATGCGCAGCCCGGGGCGTTGGGTGCGCATCGTTGAAAGGCATTGATCGGAGAGGTGGAGAGCGATGTATCGTGCTTATTGCGAATGGCTGGTCGCACGCATCGTCAGCCATCTGTAGCCTGCAAAAATGCGCGTCAGTATTGCCATTGCAGAACCAATCTCTCCCAGGATTCGCAGAACGGTGCTCCGGGATTGTGGAGGACGGAATGATTGTTCAAATGGCGTGATCTTTAATGAAGAATGTTCTAACTTGAATTGTGTGACCATGGACCCGCAAGATGCGAATGGGTTTAACGCTATTGACGGGAGACCGTTCTGTCATTCTGGCGATGCGTTGGGGGCCTTGAACCCCGGGGCAAGCAGCGCAGAGTACCGTTCTCGGGAAGCTGACAAGGGCGTGACTGGTGTAAATTCTCGCGCAACAGTAGATCGAAAGGAGCCGACATGAATCCACGAACCAGGCTTTCAAAATTCGCGGTTCCTGTACGCATTACCGTAACGGACCAGACCCAAATCATTGGGGCGGTTTTTGTGCATCAGGGTCAGCGGGTTCTCGATCTTCTTTGCGACGAGCGACCGTTCTTCCCGATAAAGACGACTGCCGGTGTCAGGCTTCTGAACAAGCAGCATGCAGTTCTGATCGACCTTATGCCCGTAGAGGAGATGCGCGAGAAGCGCGAGCTTCTACCTGATGTCGACTTCCAGTACCTGCGCAGCAACGCGTGGTGAAATGTGATGTGCGCACAATCAGGTAATGGACTCTGAGCAGCCAGGACAAGTGGATTTCCCGCGCGAAAGCAGCATGATTTTGCAAGCGAGGAGAAGACCACGGCAAGATGACCACGCCGGAAGCACGGCCCGGCATTCAAGGCGAAAGTGGCGGTGGCTGCGATCAAGGGTGAGAACTCGGTGCTCAAGCTGGCGCGGGAGTTCGGCGCCCGCCCAGATACGATCAAGAGCCTCAGTCCAGGAGAGAATTTTCTGCAGAATCTTCCATGATTTTCCCTCGGGGTTGGTCGTTTGGCTAGGTAGATGTTTGGCCAGAAGGTCAGCTTTCGGTCGATTTCTTGCCAATGTAAGTTGGATGCTGGAGAATGCTGGATAACCCCGGCAAATGATCAAAGTGAATGCAGGAGCGATAACTGTGTCTATCCATGAATAGCCATTGTCCTGCAGGATCCAAACCTTCGACGTTGGGATAGGTTCAGACCTTTTCCAACACAAACAATGCTCTGGGTTACAGTTCAGGACACCAGGAAGATGCTGAAACTTGACGATGAGGCCGGGCGCATCGCGTCTTTGAGGCGATACAGTATTCTCGACACGATGAACGAAAAGGAGTTCGAAAACATCGTCGACCTCGTTCAGTTCACCTTTGGGGTTTCGATGGCCGCAATCAGCCTGATTGATTCCAACCGGCAATGGTTCAAGGCGAAGCGTGGCCTCAACATTGCAGAGTCCCCGCGTGAAGTGGCCTTTTGTGATCACGTGATCCGCGGTGAGAATGTGATGACAATTCCGGATGCACGTGAGGATCAACGGTTTGCCTCAAACCCCTATGTTGTCAGCGACCCGGGCGTTCGATGCTATATGGGGGCGCCGCTGACCACGCGCGATGGTTATAATATCGGCACACTCTGCATCATGGGAACCGAGCCCCGTCAGTTCGGGGACGACGAGATGGCCACATTGCGAAAGTTTGCCAAACTCGTTCTCGCGCAGATTGAGCTTAGAGAAAAAGCAGCGTACGACTGCCTGACAGGCGCCTTGAACCGTGGGATATTCGCAAATCGGCTTGATATCGCGCTTGAGCGTTTCAGGCGCGGTTTGGGGCGTAGTAGCCTGGCCGTACTCGATCTCGACCACTTCAAGAGGATCAATGATACATATGGCCATGCGGTCGGTGATGACGTGCTCAAGGCGATTGTTGGGGCCATACAAGGCAAGCTCCGCAAAGGTGACAGTATTGCCCGTCTTGGCGGTGAAGAATTTGGAGTTCTGCTTGAGGGTCTGAAGCCAAAAGATGCCAAGATGGTTCTTGAGCTTCTTCTGAGGCAAATACATCGATTGAAGTTTTCAGCGGCACCAAACCTTGTCGTGACCGCCAGCATGGGTGTTGCGCATGTCGAGGAAGGAATCATGCGCACCGCTGATTGGCTCGAACTTGCGGATGAACGGCTCTATGCGGCCAAGTCAAATGGAAGGAACATGGTTGTGGCCGCCTGACCTTGGTTGGCGCAGGCAGATTTCAGTTTGCCGTCACGCGGGATGGGTGGTGAACTGATCTCTTGAGATGTCCGGTCAGGGCAGCATTTGACCAGAGGGCACCTGGTCCGGAGGCAAGAATGCGCTGACATGCAGTAATGCATATCGCAGCCTCGGTTATCGATAGCCGCATCGACTTTGGAAAGAGAGCCTTGAGATATGAGTACCGCCAAGACTTCCGGCCGTCTGATAATTCTTGATGACGACGCGATGATTGCTGAAACCATCGCCAATATAGCGCAGAGTCTCAATTTCGAAACTTTGGTCGCCCTGCAGGCTTCGGAGTTTCTGGAGCAACTGCAGGTCTTCAATCCGACCCATGCGATCATTGATCTTTCGATGCCTGAGGTGGACGGGCTGGAAGTTCTGAGGAAACTTGATGGTCAATGCCGTGCCAAGGTCATCATCGCCAGTGGATCAGATAGCCGCATTCTGGAGGCCGCTCGTCGTGTGGGGCTTGCGCATGGCGCTGATGTGATTGGAACTCTTCAGAAACCCTTCCGTGCCAAGCATCTCAAGGCGCTTCTCTGGCCAGTCCATCCGGCCATCGCGGAAACAGTTGAGCCTGAACCGGATACACATACCCGGCAACGTTTTACGAAAGGTGAATTGAGGGATGCTCTCGCGCGGGACGAATTCACGATTTACCTTCAGCCCAAAGTTAGATGCAGCGATGACTGCATCGTAGGGTTTGAGGCATTGGCGCGATGGAACCATCCCACGAAGGGGCTGATCTTGCCTGGGGAGTTCATTGACCTGTTCGAAGAGTACGGCCTGGAAACGATCTGGATGGAAAAGCTGGTCCGCCTTGTCACATCCTGCATTTCTGACAAGCTCCCGGAAGGAATGCATCTGTCCTTGAACATGTCCATGTCCAGACACAGTAGAGAGTTTGCATCTCGATTTCCCACTATGATTCGTTCAACGGGAACGGCTTCAAGCAGAATCGTCATCGAGGTGATTGAGAACGGGCTGAACGATGCCACGACAGAGGACATCGAAATGTTCGCGCGGCTTCGCCTGAATGGGTTCGAGCTGTCGATTGACGATTTTGGCTCGGGCTATTCATCGCTAAGTCGACTCGTGCAAATCCCGTTCACGGAACTCAAGATCGATCGCTCCTTTGTTCGTGAAGTTCGGGACTCAGCAGAGGCGCGCAATATGCTCCGTAGTGTCGTGTCCATCGGCCGGTCTCTCGGAATGGCGGTCATTGCCGAAGGTGTGGAAGACGCCGAAACGCTTGAGATCGTCAAGTCGCTGGGCTGCGACATCGTTCAAGGCTTTGTCTATTCCCGGCCGCTCCCGATCGAGCAGGCGGTATGTTGGATGTTCCAGTCGGAAAGATTGTCCTCTTAGACTCCGGTCTCATTGGTGCTCAAAACCAGAAGAGGACCTTTGCGGTGCGCGCGACGGCGGAGAAGAAGAGCTGCGGGCACCTGTCGAAACGCGAGGCGGTCCTGCGCCAATCCTTCGGCTGACCGAACATGATCACAAGCGCAACGGCGATCCCATCCCGCCAGTTCTGAGCCGCCATCGCCTTCGAAACCCGTCACAGGGCACGCGGCCCGCTCAGACCTCACGCACCGGCTGGACGCCGGGTTTCCACAGGTAGCGCAGCACCATCTGCACCGCCTGCGCCTCGCGCTCCTGGATCATGGGGGTGGCGCCCAGGTCGCGCTCGAAGATCACCGACAGGGTCTTCATGTTCGAGACATAGAAATAGCCCAGCGCGGCGATCGAGATGTAAAGCTGGATCGGGTCGATCCCGTCGCGGAAGATGCCTTCCGCGCGCCCCTGCTCCAGGATTTTCTCGATCTGCCCGACCAGCGGCGAATGCAGCGCGGGAATATCCGGCAGGGTCTTCAGGAAGGCCGCATTCTGCACGTTCTCGGTGGACAGCAGGCTGGTGAACCATGGCTTGTCCAGAAAATGCCGGAATGTGAAGCGCACCAGGCGGTCCATCGCCTCGTCCGGGCCGAGCGCTTCCAGATTCAGCTCTCGCTCGCCCGCGCGGATTTCGGCATAGGCGTCCAGCAGGACCGCGCGATAGAGGTCCTCCTTGTTGCCGAAATAGTGGTACAGCAGCCGCTTGTTGGCGCCGGCCCGTTCGGCAATCGCATCCACCCGCGCGCCCCCCAGCCCGTGTTCACAGAACTCGGCACGCGCGGCGGCCAGGATCGCCTCCTTCGTGCGTTCCGAATTCCGCGTCCGCCGCGGGGGGTCAGCCGCCCCCGCTTTGCGGGCCGCGGTCCTTGATGAAGAGGCGTGTGACAAAGCGTTGGATCACCGGAATGCTGAACAGAATCGACAGGACGACCAGCCCGCAGATAACCGCAGAAACGGGCCGGGTAAAGAAGGGGGTCAGATCGCCGTTGGAGAGCGCCAGGCCGCGGCGCAGGTTCACGTCCAGCAGCGTGCCAAGGATGATACCCATGACCAGCGGCGCCATCGGATAGCGCATCTCGCGCAGGAAGAAGCCGATGATGCCGAAGGCCAGCATCACATAGACATCGAACATCCGCTGCGCGATGGCGAAGGAGCCGACCACGCAAAGCACATAGACCACCGGCATCAGCCGTTCGCGGGGCACCGTCATCACCCGCAGCAGCACCCGCGTCAGCGCAAGCCCCAGCACCAGGATCGCCAATGTGGCCAGCGCCAGCATCGCCACCACCTGATAAAGGAAGGGCGCGTTTTCGACCAGAAGCATGGGCCCGGGGCGGATGCCGTGGATATACATGGCCGCGATCAGCACCGCCGCCGCCGCCGAACCCGGCAGCGCCAGCGTCAGCGTGGGAATCATGGAGCCGGGAATCGCGGCGCTGTTGCCGGTTTCGGCGGCGATCAGCCCTTCCAGGCTGCCCTTGCCGAAACGGTCGGCCTCGGCGCTCTTGCGCTTGGCGGCGGCATAGGAGCCCCAGGCGCCGATATCCTCGCCCACGCCGGGGACGATGCCGACAAAGGTGCCGATCACGCCGGAACGCACCGTGGTCCGGCGGTATTTCCAGACGTCCTTGAAGCGCGGCACCACCCGGTCCGACGCGTCGAATATCCGGGCCGAGACCTTGCGCTTCATCACCACCAGGATCTCGGCCAGGCCGAAGGCGCCCACCATGGCCGGGATCAGGTCGATGCCGCCGCCCAGCGCCGGCATGCCGAAGGTGAAACGGCGAAAGCCGTGCAGCCCCTCCATGCCGATCATGGCCACCAGCAAACCCAGAAGTCCCGCCACATAGCCCTTGATCGGATCGTCGAAGGCCGTCAGCCGCCCCGAGATCACCACCCCGAAGAGCGCCAGCCAGAAGAATTCATAGGAGCCGAAGTTCAGCGCGGCTTCGGTCAGCAGGGGCGCCAGCAGCGCCAGGCAGACAATGCCCACCAACGTGCCCAGCGCCGACGAGGTTGTGGCCAGCCCCATGGCCAGCCCGCCCTTGCCCGACATCGCCAGCGGGTTGCCGTCCAGCGTGGTCGCCGCGCTGGCGGGTGTTCCGGGAATGGCCAGCAGGATCGCCGTGCGGCTGCCGCCATAGATGGCGCCGACGTAGATGCACATCAGGCTCAGGATCGCCTGATCCGGCGACATGGGATAGGTCAGCGTGACCAGAAGCGCCACGCCCATGGTCGCCGTCAACCCCGGCAAAAGGCCGATGATGATGCCCAGCAGCGTCGCCCAGAGCACGTTGAACAGCGACTGCCACGTCAGGAAATGTGCCACGCCGTCGCCCAGAAGCGCCAGACCTTCAAGCATGTTGCCCGGTTTTCCTTTCCCTGTCGGATGTCGTGGTCATGGCAGGCGCACCAGAAACCCGGTCTGGAACACCACCGAAACGGTCACACCCACAATAATCGCCTGCACCCCGGCAGTCAGCACCGTGCGCCACAGCGGATGCGGCGAGGATGCAAAGACCCGTTCGAACAGCACGATGAACGCGAAGACGAACGCCGCCGAGGCCGCCCAGAACGGCAGCCAGCCGACCAGCACCAGCGCATAGCCCAGCGCCAGCACCATGGTCGCCGCCACCCGTGCCGCCGATGTGGTCAGAAAGGTCGCGCCGAAGCGGCGCCAGCCCGCGCCGTCGGCGGCCACCCGGACCGAGCGCGCCGCAAGGATTGCGCCGCAGATCGCCAGCGCGATGCCCAGCAGGCCCGGCACCAGCCCCGGCACTGTCGCCGGATGGATGCGCCGAACTTCCAGACGTGGCATCTCCCAGGACGCCCAGGCCACCGCAACGCCGATCACCAGCAGGATGACCCCGGTCAGCAGATCGGCGCGTACCATATGCGCGCCATCGCCGTCGCCATTGCCATCCGCTGGCTGGTCCGGCACCGGACCGCCCGCGCCCGGAGGCGCGGACGGGTCTGAGGACTCGTGGCTCACTGGGCGCTGACCTCGGTCATGGTGTCACAGTCGAAGCCCAGTTCGATTGGATCGATCACCGCCTCGCCGCGCGATGCCTTGCCACAGGCGTCGGCGATGGCGATGGGGATGGAACGCTCGCGCGCCAGTTCGCCCCAGGAGGGCGCCAGCACAGCGCCGAAGCCCTCGGCATAATCGCGCAGCGCGTCCGAGGTGGCGACGTGGTTTTCCCAGACGTAGTCCATGGTTTCGATCACCTCATCCGGCACGCCGCGCGGAATGAAGATACCGAAGTAGTCAGGCGCCAGCGGCATGTCCAGCCAGTCGGTGATCGCCGGCACCGGGTCCATCCCCTCGACCACCAGCGGCTGGTCCGACAGGATGGCCAGTGGCCGCAGGCGGCCGCCGCGCGCCAGTTCGATCTGCTCCACGGCCAATTGCGTGGTCACCATCGCCTCGCCCGCTGCAGTGGCGGTGGCCGCAGGTGCGCCGCCGTCATAGGTGATCATGCGGAAGTCGAAATCCCCCGCCGTGGCCAGGCTGGAAATCGCCGTTCCGCCCGACGATGTCACCCCCGCGGTGGCGACCGTGATATCCTCTCCCCGCTCACGAAAGGCTTCCAGCAGTGCGCCGAAATCCTCGAACTCGCTGTTTGCGGGCACGCTGACCATAGGCGCGTTGGCGACCGACAGATAGATGTGCCAGTCGTCGATGGATGTATCGTCGATCAGACCGCTGACCGAATAGGTGGCGTTGTTCTTGATTGCGTTGGCGGTCCAGGTCATTCCGTCGCGCGGGGCGTTCAGCACTTCCTGCGTGCCGATGGAGCCCGAGGCGCCCGGCTGGTTGACGATCACCACATTGACGCCCAGCGCCTCGGCGATGATCGGCGCGGTGACGCGGGTGACCTGATCCGTGGACCCGCCCGCGCCCCAGGGCACGATGATGTTGATGGGGCCGCCCGGCTCCCAGTCTTGCGCCATGGCGCCGGTGGCCAGTGCGACGCTTGCCAATGCCCCTGCGGCAAGCCGCACTCGAATGCGATAAGTCATGGTTCCAGTTCTCCTCCCAGGCAGGTGCCCCGCAACGGGCAGCACGCGGCTCAGCCTGTGGCGCGCGCGACATTCTGTCAAGTCATAAGTAACCATCCGGTTCAATTCAGGTGGCGCGCGCCGCCGGAACCCGGTGGCAATCAGCCTGCCGCCGGACCATCCAGCCCTTCCAGCACCCCGCGCAGATACCCGATGGATGCCGCGGCGGTGGTGGCGCCGTCGGGGACATAGACGAAAGGCTCCACCGCCACCGGGTGCGGCCATCGCGCCCCGCGCAGCGCGGCCAGGAACGGCGCCAACCGATCCGCCCCCTGACCGGGGCCGCGCCGATTGCTGTCATTGAGTTGCACATGCGCGATCCGCCCGGTGGGCAGCCAGCGCGCGGCCAGATCGGCCAGCGGTTCACCCTCGCCGCGCAGGGCGTGGCCGGTGTCGATCATCAGTTGCAGCCCCGGCTCGGCCGCTGCCTCCAGCAGTGCCGCACCTTCGGCCAGGGTGGTGACGAAATCGGCCTCGTCTGCGGAAATCGGCTCGATGCAATAGACCATGCCCGCCGCCCGCGCCCGCGCCCCGGCGGCGGCCCAATGTTCCAGCGCCACCGCCCGCGCGCGCTCCGGCTCCGCCCCCAATCGGCGTTGTTTGGGCGATCCATGGACCAGCACGCGCCCGCCCAACCCCGCGCAAAGGTCCACCAGCGCGGCCAGCGCATCGGTGACGCGCGCGCGCATCGCCGGGTCCGGGTCGGTGATCGACAGGCCCTCGGGCGCGATCAGAAGCCAGTGCAGCCCCGTCACCTCCAGCCCGTGATCGGCGACGATGGCGCGGGCATCAGCGATCTGGCGGTCGGTCATCCGCGTGGGGTCCGGAGCCAGCGTGTAGGGCGCGATTTCCAGCCCCGCATAGCCCATGGCGGCGGCCAGGCGGCACTGCTCGGCCAGATCCACATTGGCCAGAACCTCGTTGCACAGGCTGAATTTCATCGCTAACCCCTTTGTTCCTGCGGTCCCCGCCCCGCGCATGCTGGGGCGATGCGGCCCGCCCTGTCAATCGCCCGGAGCTACAGCGCCGGACCACCGAAAGGATGCGCATGGACCTGCAGATGATGTTCTGGCTGACTCTGGCGCTGGGCGCGGGGGCGGTTTCCAAGGGCGCGACCGGGCTGGGCCTGCCGCTGATCGCGCTGCCGCTGCTGACCGCACTGGTGGGGCTGCAGCAGGCCATCGGTATCATGCTGGTGCCGATCATTGTCACCAACCTCTATCAGATCTGGGCCTACCGGGCATCGCGGGCGTTGCCGGGGCTGGCGTTCCTGTGGGGGTTCCTGGGGTTGGGCGCAGTCGGGGTCGGGCTGGGCACCTGGGCGCTGGACTCCCTGCCTGAGCGGATGCTCGAGGCCGGACTGGGTGCGATGCTGCTGGCCTATGTGGCGCTGCGGCTGGCAAAGCCCGGCTTCGTGCTGTCCGAGGTTGCGGGGCGGCGGCTGGGGCCGGTGGCGGGGCTGGCGGCAGGGACCTTGCAGGGCGCCACCGGGATCGCCGCGCCTGCGGGCGTGACCTTCATCCACGCGCTGGGGCTGGAACGGCGGGCGACGGTGTTCGCGGTTTCGGTCATGTTCCTGGGCTTTGCGCTGGTGCAGCTTCCGGCGCTGATGGTGGCAGGCATCTATCAGGCGCACTGGCTGGGGCTGGGGCTTTTCGCCTGCATCCCGGTCTTTGCCTTCATGCCGGTGGGCGCGTGGCTGGGCCGGATCAGCAGCCCGCGCACCTTCGACCTGATGATCCTGGCCTTCCTGACGCTGGCCGGGGCGCGCATGGTAATCGGTGTCTGAGCGGCGTGACATTCACGCTTGACCGAAGCGCCACGCTGGGGCTAAGTAACCATTAGGTTACATAGCGGCACCCGACCGGCGTGCCACCAGTCAGCGAGGACACAGGAAAATGGGCGAACAGCGGCTTGGCCTGATCATGCATGGCGTCACGGGGCGCATGGGGTACAACCAGCATCTGGTGCGCTCGATCGTGGCGATTCGCGATCAGGGTGGCATCATGCTGGCGAATGGCGACCGGCTGGTGCCTGATCCGATCCTGGTGGGGCGCAACGCCGACCGCGTCCGCGCAGTGGCCGAACGTCACGGCATTGCCCGCTGGTCCGATGATCTGGACGCAGCACTCGCCAACCCTGATGACACGGTGTTCTTTGATGCGGGCACCACGCAGATGCGCGCAGGGCTGCTGGAACGCGCACTGGGCGCCGGAAAGCATGTCTATTGCGAAAAGCCCACCTCGGACGATCTGGACGTTGCGGTGAAACTTGCGCGCACGGCGTGCGCCTCGGGGCTGAAACACGGGGTGGTGCAGGACAAGCTGTTCCTGCCCGGCCTGATGAAGCTGGCGATGCTGCGTGATTCGGGCTTCTTCGGCAAGATCCTGTCGGTGCGGGGTGAATTCGGCTACTGGGTGTTCGAGGGCGACTGGCAGCAGGCGCAGCGGCCTTCGTGGAATTACCGCGTGGCCGATGGCGGCGGCATCATCCTCGATATGCTGTGCCACTGGCGCTATGTGCTGGACAACCTGTTCGGCGAGGTGCGCGCAGTCTCCTGCCTGGGCGCCACGCATATCCCCGAGCGCGTGGACGAGGGCGGCAACCGCTACGCCGCCGATGCCGACGATGCCGCCTATGCCACGTTCGAGCTGGAGGGCGGCGTGATCGCGCATATCAACTCCTCCTGGACGGTGCGGGTGCGGCGCGATGATCTGGTGACCTTTCAGGTGGATGGCACGCATGGCTCGGCGGTGGCGGGGCTGCACAAATGCTTCACCCAGCACCGGGTGAACACGCCCAAACCGGTCTGGAACCCCGACCAGCCGCAGACCATGAACTTCTTTGACGATTGGGAGGAAGTGCCCGACAACTGGCCCGCCGACAACGGCTTCAAGGTGCAATGGGAGATGTTCCTGCGCCATGTGGCCGAGGATGCGCCCTGGCCCTACGGGCTGGAAGCGGGCGCCAAGGGTGTGCAGCTTGCCGCGCTGGGTCTGCAATCATGGAAGGAACGCCGCTGGCTGGACGTTCCCGCGCTGGAGTTCTGAGGCGATGGGCACGATCACCCTGCCGCACCCGGACGGCACCTTGCGGCCCCACAGGCTGAGCGGCACGCCCGTGCCGCTGGCCCGGCGCCGTGCCGATGCCTTTCCCCGCGTCGCCTTTGCCGCCGCGCATGTGGTGGCCGATCCGCTGGCCGTGCATGACCCGTGGCTGACCCCGGCCATCGATTGGGATCGGACGCTGGCGTTTCGGCACCGGCTCTGGGACCTCGGCCTTGGCGTGGCCGAGGCGATGGACACCGCCCAGCGCGGCATGGGCCTTGGCTGGCCCGAGGCGCAGGAGCTGATTCGCCGCGCCCTGGCCGAGGCCGCGGGCCGCGATGACGCGCTGATCGCCTGCGGCGCCGGAACCGACCATCTGGACCCCGGCGCAGGCGTCACCATCGACGATATCCTGCGCGCCTATGACGAACAGTTCGAGGTGATCGAAGGCTACGGCGGGCGCATCATCCTGATGGCCAGCCGCGCCCTGGCCGCCGCCGCGCGTAGCCCCGATGATTATGCCCGCGTCTATGACCATGTCCTGAGCAAGAGCAAGGACCCGGTCATCATCCACTGGCTGGGCGAGATGTTCGACCCCGCGCTGGCGGGCTACTGGGGCCACGCCGACCACATGGCCGCGATGGAAGTCGCGCTGGACGTGATCGCCGCGCATGCGGACAAGGTGGACGGCATCAAGATCTCGCTCCTGTCCAAGGAAAAGGAAATCGCCATGCGCCGCCGCCTGCCGGAGGGCGTGCGCATGTATACGGGCGATGATTTCAACTATGCCGAACTGATCGCCGGGGACGCGCAGGGCCATTCGGACGCGCTGCTGGGCATCTTCGATGCCATCGCGCCGGTGGCCTCGGCGGCGCTGGAGGCACTGGGGCAAGGCGATGAAGGCAGCTTCCACAGCCTGCTCGCGCCCACCGTTCCTCTGTCACGCCACATCTTCGCGGCACCGACGCGGTTCTACAAGACCGGGGTGGTGTTCATGGCCTATCTCAACGGCTTGCAGGACCATTTCACCATGGTCGGCGGGCAGCAGAGCACCCGGTCCTTGCAGCATCTGGCGGAACTCTTCCGGCTGGCCGATGCCGCCGGGTGCCTGGCCGATCCGGACCTTGCCAGCGACCGCATGGCCCGCTTGCTGGCGGTCCATGGTGTAACCCCGTGACGGACGCGCCGCGCCTGCGGGTGATGGACTGGGCGGCTTTCGAGCGGCCCGTGCGTTTCCGCTTCCCGTTCCGCTTCGGCGCGGCCTCGGTCGCCGCCGCCCCGCAGGCCTTCGTGCGGGTGGTGGTGGAGGACGCGCAGGGCCGCCGCGCCACCGGCTGGGCGGCCGAGATGATGATGCCGCGCTGGTTCGACAAGTCGCCGGACCTGAGCGTGGATGACAACATCGACCAGTTGCGCCGCGCCCTGCGGCTGGGGCTGGAGGCGCTGGCCGGGGCGGGCGCAGGGACCGCGTTCGACCTGCACGCAAGCGCCGCGCCGGGGCACGCGGCGGCCTGCGCGGCGCAGGGCATGGGCGGGCTGATCGCCTCCTTCGGGATGGCACTGCCGGACCGGGCGGTGCTGGATGCGCTGTGCCGGATGCACGGGGTGCCGGCGGTGGACGCGCTGCGCGCCAACCTGGCCGGAATGGACGCGCGCCTGACCCCGGACCTGCGCGGCTTCGACATGCCCGCCTTTCTCGCCGCCCGGCCCGCGCCCGACCGGATCGCGCTCCGCCACACCGTGGGCCTGGGCGATGCGCTGACGGCGGAGGAGATCGAAACCCCGCTGAATGACGGGCTGCCGCAAAGCCTCGATCAGGTGATCGCCACCTACGCCCCGCGGTATTTCAAGCTGAAACTCTCCGGCGACCCGGTGGCGGATACCGACCGGCTGGCGCGCATCGCGGCGGTGCTGGACGCCGAAGCCCCCGGCTGGCAGGCTACGCTCGACGGGAATGAGCAATACCCGGGCCCCGAACCGCTGGCGGACCTGCTGGACCGAATCGCGGCCCACCCGGCGCTGATGGGGCTGCGCGCGGGGCTGTTGTTCGTGGAACAGCCCATGGCGCGGGCGGTGACGCTGGACACCGATGTGTCCAAGTTGGCCGCCCGGGTGGCGCTGGAGATCGACGAATCCGATGCCGATCTAGAGTCCTTCCCGCAGGCGCGGCGCCTCGGCTATACCGGCGTGTCGTCCAAGTCCTGCAAGGGGGTCTATCGCGCGCTCCTGAACGCGGCGCGGGTGGCGCAGGGCAACGCCGAAGGTGCGCGCCTGTTCCTGTCAGCCGAGGATCTGACCGTGCAGCCGGGCCTGGCCCTGCAACAGGATCTGGTGCTGGTCGCCGTGACCGGCAACGCGCATGTGGAACGCAACGGGCACCATTTCGCAGGCGGGATGGGCACAGCGCCTGCGGCGGAACAGGCCCGCTACGCGCAGGCCCACCCGGATCTTTATACAGTCACCGACGGCCAGTCCCGCCTGCGGATCGATGACGGCATGATTGCGCTCACCAGCACACTGGCAGCAAAGGGCTTTGGCTGCGCGCTGGACCCGGACACGGACGCGCTGGAGCCACTGAAGCAAGGAGCGACCCCATGAGCGACAACATCCTGTCCATCAACCTGGCCACCACGCGCCAGCAATGGGGCTTTGCCGAGGCCGTGGACGGCTGCCTGGCGCGCGGCATCACGGCAATCTCGCCCTGGCGCGACCAGGTCGCCGCCATCGGGCTGGCCGAGGCCTCGCGGATCGTTCGCGCCAACGGGTTGCGGCTGACTGGCCTGTGCCGGGGCGGCATGTTCCCCGCCGCGGATGCCGAAGGGCGGCAGGCGGCGCTTGATGACAACCGCCGCGCGGTGGACGAGGCTGCGGAACTGGGCGCCGATTGTCTGGTGCTGGTGGTGGGCGGCCTGCCCGAAGGCTCGCGCGATATCACGGACGCGCGCGCGCAGGTGGCCGAGGGGATCGCCGCGCTGCTGCCCCATGCCCGCGCCTCGGGCGTGCCGCTGGCCATCGAACCCCTGCACCCGATGTATGCCGCCGACCGCGCCTGCGTGAACACGCTCGATCAGGCGCTGGACCTGTGCGAAGCGCTGGGGCCGGGGGTCGGCGTGGCGATCGATGTCTATCACGTCTGGTGGGACCCGGGGCTGGCGCAGGCGATTGCGCGGGCAGGCCGCATGGGTGCGATCATGGCGCACCATATCTGCGACTGGCGGGTGCCCACGCGCGACCTGCTGCTGGACCGGGGCATGATGGGGGACGGGGTGATCGACCTGCCGGGCATCCGCGCCATGATCGAGGCCGCAGGCTGGAACGGCCCGCAGGAAGTCGAGATATTCTCGGCCCAGGATTGGTGGCAACGCCCCGGTGACGAGGTGCTCGCAGTCTGTCAGGAACGCTTTGAAAGTGCCTGCCAGGCGCGCTGAGGTCAGATCCGGCGGACTTGATCCCCGCGTGGTCCTGCGCAGCGCCAGCCGCATCGACCCCGACCGCGCCGATCATCAACAGGTTGCCGTCCATGGCAGCCCGTCAATCTGCATCACCAGCAGGCCGAACTGCGGCAGATCCGAGGTCATCCATTCCGCCAACCATGGGGCACAGCCTTGATGATGCCGCAGGCGCGTTACGTGAGAAGCACCGGACCACAGGCGTCTCGTCGACGTTCAGGCGGGGATCTCTTGCAGTGCCCGATCCGCTCCTCGCCCAGATTGCGCTTCAAGGTGGCAAGAGGCGCGGCGGTTTGTCTACGTCGCACATATCGACTATGTGAAGGCCAGTATGGTCGCGCGACGGGTGCCGGGGTGAGAGGCGGACGTCTTGTTCGGCGCCAGCCCTCGGTCTCCCCGCGTTTCCGCCTGGGCAGGGCGCTACTGTGGGCATCGGCTGGACAGCGAAACGTTTTGCCCGCATGGTCCACCCTTTCGTCTGATCCGGACGCAAGGTAGCCCCCGGAGGGGAGCGCGGGGTCGATGCAGGCCATGTTCGTGGGCGCAATATGGTGCCGTGGAAGGGTAAATTCGGGGACAATGGGGCGTTGTCCAGCGCAACCGCGACCGCCGTCAATGCTTTGAAGATAAACGTGAAATGCAAATGAACCACCACGCTGGATTGTCCATAGCGCCGATGATGGACTGGACAGATAGGCACTGCCGGTATTTCCATCGGCTGCTATCGCGTCACACCTTGCTTTACACGGAAATGGTGACTGCGCCCGCGCTGGTACGGGGCGGCGCGCGGCATCTTCTTGGCTTTGATGCGGCCGAGCAGCCGGTGGCCCTGCAGCTTGGCGGTTCGGACCCGAAGGAGCTGGCGCAGGCGACGGCCATGGGTTGGGACGAAGGCTATGGAGAGGTCAATCTCAACTGCGGCTGCCCGTCGGACCGGGTGAAATCGGGGTGTTTCGGCGCGGTGTTGATGCAGGACCCGGCACTGGTGGCGGATTGCGTGGCCGCCATGATCGCGGCCAGCCCGGCCGAAGTCACGGTGAAATGCCGCATCGGGGTGGATGATCAGGACCCGGCCGAGGCCCTGCCGCGCTTTCTGGAGGCGATCCGGGCCGCCGGGGTGCGCCGGGTGATCATCCATGCCCGCAAGGCCTGGCTGCAGGGGCTTTCGCCCAAGGACAACCGGGAAATCCCGCCGCTGGACTATCCGCTGGTGCTGGAGATGAAGCGCGCCTTTCCGGATCTGTCCGTGTCGATCAATGGCGGGATCGCCAGCCTGGACGCGGCCGAGGCGCTGCTGGCCCAGGGGGTTGATGGCGTGATGATCGGGCGGGCGGCCTATCACCAGCCGGCCGAGATCCTGTGCGGGGCGGATGCGCGGATCTTCGGGCGCCCGGGCGGGCTGGGCCCCTTTGAGGCAGTCGAGGCGATGAAACCCTATATCGACCGGCACCTGGCCGCGGGCGGGCGGTTGCAT
Source organism: Rhabdonatronobacter sediminivivens (assembly GCF_013415485.1). GTDB lineage: Bacteria > Pseudomonadota > Alphaproteobacteria > Rhodobacterales > Rhodobacteraceae > Rhabdonatronobacter > Rhabdonatronobacter sediminivivens. Next base: position 20,122 of record NZ_JACBXS010000034.1, on the reverse strand, counting down.
TCGGTGACCCGGCACATGCTGGGGCTGTTCGCCGGGCGGCCCGGGGCGCGGGCGTGGCGGCGCGTCCTCTCCGAAGGGGCCACCAGGCCGGGCGCGGACACGGCGCTGCTGGATGCGGCGCTTGCCGAACTGGACCGGTCCGCCGCCGCCTGAGCGGTGCCAGCCGCACACCGGGGCGCGGCGCCCATCGCGCGCGCGGTAAGCCTGGGTTCGGTCTTGGCCTAGCCGGTGCGCTTGCTCTCCAGCGGTGCGTGCCAGGGGGGCGCGGCCGAGGGGGCGCCGAAGTAATAGCCTTGCAGGCAATCCACCCCGATATCGACCAGATACCGTGCGTCTGCGGCGGTCTCCACGCTTTCGGCCACGGTGAACATGTCAAAATGCCGGGCGATGGAGACAAGCGCCTGGGCCAGGATCTGGTTGTCCGGGTTGGCGTGAATGTCGCGGATGAACTGGCCGTCAATCTTGACGATGTCGAAATAGAACTCCTTCAGATACCGAAATGCGGTATAACCCGCGCCGAAATCATCCAGCGCGAAACAGATGCCGCGTTCCTGCATGTCCTGCATGAAGACGGTCACCAGGTCCGGCATCACCATGGCCGAGGATTCGGTGATTTCCAGGATCAGCCGTTCGCCGATGCTGGGGTCGGCGCGCAGGCCGCGTTCCAGCGTCGACAGCCAGGCCGGATAGCCGATGGAGCGCGCGGACATGTTGATCGACAGCCGCACTCCCGGTTCGCGCGCAAGCCAGGACAGCCCCATCTCGAGCGCCATGCAATCCACCCGTCGGCCCAGTTCATTGGTTTCGATGGCGGCCATGAAATCCGCGGCGGGGATCACCCGGTTCTGCGCATCCAGCAGGCGAATCAACCCTTCGTAGAAAGCGGCGCGTTTCGGCATCCGCGACTGGACCACCGGCTGAAAGGCCAGCAGGGCGCGGCGGTCGTCCAGTGCGGCGCGGACCATCTCCACCGTTTCACGCCGGGCGGTGGCTTCGGCGGCGCTCAGCGGGCTTTGCCAGCTGTCGTCGACGGCGGGGGCGGGGTCGATCTGTTGCATGCGCACTCTCCACTCTTGCGCGTCAAGGGTGCGCAGCCCGGGGTTAAACGCCAGTTAAGCGGCAGCGGCCCGCCGCCCGCGAAATAGAGCGAATTGCACCGATCTTTCGGCGGGCGTATAGACGGCGCAAGCAGACGGGATGCAAGGGGCAGGTCAGATGAGCGGTGGCGGCGCGAATGCGATGTGGGGCGGACGCTTCGGGCGTGGCCCCGAGGCGATCATGGAGGCGATCAACGCCTCGATCAGCTATGACAAGCGCCTGGCGCCGCAGGATATCGCCGGGTCACGCGCCCATGCCGCGATGCTGGCGGCGCAGGGGATCATCACCGAGGCCGACGCGCAGGCCATCGATACCGGCCTGCAGCAGGTTCTGGCCGAGATCGAGGCCGGGGATTTCGCCTTTTCCGCCGCGCTGGAAGACATCCACATGAATGTCGAATCGCGGCTGACGCAGATCATCGGCCCGGCGGCGGGGCGGCTGCATACGGCGCGCTCGCGCAATGACCAGGTGGCGGTGGATTTCCGGCTTTGGGTGCGCGATCAATGCGATACCGCGATCGAGGGGCTGACCCGGCTGATGCGCGCCTTTCTGGTGCAGGCCGAGGCCGGGGCGGATTGGGTCATGCCCGGCTTCACCCATCTGCAGACCGCCCAGCCCGTGACCTGGGGCCATCACATGCTGGCTTATGTAGAGATGCTGGCGCGGGACCGGGGCCGGTTCATGGATGCCCGCGCGCGGATGAACGAATGCCCGCTGGGGGCGGCGGCGCTGGCGGGAACCTCGTTTCCCATCGACCGCGCGCGCACGGCGGCGGCGCTGGGGTTTGACCGGCCCACGGCGAACAGCCTGGACAGTGTCTCGGACCGGGATTTCGCGCTGGAATACCTGTCGGCGGCCAGCATCTGCGCGCTGCACCTGTCGCGCTTTGCCGAAGAGCTGGTGATCTGGTCCTCGGCGCAGTTTCGATTTGTGCGGTTGTCGGACGGGTTTTCGACCGGCTCCAGCATCATGCCGCAAAAGCGCAACCCGGATGCGGCGGAACTGCTGCGCGCCAAGATCGGGCGGATTCTGGGCGCCAATATCGCGCTGATGACGGTGATGAAGGGGCTGGCGCTGACCTATTCCAAGGACATGCAGGAGGACAAGGAGCAGGTGTTCGACGCCGCTGACACGCTGAACCTGTCGCTGGAGGTGATGGAGGGCATGGTGCGCGACATGAGTGCCAACCGCGATGCCCTGGAGGCGGCGGCATCAAGCGGGTTTTCCACCGCCACCGATCTGGCGGATTGGCTGGTGCGCGAACTGGGCCTGCCCTTCCGCGAGGCGCATCACGTCACCGGCGCGCTGGTGAAGATGGCCGAGGATGCGGGCTGCGATCTGCCCGAGTTGACGCTGGAAGCGATGCAATCGGTGCATCAGGATATCACCGGCGCGGTGTTCGATGTGCTGGGGGTGCATAATTCGGTGGCCAGCCGCACCAGCTATGGGGGCACCGCGCCTGAAAACGTGCGCGCGCAGATCGTGCGCTGGGCCGAGGTGCTGGGATGAGCGCGTATTCAGGGGCAACCGTGGGAGGGATGGCGATGCTGGTTCTGGCGCCGCGGGCGGGGTTGGCGGCACTGGTGCTGATGCTGGCGGCCTGCGGGGCCGATGCGCCGCCCCGCGCGCCCGAGCCTGCGCCGCAACCGGGGGTCAGCGTGACGGGGGATGCACGGTTCGGCGTGGTGCTGGGGGAGTCCTGATACCACGGTGGAGCGCCGGTGGCTGGCGTCGGTGCGCCCGCGCGGTGCGCCCGCCCACCCACCCTTGCGCCCCGCGCGGGCGCGCCCGATGCGCGCGGCGCATCGGGCCGAAGGGATGGTGGCGCTGCGCGTCAGGTCAGGCGCTGGTGTCGATCCCGTCGCCGGGCAGGAGCGGGATGCGACCATGGTCGCCCAGCACGAAGACCGCGCGGTCTTCGATGACGATGGCGGTGAGCGGGCCGCCATAGGCGGCGCGGGTGTCGATATTCACCCGGTTGCCGTGGTGTTCGGGTTGGTGGATGGCGGTGTGGCCGTGGATCACCAGCGGGCCATGATCGCGCGGATCGTCCAGAAAGGGGCCGCGGATCCAGACCAGGTCATCCTCGATCTGGTCGTCCAACGGGATGCCGGGGCGGATGCCTGCATGGACGAAGAGCACATCCTGGCGCCGGTGCTGGCTGGGCAGCGCCGCCATGAAGGCGCGATCCTCGGGCGGGATGAGGTCCAGCGCCTCGGCATGGACCGGCGCCAGGGGGCGGTCGGCGGCATTGCGGACGCCGTAGCTTTGCAGGGTTGCCCCGCCGCCGATGGCGGGGTGCAGGTAGCTGAAGCTGGAGCGCAGGCCGGGATCCCGGGCGCCAGGGTCGTGCAGGAACAGGCTGAACATGCGGTCATGGTTGCCCTTCAGCACCACCCAGGGTTCGCCCGCGCCGATCCCCCGGCGCAGATAGCCGATGACGCTGGCGCAATCCGGGCCGCGGTCCACCAGATCGCCCAGATGCACCACCGGGGCGGCGCTGTCGCCACAGCGGGTGCGGTCGGCATCGATCCGGTCATGGGCGGCGCGCAGCAGGTCATACTGCCCGTGAATATCGCCGATCGCATAGGTGCGCATGGCAGGACTCCGAGGTTGGGTGCCGTCCGCCGCACCCTGCCCGGCACGGCACGGCAGGGCAAGCCCTGCCCGGAAACCGGGCAGGGTGTTGCCTGATCAGGCCATGTCGAATTCCAGCGGACGGACCTGGCGGAACAGACCCGTTGCCTTCAGCTTGGCCAGCACATCGGCGGGCGGTTGCGCGTCCAGATAGAGCAGCGCGATGGCCTCGGCCCCGCGAGAGGACCGGCCCAGGGTGAAATTGGCGATGTTCACGCCGTTTTCGCCCATGGTCTGGCCCAGGGTGCCGATGATCCCGGGCACATCCTCATTCGTGGTATAGAGCATGTGCTGGCCGACCTCGGCATCGATGGTGATGCCCTTGATCTGGATGAAGCGCGGCTTGCCATCGGAAAACACCGTCCCGGCGATGGAGCGTTCGCGGTCTTCGGTCACCACGGTCAGCTTGATATAGGCGTCGAACACCCCTGATTTCCCTTGCGTGGTGGTGGAAATCTTCACCCCGCGTTCGCGCGCCACCACCGGGGCCGAGACCATGTTCACATCCGGGTTCGACGCCTTCATGATGCCTGCGATCACCGCGCAGTTCAGCGCGTCCAGGTTCATCTCGGCCACCGCGCCGTCATAGAGGATGTTCACCGCGCGGATCGGGTCTTCGGTCAGTTGCCCGGCGAAGGAGCCCAGATGCGCGGCCAGCTTCACCCAGGGCGCCATGACGGCGGCTTCCTCGGCGGTGACCGAGGGCATGTTGAGCGCGTTCTGCACCGCCCCGGTCAGCAGGTAATCCGACATCTGCTCGGCCACCTGCAGGGCGACGTTTTCCTGCGCCTCGGTGGTGGAGGCGCCCAGATGCGGGGTGACCACCACATTGGGCAGGCCAAAGAGCGGGCTGTCGGTGGCGGGTTCGACCTCGAACACATCGAAGCCGGCGCCGGCGACATGGCCGGATTTCAGCGCCGCGGCCAGGGCGGTTTCATCCACCAGCCCGCCGCGGGCGCAGTTGATGATGCGCACGCCGGGCCTGGTCTTGGCGATCGCCTCGGCCGACAGGATGTTGCGGGTCTTGTCGGTCAGCGGCACATGCAGGGTGATGAAATCGGCGCGGGCCAGCAGCTCGTCCAGTTCCACCTTGGTCACGCCCAGCTTGGTGGCGCGCTCCTCGCTCAGGAACGGGTCATAGGCGATGACCTTCATCCGCAGCCCCAGCGCGCGGTCGCAGACGATGGCGCCGATATTGCCCGCGCCGATCACGCCCAAGGTCTTGGCGGTCACCTCGGAGCCCATGAAGCGCGATTTCTCCCATTTGCCGGCATGGGTGGAGGCGTTGGCCTCGGGGATCTGGCGCGCGACGGCCATCATCAGCGCAATGGCATGTTCGGCGGTGGTGACCGAGTTGCCGAAGGGCGTGTTCATCACGATCACGCCTTTCTTCGACGCAGCCGGAATGTCCACATTGTCCACGCCGATCCCGGCGCGGCCCACCACCTTCAGGCGCGGCGCGTTGTCCAGCAGCTTCGCCGTGACCTTGGTGGCCGAGCGGATGGCAAGGCCGTCATAGTCGCCGATGATCTGCGCCAGCTTCTCCTTGTCCTTGCCGATGGACGGGTCGAAGGTGACGTCGATGCCGCGGTCACGAAAGATCTGCACGGCGGTTTCCGACAGCTTGTCGGACACAAGAACCTTGGGTGCCATGGGTTCTGGCTCCTTGAATGGGGGAATGACAGGGGCGGCCCGGGCTCAGGCCAGGGCGGCGCGTTCCGCGTGATAGGCATGGGCGATCCAGGGCATCAGCGCCTCCAGATCCGATGTTTCCACCGTGGCGCCGCACCAGATGCGCAGCCCCGGCGGGGCGTCACGGTAGGCGCCGATGTCAAAGGCCACGCCCTCGGCCTCCAGCCGCTTGGCCACGGCCTTGGCAAAGGCGGCGCCGTCACTGATGCCCGGGTCGGTGAATTTCAGGCAGACGCTGGTGGTCGATGCGGTGGCCGGATCCTCGGCCAGATTGGCGATCCAGTCATTGGCGGCGCAAAACCGCGCGATCACGGCGGCATTGGCGTCACAGCGCGCGATCAGCGCCGGCAGCCCGCCGATGCTGCGCGCCCAGTCCAGCGCCAGCAGGTAATCCTCCACCGCCAGCATCGAGGGCGTGTTGATGGTCTCGCCCTTGAAGATGCCCTCGATCAGCTTGCCGCCCTTGGTCAGGCGAAAGATCTTCGGCAGCGGCCAGGGCGGTGTGTGGCTTTCCAGCCGCTCCACCGCGCGGGGGGACAGGATCAGCATGCCATGCGCTGCCTCGCCGCCCATGACCTTCTGCCAGGAGAAGGTCACCACATCCAGCTTGTCCCAGGGCAGGTCCATGGCAAAAGCCGCGCTGGTGGCATCGCAGATGGTCAAGCCCTGCCGGTCGGCGGGGATCATGTCGCCATGAGGCAGGCGCACCCCGCTGGTGGTGCCGTTCCAGGTAAAGACCACATCACTGTCATAGTCGATGGCGCCCATATCCACGATCTGCCCATAGGGGGCGGTGCGGACATCGGCATCCAGTTTCAACTGCTTGACGGCATCGGTCACCCAGCCCGCGCCAAAGCTCTCCCAGGCGACCATGGTCACGGGGCGCGCGCCCAGCAGCGACCACATGGCCATTTCCACCGCGCCCGTGTCCGAGGCCGGGACGATCCCGATGCGATACCCTTCGGGCACGCCCAGAATCTCGCGCGTGTGGTCGATGGCGGCCTTCAGCTTCGCCTTGCCCACGGCGGCGCGGTGCGACCGGCCCAGCGGCGCGTCCGACAGCTTGTCCAAGGAGAATACGGGGGGTTTGGCGCAGGGGCCGGATGAAAAACGCGGATTGCCCGGCCGCGTTGCCGGTTGGTCAGTCGTCATGGTGCTATCCTTCCAGATATGCGCCCCTCGTTGGGGAGGGGTGTCCCACTTGCCGCCATACGCCCCGGCGCGCTCTGGCACAAGGGGGGAAATTGTCCTAATGCGGCATTGCAGCATCAACCCGCGACACGCGCCGGAGGCCCCATGCAGATCGCCACCCTGATCACCAACCCTTCCGCTCCAACCCTGGATGGCGCCACCGTCGAGGCTTTGCGTAACGCCTGGGGCGGTGGGGCAGCGCAATGGATCGCCCCGGATCTGGCGGCAGAATTCCCGCTGGAACAGCCGCCCGGCAATCAATGGGAGGTCTGGGCCGAATTGCAGGCCCGCGGGATCGACCTAGCGGTGCAACCGGCGGCGGGGCGGCAAAAGGCGATGCTGATCGCCGATATGGACAGCACCATGATCGTGCAGGAATGTATCGATGAACTGGCCGACATGGCCGGGGTCGGCGCCCATGTGGCCGAGATCACCGAACGCGCCATGAATGGCGAACTGGAATTCGAAGGCGCCCTGCGCGAACGCGTCGCCCTGCTGCGCGGGCTGGAGGCCGGGATCATCGACCGCGTGATCGCCGAGCGGATCACCTTCACCCCCGGCGCGGCCACGCTGCTGGCCACCATGCGCGCCAACGGGGCGCATGCGGTGCTGGTCTCGGGCGGGTTCACGGCCTTTACCGGCCATGTGGCCGGGGCGCTGGGCTTTGACGAACACCACGCCAACACGCTGCTGACCGCCGATGGTGCCCTCAGCGGCGAGGTTGCCGAGCCGATCCTGGGCCGCGCTGCCAAGCTGGAGGCGCTGCGGCGGATCAGTGCCGCGCGCGGGATCACGGCGGCGCAGGTGATGGCCGTGGGCGATGGCGCCAATGACCTGGCCATGCTGGAGGCCGCCGGGGCCGGGGTTGCCTTCCACGCCAAACCCGCCGTCGCGGCGCGCTGCGCGCTGCGCATCAACCACGGCGATCTGACCGCTCTCCTCTACCTTCAGGGCTACGCCAGCGGCGCGTTCGTCACCCCATAAAGGCCCGCCACCCGCAGGGGGGCAGCGCCCGCGAGGCGCACCGGGGTGGGTGGGCGGGAGGTGCGCCGAGCGGGCGCTTCCGCCGCCAGATGCGCCACGGTCCGGGGGCGCTCAGCCCCCCTCAAAAGGCAGCGCGGCGGCTGCGCGCATGACAGCCCGCACCTCGGGCGTGAAGTGCTCGCCATCGCCGGGGTGGCTTGCCCCCTCATGCACCACCAGCGGCGCCAGCAGCCGAAACGGGCTGCGCCCGCCCTTGCGCGCGCGCAGGATCACCCGCCGCGGCGCCCGCCCCGCCCGCGCCGCCAACGGCAGCACCGTGACCGAGGCCCGCCCCGCAAACCCCGCCAACAGCTCCGGCAGCCGCTCGGCCAGATGGATCACGCTGACATGCCCGCCATCGCGGCAGCGCCGCAGCGCTACATCCAGCCACAGCGCCAGCGGCGTTGCCTCGCGCAGGGCGCGGTCGCGCCCCGGGTTCGCGGCGGGCGGGTCATGGGGTGCGTAATAGGGCGGGTTGGCGATCACATGGTCAAAGCTGCGCGCGCGCAGATCGGCGGGCAGGGCGGTCAGGTCGGCCTCGATCACCTCGAACGCGGCACCGTTCTCCCCTGCGTTGCGCCGGGCCAGCGCCGCATAGTCAGGCTGCAGCTCTACCCCCGTCAGCGCCAGCCCCGGCACCCGGGCCGCCAGGCACAGGCTGGCCACCCCCACCCCGCAGCCCAGTTCCAGGACCGATTGCCCCGCGCGGGCCGGAACGGCTGCGGCCAGGAACACCGGGTCGGTGGCGGCGCGATACCCCTGGCGGGGCTGACGAATCATCACCCGGCCATCCAGAAACGCATCCCGCGTCAGCGCCGCGTCCGACGCGTCGCCCCCGGCTGTGCCATTTTCCCGCAGGCTCATCAGCTTTCAAACGGAATGCCGAAATCGCGCATCAGCGCGCTGGCGCGGAAATGGTCCTTTTCGCGCACCATCAGGCGACGTGGCAGGATTCCGATGCTGCCTTCCAGCGCGCTCATGTGGACGTCCAGCTCGAAGGCTTCTATATCCTCCCCCTCAAGCAATGCTTTCGCGTAGGGAATAATTGTGGGATTGGTGGTGCGCAGCAGTTCTTTCATGCGACGGAGCCTAGCCGGTTGCCGCCGCCGTTGTCGAGGTTGAAGCAATCGTCATGAGTCTGGATCACGTGACCCTGAAGCCGCATGACCGACTGGCTCGGGCGTTGGCGCCCGAACTGGCGGGGGTTGACGCGCTGATCCGTGAACGCATGGCCTCGGACCACGCGCCGCGCATCCCCGAAGTCACCGCCCATCTGATCGAGGCCGGGGGCAAACGCCTGCGCCCCATGCTGACCATCGCCGCCGCCAAGCTGTGCGGATACGAAGGCGCGCATCACCTGCGCCTGGCCACCACGGTGGAATTCATCCACACCGCCACCCTGCTGCATGATGATGTGGTGGATGACAGCGAACAACGGCGCGGGCGGCCCACGGCGAATCTGCTGTGGGACAATACCTCGTCGGTGCTGGTCGGCGATTACCTGTTCGCGCGGGCATTCCAGCTGATGGTCGAATGCGAATCACTGCAGGTGCTGGACATCCTGTCCAACGCCGCCGCCACCATCGCCGAGGGTGAGGTGCTGCAGCTGACCACCCTGCGCAATCTCTCCACCGATGAGGCGACCTATGAGCGGGTGATTCGCGGCAAGACCGCGGCGCTGTTTTCCGCCGCCACGCAATCGGGCGCGGTGATCGCCGGTGCCCCCGAAGACCGCGTTGCGGCGCTGCATCGCTATGGCGATGCGCTGGGCATGGCCTTCCAGATCGTCGATGACTTTCTGGATTACGGCGGCGCGGGCGACGGGATCGGCAAGAACCTGGGCGATGACTTCCGCGAGGGCAAGCCGACCCTGCCCCTGATTCGCGCCCTTGCCCGGGCCGATGACGCGGAGCGCGCCTTCTGGACCCGCGTGATCGCAAAGCGCGACCAGCGCCCGGGTGATCTGGAACACGCGATGGAGATCCTGCGCCGCACGGGCGCACTGGAAAGCGCCCGCCAAAGCGCCCTGGATTGGGTCGCAACCGCGCGCGAGGCGCTGCACAGCCTGCCCGATGATCCCCTGCGCGAGATGCTGGACGATTTGGCCGGCTATGTGGTCGAACGAGTGATCTGAGGCCTGCAGGCGCCGCTCAGCGCTTGCCCGACCGCAGTCGGGCAGGGCTCAGAAATCCACCTTCACCCCGGGCAGGTCCAGCGTGGCGATCAGGTCGCGCAACTCCTGCCGCGCGGCGATGTTCGACAGGCTGAAGCTTTGTTCGCCCATGTCGCGCAGGTCCAGCAGTGTCAGCCCGCGGGGGAACAGCTCGCGGAAGATCACCCGCTCGGAAAACCCCGGCGCCACGCGAAAGCCGATCCGGCGGGACAATTCGGTCAGCGCGGCCCCCACCTTGCGCTTGTTGTGCATGGCCTGGGTGCCCAGCCGGTTGCGCAGCACCAGCCAGTCGATTGGCTTCAACCCCTCACGCCCCCGGGCCTGCCGCGCCGCCCAGACCATTTCGGAATAGATCGATGGCCCCAGCACCTTGCCGGTTTCCGGGTCGGTGCGCGCCAGCAGGTCGAAATCCACGAAACTGTCATTCATCGGCGTGATCAGCGTATCGGCCAGCGAATGGGCCAACTGGCTCAGCCGGGTATGCGCACCCGGGCAATCGATCAGGATGAAATCGCACTCCGGTTCCAGCGCCGACAGGACGGTGGAAAACTGCACGTCCAGCGGGTTGGCGCCTTCGGGGATATCTTCGGGGGCCAGATCAGGCAGGGGGCGGTAATCAGGGATGGGCAGGTCCAGCCCGTGGCGCTTCACATGGGCGCGGCGGTTTTCCACATAGCGGCCAAAGCTGCGCTGGCGCAGGTCCAGATCGACCGCGCCCACCCGGTGCCCCATCCGCGCCAGCGCCACCGCCACATGCATCGAGGTCGTGGATTTCCCCGAGCCGCCCTTCTCATTGCCGATCACGATGATATGGGCCACGCCGTCCATCCCCTGCCTTGCACTGCCCTCAAGGGGCGCGCCTTCACCCGCCACCGAAAAAAGAGGGCGCGCCAGCGTGGCGCGCCCCGGATATTCCTGCCGTCAGGCGCTGGATCAGAACCCAAGCCCGGCGTATTTGTTCTTGAACTTCGACACCCGGCCGCCGCTGTCCATCAGTCGGGCGCCGCCGCCGGTCCAGGCGGGGTGCACGGTGGGGTCGATCTCCAGCGACAGGGTGTCGCCTTCCTTGCCCCAGGTGGATTTCATCTGGAACACGGTGCCATCGGTCAGCTTGACGTTGATCAGATGGTATTCGGGATGCGTATCGGTTTTCATCGTCCCGGGCTCCTTATGCCTTGGCCGCCAGCGGGCGGTAGTTGGTCTTTTCGGCGATGCGGGCGGATTTGCCGCGCCGGGCGCGCAGGTAATACAGCTTCGCACGCCGCACCTTGCCGCGACGGACCACGGTGATGCTGTCGATATTGGTCGAATGCAGCGGGAACACACGTTCCACGCCTTCACCGAAGGAAATCTTGCGCACGGTGAAAGAGGCCGCGATGCCGCTGCCACCCTTGCGGGCGATGCAGACGCCTTCGAAGTTCTGCACGCGGGTGCGGGTGCCCTCGGTCACCTTGTAGCCCACGCGAATGGTGTCGCCCGCCTTGAAATCGGGAATGTCCTTGCCAAGCTCGGCGATCTGCTCGGCTTCTATCTGCGCGATCAGGTTCATCGCGGTATCCTTTCCATTTGGCGCGGGTGCTCCCCCGCGTCCTGTGAGCGCCCTCAGAGCTCTTGGTCTCCATCCGGGTCCCTATCGTGTTGCGCACAATAAGCCCGCCAGAGGTCAGGGCGGCGTTCCTTGGTCAGCCTTTCGGCCATTGCCTTGCGCCAGGCGGCAACCTTGCCATGATCCCCGGACAGGAGAACCTCCGGAATGTCGTGGCCTTGCCAGTTGGCGGGGCGGGTGTAGTGCGGGTGCTCCAGCAAACCGTCCGAAAAGGACTCCTCTTCGGTCGAGGCCTGATTCCCCAGCACGCGCGGTATAAGGCGGACCGTCGCATCGATCAAGGCCTGCGCGGCGATCTCGCCCCCGCTCAGGACAAAATCGCCGATCGAGACCTCCTCGACCCCATGGTGATCGATCACCCGCTGGTCCAACCCCTCAAACCGCCCGCAGATCAACGTGACACCCGCCCCCTGCGCCAGCGCTTGCGCCCGGGCCTGGGTGAACGGGCGCCCGCGCGGGGACAGATAGATCACCGGCCAGCGCGCACGGTCCGCGGCAGGCCCCTGCGCGGCCATGGCCAGGGCGCGGCCCATGACATCGGCGCGCAGCACCATGCCGGCGCCACCCCCGGCGGGCGTGTCATCGACATTGCGATGCTTGCCTTCGCCAAAGCCGCGCAGGTCAATGGGGTCCAGCGCCCAAAGCCCCTGATCCAGTGCCTTGCCGGTCAGCGACAGCCCCAGCGTGCCGGGAAAGGCCTGTGGAAACAGCGTGATGATCCGCGCTGTCCAGACCCCGGCCAGCCGCGGCGGCCCCTCCATCAGCGCCCGCGGCGTCATCGAGACGCTGGGCTGCAGCCGCCCACGCGCGCGCAGCTTTCCCGATGCGCTCATCCCGCCGCCCCGTCGCTTTCGCGCAGCTGCGTGGCAATCGCCTGCAGCCGGGCGCAGAGCGCGGTGTCCTCGACCGCGTAGCGGTCGGCCACCTGATCGATCCGCGCGGGCGTGGGGAAATCCGCAACCGTCGCAGGCGACTGGTCCAGCAGAGCCCCGGCCTCAACCGCCCAGCCTGCCAGGCCGATCTCGCAATCCTCGGCGGCGATGGCGTCAAAGACCCGCGCAGGAAGCTTCTCGCCCGTCATGAAGCTGACCACCTGCGGCTCGGCCATGAGCGCCACCAGCGCGCGCCGCTCGCGCAGGGGGGCGTCCCCTGCGGCCCGTTCGAACAGCGCTGCGGCAACCGCACGCGGTCCGGCATCGGTCAGGGCCGGGCGCAAGGCCTCCGCCAGCGCGCCTGCATCGGGCGCCACCGGGTCCAGAGCGTCCAGAGCGCGCGCCATTGCGGCAAGCGCGTCCTGCGCAGCATCCGGGTCATAGTCCGGTTCAGGTTCGGGCTCGGGGTCGGGTTCAGGCACCGGTTCAGGCGCTTCCGCCGCCTCCGGCTGCGTGTCATGCGCATCGGCTGCATTGGCCGCCTGGCGCACCAGGGCTTCGATCTCCTCGGGCGGTACGCGGATCCACCGCCCCAGGAGCAAGGCCCCGACCGCCCCCCCGATCAACAGCCAGGCCGGCAACACCGCATCCGCCCAGAGCCCCGCAGCATGGCCCAGCCCCATCAGCAGCGCCACCACCGCTCCTTGCGCGGTCAGCGCGGCGGCAAGCGGCATGGGGTGCTCGCCCAGGGGCGCCTGAACGCCCAGGAACCACAGCGCAAAGATCGCCCAGAAGACGATCCACATCACCGGGTCGAACCCGCCCAGCCCGGCCGCAAAGGGCGCCACCAGAATCAGACTGCCCAGCACATTGGTCAGGCGCAACCGGGTCTGAATCGTCATGGCGCCGCCTCCTCGGGCGGATCGACGATGACCCGGCCCGCTGTCAGGTCCACGGTGGGCACGCAGGCGCGGGTAAAGGGCAGCAGCAACGCCCCGCCCGCCGCGCCGCGGACCTCCAGAATATCCCCCGCGCCGTGGTTCTGGATGGCCGCCACACGGCCCAGCGGCGTGCCGCCCGTGTCCAGAACGTCCAGGCCCAGCAGATCCGCATGATAGAACTCATCTTCACCGGGCGGCGGCAGTTTCTCACGGTCGGCATAAAGCCGGGTGCCGCGCAGGGCCTCGGCCGCCTCGCGGGTGGTGATGCCGCTCAACCGGGCGGCCAGCCCGTTCGGAACCGTTCGGGTCAAGGTGACCCCGAAGCTGCGGGCGCCATCCTCGGTCCAGAGCGGGGCGTAATCGGCAATGGCGCCAGGCTCGGTGCAGAAGCTTTTCAGCCGCACCTCGCCTCGCACGCCAAAGGCGCCGGCAATCGCGCCGACACAGATCCGGTCCGTGCTCATGCCAATCCCGCCATGGCGCCCCGCATGCCCATTTTCTTGCCCAAAATACTCTCGGGGGGTGAATTGCCCGGAACGGGCAAGAGGGGGGCAGACAGCCCCCCTTTCCCCGGTGGTCACTCGGCGCTGGCGGCCTCGGCCTTGGCGGCACGCTCGGCGGCGCGCTCCTTGGCCTTCTTGCCGGGCTCGGCCTTGTTGGGGTTGTTGCGCACCGCCTTCTCACGCAGGCCTGCGGCTTCAAGGAAGCGCGCCACCCGCTCGGTGGGCTGGGCGCCCAGGTCCAGCCAGTGCTTCACGCGCTCCGCGTCCATGCGGATGCGGTCCTCGCTGTCCTTTGGCAGCAGCGGGTTGTAGCTGCCCAGCTTTTCCAGGAAGCGGCCGTCGCGCGGCATGCGGCTGTCGGCGGCAACGATCGAATAATACGGGCGCTTCTTGGAACCGCCGCGGGCGAGTCTGATCTTGGTAGCCATAGTGTCATCTCCTTTGCATGGCAGGCTGGCCGGGCGCTGCGGCGCGGCCGAAAGGCGTGGTCATTTGCGCATCCGCTCGTGGTGACGGATCACCTCCGAGATGATGAAGTTGAGGAATTTCTTGGCGAATTCCGGGTCAAGGTCGGCTTCCTTCGCCAACCATTCCAGCCGTTCGATCTGGCGCTCCTCGCGCGCGGGGTCGGACGGGGGAAGCTTGTGTTCGGCCTTCAGACGGCCCACGGCTTGGGTATGCTTGAAGCGTTCGCCCAGGGTGTAGACGAGGATCGCATCCAGCCGGTCGATACTGTCGCGGTGATTGGCCAGCAGTTCTGCGGCGCGCGCCGTGTCATCGCTCATCGGGCACCTGCCTGGGCTTCGGGGATGGATGGCTGCCCCCCTCTTGCCCGCTCCGGGCAATTCACCCCCCGAGAGTATTCTCGGCAAGATGAAGCCAGGCGGTGTGATGCGTCCGCGCGAGCGGGGGAGAGCGGTGGGTGGAGAGCCATGGGGGTCATCATGTCGCTTTCACCGAAGGGTGGCGCCAGATGGTGACGGGCTGGCCAAGAAGGGTGCCGTCGCTTTCGGGCCGGGCGCCCAACCGTTCGGCAAGCCGCGCCGAGCGGGTGTTGGCGGGGTCGATGTAGGAGATCACCCGGTCCAGTCCCTGATGCCGCCCCGCGAAATCGCGGGCCGCCTGCGCGCCCTCGAACGCCAGGCCGCGCCCCTCGAACCCCTCATAGATATGCCAGCCCAGTTCCGGTTCCGCCCAGCCGTCATGCGCGATCATGCCGATGCGCCCTGCGGTGGTGCCGGTGATGCGGCATTCCAGCATCCACATGCCGAAGCCGCGCAAGGCCCAGTGCCCGAAGGCGCCCAGAAACGCGCCCCAGCTGCGAAAACGCGGGTAGGGGCCGCCAACCCAGCGGGCGCGCTCCGAGGCGCCAAAGCTGGCGAAAGCCTCGAAATCGCGTTCCTCGGGGCCGCGCAGGATCAGGCGCCCGGTTTCCAGAACCGGTATGGGCAGGGCTGTCGCGCTCATTTCTTCCTGAACATCCCTGAAAGCCCGCCGGGCATGTTCATCCCGCCCGGGCCGCCCATGCCGCCCAACTGGCGCGCGGCGGCCTGCATCGCGGCGGGGTCCATCTGCGACGGGTCCGGCATGGCATCCTGGCCTTTGCCGAACATGCTGCCCATGGCCTGTTTCAGCATCCCCTTCTTGCCCAGCTTCTTCATCATGTCCGCCATCTGGCGATGCTGTTTGAGCAGGCGGTTGAGTTCGGATACCTCCAGCCCCGCGCCCTTGGCGATGCGCTTCTTGCGGCTGGCCTGCAGCAGGGCGGGGTTGGCGCGTTCCTTCCTGGTCATCGAATCGATCAGCGCGACCTGGCGGCGCAGCATCTTGTCGTCGAAGCCCGCGGCTTCGGCCTGTTTGGACATCTTGCCCATGCCGGGCATCATGCCCATCACCGACTGCATGCCGCCCATCTTCATCATCTGTTCAAGCTGGCCCTTCAGGTCGTTCATGTTGAACTGGCCTTTCTGGAAGCGCTTCATCATGCGCTCGGCCTGTTCGACTTCCAGCGTTTCCTGGGCCTTCTCCACCAGCGCGACGATATCGCCCATGCCAAGGATGCGCCCGGCGATCCGCTGCGGGTCGAAGACCTCCAGCGCGTCGGTCTTTTCGCCCAGACCAACAAAGCGGATGGGCTTGCCGGTGACGGCGCGCATGGACAGCGCCGCGCCGCCCCGCCCGTCGCCATCCATCCGCGTCAGGATCACGCCGCTCACGCCCAGCTTGCCGTCGAACTCGGCGGCCACATTCACCGCGTCCTGCCCGGTCAGGCCATCGACCACCAGCAGCGTCTCGCGCGGGGCGGCCACGTCGCGCACGGCCTGAACCTCGTCCATCAGCACATCGTCGATATGCAACCGCCCGGCGGTGTCCAGCAGGAACACGTCATAGCCGCCCAGCGTGGCCTGTTGCTTCGCGCGTTTGGCGATCTGCACCGCCGTCTGGCCGGCCACGATCGGCAGCGTGTCCACGCCGATCTGGGTGCCCAGGATGGCCAGCTGCTCCATCGCGGCGGGGCGGTTGGTATCGAGCGAGGCCATCAGCACGCGCTTGCCCTCGCGGTCCTTCAGACGGCGGGCCAGCTTGGCGGTGGTGGTGGTCTTGCCCGAGCCCTGCAGGCCGACCATCAGGATCGGCGCGGGCGGGTTGTCGATCTTCAGCTTGCCGGGGTCGCCTTCGCCCGTGAGCGTGGCGATCAGCTCATCATGGACGATCTTGACCACCTGTTGCCCCGGCGTGATGGATTTCATCACCGCCGACCCCGTGGCCTTGGCCTGCACGCGCTTGATGAAATCGCGCGCCACGGGGAGCGAGACATCAGCCTCCAGCAGCGCCACGCGGACCTCGCGCAGGGCGGTGCGGACGTCATCTTCGGTCAGCGCACCCTGCCGGGTCAGCCGGTCAAAGACCCCGGACAGCCGTTCGGACAGGTTCTCGAACATGGGACACCCCTTGTTTGCGCCAGCCCCGGAGCTCACTAGAGCACCATGCAAAGCATGAGAGCACCCGTGGGCGAATGCTCGCTGACGGGTGGCGATCCTGGCACAAGGCCGGGACCGGAAGCCTTGCACTTCCGGAAAATCCCGCCCTCGCTACGCAGGAATGCGCGGGTTGTCAAGCGGCGAAGGCGGCCACTCTTGCCCGTTGGCGTGACCTTTCCTATGAACGCCGACATGAAACCTGCAGGATCCCTGAGCGCGCTGGGCGCGGCAGTGCTGTGCGCAATGCCCGCCGTGGCGGACGCGCCCGATGGCCGCGCGATGTATCAGATGTATTGTGCCGCCTGCCATGGCGCAGACCTGGAGGGCGCGCCGGACTGGCGGCTGCCAGGGCCGGATGGGCGTCTGCCCGCCCCGCCACATGATGAAACCGGCCATACCTGGCACCATGGCGACCGGTTTCTGACCGATTACGTGATGCGCGGCGGGCAGGCGGTGCTGGATGATCTGGGGGTTGCGTGGGATTCGGGCATGCCCGCCTTCGGCGATATCCTCACCGAGGCCGAGATCACCGCGATCCTTGACTATATCAAGTCGCGCTGGCCCGCTGAAATCCGCGAGATCCAGAGCCGGATGTCCGAAGCCGAAAGCGGCACACCCTGAACCGCAGGCCGTGGCGGCGCAGCCGTGATGCTGAAACGGTTGCCCTTCGGCGGTGGGCGCTTTAACTCCAGAGATGTGGCCGAATGGAGAGCGCGATGGCGTCGATACTGCAAATCCTGCTGATGCTGCTGAGCGTCGCGCAGATGATCATCATCATTCACATCATCCTTAGCTGGCTGATCAATTTTCAGGTGCTGAACCTGCGCCAGCCGATCGTGGCATCGATCTGGGACGGGTTGAACCGGTTGCTGGAGCCTGCCTATTCGCGCATCCGCCAGTTCATGCCGGATCTGGGCGGGATCGATCTGGCGCCGCTGGTGGCGCTGCTGATCGTCTATGCGCTGCGCATCATCCTGATCAACAACGCCGCGATGTTCATCTGACCCTGTGATGGATACCGCCCCCCCGCATGAGGACCCGCAGGCGCTGCTGGCGCGGGTCTTTGGCTTCGACAGCTTCCGCCCCGGCCAGGCCGAGGTGATCGGCGCCGTCATGGCCGGGCGCAACACGCTGGCGATCATGCCCACGGGGGGCGGCAAGTCGCTCTGCTATCAGATCCCGGCGCTGTGCCTGCCGGGGCTGACGCTGGTGATCTCGCCGCTGATCGCGCTGATGCGTGACCAGGTGCGCGCCCTGCGTGAGGCCGGGGTGGCCGCGGGCGCGCTGACCTCGGGCAATACCGAGGAAGAGACCGAGGACGTGTTTCGCGCCATCGACGCGGGCGCGCTGAAGCTTCTCTACATGGCGCCCGAGCGTCTGGGCACCACCGGCACCATCGGCTTGCTGCGCCGGGCGCGGTGTTCCCTGATCGCGGTGGATGAGGCCCATTGCGTCAGCCAGTGGGGCCATGATTTCCGCCCCGATTACCTGCGGATCGGTGACTTGCGCCGCGCGCTGGGCGTCCCGCTGGCGGCCTTTACCGCCACGGCCGATGCCGAAACCCGGGCCGAGATCGTGGACCGCCTGTTCGACAGCGCCCCGCCCGAGACCTTTCTGCGCGGCTTCGACCGGCCCAATATCCGCATCTCCTTTGCGCTGAAGGACCGCCCCCGCCAGCAGGTGATGGAGTTCGCCGCCGCACGGCGCGGGCAATCGGGGATCGTCTATTGCGCCACCCGCGCGCGCACCGAATCGCTGGCCCGCGCGCTGGAAGAGGCCGGGCACAATGCCCGCGCCTATCACGGCGGGATGGATGCCGCCGAACGCCGCATGGTCGAGGAACTGTTCCAGCGCGAGGACGGGTTGATCGTGGTGGCCACGGTGGCCTTTGGCATGGGGGTGGACAAGCCGGATATCCGCTGGGTGCTGCAGGCGGATCTGCCGAAATCCATCGAAAGCTACTATCAGGAGATCGGGCGTGCCGGCCGTGACGGCGCCCCGGCCGAGGCGCTGACCCTTTACGGCCCCGATGACATTCGCCTGCGCCGCGCCCAGGTGGATGAGGGCCTGGCCCCGACCGAGCGCAAGGAGGCCGACCACGCCCGGCTGAACGCCCTTCTGGGCCTGGCCGAAGCCACAAGCTGCCGCCGCCAGATCCTGCTGGGCTATTTCGGCGAGGACAGCCCGCCCTGCGGCAATTGTGACCTCTGCACGCTGCCCGCGCGGCTGTTCAATGCCACCACGCCCGTGCGCAAGGCGCTTTCGGCGGTGCTGCGCACGGGCGAGAGTTTTGGCGCGGGGCATCTGATCGACATCCTGACCGGCACCGCCACGCCAAAGGTGCGCGAACGCGGCCATGACCGGCTGCCGACATTCGCGGTGGGCAAGGACCTGTCCAAGGCGCGCTGGCAAGCGGTGTTTCGCCAGATGATGGGGCGCGATTTGCTGCGCCCGGACCCCGCGCGCCACGGTGCCTTGCGCATGACCGACGCCGCCCGCCCCGTCCTGCGCGGAGAATCCGAGGTGCATCTGCGCGAGGACACGGTAAAGGCCGAGCGCGCGCGCCCCGCGGTGGCCGCGCTGGTGGATGACGAGGACGCGCCGCTGCTTTCGGCGCTGAAGGCCAAGCGCCGCGCCCTGGCCGAGGAGGCCCGCGTGCCCGCCTATGTGATCTTTGCCGACCGGACGCTGATCGAAATGGCCCAGCGCCGCCCTGAAACGATGGATGAGATGGCGCAGATCTCGGGCGTGGGGGCGGCCAAGCTGGAACGCTACGGCGCGCTGTTTCTGGAGGTCATCGCCGGCGCGCCGACCCCTGCCATGCACCCGGCCCGGCGCAAACTGGCCGGCGGGGCACGGGCGGGGCTGTTCGACCGTCTGGTCGAGGCCCAGCGAGGGCTGGAACGTGGCCCGGACGGGGCAGGGAAATACATGTGCTGCACCCAGACGACGCTTGCCCATATCGCCGAACGCCGCCCCGCGACTCTGGAGGCCCTGTCACGCGTGCCCGGCATGGGGCAGGCCAAGCTGGACCGCTTCGGCGCCGCCTTCCTGCGCGAGATCACCGAAGCCGAGGGCGCCGAGCGCTGAACACCATTTGTGGGGTGCAGCCGCCTGGAGTCATGCGACAACGCTGCAGCCCAATGCCCTGTGCGATCTCGCACAGGGCAGCGCCCCGAGGCGCGCAGGGTGGGTGGGTGGGCGCGGCTCGGGGCGCTTTTCGACATTGACCAGAAGCGTATTGGCTTGGGTGTGACCTGTGCGGACACATGGGGCGACGTCGCGCGCAAGCTGGGGAGGGGGGCTCCCGCCCGTCGGGGACGGATTGAAATCCGCCCCCTCCCGTTGGGCCGGGCAGCCCTTCTGGCGCAGGGCTGGGCGCGCGCCCGGATCGAGGGGGGCTTC
>NZ_JACBXS010000033.1 GCF_013415485.1 Rhabdonatronobacter sediminivivens | reverse complement strand
ATGATCTCCGTTCTGTGTCGCAACTGAACAGAATCACAACCTGCTGAATTCACTCAACTCATTTCCGATTGGCCTCTGAGGCATCGAACACTCATCAGCCTTCGCAGACCGAAGCGGAAGGCCTGCCCGAAAGAGACGGATACATGATTGAGTTATAGACCCTTTCGCCGCCACCCCTCCACCAGGAGCCGATATCCATCTGGTGGAGATGGCCCTCTACATTGATGCCGCCGACATTTGTGCCGCGGCAGGGTATCATGAAGGTGTCCTCGTAGAGCACATGTTCGCGTCTGGCCGCGTCATACTCCGTCAGCTGAAACTTGACTTTGGTGTCGGTCGTGTAAAGGGGGTAGTGGCTTCCGGCCACTTCCAAACGAAGCCGCTTGCCTGCCCAGTTGAGTGGCAAGCTGCGCCGTGCCGTGTCCTGCGCCGGGAGCGGGAAACCGCCTTCGACAGCGCTCATCGAGTAACCGAGAGCTACGGTTGTGGCGTAGCCGAACGCTTGGCCAAACCTGTAGAGCCTTCTGCTATCATCACAATTGCCACCAGGAATAAAGGCAACATAAATGTTCGAGTAGCTGACAGGCCCCATACCGCCGCTCAATGTGCGAAAACCGAATCTTGCCATAGCGAAATCCAATTCTTAGTATGTGCACAATTCTACTTCGAGACAGGGTTTGAGTCCACGGGAACGTTCGACGAATAGCGGACCGGGGTCGGAAGCGGGCAATTCGGGTCCGCGGACTGCGCGCTGCGGTAATGATATTCGGCACCCGCAACCTCGTTCGCAATCGGCGACGCAGTCCGGGTTCTTGCTTCGGATGACCGGTTTGTCCGCTTCTGTGCCATTGGCATCATGGCGCAGCATTCGTCGCAGACGGTCGGCGGTACTGCACAGGCTTCTCCTGCCCGGTGGCGACCGCCCGAAGGCGCAGTCACGGTTGACCGCGGCGGGCGGTGCACTTAATCTGGATGACTCCGCTCCCCACAGCGCAGGATATTGCCCATGAGCCGCTTTGCCGCCCCGATTGCCGAACAGATCTGGGACATGAAATACCGGTTGAAGGCCGCGGATGGCACCGCGCTGGATGGCAGCGTCGAAGACACCTGGCGCCGGATCGCCCGCGCGCTGGCTTCGGTCGAAGCCACCCCTGACGCGTGGGAGGAGCGCTTCTATGATGCGCTGTCCGATTTCCGCTTCCTGCCGGCGGGCCGGATCATCGCCGGGGCGGGCACCGACCGTTCGGTCACGCTGTTCAACTGCTTTGTCATGGGCACCATCCCCGACAGCATGGCCGGTATCTTCGACATGCTGAAGGAGGCCGCGCTGACCATGCAGCAGGGTGGCGGCATCGGCTATGATTTCAGCACCATCCGCCCGCGCGGGGCGCCGGTGCAGGGGGTGGCGGCGGATGCCTCGGGGCCGCTTTCGTTCATGGATGTGTGGGATGCCATGTGCCGCACCATCATGTCCGCGGGCTCGCGCCGGGGTGCGATGATGGCCACCATGCGCTGCGATCACCCCGATATCGCCGATTTCATCACCGCCAAGCACGATGCCGCGCGGCTGCGGATGTTCAACCTGTCGGTGCTGGTCACCGATGCCTTCATGGAGGCGGTCAAGGCCGATGGTCCCTGGGATCTGCAATTCGGCGGGCGGGTCTATCAGACCGTGCCGGCGCGCGATCTGTGGAACCGGATCATGCGCGCCACCTATGACTATGCCGAGCCGGGCGTGATCTTCATCGACCGGATCAACGCCGCCAACAACCTGCATTACTGCGAGACCATCGCCGCCACCAACCCCTGCGGCGAACAGCCCCTGCCCCCCTATGGCGCCTGCCTGCTGGGGTCGATCAACCTGGCGCAACTGGTGCGGGACCCCTTCACCCCCGCCGCCCGCCTGGACCCGCAGGCGCTGGAGGATCTGGTCCGCCTGGCCGTGCGCATGATGGACAATGTGGTCGATGCCAGCCGTTTCCCGCTGGAGGCCCAGGCGCAGGAGGCGCGCGCCAAGCGCCGGATCGGGCTGGGGGTGACGGGGCTGGCCGATGCGCTGATCATGCTGGGGCTGCGCTATGGCGGCGACCCGGCGGTGGCGCAGACGGAAAGCTGGATGCGCGCCATCGCGCGGGCGGCCTATTTCGCCTCGGTCGATCTGGCGCGCGAAAAGGGGCCGTTTCCGCTCTTCGATGCTGACGCCTTCCTGGCCTCGGGGATGATGCAGGCCATGGATGACGACCTGCGCGCCGCCGTGCGCGACCACGGTATCCGCAACGCGCTGCTGACCTCGATCGCGCCCACCGGGACCATCAGCCTCTATGCCGGCAATGTCAGTTCGGGGATCGAGCCGGTCTTCGCCCATGAATACACCCGCAAGGTGCTGCAGACCGATGGCAGCCGGACCGAGGAGAAGGTCCAGGACCATGCCGTGCGCCTGTGGCGCGAGCTGCACGGCGACACCCCCCTGCCCGACTATTTCGTCAACGCCCAGAACCTGGCGCCCATGGACCATGTGCGGATGCAGGCGGCGGCGCAGAAATGGGTGGACAGTTCGATCTCGAAAACCATCAACTGCCCCGAGGATATCAGCTTCGACGCCTTCAAGGATGTCTACATGGCCGCCTGGGACATGGGCTGCAAGGGCTGCACCACCTACCGGCCCAATGATGTCACGGGTTCGGTCCTGTCGGTGGCGGAAAGCTCCGAAGCCACGCCCGAAGCCGATACCGGCGCCGATGTGGTCTATCTCTCCACCCCCTTCGACCGCCCCGAGGCATTGGAGGGCCATACCTACAAGCTGAAATGGCCCGGGTCCGAGCACGCGATCTATGTCACAATCAATGACACGGTTATCAACGGCCACCGCCGCCCCTTCGAAATCTTCATCAATTCCAAGAACATGGAGCATTTCGCCTGGACCGTGGCGCTGACGCGCATGATCTCGGCCGTGTTCCGGCGCGGGGGCGATGTGAGCTTCGTCGTCGAGGAGTTGAAGGCCGTCTTTGACCCCCGCGGCGGGGCCTGGGTGCAGGGACGGTACATCCCGTCGATCCTGGCGGCCATCGGTGGCGTGATCGAACAGCACCTGATCCGCATCGGCTTCATCGCCGGTGAGGGGCTGGGCCTGAAAACCGACCCCGAGGCGCAGCGCATGGCCGTGGGCGAGGCGCCACTGGGCCGCGTCTGCCCCTCCTGCGGCGCCCCCGAGATGGTGATGATCGAAGGCTGCATGACCTGCCGCGCCTGCGGGCACAGTAAATGCGGCTGACCGACGCCACCCGTGGGACGCTCGTCTGGCTTTGACGATCAATGACTCCGGGGCCTGTGACCGCCGGTAAGTTCGGTGATCAGCGAGAGGGCGTGATGCTCTTGCGGACGCGGCGGCCCCCGTCAGGGCCTTGCGGTGCCGCGGATATGCATCCTGGGTGGAGGCTCCGTCACGCGTTGTATTCTGCGCTCAACTCCTCCAGCCCGGCCTCCATGATGTCGAACATTTCCTCGATCTGGGCCTCGGAGATGATCAGCGGCGGCGAGAAAACGGCCATCGCCCCGAACGGGCGCAGAAGCAGGCCGCGCCTTTCGCAGGCCGCATCCAGCCGCGCCCCGAATTGCAGATCCTTGGCATAGGTGGGATCATGCAGATCGGGGCGGCATTCGATACATCCCAGAAGCCCCATGCCGCGTACATCCCCGACGATGTCGAACCTGTCGGCGATCCGGCGCATGCGGCTGTGGAACTGCGGCGTGACCCTGCGGACATGGCCCAGGATATCCTCGCGCTCCATGATCTCGATATTCGCAATGGCGGCGGCGCAACTGACCGGATGCCCGGAATAGGTGTAACCGTTATAGAACACATCCTGACCATCCGGGGCGGACACGCGCGCCATGAGCGTATCGGAAATGACGCAGGCCCCCAGGGGCAGATAGCCCGAGGTCATCCCCTTTGCCATGGTGATGATATCCGGGGTTACCCCGAACGCATCATCCGAGGCGAACCAGTGGCCCAGCCGGCCAAAGCCGGTCACGACCTCATCCGAGATATAGAGGATGTCATGGGCGCGGCAGATCTCGAACGTGCGGCGGTGGTACCCCTCGGGCGGGACGATCACGCCGCCGGAACACAGGATCGGCTCGGCGATGAAGGCGCCGATCCGGTCCGCCCCCAGCGTGGCAATGGCGTCCTGCAGATCGGCCACCTTGGCATCGCACCACGCGGCCATGCTCATGCCCGGGGGGCGGCGATAGGGGTTCACGTCCGGCAGGAAATGGACAAGATCACTGGCCTTGTCGAACTTCGCCTCGAAACGCTCCTTGCCGGTCACGGTCGAAGCCAGATAGGTTGAGCCGTGATAGCCCTTTTCGCGGGCCAGGATGACCTTCTTGTCCGGCCGCCCCAGGCGATTGTTGAAGAATTGCATGAAACGCAGCGCGGTATCCACCGCGGTTGAGCCGCCGGTGGTGAAATGGACGGTATTGAGGTCACCGGGCGTGCGCGCGGCAATCATATGGGCCAGTTGTGCCGTCGGTCCCGATGTTGCGGTCCAGGGTGAGGTATAGGCCATCTTCATGGTCTGTTCGGCGATGGCGCGGGCCATTTCGGCGCGCCCATACCCGATCTGGACACACCACATGCCACCCGGCCCGTCGATGAAGCGCCGCCCCGCCCCATCCCACAGATAGATGCCTTCAGCGGTATCGACGCGCATGTAATCTGCCTTGCGCCAGCTTTTCACCTCGGCCCAGGGGTGCAGATGGTTCTCACGGTCCCAGCGCGTCAGGTCATCGGCGGCGGGGGTATTGGCAAGCAGGTTCATCAGGGGCTCCATTTTGCGCCAGGGTACAGGGATCTCCTGCGCGTTGCAAATTTATTTGAGCGCTCAGATAAAATTTTTCTGCTGATCTTGCGCCCCTGCTGTGCCAATAGGGAAGCTGGCACAGCGATGGGGCGTGGTCATGCAGGCTGACAGGAAGCCGCGCAAACAGCGCAAGGAAAATGCCCGGATGCGGCGGCGGCAGGTGCTGGATGCAGCCCGGCGGTCGATCCTGCGCCATGGGCTGGCACGGACGACCCTGGCAACGGTCGCCGAAGAAGCGGGCCTGTCCCAGGGGGTCGCGGTATTCTATTTCGACACCAAGGCCGCGTTGCTGACGGAAACCCTGCGCGACCTCTATCAGGGTTATGAAGATCACTGGCAGGGCGCGCTCGATGCTGCGCCCCCGGACGCGGCGGCGCAGCTTCAGGCCCTTGTTGCCGCGGATTTCGATCTGGCCGCCTGCGGGCCAGAGCTTCTGCCGCTCTGGTTTGCCTTCTGGGGCGAGCTGCATTTCCAACCCAGCTACGACGCGGTGGCCGAGGATTTCGATGCGCGCCGGCGCGAGGTTCTGACCCGCATCTGGCGCGACCTGCTGCCCCCGTCCAGGGCCGCAGAGGCGCCATGCCATGCCGACTGGACGGAAACCCTGACCGATGGCTACTGGCAGCGCATGCACCTGTCCGCGGGCCATATCGACCGCCACCACGCCCTTGCCGCAACGCGGGCCGCCATCGCGCGTCTGGCCCCGTGGATGGATGCGCGCGCATGACCTGATGTCAAACCCGCGCGCGTTTGATCCGGGGGCGCGCCCTGCTTTCTGTCGGCGCAGGGGCGGTCATGGAAGCCGCGAGAACCCGGCCCAGCCCGGCGGCGCTGACGATAGAGGCCGGACCGTTCTGCCACAGGCACCCGGGGGCAATGCAGGCGGCACCCGCCGCCCACCGCAGGACTTCAGCCCGTGCGCCGAAAATTTGTGCATGACAGATTTGCGTTTCACCGCTCATGCCGCGATAGTCGGGGACATCTGGGCGCAGTCGGGGGTGAGCGGATGGCTTCAGGCAAGGACAACGCGGCGCTCCGACAGGCGGCCAGCGACCTGGGGCTCCCGTTCTGCGGCTTCGACGCGGGCACCCTGCGCATCCTTGACGTGAACGACATCCTGTCCAGGAGCCTTGGCTACAGCGCGGATACCCTTGAGGCGATGACACTGGAGGCGCTTCTGGCGCCTGGGGAGGCCGGGGCATTCAGGACCGCACTCGCCGGGCTGGGCCGCAGTTTCACGGATCTGGGGCAGTGGCATCTGCGACAGCACGCGGGCGGGTGGTGGCCCGTCACGATACGCGGCCGCCAGCTTGCCACCGATGCCGCGCCCCTTGTGTGCGTGACCCTGCAGGAGGCCCCGCCCCGGGGCGCGCCACCGGATGCGGCCGAACAGGGCGTGGACCTGCGCCTGGCGCAGAACCTGCTAAACATTGGTATCTGGAAGTTGGACCTCGCAACCGGCCAACAGAGCTGGTCCGAAAGGGTGTTCGACATATGCGGCCTGTCGCCCGAGGATGGCGAACCCGGGTTCGATGGACTGCTTGCAATGATCCATCCGCAGGATCGCGCGCAGATGGCTGCGGAACTGGAACGGTTCCGCCGCTCGCGCGAGACGACATTCGCGTTCCAGCACCGCCTTCTCAGACCGGATGGGCGCATGGTGCATCTGCGCGGCATCTCCGAACGTGTCGGATCAGGTGAGGATGCCTGGCTGATCGGCGCTCTGCAGGATGTCACGGGTGACGTCCGCGCGCGGGAAGAGATGTCGGAAGCCCTGCAGATGCGGCGCATCACCGCGCGCATGGCCCGCATGGGAAGCTGGCGGGTCGATCTCGACTCGCCGCGCATGGCCTGGAGCAGCGAGATGGCCGCCATCCATGAGCTTCCTGAAGGGACCACCCTGTCGCTTGAGGAGGGCATGAGTTTCTACGCGCCCGACTCCCGCGACAAGGTCCGCACCGTGTTCAACGCCTGCGTGATCGAGGGGACACCCTTTGACGAGATCCTGCAGATCATAACCGCCAGGGGCAACCGCGTCTGGGTGCGGGCCATCGGTGAAGCCGTGCGCAACGAGGCGGGCGACATCGTCGCCGCGCAGGGGGCGTTCCAGGATGTCTCGGAACTCCTGGCGGCACGCGCCAAGGCGCAGGTGCTCTCGCGGCGGCTGCACAGGACGCTGGACAGTATCAGTGACGGGTTTGTCCTTCTTGACCAGAACTGGCGCTTCCTGTTCGTGAACACCCGCGCCGAACAGATCATCGGGCGCAGCCGCGCGGATCTGCTGGGCAGGAACAACTGGGACGTGTTCCCCGAAGCCGCCGGCACCATCATCCAGCACGAGTATGAGCGCGCGCTCGGAAGCGGAAAGCCCGTTCGGTTCCGCGTCTTCTTCCCGCCGCTTTCGATGATGCTCGAGATCGACGCCGAACCGACGCCCGAAGGTCTGGCCGTCTATTTCCGCGACATCACCCGAGAGCACGCACGCGAGGAAAGGCTGCGGCTGTTGGAAACGGCAGTCTCGCGCCAGAATGACATCCTGCTCATCACCGAGGCCGAACCCATCGACGGCCCTGACGGCCCGAAGATCGTCTATGTCAACGAGGCCTTCGTGAAGCACACCGGCTACAGCCGCGATGAGGCGATCGGCGCGACCCCGCGCATCCTGCAGGGGCCAAAGACCGACCGCGCCGAGCTTGACCGCATCCGCGCGGCGCTGGAGCACAACCGCCAGGTTCGCGCCGAACTGATCAACTACACCAAGGCAGGCGCGGAAATCTGGCTGGAGATCGACATCGTGCCCATCACCGATGAGGGCGGCCGGTATACACATTTTGTTGCCGTGCAACGCGACGTCACGCAGCGCAAGCGCGCCGAGGAAGAAATCCGCCTCAACCAGGAGCGATTCCGGCTGGTGACGCAGGCCACGAATGACGTCATCTGGGACTGGGAAGTGGCCGCCGACAGGCAATGGTGGAATGAGAACCTGCAGACGCTTTTCGGCTATGATCGCACAAGGATCGAGCCGGGAACCGAGTCATGGGAGACCCGCCTGCACCCCGAGGACAGGGACAGGGTGGTGTCAAGCATCAACGACCTGATTGCCGGTTCGGGGGCATTCTGGTCGGGGGAATACCGCTTTCGCCATGCTGACGGGCATTACCTGACAGTCATCGACCGCTCCTACGTCATCCGCAACGCCGCAGGAAAGGCAATCCGGATGCTGGGCAGCATGACCGATGTCACCAGCCAGCGGGACATGGAGAACCGGCTGCGCCAGTCCCAGAAGCTCGAGGCCGTGGGACAGCTGACCGGGGGCGTGGCGCATGATTTCAACAACCTGCTGACGGTGATCCTCGGGAATGGCGAACTTCTGGCAAGCCAGCTGGCCGATCGGCCGCGCCTGCGCGCCCTGGCCGACATGACCGTCACCGCCGCCGAGCGCGGGGCCGAACTGACCAACCGGCTGCTGGCCTTCGCGCGCAAGCAGCCGCTGGTCCCGCGTGTTACGGATGTCAGCATCCTGATCCACGGCGTGGATGACATGCTGCGGCGCACATTGCCCGAAAGCATCGACATCCGGATCTTTCGTGCCGCCGACCTGTGGCAGGCCGAGATCGACGCAAGCCAGCTGGAGGCCGCGCTCCTCAACCTCGCGCTCAATGCCCGCGACGCGATGCCCGACGGCGGCCACCTGACAATCGAGCTGGCCAACGCCGTGCTTGACAAGGATTACGTCACCCGCGAGCCGGAACTGGCGCCCGGCCGATACGTGTTGATCACCGTGACCGACACCGGCGGGGGCATGGCGCCTGACGTGCTGGAGCGCGTGTTCGAGCCCTTCTTCACCACCAAGGAGATCGGCAAGGGCTCGGGGCTGGGCCTGAGCATGGTCTACGGCTTCGTCAAGCAGTCGCGCGGCCATATCCGCGTCTATTCGGAACCCGGCGAGGGCACCTGCGTGAAGCTGTATCTGCCGCGCTCGGATGATGCGGACACGCAACCGGGGGCCGATGACGGCGCGGGCCAGATCGTCGGCGGCCCCGAGTTCATCCTTGTCGTCGAAGATGATCCGATGGTGCGCGAGCATCTGGTGGCAAGCCTCATCGGGCTGGGATACCGGGTCGAGGCGGCGGAAACCGGACCGCAGGCGCTGGAGATCCTGCGCGATCGCCCCGGGCTTGATCTGCTGTTCACCGATATCGTGCTGCCCGGCGGGATGAACGGGCGGGAGCTCGCCGATGCGGCGCGCGCCCTGCGTCCCGGGCTGAAGGTGCTCTTCACCTCCGGCTACAGCGAAAACGCCATCGTCCATCACGGCCGCCTGGACCCGGGGGTGGAACTGCTCAGCAAACCCTACCGGCGCGACCAGCTTGCCACCAAGGTGCGCAAGGTCCTGGGCAACGGCTAGCGTCCGGCCCCACGCGGAACCATGCGCCCGGCGGCGCGGCGATCTGCCTGGCGGGCGCGGCGTTGCCGCGTCCACCGGCCCGGCGGCAGTGGCCGGACCAAGCATCGTTGCAATGGCCATGTCCTGAGGGGGTGCAGCACGCTGCGCGCCACGGATCATTCCGCCGCCGGAGGGTCCCGTTCATGCCCATGCGGTTGATGCAAGGCGCGTCTTGCGCGCCGCCCCGCAACTGCGGCAAACCCCGCCGAGCCCACGAAATAGGCGCCGATCCCCAGGCATTGCGCCGGGAAATCGATCCCGAGGTCGATCAGCATCCCGGTAATCGCCGGCCCGAGCGCCGTTCCAAACACCATGAACGCGGCCATCATCGCCCGAATTGCACCAAGGTGACGGGTCCCGAAGACCTCGGCCCAGTAGGTCGCCATCATGGTAACGTGCATCCCCACGCCCGCGCCAATCAGGATTATGCCGAACCCTCCGAGCGGAACCGTGCCCGCCAGGGCAAAGACCAGATAGCCCGCCGCCATCGGCAGCAGATAGAACGCGGCCAGGCGCGTGCTTCCAATCCGGTCCACCAGCCAACCGGCAACCAGCATGGAGGCCACGCTGGATGCGGTGTAGAACGGAAAGGTCGAAACCAGCGTCAGATGCGCCCATCCCTTGGCCTCGGCGACATGGACCTGATGAAAGAAGAAGGCCGTGTTCCAGGCCGCAGGCCCCATCAGCGCAGGAACCATCAGCCAGAATACCGAATGACGGAACGCGGCGCCGCGGGTCCACATCCGCCCCTCCATGCCGCTGCTTCCTGTGGCCTGAGCAAAGGACTGCGGGGTGCGCTCATGCCGCAGAAGCGCCCACAGGACCGGCGCCATCGCAAGGAGCACGCAGGCCGCGACAAGCCACAAGGCCCGCCAGTCGAAAGCGACCAGAAGGGCTGCGAAGGTGATCGGCAGAAACGCCTCGCCCATTGCCACCCCAAGCCCGGCGATCGAAACGGCGCGGCCACGGGCGGCGACGAACCAGCGCGCCATCGCCACCATTGCGGCATGGCCCATCAGCCCCTGACCGGACAGGCGCAGCAGAAAGATCACCGCGACCAGCATCCAGAGGTCGCCGATCCAGGCCATGGACCCGGCGGCCAGCGCCAGCCCGATCAGCACCCCCACACCGATCTGGCGCACACGGAACCGGTCGGTCAGGCTTCCGGCCCAGATCATGACCAGTGCCGAGCTTGTGGTGGCCATGGCGTAGATCGCCCCCCAGCCGCCATGCGACAGATCGAAAGCGGCGCGAATCTCGCCCGCAAAGACCGCGATGAAGAAGGTCTGGCCGAAGCTGGACGCAAAGGTGAGCAGGAACCCCGCCGCCAGCCAGGGCGCATTCGCGCGCAGAAAGGCTGAGAGTTCCCTCATCCCTGCGTCAACGCGCGCAATCGATGCAGCGCATCAGCGCCGGATCACGGTCCAGTGGCGCGGTCCCGATGACATCGCCGCAATCACTGCGCCAGCCGAACGCGGCACCCTCCCGCCGCCGCTGGGCAAACTTGATGGCCGTGCGGCGGACGGTTCGGCGGGCCTCCTGCCCGGCCGCCATGGTCTGATACTGCATCGCGTCCATCCGGTTTCGCCGCCCCTCGCCTTGCTGATCCGGCGCCTCCGGTGCCAGCGCCGCCACCGCCCCGGCCAGCGGGCGGGGGCGGTAACGTGCGGGCGGCTCGGTTTCCGAAGGGTCCGTCATGCGGTCATCTGCCCAGAACCCCTGCCCCCTTGCAAGAGCGGACCCTCCCGGTCGCGGTCGGCGCGGTGATCGGGCGCGGAAACCCGCGCGTCTTGCCGTTCCTGACCTGCCCCCGCGCCGCATCGCCGGGCAGGTCAGGGTCTTCTGGCAGGCATTGGTTTCGCCGCCAGGCGGCCTGCGCTGACAGGGTTGCGCGGGGTTCCGGCCAGCCCGCGCGCGGCGCATGGCGCGGATGCCCCGCAGGACCGTTCAGCCATGACAGGGCGCAGGCCTGGGGCGGTGATCTCAGCCCGGGTCGAAGCCGAGGCGGGAGAGCGCGTCGCCGCTGTTGCGCAATGCGGCTTCGAATGCGGCCAGCGCCTCGGGGTCCCGGGGGGTCCCCGGGACGGCGAAGTCGTAATGTTCGTCGGCCACGGGCAGAAAGCCCAGCCCCATCGCCTCGGCCACCGGGCGGATGGCCATGCCCCAGTCGGCCCGGCCCTGCGCGACGCTGGCGGCAACGGCGTTGTGCGAGGCGGGCTGGTTCCAGTAGCCGGGCGGGCGCGCGCCCTGCAGCAGCCGGTCGAGGAGCACGCGGGTGCCTGATCCCTGATTTCGGCCCACCATGATCGCCTCCGGGTCGGCCAGCGCGGCCGCGAGGGCCGCATCCAGCCCACGCCCCTCGAAACGCGGATCGCCGGGGCGGAACAGCAGCCCCTGCATCCGCCGCCAGCCGGGGATCAGGCGCATCCCCTCGCTCAGGAAGGGGCGGTTGTAGGCGCCGCTTTCCGGATGCAGCAGATGGATCGGCGCAATATCGCATTCGCGCCGGCGCAGCGCCGCCAGCCCACCCTGCGAGCCGGTGGCGAGGATGCGCGCGGCCAGGCCAGCGTCAACCAACCGCGCGACCACGGCATCCAGCCCCACGCAATGGCTGCCGACGATGGCCAGCCGCGGAGGGGCCACATCCGCGCCAAAGAGCGTGACCTCGGCCTCGGTGCCCGGCGCCAGGCTTTCGGCCAGGGCGGGCACGGTCAGGAACCCGTCGGCCTGGGCAAAGGCGGTCACCGCGCCCGAGCCCTTGGCGACCGGATGCGCCACCAGCCCGTCCGGCCCTTCGGTCAGCGCAACCATGGCAAACTCGGTCCGCCCCAGTTCCGATGTCAGGCGCACGGGCACGGTCGCACTGACCCGCGCCGCCCCGCGCGGCGGCAGCCCGGCCATGGTCCGCAGGGCGGGGGCCACCAGCTCGTGGAAGGTGAACATGGCCGAGGTCGGAAACCCCGGCAGCACCGCCACCGGCTTGCCATCGCAGACCGCCAGGCACAACGGCTTGCCGGGCTTGAGCGCCACGCCATGGGCGACGATCCCCGGCGCGCCCAGCCCTTCGATCACCTGCACCGTCAGATCGCCCGCACCCTTGGAGGTGCCGCCCGAAAGGATCAGCCCGTCATGCCCGGAAAAGGCTGCGCGCACCGCCTTGGCCAGCGCCTGCGGGTCATCCGGCACGGCACCCAGATGCACGGCCTCGCAGCCGTTCTCACGCAGGGCGGCGGCGATGACGGGGCCGTTGGAGTCATAGACCCCGGCGGGACGCAGGGGTTGGCCGGGGGCGATCAGTTCGTCCCCCGTGGACAGCACCGCCACCCTTGGACGGCGCCAGACGGTGGCCTGGTCCAGCCCGACGGCGGCCAGCATTGCGACCTCACGCGCGCCGATCACCGCGCCCTTGCGCAGCAGCGTCTGCCCACGCGCGATATCCGATCCGGCAAAGGACACATGCGCGCCGGGCGCCACGGCGCGGGCCACGGCAATGCCGTCGCCTTCGGGGTCGGTATGTTCGATCATCACCACCGCATCGGCGCCGCGCGGGATCGGACCGCCGGTGGCAATGGGGGTGGCGGTGCCAGGGGCCACTGCCAGGCGCGGGGCGGTCCCGCAGGCGATGGTTTCGGCATTGAGCCGCAGATGCACGGGTTCGGCGCCCGAGGCCTCGAACAGATCGGCCGAGCGCACGGCAAAACCGTCCACCACGGCGCGGTCAAAGGGGGGCGCATCGACGGCGGCGGATATATCGGCGGCCAGCACCCGGCCGGGCAAGTGATCGAGGGACAGATCCTCGGGACCCAGCGGGGCGGGGTTCAGGGCGGCCAGAAAGGCGGCCTCGGCATCATCGCGCGACAGCACCTGCAGGAACTGGTCCTGCGCATGCGTC
This sequence comes from Rhabdonatronobacter sediminivivens, assembly GCF_013415485.1. Lineage (GTDB taxonomy): Bacteria > Pseudomonadota > Alphaproteobacteria > Rhodobacterales > Rhodobacteraceae > Rhabdonatronobacter > Rhabdonatronobacter sediminivivens. Next base: position 26,583 of record NZ_JACBXS010000033.1, on the reverse strand, counting down.
AAGGGAGGGGCAGGATCAGGCATGGGTCATCCGAAGGGCAGATCAAGCGGGGTTGCCGACAGGGCTGCACCGGCGGGCAGCCCTTCGCTTTCCGGGGGCAGGATGGCAAAGCCCCGGGCGGCGGCCAGCCCCGAAAGCGTGACCAGACCCGCAGGCTGCGCCAGCCAGCCGTCATCGCTTTCAGCCAGCAACACCAGTTCCGACAGGCCCACGGTCGCGGTCAGCTTGCGCGCCAGCGGGCGGGTTTCGGCGCCGGGCACCGCCCCGCCCAGGTGCGCCAGCGCAGGCAAGGCCAGCCCCAGAAGCGCGGCCACCATGGCATCGAAGCGGGCCGGAACCTCCAGCACCAGCCCCCTGGTTCCGTCCGCAGGCGACAGCCAGGCGGTCTGTGCAGGCGCAAGGGCCAGCCGGGGGGCATGGTCCTGCACCGGGCGCAGGGTCAGATCCGCCGCGCCCTCGCACTCCACGGCGCCAAGTGTGGCAAGCCAGCCGCGGGCAAAACCTGCCTGTTCCGCATCCTCCAGCGCCACCGCCACGCGCGGGCGGCGCAGGGGCAGCGCATCGATCCCCGCGCGCGCCGCGATCAGCCCGTGCCGGGGCGCAAGACGCCGGCCCGCGGCGACCAGGATGGCCCCCGCGCGCCCGTCATGGCCTGCGCGGCGGATACCTTCGCCCGGGGTCACGGGGCGGATGGCCTCGATCAGGCCGGGGGGCGTGTCGGTGCCCTCCTCGGGCAACACCGCATCGGTGCCCGGGGGCATCGCCGCGCCCGGGGCCACGCGCTGCGGCGCATCCAGCGCCACCGGCGATCCGCCGCTTGCGCCCACCAGATCCAGCGCCGCCACGGCAAAGCCTGCGCAGAGCGCCTCGGGGGCGGGGGGCAGATCATGGGGCAGCACAAGATCACGGGCCAGGACATGGCCGCAGCCCTCCCACGGTGCCACCATCTCCGGGGCAACGGGTGCGATCCCGTCCAGCGCCTGCGCAAGGCAGGTCTCAAGAGGCGTGAGGTGGCTCATGGCGCTGAGATAATCCGCCGCCGCGCAAAGAACAATGGCACCCGGGGCGCGCGCGGCACCGGCGCCCGGGCATGCAGGTCCCGGCCCGGCGCGTTACGCGGCGCTGGGGAAGAAGAGCTGTTCGCCGCCCACAGTGAAGTCGGCAATCGCGGCCTGGCCTTCGTCGGAGGTGACCCAGTCGATGAACGCCTGCCCCTGTTCGGCCTTCACATGGGCGTGACGTTCAGGGTTCACGAGGATGATGCCATAGGGGTTGAACAGCACCGGGTCGCCCTCGAACACAATCTCCAGATCGCCGCGGTTCTCGAAACTCAGCCAGGTGCCGCGGTCGGTGAGCGCATAGGCCGGGACCTGGGCGGCGGTGTTCAGCGTCGCCCCCATCCCCGAGCCGGTGGACAGATACCAGCGGCCCGCAGGCGCCACCCCGGCGGCGGCCCAGAGGTTCGCTTCGGCAACATGGGTGCCACTGTCATCCCCGCGCGAGGCGAAGGCGGCCTCGGCTACCGCGATCGCGGTCATGGCCGCCGTTGCGTCAGCCGCCATGCGCACTTCGGCAGGGTCATCGCCCGGGCCGACGATGACGAAGTCGTTGTACATCACGTCGAAGCGTTGCACGCCGTAGCCATCGGCGACGAACTGCTCTTCCTGCGCGCGGGCATGAACGAAGACCACATCGGCGTCACCCCGCCGCCCGGTCTCCAGTGCCTGGCCGGTGCCCTGGGACACAACGCGCACTTCGATGCCCGTTTCCTCCTGAAACATCGGCAGGATATGGCCAAACAGGCCCGAATTCTCGGTCGAGGTGGTCGAGGCGACGGTGATGAAGTCCTGCGCGGTGGCGGGCAGCGCGGCAATCAGCGCAAGCCCCGATGCGGCGGACAGGATGAAGCGGCGGGCATGGGTCATGGGGCGCTCCCTGCGGTTACCAGATCAGATCGCCTGCAAGGAAGGCGCGGGCCTCGGCGGCCTCGGGGCCTGCGAAGAACTCGGCGGCGGGGCGGTGCTCGATCAGGCGTCCGCGGTGCAGAAACGCCACCTGCGCGGCCAGACGCCGGGCCTGGCCCAGATCATGGGTGGTCATCACAATGGTGATGCCTTCGTCCGAGAATTGCGCGACCATCTCTTCGATGATCCGCGTGGCCGAAGGGTCAAGCGCCGAGGAGGGCTCATCCAGGAACAGCACCTGCGGGCGCATCGCCCAGGCCCGGGCCAGCGCAAGGCGCTGCTGCTCGCCCCCGGACAGCAGGCGCGCAGGGCGCTCGGCCAGATCGTTCAGGCCGAAGCGGTCGAGCGTGCGGGCGACGGTTTCCCGGCGCGCGGCGCGGGGCAGACCCTTCAGCGCCAGCGGATAGTCGAGGTTCGCGGCCACCGAACGGCGCAGCAGCACCGGGCGCTGGAAGACCATTGCCTGTGCCTCGGCGCGCGCTTCGTCGCTGGCCCAGCGGCGGCGGCCTTGCGTGGGGTCGATCAGCCCATGGCACAGGCGCAGAAAGAGGCTCTTGCCCGCGCCATTCGCGCCCATGACGACCAGCCGTTGCCCGGCCTCGATCCGCAGGGTGATGCCGGACAGAAGCGTCTTGCCACCCACGGCATAGCCCATATCCTCCAGCGACAAGGGCAGGATGGGTGGTGCGATATCCCGCGCAATCTTCATCCCAGCCGCCCCCGCGCCCATTGCCCGGCCCCCCAGGCGATGGCGTTCAGCGTCAGGGTCAGCGTCAGCAGGATGATCCCCAGCGCCACCGCCAGCCCAAGCTGCCCGCGCGCGGTTTCCAGCGTAATGGCCGTGGTCATGGTGCGGGTGTGGCCTGCGATGTTGCCGCCGACGATCAGCACCGCGCCGACCTCGGCACTGGCGCGTCCGAAGCCCGCCAGCACGCCGGTCAGCAGCGACACCCGCCCATCCCACAAGAGCGTCGGCACCGCGCGCAACCGTCCCGCGCCCAGCGACAGGAGCTGCTCGCGGTATTCGGCCCAGAGATCCTCGACCACCGAACGGGTCAGCGAGATGACGATGGGCAGGATCAGCAGCGTTTGCGCGATGATCATCGCGGTCGGCGTGAACAGGAGCGCAAGCGAGCCGAAGGGTCCCGAGCGCGACAGCATCAGATAGACGATCAGCCCCGCCACCACCGGCGGCAGGCCCATGAGCGCGTTGAAGACCACGATCACCGCGCCGCGCCCCGGAAACCGCGCCAGCGCCAGCGCCGCCCCCAGCGGCAGGCCGACCGCGCAGGCCATCAGCACGGCGGTCAGCGTGACGCGCAGGCTCAGCCCGATGATCTGCATCAGGGCGGGATCGCCGCTGGCGATCAGGCTGAAGGCAGTTGCGAAGGGGCCGCCCATGGAGAATCCTTACATAAAGCAGTGGAAATGGAGCAGAAAACAAAGTAGAATTCAAACATGTAAGTAATGCATAGGAATGCATGAGAATGCAGAACCCTGAAGCAGATTTGACGTCGAGCCCCGCTGACCCGGCTGTCTCCTCGCCGCTGATGACCACCGGCGAGGTCGCCGATTACCTGCGCGTCAAGGAACGCACGATCTACGAGATGGTCGCCCGCCAGACGATCCCGTTCAGCCGCGCCACCGGCAAGCTGCTGTTCCCGCGCCGGCTGGTGGATGCCTGGCTTGAGGCGCAGACGGAACTGCCCGGAACCGGTATCGCCCCCGCCCCGCCGATCTATGCCGGGTCGAACGATCCGCTGCTGGAATGGGCGCTGCGCCAGTCCGGCAGCGGGCTGGCCGTGCTGGCGCGCGGATCGGGCCAGGGGCTGGAGGATCTGGCCGAGGGGCGCGCGGTGCTGGCCGGGCTGCACCTGCTGGACCCCGACACGGGCGACTGGAACCGCGCCGCCGCCCGCGCGCACCTGCCCGGCAGCAGCCATGTCCTGATCCACTGGGCGCGGCGCACCCAGGGGCTGATCACCGCCCCCGGCAACCCGCTGGGCATCACGGGGCTGAAGGACGCCGCCGCGCGCGGCCTGCGCTTTGCCACGCGCGCAGGCGGTGCGGGCTCCGCCCGGCTGCTGGAGGTGCTGCTGGCGCGCGAGGGCTTGACGCAGGATGACCTCGAAACCCTCGCCCGGCCCGCCGAAACACATGCGGATCTGGCAACCCTCATCGACACCGGCGAGGCAGACCTCGGACTGGGACTGCAGGCCGCTGCGGGGCACTTGGGCTTCATCCCCCTCGTCACCGACGAAAGCTTCGATCTGGCCATGACCAAACGCGACTACTTCACCCAGCCCATCCAGACCCTGCTGGCCTTCGCACGCACCGAAACCTTCTCCAGGCGCGCAAGACACATGCAAGGATACAACACCACGAACACAGGACAGGTATCCTGGACTGGCTAGGGCGCCGCGGCCACGAACAGCCCGGCACCTGATCCCTTTACAAACACCGCCGCAGGTCCCATCTGTCTGCGGTCCCTGCATGAGGCTGCCGTGACATGCGCGCTCTGTCCCTGATCCTGGGGGGTTTGCTGGCCCTGTGCAGTCTGCTGCACGATGAGGCACGCGAACAGCTTGCACATGCCGCATCCGAGCCGCCGCCCGCAGACGCCGCCCCCCTGTGGCTTGAGCCGACCGGGCGCGGCGAGGCGCGCCTGGAACCCGCGCCGCAGACCGGTGCAGATGACCCCGAAACCCGGATGCGGCCCGCCACGCTGACGCTGCGGGCACAGGCCATCGCCCGCGCGCAATGGCAGCATCCCCGGCCGGTGCCGGTCGCCCTGCGCCGCACCCTTCCGATCCGCGCCCCGCCTGTGACGGCCACCAAAGTCTGAAACCGCCTGTCATGCAGGCGCAAACGGCAGAGTATGTCCAGGAGAACGCAGATGGATACGCTGCGCTTATGGCTTGTGGTCGGGTTCTTTGCGGGAACGGCGATCTACACGATACTGGTGATGATCCTTCAACCCATATGATCACGCCCTCGGCACCCGGGGCCCGGGCAGCGGCGAATGCCTTGTCCGGGGTCCGGGTGCAGCCCCGGCCCCGTTTGGCCTGGGCGGTCAGGCACGCCAGTTGGCGGCATCCTCGGGCGGGGCGTCCAGCGCGGTTTCGCAGATTGCCTGCGCCAGGGCGCGGGCCTCCTCCAGCGCCTGCGGGGCGACGATCTGGCGCGTATCGAACCGGGTCAGCAGATGGCGGGTCCGGGCCTCGGGTTCGCCGAAACCGGCGACCAGGCGGAAGGCCGGAATGCCGGCTTCGGCGAAATTGGCGTGATCCGAGTTGCGTTGCAGGGGCCGGTGCAGGCCCAGCGGCAGGCCGACACGGTCCGCGCAGCCCTGCAGCATCGGTTCGATCCCGGCAAAACCGCTGGTCAGGGCCGTCAGCCTGCTGCCACCCGCAACCGAATCCAGATTGACGTTCAGGGCAATGGCGGCGCGGTCCTGAGGGCTGAGCCGGGCGACATAATCCGCCGATCCGGTCAGGGCCCATTCCTCGACATTGAAGAAGGCCAGCCGCAGACCGCGGCGGCGCTCGGCCATCCCGGGGGCCAGCGCGCGCGCCACAGCCAGCGCCACCGCACAGCCCGAAGCATTGTCGATGGCGCTTTCGCCCAGCGCATGTCCGTCCAGATGGGCCGACAGCACCACCCATTCCTTGCGGTCCCCGGGCGATTCCGCGGTGCCGCCGGGCATATCGAAGATCAGGTTGGGGGCCAGCGCGGGGGCTTCCTCGGTCAGCAGCGTCAGCCGGATGGGCACCGGCCCGGCCTGACCGGCCAGAAGCTGCCGCGCGGTTTCGGGGGCAATGCCGATGGCGGGAATGCCCGCCTCGCCGCCCCGCCCCGAAGACCCGGCCACGCTGGACCCTTCGTCCGGCCCCACGATGATGAAAGCCGCCGCCCCATGCGCCAGCGCCCAGCCGTATTTCAGGCGCCGGTGGACCGTGTCGGCGCAGAACATCAGTTCATGCCGGACCATGACCGCACGCCCGGCGATGGCCCCCGCCTGTGCGGCGAAATCCGCAGCCGTGCCCCGGCCCAGGTCGATCAACTCCAGCGCCAGTCCGTCGTCCGGCGTGGGCGCGCTGCGCAACAGGGCGGTGGCGGGCAGAACCTGGCCCGCTGCATCCGTTACCGAGGCCTCGATGGCGCGCCAACCGTCATACGCCGTTTCAAGCACCTGCGGGGCAACCCCCGTCGCCGCGCGGCCCAGCCGGTCCAGCAGCGCCACCGCCGCGCGTTCGGACGCGGTTCCGGACTGGCGCCCGCCACAATCGCAGATGGCAGCAAACTCGGCCCACAAGCGGGTATCAGGCGTGTCGGACATATGGGTCATTTCCTTTCTTTTGCGGCCCAGGGGTCTTCGCTCAGCCGCTGGTCCAGCCGGGTCAGCAGATCCTCGGTCAGCGGCGAGGGGCGACTGTCCGCGCGGCGGAACACGGTGATTTCATAGCGGATGGCGGGGTCGAAGCGACGGACCACCAACCCCAGGCGGCTGAAGCTCCTTGCCGACCAGTAATCGACGATGGAGACCCCGCACCCTGCTGCCACCAGCCCGCAGATTGTGCTGAAATATTCACTTTCGATGACCGGCTCATAGACGGCGCCATGATCGGAAAACACCGCGCGGATCCGGTGCCCGATCAACCGCGATGCCGGCATGGCCACGAACGGCGCGCCTGACAGAAGCTGCGGGGTCAGCACATCATGCGCGGCGGCCGGGTGCCCTTCGGGCAGGATGGCGACGGTGGGCACCTCATAGCGTTTGAGGGTGATGCCCTGCAGGTTCACGGGCCATTCGGTCACGGCAACATCAACGCCGCCGGCCTCGAATATGGCGCGCACGGCTTCCGAGGTCCGGTTGATCATCCGCACCCGGGCACCGGGGTTTGCGGCGCGCAGATCGCCGATCAGTTGCGGCAGCAACGAGATCGAGGCGCTGGGATGACTGGCCACCACCAGCGTTTCCACCGCGCCGGTGCGGATATTGCGCGCCACATCGCTCAGCCGGTCGATGGTGCTGAGTGCGTCCATGACCTCGGCATGGAAGCGGCGGCCGGCATCGCTGGGTTTCAGCCGCCCCCCCACGCGTTCGAACAGGGCGAATCCGACATGCGCCTCCAGCCGCGCGATCTGCGCACTGACGGCGGGCTGGGTGATCCCCATGCGGCGCGCCGTTTCGGTGACGGACTGGGTGTCCATCACGGCGCAGAAGGCTTCGAGCAGTTTTACGTCCATGTGCATAAATTTTGATAGTTGGGAATTTTCTTTGTTTGAATGACGCAGAATCATCTTGCAAGGCAAACTTATCCATACTTATAAAATTATTTTATGAACAGGCAGGAGTCTTTGATGTCCACGGAACTGGCCACCCCAGCAGCAACGAAAACGGCGCTGATTGCCGCCGAAGCGCTGTCGAAAAGCTTTGGTGATGTGCAGGTGCTTTCGGGGATCGACCTGGCGATCCACCCGCAGGAGGTGGTGTGCATGATCGGCCCGTCAGGGTCGGGCAAGACCACCCTGCTGCGCTGCCTTGCGTTGCTGGAAACACCTTCCCTGGGCTGCGTGCGGATGGAAGGCCAGATCATCAGCCAGCCGGATCAGACCCGCGCGGTCAAGAAGGCCGCGCAATCCATGGGCCGCGATATCGGCATGGTGTTCCAGCATTTTAATTTATGGCCGCATATGACGGTGCTTCAGAATATCATCGAAGCGCCGGTCCGGGTCCGCAAGACACCCCGGGCCAAGGCCGTGGCCGAAGCCGAATCCCTGCTGGAAAAGGTGGGGCTGAGCGACAAGCGCGATGTCTATCCCGCGCGGCTTTCGGGCGGGCAGCAGCAGCGCGTGGCCATCGCCCGCGCCCTGGCCATGCGCCCCAAGGTCCTGCTGTTCGACGAGGCGACATCCGCCCTGGACCCCGAGCTGAAGCGCGAGGTGCTGCTGGTCATGCGCGCGCTGGCCGGGGAAGGCATGACCATGGTTGTGGTCACCCATGAAATGGGTTTCGCGCGCAATGTCGGCACGCGGATCGTGTTCATGGATGAGGGAGCGATCGTCGAGGAAGGCGCCCCGCGCGCCTTTTTCGAAACCCCGCAGACGGACCGCGCCAAGCGGTTCCTGCGTCAATTCGAAGACTGACAACATCAGGACAGGGAGTCAGGACCAATGAAGAAACTTCTTACCATCGCCGCCGCCGGGGCGACACTTGCCATCGCCATGCCCGCAGAGCAGGTGCAGGCGCAACAGACCGAATCGCGCCTGTTCGAAATCACCCGAAACGGCGTGCTGCGGGTCTGCCAGTATCCGCTCTACTATTCCATCTCCTTCCGCAATCCCGCCACCGGCGAGATCGAGGGCATCGACGCCGACCTGGCCCAGGAACTGGCCAACGAACTGGGCGCCGAGCTTGAGATCGTCGAATCCAGCTTCGGCACCTTCATTGCCGATCTGCAGTCGGACAAATGCGAAATCGGCATGTTCGGCATCGGCGCCACACTGGCGCGGGCACAGGCGGTCGAATTCTCGCAGCCCTATCTGATCACCAGCATCTATGCCGTCACCCGCGAAGGCGGCGAGATCACCACCTGGTCGGATATCGACCAGCCAGGCCACCGGGTTGCCGTATCGCTGGGCAGCTATATCGAACCCTTCATGGCCGATTACCTGCAAGAGGCCGAACTGGTCGTTATCGCCCCCCCGGCCACGCGTGAGGCCGAACTGGTCGCCAACCGCGTCGATGTGATCATGACCGACTTTCCCACGGCCGTGAAGGTCACCGATGAATTCGACTGGGCCATGACCATCGAACCGGACGAACCCCTGCGCATGACGCCCTATTCCTATGTGGTGCCCCAGGGCGACCAGATCTGGCTGAACTACGTCAACCTGTTCATCGACACGATCAAGCTGGACGGACGGCTGCAGTATTTCGCCGAAAAGAACAGCCTGGGCCCGATCGTCGCGCCCTGACGCTGACCTGCGCGCGCCGCTCTGGTGGCGGCGCGCGCCCCTGACCAGACGTCTCTGACCCAAAGGATGCTCTTATGGGCGGCTACCGCTTTCGCTGGGACGTGATCCCGGCCAATCTGGAATTCCTGTTGTCCGGCCTGCAACAGACCCTCTACATTTCGTCGATCACGCTGGTTCTGGCCATGATCGGCGGCATGATCATCGCGCTGCTGGACATGTCGCGGTTTCTCCCCTTCCGCATGATCGGCGTGGCCTGGGGCGAGCTGATCCGCAACACGCCGATCCTGGTGCAGCTGCTCTGGATCTATTACGTGCTGCCGATGGCGCTGGGCATCAACATCAACGCCTGGACGGCGCTGGTGATCGGGCTGAGCGTCTATTCCTCGGCCTTCATTGCCGAAGCCTATCGCGCCGGGATACAGGCCGTGCCCGTCGGCCACCGCGAAGCCGCGCGCGTCCTGGGCATGTCCAGCACCCAGACGCTGTTCCGGATCGTGCTGCCGCAGGCCGTGCGCATGACCCTGCCCCCGCTGGCCGCGAATTTCGTGCAGCTTATCAAGTTCTCATCCCTTGGCGCGGTGATTTCCGTGGGCGAGATCACCCGGCGGGGCATGGAACTTTCGGCCTCGATCTTCCGCCCGCTTGAGGTCTTCACCTTCATTGCCATCGTCTATTTCGTCATCTGCTGGCCGCTGGCCATGGCGATCCGGGCATGGGAACGGCGCCTGGCGCGGCGCTGACAGAACAGACAGGATACCCGCATGACCACTGCAGACACCGTGCCGCAGACGGAGCTTTTCGTGCCGCCCGCAACCTTCATGGGCGTGCCCCATTCCACCGATGCCAGCGGCGCCGCGGCGGCGATCCTGGGCTGCCCCTTCGATTGCGGAACGCATCCGTTCCGGATCGGATCGCGCCAGGGACCGGCGGCGATCCGCGAACAATCCGGGCTGGTGCGGCGCTACCAGTCCGAACTGGCCGACCGCGATGTGCTGGCCGAGATGGGCGTGATCGACGCGGGCGATGTGCGGCTGGTGCCTTCGCGTGCCGAAGAGGCCTTTCCCCTGATCGAAGAGGCCGCCTGGCGGCTGGTCTCGCACGGGGCCGCGCCCATCGGCTTTGGCGGCGATGGCAGCGTGTCGCTGCCGCTGGTGCGGGCGGCCTCGCGCCGGTATCCGGGGCTGGCGGTGCTGCATGTGGACAGCCACACCGACGCCTATCCGGTGAACGAGGACCACCGCTATGACGCCGCCAGCCAGTTCACCCATGCGGCGCTGGAACAGCGGGTCAGCGCCGGGTCTTCCTGGCATGTGGGGCTGCGCGGCACCACCATGCGCCAAGGGGTCTATGACGCCACCCGCGCGCTGGGCTACAACCTGATGACCATGCGCGAATACACCGCCCAGGGCCGGGCCGAGGCTGTGGCCCGCCTGCGCGAAACCCTGGAGGGGCGGCCGGTCTATCTGTCCTGGGACATGGATGTGTTCGATCCCTCCTGCGCGCCGGGGGTCTGCACGCCCGCATGGGGCGGGTTTTCCGCGCGCGAAGGGCTGGAGCTTCTGCGCGACCTGCGCGGGCTCAACATCGTCGCCGCCGATGTGAACACGGTCAGCCCCCCCCATGACATCGGCGGCATGACCGCCTTCCTGGCCGCCACCGTGACCTTCGAGATCCTGCTGCTGATCGACGCCGCGCGGGGGCAACATGCCGTTTGACGCCGAAACCCTGATCGCACTGGCGCAGGCACGCCACGACAGGCTGGTTGCCATGACGCAGGCCATGGTCCGTATCGACAGCCAGACCCCGCCCAGCGACACCGGCGCCATGGCCCGGCTGACCGCCGACTATCTGCGCGCGATCGAAGGTGTGGATGTGCAGATCGTCGAAAGCGTGGCCCCGGTGTTCAATGTCATTGCCACGCTGGACGGCGGCGCGCCGGGGCCGCGGCTGGTGCTCAGCGGGCATCTGGACACCTATCCCATCGGCGATGCCACGGCCTGGCGCCATGATCCGCTGGGCGGCACGGTGGCGGAGGGGCTGCTTTACGGGCGCGGCTCGGCCGACATGAAGGGGGGTGTGGCGGTGCTTATCGAAGCGCTGCGCATGGCCGCCGAACGGATGCGGCCCTTTGCGGGGTCGGTCGTGCTGGTGCTGGCCGGAGACGAGGAACGCATGGGCGAGCTGGGCACCCAGTGGCTGATCGACCACATGCCGCAGGCTGTGCGCGGGGATGCGGTCATGGTCGCCGATGTGGGCGGGCCGCGCGCCCTGCGGCTGGGCGAAAAGGGCATGATCTGGCTGGACCTCTGGGCCGAGGGTCAGCAGGCCCATGGCGCCCATGTGCAGGCCGGGGTCAACGCGGCCGACCGGCTGATCGACGCCATCACCGCCCTGCGGACGCTGGAACGGATCCAGCCCGAAACGCCCGCCGATGCCGCCGCCGTCATGGCCGAGGCCGCCGCCCTGCCCCATGCCGACCCGCCCGCCGCCCGGGCGGTCATGCAGCGCGTCACCGTCAATCTGGGGCAGATGTCTGCCGGTATCTCGCCCAATCTGGTGCCCGCCCGGGCGCAGGCGGGGCTGGATATCCGCCTGCCCCTGGGCGCAACTGTCGCCCGCACCGAGGAACGGCTTGAGGCCCTCTTGCGGCCGATCCCCGGCCTGGGCTGGACGATCACGCGCCGCTATGAACCGACCTGGACCCCCGCCCACACCCCCATCGCCCGCGCTGCCCTCAAGGGCGCCCGCCAAGCGGCGGACGGCAGCGCCTGGGCGGACATGCGCATCGGCGGCTCGGACGCGCGGCTGTGGCGCCGCGCGGGGATGGATTGCGTGGTCCTGGGCCTCAGCCCGCGCAATCTGGGCGCCCCGGACGAGGCGCTGATGATTGACGAGCTGTCCCCGCTGCTTGCCGCCTATGGCGCCTCCATCCGGAACTACCTGACCGGGGGCTGACACCGGGCCGCAGCCCACGCGCGGGCAAACCACCCTGACGGCGGCAAAACGGGTCCTGTTCCCTGCGAAAACGCGCTACTGTATCGGCAAGGGCCGCCATGGCCGTTGCGGGGGACGCAATTCTTGGACCGACTTGCCTGTGACCGGATGTTCGCCGCCGTGATGGAGGCCGGCAGCTTCACCGCCGCGGCTGCGCGGCTGGGCACGACCTCGGGGCAGGCGTCCAAGCTGGTTTCGCGGCTGGAGGGGGCGCTGGGCGTGCGGCTTCTGAACCGCACCACCCGCGCCCTTGCCCCAACCGAGGCCGGGCAGGCCTATTTCGACCGGCTGCGCCCGCTGCTGGAGGAGTTCGACAACCTGGACGCGGCGGTGCGCGATGTCACGTTGACCCCGCGGGGCCGGTTGCGCCTGTCCGCGCCCGTGACCTTCGGCGGGCTGGAACTGACGCCGATCCTCAATGACTTTGCGCTGAAATGGCCTGAAATCGCGCTGGATGTCAGCTTCTCGGACCGGGCAGTGAACTTGGTGGACGAAGGCTTCGACATGGCAATCCGTGTGGGCCGCCCTGCCGATTCCAGCATGATCGTGCGCCGACTGTGCGATGTCCGGATCATCGTCGTTGCCACGCCGGACTGGCTGGAGCGCAACGGCACCCCCCGGACCCCCCGGGCGCTGTCCGATCTGCCCTGCATCCTCGACACCAATTTCCGCGATCCGGGGCGCTGGCCCTTCCGGGTTGCAAGCCAGCCCGCCGTGGTGCCGGTGCGCGGGCGGCTGCGCTTTTCCAGCGCCATCGCCTGCCTGAGCGCGGCCGAAGCCGGGCTTGGGCTGGCCTGCGTGCCTTCCTTCGTGGCCGCCGAAGCCCTGCGCGCGGGCCGGGTGCTACAGGTGCTGCAGGGGTTCGAACCCGAACCCTTCGCCATCCATGCGCTTTATCCCCACAGCCGCCACCTGGCCGCCAAGGTGCGCCTGCTGGTCGATTTCCTGGCCGAACGCTACCGTGGCACCCCGCCCTGGGACAAGGGTTGGTAGCGGGGGTTGGTAGCGGGGGTTGGTAGCGGAGGTCTGGCAAGCACAGGGTATCGGGGCCGGGCTGGCCTGATTTCTTCCATTTCGGATGCAATCATCTGCCAACCAGGCGGATTATCATTTTCACGGCACGGGTGCATATCGGCTGCATCGCAACACACCCGATACCACTGCATCCAACGGAGTTCTAAAGATGACCTATACCACCGCCGACCGTCCCGGCCTGCTGGCCGGTGTCAGCAATGCCGATCTGGCCGCCACGCTGCTGCGCGTGACCATGGGCGTTTTCTTCCTTGCCCATGTCTGGATGAAACTCGTGCTCTTCACCCCTGCGGGCACCGTGGCCTTTTTCGAAAGCATCGGCTTTCCGGGGTTCCTTGCCTATGTGGTGATCGTCGCCGAAGGGCTGGGCGGGATCGCCCTGATCCTGGGCCTGTGGTCGCGCTGGGTGTCGCTGGCACTGCTGCCGATCCTGCTGGGCTCGATCTATCCGCACTGGGCGGCGGGCTTCTTCTTCTCGAACCCCGGCGGCGGCTGGGAATTCCCCGCCTTCTGGTCGGTGGCGCTGATCGTGCAGGCGCTGCTGGGCAACGGCGCCGTTGCCCTGGGCCGTGACCGCTAAGCCCAACGCGGCCGGCGCCCCCCGGGGCGCCGACCACCACCCACACGCAGCGGCGCGTCCGGTCGATGCGGGAACGCCACGGACATCTGCCAGCCCGTCACGCCCCCGGCACGGCGGCGGCTCCTGTCAGCCCCATACGCGCAGGCAGGCCCGACCGGGCGATCAAGGCCTCAACCCGCGCGGGCCAGTCATGGCCGTCGCCCCGGGGCGCATCGGCCTCTTGCGCCACCCAGTCCGCGGCAAGCGCGGCCAGCAACTCAGGGTCGGCGGCCACATGTTCGACCACCACCCAGCGATTCCATTCATAGGCCAGCGACCAGTCCGCCCAATCCAGCCGCGCCTCGGGCAGGCGGTAGTGAAAGGCCGGACGCCCCCCTTTGAGATGACCCTCGGGGATGCCCGCAAGCGCCCCGGGGCAGAGATGTTCCAGCGCGGGCAGCAGGTCCAGCCCGAAATGGCGTGAGGGGGCATGCTCCACCATGGCGCGGGCCAGATCGGACGGGGTCCAACCCCCTGCCCCCGCCAGATGCGCGACAAGCGCGGGCGGAAAGGGGGCCACAAAGGGCAGCACGCGGCGCGCCGGGTCCAGCGGATCGGCCGCGCGCAGCCAGTCCTCGCACAGGGCAAAGGCGCGCGCGGCGGCAACAAGTGCTGCGCCATCATCGTCAGGCAGTTCGATGTTGAAATGGATGCCGAAGCCATAGGCCAGCTTCGCCTTCGTGCCCAGCGCCCCCGCCGCCACCAGTTGCCGCATCAGATCGGCCATCCGCGGCAGATCGCCCTGCGGCAGGGGTTCGGTGATCACCTCGACCGGGATCAGATCCCCCAGCAGATGCGCGGCCAGATCCTCGGCCCATTGCCGCTTCAGCGCAATATCCAGTTCCACGCGGATATCGCCCAGCGCGCTGCCCCGCACCTGGATCTCGCGCCCATCCTGCGCCGAAAGCTGGCCACCGCACACCCGCGCGATGACCCGGGCGGCCTGCGCCACGTCCAGCCCGGCGAATTCGACCTCGACCCCCACGCGCCGCCCGGCGCCGGGTGCCGTGCCGTGATCGGGCAGGGGCAGGAAACGGTCATGGGGCAGGCAGGCGTGCAGATCAGGCATTCACGGTGCCCCTTTCTCCCGGTCAGTCCTGCAGGGCCTCTACCCCGCTTTCGCCGATCAGCCGATAGACCCAGGCAAGGGTGCCATCCTCCAGCGGCAGCAGATCGCGGCGGTATCTTCGCCCGGCGCGCTCATAGCGGTCAAGACGGCGCAGCTCTTCGGGGGTGACGCGAAAGCGCACACCCTGCAGCACCATGTCCGGGCTGTCGCGCAGATCACGCCGGTGGCGGGTAAAGCCGCGCAACTGGGCGGGTTCGGCGGGCACGGGGCGGCCCACCACCACCAGGCGCACCACCGGGCTGGTCAATGTGGCAAAGCCGAAGACATGGCTGTCGCCCTCGGGCACGGGGGGCGCGTTGGCGTCCGGGGCGGGCAGATAGAAGGGCGCGCGGGCCACGGCAAAGCCAAGGGCCAGCAGCAGGACAAGCAGAAGAAATAAGGTCATGAGCCTGTTTCTGGAAAAGATCATGCCCGCAGACATAGGGCAGTTTCGGCCAGAATGTCCCGGAGTTTTCGCACAAGGCGGCGAGGATGATCTGCATGATCGGCGCGCGCCGCGGTTCAGAGAAGGCGCGGCTGGCCAGATCACGCCCCATGACACCCGGCAGGGCGTCGTTGCCCGTGGTCCGGAGGAGACACAGGCCCCGGACTGGACCGATGGAGCGCGCGCTGTTGCATTCGGTGGGCTTCCAAGGTGCTGCGCTGATGCGCGCCGCGCCGGTATCCGCAGGCCCCGGCTGATCGCCCTGGACCTGGGCATGCCACCGCGCATTCCGGTCCGGGGCGGGATGCCCTCGGACGCGCGGTCGTATATGTCCGGTGTGTGGTGGATGGCGATACTCCCGGGGCTGGCCATCTTCCGCGCGGTGCCGGGGCTGAACCTGCCGGGGGATGCGCGGCGCTACCCGTTCGACCCGGACCTGAAAACCAACTGACGAAGGCAAAGCATATGATCACACGCACCCATACCGAAACCATGGACGGCGCCCATCGCGCGCTCTTGTGCACCTCTGGCCCCTGGGTCCATTTCACCGGGGTGCAGCCCGGCAATCTGGATGGCGACATCAAGGCCCAGGCGCAGGACGCGCTGACCCGGCTGGAGGCGCTGATGGAGGACGCGGGCGTGGCGCAGAAGGACCTGTTCACCGTCACCATCTGGCTGAAGGACATGCGCTATTTCTCGGGCCTCAACGCGGTGTGGAACGGCTGGGTGGACGCGGCCAACCCGCCCGCGCGCACCTGCGTTTCGGGCGAGCTTTACCGCCCCGACCTGCTGCTGGAGATCGTGGCCGTGGCCTACCGCCCGGAGCCTGCGGCATGAGCATCCAGAAAACCGGACGTATCGGCGGGCAGGGGCCGAAGATATTCCTAGGCTCGGCGGCGGGGGAGATCGCCTCGGTCTGCCTGACCGCCCCCGACAACAGCGCCGATTTCACCGGCCAGACCCGCGATATCCTGGCCGTGGTCGATGAATTGCTGGCCGAGATGGGCAGCAGCCATGACAGCATCGTGGCGGTGCAGCTTTGGCTGGCCGATATGGGCGACTGGCCCGCCTTCGTGCCGATCTGGAACGCCTGGATCGACCCGGCCGCCCCGCCGGGCCTGTCGGTGGTGGAAATGGCGGCATCGCGGCGCGATTCGCTTCTGGAAATCCGCGCCTGGGCCATGCGCAGCCCGCAAACCGCATGACACGGACAGCAGGCCCTGCCCATCGACCACCCGGGGCAGGGCATCCCGGCGCGACATCGGCGCGCCGATCTATCCGCCGGGACACGTGCCGCCGGTTGGCACCTGGAAAAGCCCGGGCACGGGTCACATGCTGCGCCGGGATGCCGGGACCAGCCCCATCCGCCGCCGTGACCCCACCCGGCGCGCGCGGGGCTCAGGCGCCGGACAGCGCGCGCAGCAGCGCCGTCCAGCGCGGCAGCACCCCGTGCAGCGCGGCCCCCTGCCCGTCGCCCAGCACATGCTTGCGCATCCGTGTGGCAAGGGCCAGGCGCCAGTCATCGGCCAGGGTGATCCCCTCGGCCTCGGCCCAGGCAAGGGCCTGCGCGACAAAGGGCCGCTGCGGGTCCAGACAATCGGCGAACAGCCGTTCGGGGCGGCGCTCCACCCGGTCAAGCTGGCGGGCCAGGTCCTCGGCGGGCATCAGGTCCTCGATCGTCGCACCCTCCAGCCCGGTGATCTGCTCCAGGTCCAGAACGGCGGCGCTGTCGCCCAGCCCGGCCTTGACCCCCCTGCCCCGGGCGCCGTCATCGACCAGCACCGGCGGCGGGCCCTGATCCTCTTCGCTGAGCATGCGCGCCATGACATGCATGATCCGCGCGTTGCAGGCCGGGGCAAAGACCAGATCATGACGCGGAGCGAACGCCCCGGCGGCAATGCACTGGGTCTTCATCATGGCCAGATAGGCCTGCTCGACCTGCCCCTGCACCAGCACCGGGCGCGTGCCGTGCATGCTGGCCTCGGCCACGGCCAGATTGAGCGCCGCGCGCACCGCAAACCCCGCACCGTGCCGGGTGTCGCTGCCCTCGGCCAGCAGCAGGTCATCCGTGGCCCGGGTTGACCCGTCACGGTCGATGAACACCTTGCGCGCCCGGGCCAGCCGGTCGGCATCGACCAGAAAGGGCGAATGCGTCGTATAGATGATCTGGTTGCGCGCCCCCAACCCGTCAAAGAACACCGACAGGTCACGCTGGGCAAGCGGGTGCAGGGAATGGCCCGGCTCATCCAGCAGCAGCACGCAATTGTCATGGGCGCCCTTCGCCTCGTGCAGGAAGACCAGAAAGAAGGACAGGAACCACTGCAACCCGGTGGAGCGGTGCTCCAGCTCCACCTCCTGGGGGCGGCGGGCATCGGCGACCCAGATGCGGAAATGATTGCCATCGGCTTCGAAGCGGAAGCGATAGTCCCCCTGTTTCCACCATTCAGCGAAACGCTCGGTCAGTTTGGTGCCCGCCGATTGCAGCAGGATCGACCGGGTGCGCTTGGCCTGGGCAATCTGCGCCAGAAGCGCGGGGTCCGGCTGGTGCTGCTGGCCGCGGGCACGCATCCACAGGCTGCGCAGCACCCCGGTCCGGCCCTGTTCAGCGATCATGCGGGCCTCGGCCTCATCGCGGATATCGCGGAAATCCCGGCCCAGTTGCAGGATCTCCTGCGCCTGCAGGCCCACGAAATCGAACACCACCTTCAGCGTCCGGGCCTTGGCGCTTTCGCGGGCGCCCAGGTCGCGCCGGTGCAGGTTCTCGACCACATGCGGCAGGTAGATCTCGCTGTCCAGATTGCCGTAGTTCGAATAATAGACAAACCTTGGCAGAAGCGCTATCACCGCGCGGCGCAGTTCCTCATGCGAGGCCGGGTCCGGGGTCAGCATGGCCGCCATCTGAGTGCCCAGTTCGGACTGCAACCGGCGCAGTTGCGCAATGACAGCGCTGACGGCGGGCGGGTCGCGGGGGATCAGGGCGCTGACGGCATTGCGCGCCAGGCGCAGGTCATTGGCCGTGACCCGGTCCTGCCCCTGCAATTCGGCCAGCAGCCCCTCTACCAGGGCCAGCGCCTGCGGCTGCAACGGGTCCGCGCTGTCATCGAGCGCCGCCAGCGCCTGGCGCAGGGCTGCAAAGGCGCGGGTCAGGGCCGCGTCATCATCGCGGGCGAAATCGGGAAAGGCGATCTGGTAGGCGCCGCTGTAGAGCCGCGCCACCGACACCCGCCGGGCCTGTGCCTCGGGGATGCCGGCCAGCCTGGCCAGGGTCGCAGCGTGCTGGCCGGTATCGAATTCGGCGGTGATGAACTGGAACTGGTCGGGCGCGGCGCGGAGGGTGGCAAAGAGCGCCTTGGGGTAATCGGCAATGGGTTCCAGCGCGCCGCCGCTGGCGGGGTTGAGCTTCCACAACGGCAGCAGCAGGTTGGTCTTGCCCGATTCATTCACCCCGATCAGCGCCGTCACCCGGTCCAGCGTCAACCAGCCGGAATCGCTGACCGAACGAAAGTTGCTGACCCTGAAGCGGGTCAGCGTGAACTGTCCCGCGCGGCTGTCCGCCGCCCCATCAGGGGCGGCGGAAACCGGGGTGTGCTGGTCGATTTCAAAGTGGCTCTCGTGGCGCATGGTGGTCCTCCGTCTGCCTGTGCCCGGGGGCATCGGCGGTGCCGATGCCGGGCGCGTCCGGCTGCGTGAACATCTGCACCGCCGGCGTTGTGATCCGAGCCTCCCGCTGGCTGGCCGCGACCTCGATCATCAGCACCGCTGCGATCAGGGCCGCCACCGCTGTCTGCCCCAGGCGCCAGCACGCGGCATGGCGCTCCAGCATCCGCGGCAACGCGTAGCCGGTGCGCCGGGCCGCCCTGCGCTTGAGGGCCCACAGGCTGCTCAACTGTGTGGAAAACGCATGAAACGGCGCCATAATCCCGGCCAGGAAGCGCACCGGGCCGATTTTCTGCGCATGGGCGGTAAGGGCAGCGGCAAACGCCATGGCCAGGCCCAGCCCCACCGGCCAGAGCGCGCCGGGCGGGCTGGTCCGCACGGGGGCGGCCATGGCAGGGTCCAGCACAGGCCACAGGATCGGCAGGGCCAGCGCCGCGCCGCCCAGCCCCAGGAAGGGCAGCGCCAGGGCCTCGGGGCGGGTGCGGGGGGCAGAGGGCGGCGCAAGCCACAACAGCGCCCCCGCGCGCGCCATCAGCAGGGTCGTGGCGACCCCCGAAAGGGTCAGCGCCAGCGTGAGCCACGGCAGCCAGACCGGAGAGCCGCCCGCCAGCGCAGCCTTCAGCGCCTCCTTGCCCAGCGCGCCAGAGCTGAAGGGAACCCCCGCCAGAACCAGCGCCGGGACCAACAGCGCCGCGCCAAGTGCCAGCCGCGCCCCTGCCCCCTGTTGCGCGGCCCAGGCCCCCACGCCCAGGAACAACGCCCCCTTGGCCAGCGCATGATGCGCGGCCAGGAACACCAGCACCGGCAGGATCGCCGCCCAGGCCGCAGGCGTCATCAGCCCTGCCCCCAGCCCCAGCGCAATGATCCCCATCTGGCTGACGCTCGAAAAGCCCAGCACCGTCTTGGCCCCGGTCTGCTGCAGGCCCAGCAGCAGGGCCGCAAAGAGTGTCACCATGCCCGCCGCCATCACCACCGTGCCATGATCGCCATAGCTGACCACCCCCAGAGGCACGGCCGAGAGGATGCCGAACAGCCCGGCCTTGATCATCGCGCCGGACAGCACGGCGCTGGCGGGCACGGGGGCGGCGCCATGGGCGGGCGGCAGCCAGAAATGCAGCGGCATCACCCCCAGCTTGATCCCGAAGCCCGTCAGCAGCAGCGCCACCGCCAGATCCGACAGCGCCGCCGCGCGCATATCGGCCAGCAGAAGGGACCCGGCCTGCGTGGCCGCCAGCACCAGGCCGGAAAACAGGATCAGCTCACCGATGACGACAAAGCCGATATAGAGCCGCGCCGCCGCTTTCGCGGCCGCATCGCGGCTATGGATCACCAACCCGTAGGAGGCAAAGCTCATCAGCGCAAAGGCGCCGTAGAAGGCCATGGCGTCCTTGGACAGGATCAACCCCAGATTGCCGCTCATGGCCATCAGGAACATCACGCCAAAGCCGGTGGCGCGGGGGTCCTCGCGCATCCACTGGCGCGCGGCACTGGCGGCGGCGACCCACAGCACGGCGGTAAAGATCAGGAACAGGCGCGAGACCGGCTCCAGCCCCATGGTCAGCCCCAGCACGAACCACTCACCCGTGACCAGCACCGGCCCCGGGGTCAGCAGCGCCAGCACCAGCGCCGGAAGCGGTGCCAGCGGCATCATCCGCCACAGGATCGGCCGGGCCGCCTTGAACAGCAGCAGAAAGGCCATCACCAGCGGCCAGCCGACAGCAAGAAGGAAAACAGCAAGCGACATGGGGTTACTCCTGCAGATATTCGATGGCGACGACGAAGCGCGTCCATTCCAGCGGGCTGAAGGGGGCGTTGGCAAACCCGCCCACCACCAGCACCATCAGCGCGGTGGTGATGGGGGGCGCGGCCAGCCACCAGCCGATCCGGGGCCGGGCCGGGGTTGCGCAGGTCTCGCTGCCATCGCGGAACCAGGCGCGATAGAGCATGGGCAGGAAATACACCGCGTTCAGCAGGCTGGAGCCCAGAAGCAGCGCCACCACCCAGGCTGCGCCCGCGTCCAGCCCGCCCTGCGCCAGATACCATTTGCTGACAAACCCGGCGAGCGGCGGCAGCCCGATCATGGCCAGCGCGGCGGCTGAGAAGGCCAGCATCGTGCCCGGCATGGCGCGGCCGATCCCGTCCATCTGGCTGACGCGCTTCACCCCCATCCCCTCGGCCAGGTTACCGGCAGCCATGAACATGGTGATCTTCATCAAGCCTTGATGGATCAGATGCGCCAGCGCGCCCACGGCGGCGACAGGGCTGGCCAGCGCCACGCCCAGGGTGATGTAGCTGACCTGGCTGACCGTGGAATAGGCCAGCCGCTTCTTGATGTCGTCCTGGGTGATCGCTCTGAGCGAGCCGTAGAGGATCGTCACCGCCGCCAGTGCCGCCAGCGGCGCGGTCAGGCCCAGCGCCTGGGCAGTGTCGATGCCAAAGACCTCGTAGACCACACGCATGATGCCAAAGGCCCCGGCCTTGACCACCGCCACCGCATGCAGCAGCGCCGACACGGGCGCCGGGGCCACCATGGCGATGGGCAGCCAGGCGTGCAGCGGGACCAGCGCCGCCTTTACCCCCAGCGCGCCCACCAGCACCACAAAGAGCAGTTGCGCGGCGGCGCGGTTTTCGGCAACCACGGCGTCCAGCACGCCGCCGGGGGTGAAATCGGTATTGCCCGCCAGTACCCACAGCCCCAGCGTGCCCAGCAGCAGCACCAGCCCCCCCGCCAGCGTGTAGATCAGATAGATCCGCCCCGCGCGCAGCGCCTCGGCTGATCCTCGGTGGATCACCAGCGGATAGGTCGCCAGCGTCAGCAACTCGTAGAAGATCAGGAAGGTGAACAGGTTTCCGGCCATGGCAATGCCCACCGTCGCCGCCACGCAGAGGCTGAAGAAACCGAAGAACCGCGCCCGATGGGGCCCGCGCTCCAGATAGCCCACGGAATAGACGGTGGTGATCAGCCACAGGATCGCCGAGAGCGAGATGAACAGGATCGCCAGCGGATCGGCCTGCAGCTTGAACTCCAGCCCCGGCAGCATGGCAAAGCTGACATCATAGATCACCCCCTGGCTGACCTTGATCCCCAGCCAGGCCACCAGCGCAACCTTCATCGCCGCCACGCCCAGGTTCAGCCCGGTGCGCAGACGTGCCGCGCGCTCGGGCAGGGCAAAGAGCACCGGCGCGGCCAGCAACGAGGTCAGCAGGATGAACAGCGGCAGCAGCGGCACATCGCTGCGGACCGCCGTATTCAGTGCGGTTGAAAGATCAATCATGGCATGGCTCCGAAAGGATAGCCCAGTTCGATGAAACTCAGGATAGGTGCGGCCAGCAGGCCCAGCCCGATGGCCGAGACCGCCAGCGTCAGCGGCGCCACATCCGCCAGCGCCCAGCCCTGATGCTCACCCAGCGGCGCGCGAACCCGGTCAAAGCGCAGGAACCCCGCCAGCACGCGGCTGAAATAGGCCACCGACAGCAGGGTGCCGATCATGGTGACGCCCACCCAATGCCAGTAGCCCGCGGCCATGGCCCCCTCCATCAGCGACCATTTGCCGATGAAGCCAAGGCTGGGCGGCAGTCCGATCAGGCTGATCGCCGCCAGGGCAAAGGTGAATTGCGCCAGCGTGGGGCGGATGGCGGATTTGTCCAGTTCGCGGATGGTGTCATGGCCGACCTCGTCCTTGATCCGCCCTGCGGCCAGAAACATGGCGGCCTTGGCCACGCCATGGGCCAGGATCAGCAGCGCCGCCGCCTTCCAGCTTTCGGTCAGCCCCACCTGGCCCGCGCGGGCAAAGGCGATGAAGATCAGGCCGATCTGCACCACCGTGGACCAGGCCACCAGCAGCTTCAGACGCTCGGCCCGCAGGGCCTGGATGCCACCCCAGATCACCGCGCCCGCGCCCAGGGTGCCGATCAGCGTGACCAGAACCTCATCCGGCAGCGGCATATAGGTGGTCAGCCGCAGGAAGATATAGAGCGCCGCCTTGACCACCAGCCCAGACAGCAGCGCGCTTGCGGGCGCGGTGGCATTCGCATGGGCCGCCGGCAGCCAGAAATGCAACGGGAACAGCGCGGTTTTCAGCGCCAGCCCCACCACCATCAGCGCCAGCGCCGCGCTCAGCGCGCCCGAAGGTTCGGCCGTGATCAGCCCGGCGAAATCCAGCCGTCCCAGTTGCAGATAGACAAAACCCACCCCCATGAGGAACAAGAGCGCGCCAAGGATGCTGGCATACATGTACTCCAGCCCGGCGCGCAGCGCCGCGCGCGTGCCCGAAAGCACCGTCAGGCCCACGGCGGCCAGTGCGATCACCTCGATCATCACATAGAGGTTGAAGATATCGGTGCTGAGGTAAACGCCGTTCATCCCGGTCAGCAGCAACAGCCACAGCGGCCAGAAATACCGCGTCTGGCGGGCGTCGCGCAGGGCGTCCAGCGCGCCAAGGCTGACCAGCAGCCCCACGGCGGCGGTCATGGCCAGCATGGCCACGCTCAGCCCATCGGCGCGCAGGCTGATCCCCAGCGGCGGCGCCCAGCCGCCCAGCGCCAGGGTAACGGCGCCTTCGGCCAGCACGGCGCGGGCCAGCCAGACAACGGCCCCGCCAGTGACCAGCACCGCCACCAACCCCAGTGCCCGGGCTGCGCGCGGAAAGAGGAAGGCCAGGATCGCCCCGAAGAGCGGCGCGAACAGGGTCAGGGTCATCGGGTCACTCTGCATCTTCGGCCTCCAGGCTTTGCAGACGGCGGATCAGGGCAAGGGCCACGGCGGTGGCGCTGACCATCACCACGATCCCGGTGATGACCAGCGCGTGCGGCACCGGGTCAGGGGCGGCGGGCGGCGCGCGCCAGGCCGCCACCACCAGCACGAACCCCGCCCCGACCGAGGCCAGCTTCAGCGCCAGCACCCGGCGCAACCGGTCCTGCGCACACAGCGCCCCCACCAGCCCGATGGCAAAGACCGCGATGCCGGTCACTCCGTAGATGATGTCAGGCGTCATGGCGCGTCTCCGATGCGCTCAGGGCCACCGGCTCGCGCCCGTGAAAGAGCGCGGCCAGGGTGATGGCGATGGAAATGGTGACCACCCCCTCGATCAGCAGGATCAGGGTCTTGGCGTGCTCCAGCGGGTATTCGAAGGCCACGCGCCCACCCCCCGCCACCAGCAGCGCCACGGCGGCAAAGGCGCCGGTGCCCAGCACGAACCCCAGCCGCGCCACCCCACGATGCGCCGGGCGCGGCACATAGAGCCGCGAGAGCAGCAGCAACAGCCCCACGGCGGCCAGCACCGCGCCGCCCTGAAAGGCGCCGCCCGGGGCCTCGGCCCCGACCCAAAGCAGATAGGTGCCGATGACAACGATCGCGGGCAGGACCAGCCGGGCAAACCCGGCCCAGACCTCGCCCAGCGCGGGGGCCGGGGCCTCGGACAGGCCGCGCTCGATCTGCCAGACGGCGATGACGGCGGCCAGCAGCACCACAACCTCCATCAGCGTGTCATAGGCGCGAAAGTTCAGCAGCACCGCCGTGACCGGGTGTTCCACGCCGCTGGCGGGCATGGCCTCGGCCACCAGCGCATCGAAGCCCGGCCCGTTGCGCGGCGCGCCCAGAAAGGCCGCGGCCAGCCCCAGGGTGACCAACCCGCAAAATGCCGCATTAACCCAGATCACGGCCATGGGCACGGGCTGAACGGGTGTCACGCTGAGCGCGGCCTGCCGGTCCAGCGAGCCGGTGACGTAGCGCAGATGGTGCAGGGTCTTGAGCAGCAGCGCGCCGGTCAGGCCGGTGCCGATGGCGGCCTCGGCCAGGGCCACATCGGGGGCGGCCAGCCGCACCCAGGCCAGCGCCGAGAGCAGCCCGAAGACGATGAACAGCACGATCGCCGCGAAGAGGTCGCGCACCGTCAGCACGGCCGCCGCCAGCGCGACCACCGCAAGACCCAGCAGCAGGTCCAGAATGACATAGGGGTCAATCATGGCGGGGCGTCCTTTCGGTCTGGCGGGCGTAGCGGGCGACCAGATGGCCGCAGGTGGCGCTGGCCAGGGCAACGAAGACCCAGATCAGCGCGATGCGAAACAGCGCGCCCGGCGTGGCCAGCAGCACTGCCGCCCCCAGCGCGATAAGCCCCAGCCCCAGGCCGTCGGCCTTGGTCAGGGCATGCAGGCGGCAATAGATGTCCGGAAACCGCAGCAGGCCCAGCGTCCCGGCAATGAAGAACACGGTGCCCAGCGCAATCAGGATGGCGGCAATCAGCTCCTGCATCATTCCGCCCTCCGCGAGGCCAGGACGACAAAGGCCACCAGCGTCACCGCCGCCAGCACCGCAAAGACCATCGCCACATCCAGCAGCGCAGGCAGGTGCAGCACATGGGCCAGGATCAGCAGGATCGCCACCGCCGAGGTACCGAAGAGCTGCGCCGCCAGCATCCGTTCGGCCGGGGCGGGACCACGCAGGACCCGGATCAGCCCGGCCAGGATGCTGGCCAGCAGCAGGACAAGGATGGTGCCAAGGAAAATGCTCATCGGGGAAACTCCGTCGCTCAGATCAGGGCAAAGAGGGCCGCGATGCGCTGCTCCAGCGCGCCCAGATCGGCCTGCAGGTCGGCGCTGGTGTCCAGCATGTGAACGCTCACCCTGTCGCCGTCGATCTCGGCGGCAAGGGTGCCGGGCAGCAGCGTCACCGTGTTCAGGAACATCACCCGCGGTGCGCCCGCAGGCAGGGAGAGCACGTAGCTCCGGAACCCCGGGCGCAGCCCCATGCGCGGGGAAAACGCCCGCGACGCAACATCGACCGCGCCGCGGACGCTCAGCCGCACGAACCACAGCGCAAAGGCCAGCGCACCGCCCGGCGACAGTCGCCAGCCCGGGCTGAGGGGCATCAGGAACACCAGCGACGCCCCCGCCAGCACGGCCGGAACGCCAAAGACCAGCGCGTCCACGCGGAACCCGGTCAGCCCGCCCCAGATCAGGGCCAGCACCAGCAGCGTCGATCCGAACCGCCGCCAGCGGGCACGCGGGGCGGGCCGCTCGCCTGGCAGAAGGAGCGCATTGGCCTGCACCTGCACGGGGCCGGTGGCGGTGTTGGCAACAGTCGGCAGACGGGGCATCGGGGCCTCTCTCATGTCATGCGGACGGACCCGACGCGCTGGCGCGCAGGGGGCCGTCCCGGGTTGTGGTGATTGCCCGGATTACGCATGGCAGCCGGGTTTAATCCCCGTGCGGCGCCGAATTCGCACCGCAACCACACGCTTTGGTGAGACATGGATTAAACCCGGCGGCGGCGCGTAATCGGGGCATCAACAGAACGGAGGACCCCATGTCCATGACCGCGACAACCGTGCAGTTTCGCAAGCCCCGCGCGGGCAATGACGGATTGATCGGCCTGTGGGGCCGGCTGATCCACCGTGACCCCGAAAGCTATGACATCTGGCTGGAAGAGCGCGACATGACCATCATCACCGCCGCCCTGATGCGCCTGAACGAGCGTCAGCTCAACCGCCTGGGCCTGTCGCGCGCAACCCTGGCGCTGGATGTCGAGGACCTGACCCGGCGCGCCGAGCGCGATGCCGAACTGACCGCCGACATCCTGCGCATTGTCGAGGATTCGGACCGTGGCCCGGAGCATCGGCACAGCCCAGCCACCCATGCCATCGCCGCTGAATGAGCCCCCGAGATGGTTCAGAACAGAAAGCCGGATCACCATGTGATCCGGCTTTTTTGCATCCCCCGCCCCTCGGCATCCCCCGCCCCTCGGCATCCCCCGCCCCTCGGCATCCCCCGCCCCTCGGCATCCCCC
>NZ_JACBXS010000032.1 GCF_013415485.1 Rhabdonatronobacter sediminivivens | reverse complement strand
TCATCGCCCACATCCGTCGCCTCACCCGCCTCATCGCAAGAACCTGAAATCATTCAGACCATTATGAATCGGACTCTTAGAGAACCCTGCGCGAAGCCTCCGCGCAGGCAGGGCGGCGTGGTGCTGCTCGCATGGAGCAGACCATGTCAGGACCCCCGTCACCGGCTGACGAATTCGAAACTGAACTGACGTTGCGCTGCTGCGGGCGGCGGCGGAAATGGAGCGGCCCTGCGGATATGGTCAAGGGCGGTTTGGTCCAGCCCGGCATGACCTGATGAGCGCGCAACCGAGACTGACACCAATCCGCCATTGCTGCCGATGCTGAAGGCAACCAGAACCTGCCCACGCGCGGGGCTGCGGACCTGCCGTGTGCGCTGGATGCGGCGCAGCACCTGGCCGGGGTAGTTGGACGCGGCGGCGTCGCCCTGCGCACTGCTCTCCGTGCGGGCGGGGGCCTGATTGGCGGCCTGCCCGGTGCTGCCCTGCTGGCTGCCGCGTGTGACGGTTTGGGCTGAATTGCCTTGCGGGGCGCGGGCCTGCCTTGTGGGTTGGGGCGGTGCCGTGCGGTCCGGGCGGGGGGGCGGTGTGCGGCTGGTCTCGGGGGCCAGCTCTGACAGGCTGGTGTCAGGGGTCATGGTTTCGGGGGCCGCGGCCGCCGCCCGCTCGGGCGGTGCGGCATGGGTGATCATCTGTGGCGCGGTTGTCTGCGCAGGCCGGGCTGTGTCCGGCACCAGTTCCGGCGCGCTGGTTATCGTTTCAGGGTCCGGCGCGGCAGGCAGCAGGGCGGCATCGGGATCGGGGGCCATGGGCAGCGCCGGTGCCGCAGTGACAGGCTGCGGAACCTGTGGTGCCAGAGGTGTCACCGGATCCTCGCGATGCCGCGTTTCCGCATCTTCCGGGTCAAGCGGTTCTGCTTCGGACGGGGACAGCACGCCTTCGGCAAAATCCGCGAAGCTGGTGCCAATCGCTGCGGGTGCATTCTCACCGCCACCCGCAATCAGCGCGGTCTCACGCGGGGCGAGTGCTGCCATCGCGCCCAGATGCAACATCAATGACGCGCCCGCTGCCAGCGCAAGAGTTTTCAGCCGGGGCGCAATGTCCAGCCGCCGCAGGTCGCGCGGGCTGACCAGCGGGCAGCCATTGCGTTGCGGACAGGCGCGCAGAAGCGCTGCTGCGGTCATTCCAGCCCCCTTTCGGTCACAATCACCAGTTCCGCGACCCCCGCCGCGCGCAAGCCCTGCGCCATGGCAACCAGTTCCCCCGCAGGTGCGTCACGGTCGGGCAGCAGGCGGACGCGCGCGGTATCCCCGAAGCGCACCAGTGCGGCCTCGGGCGTCAGCGTGTCGCCCGCATGGCGCAGGCTGCCATCGGCCAGCATCACCATCGCGTCCGAGGGCGGCTCGGTCGTGATCTCGCTCAGCGTCACCAGCGCCACATCCCCGTCCGTGCGGGGCGCAAGGCTGCCTGCGATCAGAAAGAAGATCAGCATCAGAAAGACGATATTGATCAACGCAATCGTCGGCTCGCTGCGCGGGCGGTCGGACTGGCTCAGCGCGCGCCTCATCGGGCAGCGCCCAGCACGGCCAGCCGCCAACCCGGCAGGCCCTGCAACAGATGCAGCATTTCGGCGAAAGCCTGCGCGCTCACGCCTTCGCCCAGTGCCAGCAGTACCAGCCCCTCATCACGTTCGGCGAGGCTGGCGCGCAACGCATTCGCCGTGGTGGGCACCGCATCCAGCCGCAACCCGTCTTCGTGCAACTGCACGAAGGTGGGCGGTGTTTCCGGCGCATTGGCCGCCCCGCCCATCGCCAGATCAAGCGGCAATTCGCCCTGCCGCGCGAAGGTCGAGGACAGCATGAAGAACAGCAAAAGCAGAAAGATCACATCGATGAGCGAGGTCATCGACAGCCGCCTGCGCCGCAGCGGGGAGGCCAGCCGTTCAGGCATGGGCGAGCGCCGCGCCGGCGCGCGCCTCCATCGGGCAGCTGTCCTGCGCCAGCCCCCGGCAGAGCGCCACATCGACGATCTGCATGGCCAGACGTGCCTCGCGCGCGATGCGGGATTCGAACCATGTCAGCACCAGCGCGGCGGGCATGGCGACGCCAAGGCCCACGGCCGTCGTCAGAAGCGCCACCCAGATGCCGCCCGCGAGTGCTGACGGGTCGACATTCGCGCCCGCTTCCTG
Organism: Rhabdonatronobacter sediminivivens; assembly: GCF_013415485.1. Classification (GTDB taxonomy): domain Bacteria; phylum Pseudomonadota; class Alphaproteobacteria; order Rhodobacterales; family Rhodobacteraceae; genus Rhabdonatronobacter; species Rhabdonatronobacter sediminivivens. Next base: position 38,990 of record NZ_JACBXS010000032.1, on the reverse strand, counting down.
CAGCGCCTGAAAGGCGGTGATCATCCCCAGAACCGTGCCGAACAGCCCCAGAAGCGGGGCCACCTGCGCGATGGAATCGAGCAGCCGGAAGCCCGATTGCAGCCGCGCGATGGCCTCCTCGGCCAGCCCCGTCAGCCGCGCGCGCAGGGCGTCCGTGTCACCTGTGGCATTCAGCGCCAGCACGGCCAGTGGGGCCAGATGGCTACGCGCCTGCGCGGCCTGCCGGAGCGCGGCCTGCGTGGTGCCGCGATCGGCCTGATCGAGCGCCGTGATCAGTGCGGCATGATCGCCCACGCCAGCGCGCCGGAACTGCCAGAGCTTGACCAGAACCAGCGCCAGCGCGAGGACGGACATGGCCAGCAGGATGGCAACAACCGGGCCGCCAAGCGCCAGAAAATCCTGCAGGGCATCAAGAAGATCCGTCATTTCAGCACCTCGATTTCCGTGGCGCTGTCCACCTCAAGCGCAGCGGTGCAGCTGCGCGCGTCCAGGGGCGTGCATGGTCCCATCGCATTGAAAAGCACCCGCCCGATACTGCTGCATTCCAGCCCCGCCAGATTGAAACTGCGCACGCGCAGGCCGTTTGCGGGCAGGGATTGGAAATCCAGCAGGCTCAGGCGCAGCACGCGGGACTCGGGCGTCAGAAGCACGACTTCGGCTTGCAGGCTCTCGAACTCTGTCGGAAACCCGTTTTCCAGCACAAAGACCAACTGGCACTGATCCGCGCCCGGATTGGCCTGATCGAGCCGGATCGAGAGCGTCTCGGAGGCTGCGGGCGCGAGACCCAGCCCAAGACAAAATGCAAGCGCACGCATGATGCTGCCTTTCAGATTCATATTTTCGGGAAAGGCTGGCGCATCGGCTGGCAGGGCAGAATTTCTGCTTGCAGGGGCGTTAGCATTGACTTAGTAAATCTGTCAAGAATGAAGCGCCTCTCGCTTCATGCGCCATCCAGCCCCGAGCCAGACACGCGCCTGACCCTCATCAAGTTTCAGGAGCCCTCTGATGTCGCTGGATACTCTCGCCCCCTTATCCCCCGCCGATCTGCGTACTGCCCGCGCGGAAAATCCAAAAGCCCGCGCCCGTGATCTGGCTGAGAGCCTTGGCGTGACCGAGGCCGCGCTGGTCGCGGCCCATGTCGATGGCGCGCAGGTTTTGCGCATTGATGCCGGGCTGGACCGGCTGTTTCCCGCCATCCAGACTCTGGGCGAGGTGATGGCGCTGACGCGCAATGCCTCCTGCGTGCATGAACGCACGGGCACATACGAGGATTACCACTCCGGCGCGCATGCGTCCATGGTGCTGGGTTCCGAGATTGATCTGCGCATGTTCCCCAGACACTGGGCGCATGGTTTCGCGCTGCTGGATGGCCCGCGCCCCTCTGTGCAGATTTTCGATGCGGCAGGCGATGCAGTCCATAAGGTGTTTCTGACCGATGCCTCTGATCGTGCGGCGTTTGAAACGCTCGTGCGCGATCTGCGCCTGCCTGATCAGGACGATACGATTACGCTGACCCCCCGCGCACCTGTCGAGGCCGCGAAACTGCGCGCTGACAAAGCCGAGGAGTTGCGCCGCGAATGGGGCGAGATGACCGATACGCATCAGTTCCTGCGCATGGTCTCGAAGCTGAAGATGAACCGGCTGGGCGCTTACCATGTGGCGGATGCGCCCTGGGCCTTTGCGCTGCGGCCCGATGCGGTGACGCAGGTGCTGCATCAGGCTGCTGCTGAAAAGATCCCGCTGATGATCTTCGTGGGCAATCAGGGCTGCATCCAGATCCATGGCGGCCCTGTTGCACGGGTTGAGCCGATGGGCCCCTGGATTAATGTTCTGGACCCGCGTTTCAACCTGCATCTGCGCGCCGATCACATTGCCGAGGTCTGGCATGTTATCAAACCGATCCGCGACGGCATGGCCCATTCGATCGAGGCCTTCGATGCGCAAGGCGCGCTGATCGTGCAGATTTTCGGCAAGCGTGACCCTGACACGAACGCCTTTCGTGTGATGGCCGAAGCCCTGCCGCGCCTGAGCGGGGCGTGAACCATGCTGCGTGCATCATTTGCGCTCGCCCTTCTCGCAACCCCACTGGCCGCGCAGGAGCGCGTTGTCATCGTCGGCGGCGGGCTCGCCGAAATCGTCTATGCGCTGGGGCAGGAACACCGGCTTGTCGGGCGCGACACGACGGCCAGTTTCCCGCACGAAATCGAGGCGCTGCCCGATGTCGGCTATATGCGTGCGCTCTCGCCCGAGGGGCTTCTGGCGCTTGACCCTGATCTGATCCTTGCATCAGAGGGGGCGGGGCCTGCGGAAACCGTGCAGATCATGCAGGCGGCGTCCGTGCCGTTCGTGCAGATCACGGAAGACCCCAGTCCGGCAGGCGTGCTGGAGCGGGTGATGACCATCGCCGGGCATCTGGACGCAGGCGCACAGGGTGAGGCGCTTGTCGCGCAGCTTGAGGCCGAATTTGCCGCCCTGCGCGGCGAGGCAGAGGCGGTGAGCACCCCCAAACGTGTGATCTTTGTCCTGTCGGCGCAGGGCGGGCGGATCAACGCCGCCGGGCGCGACACCGGGGCGAGTGCGATGATCGAACTGGCGGGCGGGGTAAATGCCTTTGACGATTTCGCGGGCTATCGGTTGCTGAGTGACGAGGCGATCACCGCTGCCGCGCCCGATATGATCCTGATGATGGATCGTGGCGGCGATCATGCGCTCTCGGACGCGGAAATTCTGGCGCATCCGGCGCTTGGCCTGACGCCTGCGGCGCAAACCGGGGCGGTGATCCGCATGAATGGCATCTACCTGCTGGGGTTCGGCCCGCGCACCGCGCAAGCCGCGCAAGAGCTGCACCGCGCGCTGTATCCAGAGCCGCACAAGGGGGGCTGAGGCGATGGTGGCCTTGCCCTGGGGGCGCAGCGCGGGACGGGATGCGACGCCTGACCGCGTGACAGGCGACCGCTCTGGTCGCGCACGCGTGACCATCCTTGCGCTGATGGTGTTCGTGATGCTGGCGGCCATCGCTTCACTCGGCACAGGCGCGGCAGGCGTGTCGCTGAGTGATGTGCTGATGAAATGGATATCGGGCGAGGAACTGACCCTGCGCGAACGCGTCGTGCTTTTCGACATCCGCCTGCCGCGCTTGCTGACGGGGATGCTGGTCGGCGCGTCTCTGGCAGTTTCGGGCGCAGTGATGCAGGGGCTGTTTCGCAACCCGCTGGCCGATCCGGGCATCGTCGGCGTGGGTGCGGGTGCGGGCCTCGGCGCGGTGCTGGCGATCGTGCTGGGGGCGTTCCTGCCGCCTGCGATCCTGGCCGTCGCGGGGATGCATCTGGTCCCTCTGGCCGCGTTCTTCGGCGGCTGGGCAACGACGCTGATCCTCTACCGAGTTTCAACCCGTGCGGGGCGCACATCGGTCGCGACCATGCTGCTGGCAGGTATTGCGCTTGGGGCGTTGTCAGGCGCGCTGACAGGCATTCTGGTCTATATCGCCGATGACCAGCAATTGCGCGATCTGACCTTCTGGGGGTTGGGCTCGCTGGCCGGGGCAAGCTGGGCGAAACTCTCCGCGGCCGCCCCCATCATGGTGCTGGCGCTGCTCGTCGCGCCGATGCTTGCGCGGGCGCTCAATGGTCTGGCCTTGGGCGAAGGCGCTGCGGCGCATCTGGGCATTGCCGTGCAGCGGATGAAGAACCTGGCCATTCTGACTGTCGCCGCCGCCACGGGTGCGGCGGTGGCTGTGTCGGGCGGGATCGGGTTCATAGGCATTGTTGTGCCGCATCTGTTGCGGCTGGTCATGGGGCCGGATCATCGCTTTCTGCTGCCTGCAGCGGCGCTTCTGGGGGCGGGGCTGCTGCTGCTCGCGGATATCATCTCGCGGCTGATCATCGCCCCTGCAGAACTGCCCATCGGAATTGTGACGGCTGTGCTGGGCGGGCCGGTCTTTCTGTGGATATTGCTGCGCCGTCGCGGCATCGTGGATATGTGAGGCTTGATGCTGGACGCACGCGATATTTCCGTCACGCTGGGCCGCAAACAGGTGCTGCATGGTGCGGGGCTGAGCGCAAAACCCGGTGCGATGACCGTCATCGTCGGGCCGAACGGATCGGGCAAGACGACGCTTCTGCGCGCGATCACCGGTGATCTGGCCAGTCGCGGCACAGTCACCCTCGACGGGCAGGACATGCGCGCGCTTGCCCCTCATGCGCTGGCCGAACGCCGCGCGGTACTGCCGCAGGCAAGCGTGCTGGCGTTTCCCTTCACGGTGCATGAAGTGGTGCGGCTGGGCCTGACCGGGCGCATCGCCCTGCGCCCGGATGCGGCGCACCTGCCGACCCGCGCGCTGGAGCGGGTGGGGCTTGCGGGCTATGGCGCGCGGTTCTTTCAGGAGCTTTCGGGCGGCGAACAGGCCCGCGCGCAACTGGCGCGCGTGCTGTTGCAGGTCTGGGAGCCGGTGCAGGACGGCACGCCCCGCTGGCTGTTTCTGGATGAGCCGGTCGCGGCGCTCGATATTGGGCATCAGTTGCAGGTCATGCATCTGGCGCAGCGTTTCGCGCGTGCGGGCGGCGGGGTTATCGCCGTCATGCATGATCTGAACCTGACGGCGATGTTTTCCGACCGCGTGGTGCTGATGCTGGACGGGCGCGTGTTGGCGCAAGGTGCAGTGCAGGACGTGCTGACCGATCAGAACCTGTCGCGCGCCTATGGTTGCCGGTTGCGCGTCTCCAGCCCGCCTGCGCAGGGCGCCACCTATATCCTGCCACAGGCGGCAGAAATCGCCTGACGAATACTTGACTCTTTAACTTGGGTTAAGTAGCGCGTTCACCATAACGCCAGCGGTATCGCCAGCCAGAGAGCACTCAAAGGGGATACCAATGTCACAACCGAACAGGCGCCGCGCGCGCCTTCTTGCTACCATTTCCGCAACGACCCTGCTGCTGGCCCCTGTGCCAGCCTTTGCCCAACAGGCCGAGAGCGTGCAGCCCACATCCTTCCTTGGTCGGATTGTCCTGGGCTTTGGCCGCGCGCGGGTGGCGATTGATACGCCGCAGGCGGTCAGCACGCTGGAACAGGAAGATATCGACCGCGAACAGGCCGCGAAACCCGGCGATCTGCTGCGCACCATTCCCGGCGCAACCGCCTTTGGTGGCGACCGCATGACGGGGCAAAGCTTCAACATTCGCGGTATCGGCTCGGCGGATGCGTCGGATCAGAACCGGGTGATCGTGTCGGTCGATGGGGTGCAGAAATTCTCGCAGCAATACCGCATGGGCCAGTTCTTCGGCGAGCCAGAGCTTTATCGCCGTGTCGAGGTGCTGCGCGGCCCTGCGTCGTCGGCACTTTACGGCTCGGGCGCACTTGGCGGGGTGGTGGCGTTCGAGACCAAGGACGCCGCCGATTTTCTGCAAGAGGGCAGCGATACGGCCCTGCGCCTGAAAGCGGGCGGCAATACCAATGGGTCGGGTGCGCTCGGATCGGTCATTCTGGCGCAGCGGTTCGGCGAAGGGTTCGAAATCCTTGCCGCGGTGAACCAACGCCGCGAAGGCGATTACAGGTCAGGGGATGGCACGCGGGTCACGGGGTCGGGCATGTCGGCGACCTCGGGGTTGGTGAAGGGGACATTCCGCTTTGGCGAGGGTCGCGAACAGACCCTCAGCTTCTCGCTGACGCGCTGGCACAGCGACGAGGATGACGCGAATTATTCCGCCGACATCGGCGCGCCCGTCTTCGGACTGGTCGACCGCAAGGTGCAGGATGACACGGCACAGATCATCTGGGCCAATCCGGCCAGCGGCAATCCGCTGCTGGATGCCAAGGTGCAACTGACCTTCTCGCGCACGCAGGTGGATCAGTTCAACGCGACAGCTCCAATCCAAAGCGAGTTGTTCGAGGACTCGCAATACGGCTATCGGACGTTCGGATTGCGTGCGCAGAACCGCGCCACCTTCGAAGGCGATGGCTGGGAGAACTATCTGACCCTGGGCGTCGAGGGATCTCGGCAGGAACGCACCCACCAGACCGCACTCAGCGGCCCGCGCGATACCCACCCCGAAGGCACGGATCGCCGGATCGGTGCATTTCTGCAGAACGAATTCATCTGGGATGACCGCCTGACCGCCGTTCTGGGCCTGCGCGCCGACCGTGTGTCGCTGACGCCCTCGGGGCAAGTGACCGCCGCCACGGGGGCGGAGGCGCGCAGCACGACGGCGCGCGCAGCTTCGCTGGCGCTCCATTACAAACTGAGTGAAGACTGGGCCGTCTTCGGCGCGCTGGCGCAGACCGAACGGGCGCCGTCGCTGGATGAGTTGTTCAATGCCGGGTTTCAGGGAGGGTTGATTTCGCCCAATCTGCGCCCGGAGCGTGCCCGCACTGTCGAGGCGGGTCTGTCTTATAGCGGGCGTGACCTGTTCATGACCGGGGACAGTCTTGATCTGAAACTCACGACCTTCTCGAACCGGATCACCGACAAGATCGAGCGTTCGCTTGGCGCAGGCGTCCCGTCCTATGTCAACGTCTCGAGGGCGCATATTCGCGGGATCGAGCTGGAAGGCGGCTATGATGCGGAAAGCCTTTTCGGCACGTTTGCCTATTCGCGCATCCTGGGGACCGATCAGAGCACCGGTGCGCGGTTGAATTCCACGCCCTCGGACGAGTTGATGCTGGAATTGGGCGCGCGCGCGTTCGATGAGACGCTGGAATACGGCTGGCGCGGGACATTCGTGCGCAGCGCAACGCGGGCGAATAGTGACGCTTTTCCCGGCTACGGCGTCAATGACCTGTTCCTGACCTGGCGGCCGGATCAGGGCGCGATGGCGGGGCTGGAGGTGCAGCTTGCTGTCAACAACCTCTTCGACAAGCAATACCGCAATGTCCTGAACGGCAGTCTTGCCAGCAACGAACCCCGCCGCGGCCGGGACATCAGGCTGACCGTCGGACAACAATTCACCTGGTAAAACAAGGCAAGGATACAGGCGGATGACTGGCAGCGCGGGAGCCCTTCCCGCGCTGCTTCTTTCAGGCCGCCGCGTCTGCAGAAAGATGCTGGATCGCAGCGAAGCCTTCGAATGTCGGCGCACCTTGGTGCAACTTGCGGCTGTCCCCGGCGCGGGCATGGGCGGCGCGAAATTCGTCACTGCGCGTCCAGGCGCGGAAATGCGCCTCAGACTCCCAGACGGTGTGCGATGCATAAAGCCGCATCCCGTCAGCTTCAGGGCCTTTGAGCATGTGAAATTCGACAAAGCCCGCCATCCGATCAAGATGGGACTCGCGGCCAAGCCAGAGGGCTTCGAAAGCCTCTGCATTCTCCAGCGGCACGGTAAAGCGGTTCATGGCGATGAACATCGGCATGGTCTCCTTGCTGATTGGAACAAGACACCGTGCAGGCCGTATCACGACATCACGCCTGCGACAGTGATGCCGGGCTGCGCAGAAAACGCTGGCTGGGGTGGGCATTTATCCCAAGTTTCCCCGCAGAAGTAAAAGTGTTTTTCGGCTCATGGCTGCGCGTCTCGGTCACGGCATTGACCATGCGCGGGCATCTGCCTGACCCGTCATGGACAAGGCCCTGCCCGTGCACTCACCTCACGGGTCCGAGAGCGTCATGTCTGCGGCCAATCGTGCCGCGATGATGCGGCGCGCATTGGCAAGATCGTTGCGTTCCGCGCGTGTTCGGGCGGCCTCGGGATCATGCCCATGCGCCAGCCAACGCGCGACGCAGCGCTGCAGGATCGTTTCTTCCGGTGTGTCCAGCCAGATCGAAAAATCCCACAGGCCTGCCAGATCCACCCAGGGGGGTTCATCAAAGAGCAGGTAATTGCCTTCGATAACGACCACCTCGCATGCGGGATCGAGCACGCCCGCCCCTGCGATGGACAGATCGCGCGCGCGGTCGAACAGCGGATAGACGACTTCCCTTTCGGTGCGGAAGCGCTGGATCAGGGCGATGAACCCCGCCGCATCAAAGGTTTCCGGCGCGCCCTTGCGTGCGCGAAGGTTGCGCGCATCCAGAATGCGATTGTCCAGGTGAAAGCCATCCATCGGCACCAGCGTTGCGGCCACGCCATCGCGGCACAGGGCATCGCACAGGGCGGCGCCAAGGAAGGATTTTCCGCTGGCGGGCGCGCCTGCCACGGCGACCAGCTTGCGGCCCGCGCCGCGCAGGCGGTGAAGCCGTGTCAACAGCTCTGGCGGAACGGGATCCGGGGTCCTGGTCGCAATCAAGGTGGCGCTCCATTCGGTTCAGACGGTCGGCGAAAGGGTTTCGGTACCTTGACCTTCGGCGCGCGCGGCATGCTGAAACCGCGCGAAGGCCTCCTCGAACGCGGCACGATGCTCTGCGGCTGGCAAGACCTCTTGCGTGTCGCGCTGCGGGGTGATGACATCGGCCACAGGCGCCCCGGTTGCGGCAAGCCGCGCCAGCCGTGCAGCGCCCAGGGCTGCACCATGACCTGCCTGCGCATTGGAAACCGCGATCGGCAGGCCCAGAACAGTTGCCAGCACACCGACCCAATAGCGCGACCGCGCGCCTCCGCCCACGGCATGAAGCCGGTTCGGCGCAGCACCGGCGGCGCGCAGCGCCTCCAGATTATCGCGCAGCCCGAAGGCGACGCCTTCGAGCACGGCGCGCGTCAGGTCCGCGCGGCTGGACTTGGCGCCGATACCGGAAAACCCGGCGCGCAGATGGGGATTGTTGTGGGGGGTGCGCTCTCCGGCCAGATAGGGCAGATACCGGACCGCGCCGGGGGGGCGGATACCATCGCCGAGTTCGGCAATCAGGGCTTGCGGCGGCATCGAGACAAGATTTGCCAGCCAGTTGAGGTTGTCGGCCGCGGCCAGCATCACCCCCATCTGATACCAGCGCCCCGGCAGGGCATGGCAGAACGTATGCACGGCCGTGTCCGGCGCCGGTTCGCAGCTGTTGCGCGCGATCATGACCACGCCCGAGCTGCCCAGCGACACCGCACCCGCGCCCTCATCCAGCAACCCCAGACCGCAGGCGGTGGCGGCATTGTCCCCTGCCCCACCCGCCACGATGACCGGATGGTGCAAGCCCCAGTCCCGCGCCAGATCCCGGCGCAGCTCTGCCGCGGGGGCGCTGCCTTCGACCAGCCGCGGCATCTGCGCGCGCTCCATGCCGGAGCGTGCGAGAAGCTCATCCGACCAGCGCCGCGCACCCACATCCAGCCATGACGTGCCCGATGCATCCGACAGGTCACCCACATGATCCCCGGTCAGCACATGCGTCAGATAGGCCGCGGGCAGCAGCACCCTGGCCACTTGCGCGAAGATGTCCGGCGCGTGATCGCGCAACCACAGAAGCTTGGGCGCGGTGAACCCCGGAAAGACGACATTGCCGCTGATCCGGCGAAAGGCCGGGTCTGCATCCAGCTTCGCGGCCTGGGCATGGCTACGGGTGTCATTCCACAGGATGCACGGACGCAGCACCTTGTCGCGCTTGTCCAGAAGCGTCGCGCCATGCATCTGCCCGGAAACGGCAATGCCGCGCAGATCGGCAAATTCGGGGTGGCTGGCGCGCAGCGCACCGATCACATCATGGAGCGCGGCAACCCAATCCGCCGGGTCCTGCTCGGACCAGCCCTCATGCGGGTGGGCGACCGGATAGCCCTGCTCGGCCTGCCCGATGATCGCCCCTTCGCCATCCGTCAGCAGCGCCTTGAGGCCCGAAGTCCCCAGATCAAGGCCCAGATAGCTCATGCGGTCTGCCGTGCGAGGTAGCCGCTGATGGCTGCATTCACCCCGCGGGACGCGATCAGCCCATACCAGTGCACAAAGGCATCGGCGAAGCGCGGGGCGTGCTTCACATCGCGGTAAAGCGATACCTGCTCCAACCATGCGGCGGGGGTCTCTTGCGCGGCCCGGGCGGCGGCTTGCAGGCTTGGCCACAGCGGGTCATTGGCCGCGATGACCGAGCCGTCTTCGCGCACACCCAGGCAATAGCGCGCCCAAAGCGCCGAGGCCAGCGCCAGCCCCTCCAGGGGCGTGCCCCGGGCCAGCGCATCGCGAATGGACGGCAGCAGGAACCCGGCGTGGCGGCTGGAGCCGTCAAAGGCGACCCGGCGCGTGGTATCGAGGATTTCCGGGTTGGCAAACCGCCGCTCGATCAGGCCGATGTAATCCAGGGCCGCCCCCCCGGGCACGGCGGGCACATGGGGGGCAATCTCGTCACGGGCGATCTTGCGGAACATCGCGCGGATGCGGTCATGGGCCATGGTCGCCGCAACGGTGCCCAGCCCCAGCAGTTCGCCCGCCCCGCAGATCACCTGATGGCCGCCATTCAGGATACGGATCTTCATCGCCTCATATACATGCACATCGGACGAGAAAACCGCACCGACACGGTCCCAATCAGGGCGTCCGGCGCAGAACTCATCCTCGATCACCCATTGGCGGAACGTCTCATGGGTGACAGGGGCGGCATCGGCAATCCCGAAGCTGTGGGCAAGGGCGATCTCGCGCGGGCCCGTGGCGGGGACGATGCAATCCACCATGCTGTTGGGAAAGCTGCATTCGGCGTCGATCCAATCGGCAAGGTCCGGGTCGGACAGGCGCGCAAGCCCCACGACGGTCTGGCGCAGGATCATGCCATTGCCTTGCAGGTTGTCGCAGCACAGGCTGGTGAATGGCCCCGATCCCCGCTCACGGCGCAGGCGCAATGCGGCAACCATCGCACCAAATGCCGTGCGCGGGGCCGATGGGCGGCTGGCATCATGGCGGATATCTTCATGGCCGGCATCCAGACCGCCGGTTTCCGGGTCAAGGTAATAGCCGCCCTCGGTCACGGTCAGTGACACAATCCCGATGTCCGCCTGGGCCATGCGCGCAATCAGCGTGGCGTTGTCGCTCTCGACCGGCAGGAAATCCAGCATTGCGCCGGTGATCTCGGCTGATTTTCCGGCGGGATCAAGCTCGATCAGCGTGCTCAGGCAATCCTGGGCAAGGAGCTTTTCGCGCATGGCCGTGTCACCGGGGCGCACGCCTGCGCCGATGATCGCCCAATCCTGAGCCAGCCCCATCTGCATCAACCGGTGCGTGTACCACGCCTGATGCGCGCGGTGGAAATTACCAAGCCCGATATGCACGATGCCGGGCCGAAGCGCCCTGCGGTCATAGTTCGGCACAGTGATGGAGGACGGGATTTCCCCCAGCATCGCCTGGGACAGCGGGATCAACTCATCCATTGGCCGCCATCCACATTGTAGGTCTGCGCGACGATGTAATCAGCCTCGGAGGAGGCGAGGAAAACCGCCATCCCGGTCAGATCCTCGGCCACGCCCATGCGCCCGAAGGGCACCCCCGCGCCCACTTCACGCTTCTTCTGGCCCGGCTCCTTGCCTTCATATTTCGCAAAGAACGCATCCACCCCGTCCCAGTGTTCACCATCGACGACACCGGGCGCAATGGCATTCACATTGATCCCGTGCCGGATCAGGTTCAGCCCGGCCGATTGCGTCAGGCTGATGATCGCGGCCTTGGACGCACAATAGACCGCCACCAGCGCCTCACCCCGTCGCCCCGCCTGCGACGCCATGTTGATGATCTTGCCACCCTGCCCGCGCGCGATCATGTGCTGCGCCACGGCCTGCATGGTAAACAGCGTGCCTGCGACATTGATGTCAAAACAGCGGGCATAATCCTCGCGGGTGATCTCGTCGATGGGCGCAGCCGTGAAGATCGCGGCGTTGTTGATCAGGATGTCGATCTGGCCGAACTGCGCCACGGTTGCGGCAACAGCCGTGTCGATACTGTCCTGCCGGGTCACATCCATCTCGACCGCGAAGGCCCTGTGGCCAAGGCGCGCGGCTTCCTTTTGGGCACGGTCGATATCGATATCGGCCAGCGCCACCTGCGCACCTTCGCGCAAGTAAGCCTCGGCGAACGCCAGACCGATCCCGCGCGCTGCCCCTGTGATCAGCGCTGTCTTTCCGGCAAGCCGTGTCATGCGATCCGCAACCCCTGTTCATCGAAGCGGTGCAGCCGCTCTTCTCGCGGGGTCAGATAGATGCGGTCGCCATGGCGGAAATTCACCTCGCCATCGGCACGCACGGTCACAGTTTCCGCAAGCCCCGTATCCTGCACATGAAAGAACGTGTCCGACCCCAGATGTTCCGACACCCCCACGACACCCGACCATGCGCCCTCCTCGGCAGAGATGCTGATATGTTCGGGCCGGATGCCGATCGTGGTCGCATTGTGCTTTGCCGCCTCTGCGCCCCCGATCAGGTTCATCCTGGGCGAGCCGATGAAACCCGCGACAAACAGGTTGCGCGGCGCCTTATACAGCTCCAGTGGACTGCCGACCTGCTCGATATGGCCGGCGCGCAGCACCACGATCTTGTCGGCCATGGTCATGGCTTCGACCTGATCATGGGTCACATAGATCATCGTGGTTTTCAGCCGGTTGTGCAGCTCGCTGATTTCCAGCCGCATTCCGACCCGCAGTGCGGCATCAAGGTTCGAGAGCGGTTCATCAAACAGGAACGCAGCCGGTTCGCGCACGATGGCGCGGCCGATGGCAACCCGCTGGCGCTGCCCGCCCGAAAGCTGCCCTGGGCGACGATCCAGATAGTCGGTCAGGTTCAGCACGGCAGCCGCCTGTTCGACGCGCCGGTCCTGTTCGGCGCGGTCGAGCCCCGCCATGCGCAGCGGAAAGGCGATGTTCTTGCGCACCGTCATATGCGGATAAAGCGCATAGGACTGGAACACCATCGCAAGGCCGCGCTTGGCCGGGGGGGTGGTCGCACTTGGTGTGCCGTCAATGCGGATTTCGCCCGAGGTCACATCCTCCAGCCCCGCGATCAGCCGCAGAAGCGTGGATTTGCCACAGCCCGAAGGGCCGACGAAGACGGTGAATTCGCCATCCTCGATGATCAGATCCAGTGGCGGGATGACGGTGACATCGCCGAAGCTTTTCGTCACCTGTTCCAGAACGATTTGTCCCATGTCGGATTTCCTTTGTTTGCCCTGCCGCTTCGCTACTTGAGGGAAGTCCCTATTTCACGGCGCCGAAGGTAAGACCGCGCACAAGTTGTTTCTGGCTGAACCAGCCCAGGATCAGGATCGGCGCAATCGCCATGGTCGAGGCCGCCGAGAGTTTCGCATAGAACAGGCCCTCGGGGCTTGAATAGCTGGCGATGAAGGCCGTGAGCGGGGCCGCGCGGGCCGCGGTCAGGTTCAGGGTCCAGAACGCCTCGTTCCAGGCCAGGATGATGTTGAGAAGCACGGTCGAGGCGATGCCGGGGATGGCCATGGGTGTCAGGACATAGAGGATTTCCTCTTTCAGCCCGGCCCCGTCCATGCGGGCGGCTTCAAGGATCTCGCCGGGGATTTCCTTGAAATAGGTATAGAGCATCCAGACCATGATCGGCAGGTTGATCAGCATCAGAACGATGGTCAGCCCGATCCGCGTGTCCAGCAGTCCAAGCTGAATGAAGATCAGGTAGATCGGATAGAGCACCCCCACCGCAGGCAGCATCTTGGTCGACAGCATCCAGAGCAGGATATCCTTGGTGCGGCGTGAGGGCACGAAGGCCATCGACCAGGCCGCCGGGATCGCGATGATCATGCCGAGGATCGTGGAGCCGCCCGCGATGATGATCGAATTCCACAGGAAGCGGTTGTAGTTGGAGCGCTCCTGCACCACGCGGTAGTTTTCCAGCGTCCAGTCGAAGAAGAACCACACCGGCGGGTCGGCGATGGCCTGCGCTTCGGTCTTGAAGCTGGTCAGGATCGTCCACAGGATCGGAAAGAAGATCAGCAGGCCGATGGTCCAGGCTATGAAGGTATTGAGTGACTTGCGTTGTGTCGTGACAGAGCGTGCCATGATCCCCTCCTCAACGATCCAGGTTCTTGCCAACGATGCGCATCAGAAGCAGCGCAAAGATATTGGCGAGAATGACCGCATAGATACCCCCGGCAGAGCCGAGCCCCACGTTCTGGCTTTCCAGCACCCGCTGATAGATCAGATAGGTCAGCGTGCGTGTGCCAAACGAGCCCTGGGTGGTGACAAAGATCTCGGCAAAGATTGCCAGCAGGAAAATCGTCTGGATAAGGATGACGATGGTAATCGCGCGCGCCAGATGCGGCAGGATGATATGCCAGAAGCGTGACAGGACCGGCGCACCGTCCATTTCGGCGGCTTCAATCTGTTCGCTGTCCAGTGACTGGATGGCGGTCAGCAGGATCAGCGTCGCAAAGGGCAGCCACTGCCAGGAGACGATCAGGATGATCGAAAGCATCGAGGCATCCGACAACCATATGACCGGATCGGCCCCGAAGAACCGCCACAGATGCGACAGCAGGCCGTTGTTGGGGTCCATGAACATGTTCTTCCACACCAGCCCCGAAACGGTCGGCATGACGAAGAAAGGCGCGATGACAAGGATACGCACCATCCCCTGCCCCCACATCGGCTGATCGAGCAGGATCGCCAGCAGGATCCCCAGGATCACCGTAATGAGCAGGACGCCGCCAACAATGATGATGGTGGTTTGAATGGCGGGCCAGAAGGCGCTGGAGCCGATGAAACGCGCGTAGTTTTCAAATCCGACCCAGCCCTGGAACCCGCCGCGCATGGGCAGGTAGCGCTGGAACGAAAAGATCAGGGTCATCGTCAGCGGCACCAGCATCCAGGCAAGAAGCAGGATAACTGCGGGTGCCAACATGAGCCGCGCAGCAGAGCGCGAAGCCTTGGTGGACATGGCACTGGCCTTTCATCAGGACAAGCCGGGCTTGTCGATGGTGAAGGATGGTGGAGAGGGGCGCGCGATGCGCGCCCCTGACCCGGGGCAGCAGGGGCTCAGTAACCTGCCGCCTCCATCTCATCCGTGACCAGGGCCTGAGCACGTTCAAGGGCCTGTTCCGGAGTCAGTTGCCCTGCGACCATGGCCGAGAACTCCTGACCGGCAGCGGTTCCGATGCCGGCCCATTCGGGGATCGCGACGAACTGGATGCCAACATAGGGAACCGGATCGATGGTCGGATTGTTCGGATCGGCCGCGTTGATCGACCGCAGCGTCATGTCGGCAAAGGGGACTTCCGCATATTCCGGGGTCTCATAGAGCGAGGTGCGGCTGCCCGGAGGCACATTTGCCCAGCCCTCGCGCTCTGCCACCAGCTCAAGGTAGTCCTTCGATGTGGCCCAGTTGATGAACTCCATCGCGGCCTCTTCCTGCTGCGTGCCGGCAGGGATGGCCAGCGCCCAGGCCCAGAGCCAGTTGGCGCGCTTGTCAAGCCCGTCCCTGTTGGGAGCCAGCGCAAAGCCCACGCTGTCAGCCACGGTCGAATCGCTGGGGTTGGTCACGAAGCTGGCGGCCACGGTGGCATCCAGCCACATGCCGCAGCGCCCCTGCTGGAACAGCGTCAGGTTTTCGTTGAACCCGTTGTTGGCTGCCCCCGGAGGGCCATAGTTCTGCAGCAGGTCATTGTAGAAGGTGACCGCCTCCAGCCATTCGGGGCTGTCAAGCTGGGCGTTCCAGTCCTCGTCAAACCAGCGCGCGCCAAAGGAGTTGGCGACGGTGGTGATGAAGGCCATGTTCTCGCCCCAGCCAGCGCGCCCGCGCAGACAGATGCCGTTGATGTTGTTGTCGCGATCGGTCATCGCGGCGGCGGCGGCGGCGATGTCATCCCAGGTGGGCTCCTCAGGCATTTCCATCCCGGCCGCTTCCATCAGATCCGTGCGATACATCACCATGGAGCTTTCGCCATAGAAGGGCGCGGCATAGAGGCTGTCCTCGAACGACAAGCCGGCGCGCATGGCAGGCAGGATGTCGTCGATGTCATATTCCTCGGGCAGGCCGTCAAGCGAGACCAGCCAACCGCGCTCGGCCCAGATCGGTGCCTCGTACATGCCGATGGTCATGATGTCGAACTGGCCACCGCTGGTGGCGATATCCTGCGTGACACGCTGGCGCAGGATGTTCTCTTCCAGAATGACCCACTCAAGCTCGATCCCGGTCTGGGCAGTAAACTCATTGCTCAGCCCTTGCATGCGGATCATGTCGCCGTTGTTGACTGTCGCAATGGTAAGCGTCTGGGCAAATGCGCCCGAGGCTGCGACCAGCGCAAGCGCCGTCGATGCCACAAGTGACTTTCCGAGTCTCATGCTGTTCCTCCCTGAACGATATGAACAGGGCGAAGGTTAATTCAAATATTGCCACGCGGTCAATATAAATTTCACACGGGATAAGTTTAGGCCGATTTTCGGAGTATCAGCTTGGTCGGATACAGGAACTCCTTGCGCGTCTCGGGCATCGCCCCATCCTCGAGCATCTGAAACAGCACCTCGACCGCCTTGTTGGACACGGCATCGTAATCATGCGCGACGGTCGTCAGCGGGGGGCAGGTAAAGCGCGAAACCGGGTGATCGTCATGCGACATCACGCGCATCGCATGATCCCCGCCATAGCCCACGGACAGGCCTTGCTCGAAACAGGCTGTCAGGAAACCCACGGCAAGCCGGTCATTGCTGCACAGCACCGTATTCGTCGGAAAGGCCTTGTCCCTTATGGCCTTCAGCCCGCCTTCATAGCCGATACGTTCAAAATCCCACCCCTCGCCATCGACCTTGACGATATGGGGCTCCAGCCCCAGGCGCTCCATATTCGCAAGATACGCCAGTCGGCGCTTGTTGGCGTTCGGGTTTGCGGGGTTTCGCATCTCGAACAGGACCGGAGAAGACCCGGTGCGCACCAGATACTCCACACTCTGGGTCACGAAATCATGGTTGTCCGAGCCAACGAAGACCTTGCCCACACCGTCGATATTGCTGTCGAACAGCACTGTGGGCACATCGTCGCAAAAGCGTTCTACCGCCTGGCGGTCCGACACGCGCCCCAGCGGCGCCAGCAGAACCCCTGCGGGTTTGAGAACCCGCAGACTTTCAAGGATGGCGTTTTCCAGTTTCTGTTCGCCATGCGCCGAAAACAGGATCGGCCAGAACCCCGCATCGATGCAGCGCCGTTCGATCTTGCGGGCGATTTCGGCAAAGAACGGATCCGCCAGATACGGCACGACCACGCCCACAATCTTGGTCAGCTTGCGATTCTGGTTCATGGCGAAGATGTTGGGGCGGAAGTCATAGCGTTCGAGCGCCGTTTCGATCCGTTTGCGCGTCGAGGAGCGCACGCTCTCGGGGTCCTGGAAGTACTTTGAAACGGTCGGGCGCGAGATGCCACTTACGGCCGCGAACTCTTCCATGTTGCGAATTTTCTGCCCGGTCACAAGATGCTGTCCTTCCCCTGTCGGCCAGCTTCGAACTTGGCCGATAAAATTCATATATTTTCGCGCGCAAAGTTTCAACCCGAAGATCAAGGGGACTACATGCGCAGGGCGCCCTGCCCCACGCGTCAGGAAGCGCATCTTTCCGTGAGGTCAGTGATTTGTGGTCAAGGTTCTCTGGGAACGGATGGCACCTGCCACCCCTCTGCCAGGCTCCTTGCCGTTGGCAGGTCCACCGCCACCAACACCGCAAAGGCCACTCCCGGACCCCGGCCAGCCGCGCGTGAAGGAGCTGCGCCGCCCGCCCATGTAGCCCGACGGCAAGCTGGCCGCTCGGCAGGTCCAGTCTGTCGGGCAGGAGATGCTGGCAGGCGCATTGGATGATGCATGACAGCGGGTCTGCCTCTGGCGCCCTGCCATACGCGCAGCATTGAGGCCGCGACCCGGGTCGACGGCACCGCTGGCCGTGTCCGTGGGGCGGACCCCTCAGCGCAGCTTCGACGGATTCACACCGTGATAGTCCACCAGATAGCTGCGGAGCCACGCCTTGCAGGCGGGAACGCCATTGTCGTTCATGGCGCTCATTTCATCCCAGGCAGCGCGCAGGTGGTCAATCTCGGCCAGCGTCTCGCTGAACTGGGCCAGGTAGGCATCCCCTTTGCCCGCCTTCTTCGCCTGATTGAGCTTCTGCCTGTCGACCAGGTTCTTCGCGCTGGGGCGCCAGTGGATGTTGTAGCGCTTTCTGTCGTTGTTCTGAAGCTTCAGATGATCGTTGCGGCCAACCAGGTGGATATGCGTCGCGGATGGATTGCCAATGAAGGTCCCCTTCTGCGAGCCCGACTTCGATCCCTTGTTTTCGTAAGCGTGTGGCAATGACGTTCCTCCCCCTTTTACGGACATTCCCTGCGCTGACACCCCCGGCCACCCTTCCGAGCGGCCTCAGGCGCATCCACGCCCGCCCATCGTTCACACATTCCCCAAGCTGCCTTCCCCCGCACCCAGCGTCACCTGAATCCGCCTTTTGGGCAAGCTTTTTTGCCGCGGGCCATCAATCTGCGTTCGGAACTGACCCTTCGTGGTCACTCAGGACTGCGTCACTGCGGGCTCGGGCGGGCGCATGTGCGATGCCCTGCAGATAGATCTACCGGTGGTGACGCACACGGACACTGCCGGCGCTCATGACGACAATCTGAACCCGTCGAGGGATCGCGCACGTGCCGTTGACCCTTGTCCGAGCGCATAACCCGGGACCAAGGCGCCCCGGCTGCAGCCCGCCGGGACCGCGATGATGGGGCGCCTTGCGGCCCTCGTCGCTCTACCGTGCGGAAGGTGCCGCTGCGTTCTTTCAACCCACTGACATTGCCGATGTCATGGAGGCTCCTTGCGTGTCTGCATGGACCTTGCTGCGGGTCTGTACCGGATGAATTCGGATTGAGCGCGCCGCAACGCAGCTTTCGGTTCGTTCGCCTGGCTGTTACGCTGTAAGGTGCCATACGGGCTGCCCACTCCGTGCTCTTGCGGTTGCCAGCAATCGCGGCCAGCCCGGGGACGACCAGGCCCGCCCCGGTCGCGCGCCACATCGATCGGGAAACCTGCAGCAACGGAGGGTTGGCTCGGATGACCGGAACAGACGGAAAGCCTGCACGCAGCCGGCCATCGACAGGGGATGCCGGTCGCAAACAGCGACTGTCGGCGGTCACACGCCGCCCGCTGGATGCGTCCGACCGTGACCTGCATCCCTATGCTGCCCTTGATCGCGGCGTGATGGCCAGCCTTGCGCGCATGACCGGCGGCATTTCCCCGCATGCCATGATCGATGCCTGGGGCGACTGGGCAATGCATCTGGCCCGAGCGCCAGGACGGCAGCTTGAACTGATGGAGCGTGCGCGCGACAACTGGCTCAAACTGGCGCAGTTCGGGGCCAGCGGGCTTTCGGGCAAGCCCGGAAAAAAGCCCTTCGCGCCCGGCACATACGATACCCGTTGGTCGCATCCAGGCTGGGACAGGCCGCCCTTTGCGCTGTGGCAGCAGGGCTTTCTGGCAACCCAGGACTGGTGGCAGGCAGCCACCGCCGATCTGCGCGGGCTGCGCAAGCAGAACAACGAGCGCACCGGCTTCATGATGCGCCAGCTTCTCGATACCGTGTCGCCTTCGAATTTCCCGATGGGGAATCCGGAAATTCTTGAAGCCACGTGGAAGAACGCCGGGCGCAACCTCTTCGACGGCGCGCTGCATTACGCCGATGACGCCCGC
This sequence comes from Rhabdonatronobacter sediminivivens, assembly GCF_013415485.1. Classification (GTDB taxonomy): domain Bacteria; phylum Pseudomonadota; class Alphaproteobacteria; order Rhodobacterales; family Rhodobacteraceae; genus Rhabdonatronobacter; species Rhabdonatronobacter sediminivivens. The sequence goes on along the minus strand of NZ_JACBXS010000032.1, from coordinate 19,508 downwards.
CGCGTGCTGACACAGGAGCACCGTCCGGTGCCCGAGGATTTCGCCCTGGGTACGGCGCTGGCCGCCACGCCGGGGACGGTGGTGTATCGCAATGATCTGATGGAGCTGATCCAGTATGCACCCAGCACCGAGCAGGTCCATGCCGAACCGGTGCTGATCGTGCCCGCCTGGATCATGAAATACTACATTCTGGATCTGTCGCCGCATAACTCCTTCATCCGCTGGCTGGTCGATCAGGGGTACACGGTGTTCTGCATCTCATGGCTGAACCCGGGCGCAGATCAGGCCGATCTGTCGCTTGAGGATTACCGCCTGAAGGGCATCATGCAGGCGCTGGATGTGATCGGCGGCATCCTGCCCGGGGCGCGGGTTCATGCCAATGGCTATTGCCTGGGCGGCACGCTGCTGGCCATTGCCGCCGCCACCATGGCGCGCGACCATGATGACCGGCTGGCCTCGGTCACGCTGATGGCGGCGCAGGTGGATTTCGCCGAAGCTGGCGAGTTGCTGCTGTTCCTCGATGAAAGCCAGGTCGCTTTTCTTGAGGACATGATGTGGTCGCAGGGCTATCTGGACCGGCCGCAGATGTCGGGCGCCTTTGCCGCCATCCGGTCCGAGGACCTGATCTGGTCCCGCGCCGTGCGCCGATACTTCCTGGGAGAGCCCGACCTGCCCACCGATATCGGGGTCTGGGTCAATGACACCACCCGGATGCCCGCACGTATGCATTCGGAATACCTGCGCGGGATTTTCCTGGAGAACCGCATCACCGCCGGACGCTTCGCCGTCGAAGGGCGGGTGATCGCGCTGAAGGACATTGAGGTGCCGATGTTCGTCGTCGCCACCGAAACCGATCACATCGCCCCCTGGCGGTCGGTCTGGAAGACCGCGCTCTTCACCGATTGCGACCTGACCTTCGTGCTGACCAAGGGCGGGCACAATACCGGTATCCTGTCGGAACCCGGCCACCCGCGGCGCCATTACCGCATCGGCCACCGCACGGCCGGGGCGCATTATCAGGGCCCGGATCGCTGGCTGGCGGCGCATGAGCCGCAGAAGGGATCATGGTGGCTCGAATGGGCGGACTGGCTGAAAACCCATAGCGGCGACACCGGAGCGCCCCCGGAGGTGAAATCCCGCGGGCTGGGCGACGCACCTGGCAGCTACGTCCTGCAGCCCTGAGCGACCGTCATCGCCAGCTCTCGCTCGGAGGTGGACGCGTTGATTGTGGAGCTCGCGCTGGCCGGGGCCTCCACGGCATCCGTTCAGGTGGGGCAGCTTCGGATGATCATCACCCACCCAAGGGACACATTTGCATGCCGAACCATGGCCCCGGGCCCGAGAACGCCGTGGACCGCTCTGAAATCGGCGATCACCTGAGGGATGCTTCACTCCTGTTCGGCCGAGACCAGTATGCGGCTGTTGGCCGTGACCGTGGCCGACCCCGTGAACCTTGCAATTGCCGTGTCCAGTACTTCGGAAAAGCTGTCGATCGACTCCGAAGTGGGCCGCAACTCATCAAAGAGCGGCTCGGGGCCGTGCAACACCAGTATCCTGTTCTTGCCCAGCGCCGTGTCATCCACGAGAAAAGCCAGCCGAGCATTGCCCTGCGCCTCCTCCACCCCATAGGCAACGCGCACCGGAAGCGTCTCGGCGCGCCCGGCACGCAGGGCGGATACGGCCGTTTCCTGTCGGTTGATGTTCGGCAGCAGATGAAAGACCGACCCCTTGACGTCGATGATCGAAACCCAAAGGTGACCGTCCTCCAGATCAGCCGGAAGGATGATGTCGATCACCGGGTTTTCGCCGACATAGTAGCGCCCGGATGGATTGTCCTGAGGTCTGTCACCAAATCCGAAACGCATTTCGATATCGCCCGACGGCACCTGTGCAAGCGTGCCCTCAAGCAGACACAACCCGCGATTGAGCACGTCCAGATCCAGAACCACCGGACGATCCCCGGCAATCGCCGAGAGCGCATCGAAGATCACTTCGCGCATCTCGGGGCCTTCGATGGCGCCGGTGACGGAAATCCGCTCGCCCATGGAATAGGCGACGTCAGGCGCGTCGGACAGGTGCAGCGGTCCGCACTCGGCGGCGGCGGCCAGCACCTCGCGGACATCGGACACCGGCAGCCGCACCGGCCCCAGAAGGATATCCGAATTCACCGACAAATCGCCCGGAAGAGGCGCGGTGAGTGCGAAGCTGACCCGCTCGTGCTGGCCCCGCTCCTCGGCTATGCCGGTGACCTCGATCTGGCTGCCCGCGGCGGATATCTGCCACTCCTCCAGCGCGATGACGGTATCGATCAGCCGCGCAATCCCGGCGCCCCAACCATCGGGAATGTCGCCGGTGGCAAGCTCCAGCCGCGCCTCTCCGCCTTGTGCCGCAAGGATTGCGGCCAGATCGTCGCGCACCTCGGCGCTGGGAACATGGCCTTCGGCAACGGGCGCGGCGCCCGCGGCGCGCGAAACAACCAGCGTGTAGGGATCGGCCACGGGCAGGCCTGCGCCCCCCGGAAACAGGCCCGGAACGCCCCCGAAATACCCCCCCACGCCGATCCCCGCCAGCGCCAGGACAGCGACCCCGGCGACAACCCGCTTGCGGCCACTGCGCGCCGGGACCTGGTCATCGCCGCCCCGGCCCCTGATGCGCGAACGTTCGGTCGCAGGCGCCGCTTCGTCCGTGCGGGCAGCTTCGCGCTGCGGCGGCAAGGTCGTCGGGCGCAGGGGCAGATCGTCGGGGAGGTATTTCGGATCGATGGCATCCAGGACAGCCTCGGCCGATTGCAGGCGCTGCTCCGGATCGGGCTGTGTCATCCGGTCGATGAGCGACTTCAACGGCTCGGGGACACCTTCGGTGTCCAGCGGCTCGCCCTTGCGGCGCAAGACCTCCATCGGATTGCGTCCGACATCGGGCGGCATACCGCGAAAACTGGCCAGCAACAGCGCCCCCAGCGCGTAGATGTCCGAGCGCGCATCGGCTCGCCCGTTCAGTTGTTCCGGCGCGGCATAGGCGTATTTTCCGGCAAACTCACCCCCGGTGATGGTTTCGGCGCCGGGGCTGTCATCCTTTGCGATCCCGAAGTCGATGATCACGGCGTGCCCGGGCTTGCCGCCCTTGAGGATGATATTGTCGGGCGAAAGATCACGGTGAAAGATGTTGCGCGCATGCGCCACCGCCAACCCCGAGGCAACGCGCGCGCAGATCAGCAAAAGGTCCTCGGCCGGCAATCCGCCCTGCTTGAGCAACGCGTGAAGGTCAGGACCATCGACATAATCCATGATCAGATAGACATGGCCTTCGGTGGTGCGGTGGTTCTCGGAGTAGCGCACCACCGCATCATGGCGGATGTCTCGCATCGCCTCTTCGCGGTTCATCAGGACGAGGTAATCCTCATTCCCTGCAAACTCGGATTTGAGCACCTTCATCGCGACAATGCGCCCCGAGATTTCGGAGCGCGCACGATAGACTTCGGACGTGCCCCCGCGCCCGAGCACCCCTTCGATGCGATAGGTGTTGTTGATCAGTTCGCCGGGTTTGAAGATGTCATGGGGGCGCGACTCGATCATGCGTCTGCCGTCATCTGACCGGGCAATGGCCGGTTGCCATGGCTGGGCCTGGACGCCGCGCCATTGCCTAGCTCATCGCCTGAAACTCGACCCGCCGGTTGTCGGGGCTGCGCGGATCGTCAGGATCATACAGGTAATCCGGCCCGACACCGATCGCCTCCAGACGATCCTCGGCAATGCCACAGTCATTGACAAGGTGCCGCTTCACCTCCTGCGCCCGCATCAGCGAAAGCCGCTGGTTGTATGCGTGGTTGCCAACTGCATCGGTATGCCCAACCACCCGGAAGCCTTCGATATCGCTGTCGCGCATGACATTGCACAGCGTGGCCAGCCGTGGCTTCTGATCTTCGCGCAGCGCCGAGGAATCGAAATCGAAGGCGATGCGGACATTGACCTGTTCGGCCTGATCGAACTGCACATAGTCGCTGGACACTTCAGGCGTTGCGGCAGCATCCGACGGCGCTGAACTGTCGCCGGTCGGCGCCAGGACCAGGCCGCGTGTGCGTTGCGTGCTGAACAGCGCTTCAAGCTCGCTCGCGCTCAGTTCGTCGGCGTCGGTTGCCTGCGCGGGGAGCGGCACCCCCAGGATGAACAGCCCGGCAAGGGCTATCGGGGCAACAAAGACAGTTCCGGCAGACTTCATGGTGCCACCTTTCCTTATGGACCCTGATTCAAACCAGCGGGAAGCCCGGAATGTCCTGCCAGAATACACGGAATAGGCCTTTCTGCCAACTGCAGCGATCAATCCGTCAAATCGGCGTGACAGGATGGCGCGACCAGGGCGCCCCGGTGAAGCCCAGCTGCGTTGTGACTTGATCCGCAGCGAGAATCGCGCGACCCTTTCCCGTGGTGTGTTGCCAGGGACTGGACCCCGTATCGATGCGTCAACTGCCAGTCTATATCCTTGCCGCTGCAATCCTGTTGGCTCCGGGCATCTGGTTTGCACTGCTGTCGCGCGACAGCACCGAGGTCGATGGCGGCGGCGCGGCGGTTGACAGCGGTGCGCGGATCGAGATCGAGATGCTGCGCCAGCAGATACAGATGCTGCATGATCGAATAGACGATATGGAAACGCGGATCGCCCTGCGCCCCGACCCCTCGCAGGAGGAGCTCCTGCCCTATTACGACCGCAGCGATCCCGATGCTGACTGGCCGCGGGACACCGAAAACCAGATCCTCGACAGTTATACGCAGGTCGTGGTGATCCCCTCCAGGCGGTCGCTGAACGAGGGGATGAGCGTTGCCTCGCCACGCTTTCTTGAAGACCTGCTCGGGCGCCCGCGCGAAGATCTGAGCGACACATGTCAGCCGATGACCAACCCCGATCTGCGCGACTTGCTGGTTCTGGATGACGTGGGGCCGATCCGCGTTCACATGCTGGCGCCTGCGGTGGAGTCGCTGGGCCGGGTGTTTTCCGAGATCCGTCGCGCTGACCCGGACCTCTATGATCGGATCGGCACCGCCGGTTCCCTGTGCGTGCGCCAGATCCGAGGCACGATCAACAGGCTGTCGTCACATTCCTTCGGCACCGCTGTCGATCTCAATATCGACGGTCGCCTTGATGCGTTTGGCGCCGGGACAACACAGCTTGGATTGACGATCCTCGCCGATTTCTTTGCCGCCGAAGGCTGGATCTGGGGGGCGGCATTCGGACGTGAGGACAGCATGCATTTCGAAGTCAGCCGCGAAAAGCTGCTGCAGTGGCGCGAGGAGGGGCGGATCTGATGCCGGTGCGGCTGCGGGGCAGCATGCTCCTGGCAAAGGATATCTGTTTCTCAACCCGCATTCTCAATACAACCTGCTCATATTGCGCTTGTGAAGTTCTTGTTTTCAGTGTGGAAGGTTGGGGCGGCAACCTTTTGGCCCGTTTTCCACGGGTTCCCCGGGGGGGGGCGGGCGCCGGGCGGCATGATCGGGCGGCTTTCGACCCGCCTCTGGGGCTGGCGCTCCAAGGCACAAAGCTCCGGTCGAACGGCGGCCTTTTGGTGATCTGCAACCTGAATGACGCATCTGGGCTGTCGCAATTTGCTTCCGGCGCCCCTCGCAGTGCGAAAAGCACCGCCCTCGCCAGAACGGAGAGCCTTACCCTTCAATCAGCCCGCCACGGTCGAGCAGCACATCATCCAAGGCACACGTGCCTTTCGTCGAACCCGGTCGCCGTACACGCGGTTCGCGCAGCAACCCGGTCCGGCTGCACCCGCATCCACCGGCCCGCAAGTTCGGCACGTTCCTGCGCTGTTGCGCACCGCCAGAGGCCATGGCCGCGATGGGGCGGCGATCACCGCCAAAGCCGCGTCGGAACCGGTATGCAATATGTGGGACCGCCCGGCCAGCGAGGGACCTCGACCATCAGGTCGCAGGGTTCCGGATCAGGGGTGCCGTGACGAATGGTTTCCCTACGCCCGGCATAGGCGCTCCCCATGCTCCGGAATGGATCGGTCCGGCAAAAGCGGGACCTGTCCTTCGCCTGCCTTGTGCAGCAGGGCCGTCACTGCGCCCCGGGCAAACGGCGCGAATGAACTTCCCGGTTCCGGCACGCGTTACTGCCTGCGCGGTGCTGTCGACATGAAGAAATAGACCCACTCGCCCTTGAACTCCGGGTCGGCGGCACGCACTGCGGCGATGCGTTCGTGCAGCCAGTCCAGATATGGCCCGGCCGGTTCGCGCACCGGGCGCGGGGCCTCGTGGACAGGCGTGGAGGCGGCGAAGGCCACGGCGATTTCATTGCCGAAGGGCGGCGCCACGGTGATGCTGAAGATCTCGGTGCCGGTGGCATCGACGCCAACTGTCAGGGTCGATTTCGGATCCATCAGCACGGTGTCCAGCATCTCGTTCGGTTGCAGGTGCAGGACCATCCCGTCGGCATCGAAAAAGTCGATGTAGACATGCGCCGGATAATCGGGGGTCGTGACCTCGAATGTCAGCGTGTCACCGTCAAGGTAATGGTATTCCCGGGCGTGGGCATCGGGGCCGACAAGGCGGGGGTCGGTATCCTGCAGGGTCGATTGCGGCAGGCCCAGATCGGCGATGCCGGTCAGCACCTCGCATTGCGGCCGCGGCAGGATCCGCAGGTTGTCGGCGACCGGGATCGCAGCGCCGACCTGCCCGATCAGCGCCTCCAGCACCGGGTCGCGCAGCCCTTCGTCCGGGACATGGCCGCGCAGTTCCAGCGTGCCGGTCTCGGGCAGGAATACGGTCTGCATCCGTGCGCAGGGCACCGAGGCCAGAAGCGCCGAAATCCCGTCGCGCACCGGGTCGTCACCCGCCTGCAGGCGGGCAAGTTCGGCCGGTTGCATGAAGGACTGGATCGCGGCCAGCGAAACCGGGTCGATCTGGTCCCGGTCGGCCCCGGACCAGGCCAGTGCCGCCTGCGCACGTGCACCCGCGGCGCTTGCAGGCGCGGCGGGCTGTGCCAGATCACCCGGCGGACTGCCCAGGACATGCGCGCCCTGCGGCGGCTGTGACGGCAGCAATGGCGCCTCAGGCAAGCCTGCGGGAACCGTCGGAGCCTTGGTGGCGGTGGCGGCGACTGCCTGCGCTGGCGGAGCGGACGCAGGGGCCCTGTCCACCACGGGCGCCAGGCTGGCCAGTGCAAGCGGTTCCGCCCGGGTGGTGGTCAGCGCATCGGCGGGCGGATGTGCGGGCGGGGCGGCCTCGGCCGCGGGCGGGGCCGGGGCAAGCGCTGTTGCCTCGGCCGAGGCGCTGGAAATCTGCTCGGGCACGGCCGAGACTGCTGGCGCCGATGCGGGTCTGGGGGCTGCACCGGCGAGCGCCTGCCCTCCGGGGGCAGTTGCGGAAAGACGTGGACCATCGCTTGAGGCGGCGGGGGCGGGAAGCTGCGGAAGTGGCGCGGCTGTTGCGGCTTCGCCTGTGGTCGGCGCGGCGTCAATGCCTTGCGCCGGGGCGGGGGCGGCCGCTGCGGTGATGGTCTGCGCCGGGGCGGGGGAAAGGACTTCAGGCGCCGCATCGGTGCTGGCGATCCGCTCGGCGCCGGGTGTCGTTGCGGGCGGGGCCGCTTCGGTTGGGGCAGCCACCGGGTGCATCGTGGCCGCGGGTGGGCGCACCGAGGTCAGCGCAGCGCCAGGCGGTGCCTCCGCGGACAATGCCGCGCCAGAGGGCGGCACCACGGTCGCAGCCTGGCCCGGCGGGGGCTGTCCGGCCAACACCGCCGTTGGCGCATCGGTGGCCGACAGCGCAGGGCCGGATGCGGCAAGCGGCGCCGCGCGCGCCACGGGGACGGTCCCCGGTGGCAGGGTCGGCGCCCCTGTCTGTCCTTCGGGCACGGCCGCACCATCGGTCGGTTGCGCAATGGCGGTGACCTGTTCGACCGGCTGTGCGGACAGATCAAAGCGCGCCTCGGGCGGTGGTTGCGGCGGCACCGGAGGCGGCGAAAGCGTCACGGCAAGGCCAGCGGCCACCGCCAGATGCGCCAAGACCGAAGCCGCCGCGGCGCCGGCCCACTGCCCCCGCCCGGCCGTCATGGCGGGTTCGGCGTGACGACCAGCCCGATATCGCGCAGACCGGCGGCCTCCAGCCGGGAGAGCAAGGGCAGAACCAGGCTCAGCGGGGCCGCATGATGCGCATTGACACGCACCGGCAGCGCGGGCTCATCCGCAGCCCGGGCGGCCAGGGTGGCGATGATCGCATCCGCGTCCATTTCGACCCCGTCCAGCGCCTGCCGCCCATCCGGAGCCACCGCGATGATCAACCCGCCCGCGGGCAGGTCCGAGCCGCTCAGACCCAGGGGCGGCAGCACTTCGAATGGGGCCGAGGCGTCCATCCGTCCGATGAGCATGAAAAAGACCAGCAGAAAGAACACCACATCGATCATGGCGATGATCGTTTCCATGGGCGCGCGGGGGGGCGGGCGCTGCAGTCTCATGGCACACCCTCGGTGCGCAGGACGCGCAAGCGGGTCAATCCGGCGTCGTTGACGGCATCCATCAGCGTCACAAGCGCCTGCACATCGGCGCGCGGCGAGGCCAGGACACTGACAGCGGCATCCGGTCCGGCCCGGCGATGCGCGTCAAGCGCCGCCGCCAGCGCGCCCGCATCCAGCGCCTGACCGCGCAGCCACGGACGGCCATCAGGCGCCAGCCGGATCAGCAACATGCCCGCGCCCCCCGGTGCTGCCTGCGCTGGCATCGGGGCCGCGGCATCTTCGCTGCGCTCGGCTGCGGGGATCATGTCAAGGTCCAGATAGGTCGAGGTGACCATGAAGAAGACCAGCATGATCAGCAGCACATCGACCAGCGGCACCAACGAGATCAGGGCTCGCGGCGGTTGGGGAAGTGCCAGACGCATCGGATCAGCCCTGTGGCCCGGTTCCGGCCCGGGCGCGCTCGATCACCAGCAACTGGCCGACCGCGCGTTCGATCGCCTGGGCTGCGGCCTCGATCCGGGCCGAGAAGAGCGCCGCCGCCGCTGCCGCCGGAATCGCGACCAGAAGCCCCGCCGCCGTCGTCAGCAGTGCCCGCCAGATCCCGCCCGCAAGCACCGAGGCATTCGCCGAACCGCCCGCAAGATCAAGCTGCTGAAAGGACTCGATCATCCCCAGAACCGTGCCCAGAAGCCCCAGCAGCGGGCTGATGACAGCCACCAGCTCCAGAATGCGGATATGGCGATTCATCGCTTCGACCTCCTGGTTGCCCAGAAGCTCGGCCTCGGCCTCGACGGCCTGCGCCGGGCGTCCATCCATGAACCGCGCCATGGCCGTGGCGGTCACCCGGTCGGCAGGCGCCGCCCCTGTGCTCAGCGCATTGCGCGCTGCGCTGTGCTGTCCGTCCAGCCATTGCTTCAGCGCCCCGTCACGCAGCGCAGCGCCGGAGCGCACGCCGCGCAGTTGCACCAGCTTCAGCGCGATCAGCGTCAGCGACAGAAGCGAGAGCGCCAGCAGAACCAGAATGACCGGCCCGCCTGCCTGAAGGATGTCGACAATGTCGTTCACGGTTGCGCCTAGTTGACTATCGCCGCATCGGTCCGGCTGACCAGTTCCAGCAGCGGGAAGCAATCCATCTCGGGGGCGTTCTGCGGCTGGCACGAGGGCAGATCGTGCAGCAGGATCTCGGAAATCGCGCTGCAGCGGATTTCGGGGATTTCGAACAGTTTCAAGGTTGTGCGCGCCGTGGGAAGCGGCGCGGCATCGATGGTCAGCAGCCGGTCAATCACCCCGTCCCGGTCCAGGATCGCAAGCGACATCTCGAACCCGGTCAGGGTCAGGCCGGTTTCGTTGCGAAACAGGAAGAAGGCGCGGCAGCCGCTGTCCTCGGTCTCTTCGAACTTGTTGAGTTCGATCCTGAGCTGTCCGGTTTCGGCCTGCGCGGGGATGGCGGGCGCAATGCCAAGGACGGCTGCAATGACTGCCATGGCACGAAATGACATGATATCCTCCACCTTGTCCGGGCAGGGACACAGGTTTGTCCGGAGGGGACACGGGGCATATCGACACCCTGCCCGTCCAGGTCAGTAGGCTGGAACCGGTCGGCGCGAGTCAAGATTTTTCTTCGGCCCTGCCCGGACCGGCCGTCAGCCAAGGCGTCATCCGGTCGGCTGGCCCGGCATCGGCTGCACCATCATTCGGGCTTGATCGGCGGCAGGATTCCAAGCTGGCGCCATATCGGCAGCTGGTATTCCAGAAAATCGGTGGTGCTGCTGCGGACGGCTTCACCCACGCGGCGCGGTTCCGGCGGGGGGGCCGGGGTGTCATCGGTTGCGGCCTGTGCATCCGGCGCCGGTGAAGGCTGCGGCGATTCGCCTGGTGCCCCGGCTTCCGGGAGCTGCTGCACCGCGTCAGGGTCCAGCTTGAGCCGCGCGATGACATGCGCGCTCAAGCCATCGACCTCGGCGGGGATCCCGCTGAACAGCCCGTCAAGGATCAGTGTCTGCAACGCATTGAAGGCAAGAACGGTATGGCCGACCGGCGCGGCAATCGGAAACCGGGTGCTGCGGACCGACCGATACGCCGCCTGCGTCACCACGCGATTGTGGCGCCAGCAGGATTCGACCACCGACCCCGCCACATCGTGCAGGACAGGTAGCGCCAGATCCAGACCGGCCAGCATTCCCAGCAACTCGTTCCCCGTGGTCCGTCGGCCCGCGCCCTGTGCCGCGGCGCACAGCTCGCCGATCGAAGCCGGGCCTTGCTCCAGCCGGTCAAAGACCGGGTCGTAGGTCTGGCGGTTCAGGGTGAACCGCGTGCTCAGTTGCGGCCATTCGGACTGGTCGGGGTCTGGTCGGGCGTTGACCAGGGCAAGGATCACATCGGCCAGCATTGCCTCGCGCGTCTCGGCCAGGATGTTGCGCCGCCCCCGGACGAAGATGTCGCGCCGGAACCGCCGCCCCGTGAAATAATCCTCGAAGGTCTCGCGCAGCGGGCCCGCGGGGACCATCGCCAGCATCTTCTCTGCCTCATCCGACAGGTTGATCCCTGCGAAATTGTCCAGAAGCTGGGCCGAGCCTGCGAACTCCATCTTGGCCGCGCTCAGGTCACGCGCCACATCGATGTGGAAACGCGGCCGCCAGCCGGTATTGAGGAATTCATGCGCCAGATAGCCAAGGTGGCGCTGCTCCAGCTCCGGAGGCATGCCGGTGGGAAACATCCGCTGGCTGTCAAGCGCGTCCAGCCCCTCGGCGCCGACGGCCTTCATCTGCCTGGCGAAATCGATGGCTTCGGTCACGCGCACCCCGCTGGGCCCCTGCCGGGTGGCGCCGTATTCGAACAGCAGCTTCTGCAACGGTGCGACGGTCGTCCAGCCCGGCATGACATTATAGCCGATATAAGCTGCACCTCCCGGTTTCAGGAACCGGTCCAGAAAGGCGACAATCCCGGCCCGCACCTCCTCCGAAACCCAGGTATAGAGCCCATGCAGCGCGATATAGTCGAAACGGGGCAGATCGGTTTCGGCCGCACCGGCAAGGGCGACCACATCGGCCTCGATCAGCGTCAGGTTGTCCAGCCCCGCTTCCCTGCGGAATGCTTCAGCCCGGGCGATGTGCGCGGGCATGAAATCGATGCCCCAGAATTGCGCGTCCGGATTGGCAGCGGCCAAGGCCGAAACGGTGCTGGCCTGCCCGCATCCCAGGTCGCAATAGGTAAAGGGCGCGTTGCTGCCCGGCCGGCGGACGGGTTCTATCCCCGCCATGATGCAGGCCAGATCCAGGTTGCCGGGCCCCTGCCCTTCAAAGACACCGGGCAGATATTCGATGTCAGCGACGTAGCCCCCGGTCCAGTCGCTCATCGCCAATCCCCTTGTGCAAGAATGCCAGCACACGCGGCCTGCGCGCGCGAGATTTCATGAACCATAGCGGGATCGCCGTCGCGCTGGCAAGGCTGAGCCACCAGAACGCGATCGTGACGCGCGGGGGCTTGGCGAATCCGCGGGGTTTGGGTCATGCTGCGTCCCATGCGCGTATCGCCCGAACCCGGAAACCATGCCGCGACGGCCCCGCCCGATGCGATGCCCGATGCGATGCCCGCAGCGGCTGGCACATGCTGGGGCGCGGCACGGCGTCATGCGGCACCTGTGGCGGCACTGTCCCTTGCGCTGGTGCTGCTGGCGCTGCCCCTACGCCCGGCCTGGGCCGAGGTCCGGGTGGCGCTGGTCATCGGAAATGCCGGTTACACCGATGTCCCGGTGCTGGAAAACCCGCTCAACGATGCCCGCGACATCGCGGCGGCGTTCGAAAGCCTGGAGTTCGACGTCCACCTGGGCGAGGACCTCACGCAAGATCAGATGCGGGCGCATTTTGCCGAGTTTCTGGAGGCCGCACATCACGCCGATGTTACGGCGGTCTATTTCGCAGGCCACGGGTTGCAGGCCGGTGCGCGCAACTATCTGGTGCCGACCGATGCCACTTTGACAGACCCTGCGACCTTCATGGACGGGGTGATACCGCTGGATGAATGGCTGGTTGCGCTTGAGGACACACCGGGATTGAAGCTGATCTTCCTGGATGCGTGCCGGGACAACCCGCTGGGCGCCGATGGTGATATGGACGGGCTGGCGCGGGTGGGCAGTGCTGCGGATTTCCTGTTCGCCTTTGCCACCAACCCGGATGACGTTGCCTATGACGGGCTTGGCCGGAACAGTTTTTTCGCCGAAGCGATCCTGAGCCGCATTCACACGCCCGGTCAGGACATATCCGAACTGATGATCGGGGTGCGGCGGGATGTGCTGTCGGCCACGGGCGGGCGCCAGATTCCGTGGGAGAATTCCTCGCTCACCCGACAGTTCCGCTTCCTTCCCGGCGAGGAAAGCGTATCGCCTGAAACCATGCTCTGGCAGGTGGCCTCGCGGGCGCAGGATCCGGTGCTGATGCATCTCTATCTGGAACGGTTCCCGCAGGGCGCCCATATCGCCGATGTGCAGAATTTCCTGCAGATCGGTGACGGCGATGTGGGCAGCAGCGTGATCCGGCGCCTGCCCGGCACTGCGGATATCGAGGCCGAGCGGCTCTGGTCGCTTGCGCAGCGCACGCGCATGCGCCCCCTTGCCGCGCGGTATCTGGACCTCTTTCCCCATGGGGCAAACGCAGATGATGCGCGCCGGATGCTGGAGGCCCTGCCGGCTGCGGCCGATGATGCCCCGGTGCGCCAGTGCGAACGACTGGCGACCCACCCGCGCGATGCCACCGCCAATACCTCCGGGGTCGAATTCACCACCCTTGCGCGCAACGCCCAGGCCGCGGTTGCGGCCTGCCAGGCTGCGGTTGACGCCTTTCCGGGCGTGCCGCATCTGGTTGCCTTGCTGGCCCGCGCCAAGGCCGCAGCAGGGGCGCAGGACGCGGCCATCGCGCTGTACCGGCAGGCTTCGGCGGCGGGCGATCTGCGGGCGATGGTCAGCCTGGGCCTCCTGCATGAGGTCGGTGACGGCGTTCCGCGCGATATCGACGCGGCAATACGGCTTTACGAACAAGCCGCCGAAGCCGGAAGCCCCGATGCCGCGATCAACCTTGCCGTTGCACTGTTCGAGGGGCGCGGCGTCGAACGCAATGTGGCGCGCGCGATCGATCTCTTTGACCAGGCCTCGGCGGCCGGTTCTGCCATCGCAACCTTCAATCTCGGAGTGCTGGAGGATCGCGGCATCGCGCAGACGGGGCAATCGGCGCTGGACCTGTTCCTGCGCGCCGCCCGCGAGGGAGAGCCAAACGGCTACCACGCCGCGGCAACGCTTCTGGACGAAGGCCGCGGTGTTCCACGCGATCCTGCGCGGGCAGCCGGGTTCCTGCTGCGCGCCGTGGCGGCCGACGATGGCCGGGCACTGAACGAACTGACCCGCCCTGAAACCGACTGGACCGTGCCCACAATCCGGGCACTGCAGGAGCAGTTGCGGGCCGCCGGCCATTACACCGGCGCAATTGATGGGGCCACCGGGCCGTCTCTGGACGATCCCCTGCGCGCCTGGCGCAATGGCGGTTTCCTGATGAGCGCGCAGAACTGAGCCGCTCCGCGCCCGGCCGCTGCCGACTGTGGCAAGAATACCCGGATTTCGCCGAATTATCTTGCGATGCGCGCGCGGCGATAGGTTCAAACCCAGCCCTCGTGCTATTTTTTCGTTTACTAACCACTGGCCAGCATTGCGCTGCCTGCGAGTTTCGGCAGCGCCACAGAACCGTGACTTGGACAGAGAGGCGCGAAGCATATGCAGCGCGGCACAGCGCCATTCAACCGAACCGGGCTACCGGCATTGGCACTGGCGCTTTTTCTGTCGCCTCTGGCCGCGGGTGCCCAGACGGCGGCGGATGTCACGCCTCCGACGCTTGCGCCCGATGCGCGTCCGCTGAGCGGCGTGGTGGAGTTTACCGGCGCCCCCGGGCTTGGCGCGCCGGACGGGGCGGACCGGCTGACCGTGACCATCCGGGGCCTCGAGATCGACGGCGGTTTCGCCGCCATGACCGAAGCGCATCGCGCGACCGAGGCGCGCCTGACCGGTAAGGTGATCCCCGTTTCCGAGATCTTCCTTGCCGCGCAGGATCTTGAAGCCGCCTATGCCGAGGCCGGTTTCGTGCTGGCGCGGGTGGTCCTGCCGCAGCAGGAACTGCGCGATGGGGGCACCCTCCGTCTGGTTGTCGTCGACGGTTTTGTCGAAAGCATCGAAGCCGACGCGCTGCCCGATCCGGTGCGCGGGCGCATCGCCCAGGTGACCGCGCCGCTTGAAGGGCAGCGCAGCCTGCGCATGGCCGAGATCGAGCGCGCGCTGCTGATCGCCGGGGACACATTCGGGGTTGCCCTGGATTCGGCGCTGGCTCAGGGGACCGCACCCGGCGCCACCCGCCTGGTTCTGGGCGGCGAATTCCGGCCGGTCACCGCCTTTGCCGGGCTGGACACCAGCCACTCGGGGAGCCTTGGCGGCTATTCCCTCAACACCGGGGTGGAGTTCAACGGCCTGCTGGGCCGGGGTGAGACACTCTATCTGCGCGCCTCGGGCAACCCGTCGCGCGGTGGCGCCTCGGATGGGCTGTTCAGCACAACCCCGCGAATGCGGACCCTGGCTGCAGGTGTCATCGCGCCCGTTGGCACAAGCGGGCTGACCTGGAACCTGGAACTGACCGAAAGCCGCACCACGCCGCGTACGGATGGCGTTCCCACCACCAGCACCTTTGATCGCGCCTCGTTCCGCCTGGCGTATCCGGTCGTGCGCACGCGGGCGCTGAACATCACGGCGCGGGCCAGTTTCGACATGCAGCGCGACCGGCAGGATGTCGTGGCCGCCGATGGCAGCCGCCTCCCCTTGCACCGCGATGAGCTGCGCATCCTGCGGCTGTCGGCCGGGATGATCCAGACCCTGCCTGAAGGCGGGCTTTACGCGTTTGACGCCATTGCGTCGCTTGGGCTCAATGCCTTTGGCGCGCGCAGCGGAACTGCCGCGCTGCCCCTTTCGCGCGACGGCGCGCGGCCCGGATTTGGCAAGCTGGAAGTCTCGGGACAGGTGGTGCGGCCGCTGGGTGAAACCCTGGTGATGTCATTTTCGGGGCGTGCCCAGACCGCATTCGGCCGCCCGCTGGTCGCCAGCGAACAGATCGGCATCGCCAACATGTCCGAACTCTCGGGCCTGGCCTCGGGGTCGGAAAGCGGCGACAGCGGCGTGGTCCTGCGGGGTGAATTGCGCGCTCCGATCCAGACCGAACAGGTACAGGCCACGATGACCCCTTATGCCTTCGCGTCCTCGGGCGTGCTGTGGCTTCACCAGCCCACGGCCCTGGAAGAGCCGCGGCGGCGCCTGTCCAGCTTCGGCGTCGGGATCGAGGTTCTGCCGCAGCTGGACTCGCGCTTCAACAGTGCCAGCGTACGGGCCGAAGTTGCCCGCGGCATCCGCCATGGCGGCGGGCAGAATGACAATCGCTTTTCACTTGTAGGGACGGTACGTTTCTGAATTCAGGGGATATCTGACCATGCGCGCCCCTCTCATTCGTTCACTGCTTCTGGCCACGACAGCGTTGTCGCCACTGGTGGCGCTTGCCGATCCCGCCACGCTGCCAACCGATGGCGCGGTCGGCCATGGGGCGGTCGATATCTCCCTGCCCGGTGCCGGGCATATGGCGGTCAGGCAGGGGTCGCAGGCTGCCATCGTGAATTGGGGCAGCTTTTCGCTTGGCGCGCAGGCACGGGTCGATATCCAGCAGCCCGGCGCCGATGCGATGCTGCTCAACCGCGTGACCGGCAGCACCACCAGCCGGATTGACGGACAGATCAACGCCAATGGTCAGGTGTTTCTGGTCAACCCCAACGGGATCATGATCGGACCCGGCGGCCAAGTCCGTGCCGCCGGGTTCGTTGCCTCGACACTTGACATTGATGACGACGACTTCGTGCAGGGCCGCCTTCGGTTCGAAGGCACCGGCGCCCCGGGCACGGTGCGCAACCACGGGACGGTCGATATCGTTCCGGGGGGCTATGCCGCACTTCTTGGCGGCCGGGTGTCGAACGCCGGGACGATCCGCGTTCCCATGGGGCGCGTCGGCATGGGCGCGGGTGAACGGGCGACCCTGGACTTTTCGGGCGACGGGTTCCTGCAGGTGGCATTGCCCTCTGATATCGACGGCGACGAGGCGCTGGTCAGCAATTCCGGCCGGATCGAGGCAAACGGCGGCCGGGTCGAAATGCTGGCCGCCACCGCGCGCGATGCCGCACGCAATGCCGTGAACCTCTCGGGCGTGGTCGAGGCGCGCAGCGTGTCAGGCCGCAACGGCGCCATCATGCTGGGCGGCGGCGCGGGCGGACAGGTGCAGGTGACGGGGCGCGCCACCACCCGGGCCGCGCCCCGCGCGCAGGCAACCGTGGTCGACAGATCGCCCATCCCACCGAAGCGCCCGACAGGCGGAAGCGTCACCGTCACCGGGGCCGAGATCACTCTGGCCGGCGCCGAGATCGACGCCAGCGGCCCCGGCGGCGGCGGCGATATCCGCATCGGTGGCGATTTCCACGGCGGCGGCGAATTGCCAACGGCGCAGCGCCTGGGAGTTGACGGGACGACACGGATCTTCGCCAACGCAACCGAACTGGGCGACGGCGGCACGGTTGTCCTCTGGTCCGATGACATCACGGTGTTTCGCGGCGAGATCGCGGCCCGGGGGGGCGATCTGGGCGGCGACGGCGGTTTTGTCGAAGTGTCGGGCAAGGCACGGCTGAGCTTTGCCGGGCTGGTGGACCGGCGCGCGCCCATGGGCCGGGCGGGCACCCTGCTGCTTGATCCCTATGACGTTTTCATCACGGGTATTGAACCGACAGACGGCGGAGAATTTGACGGCGGGGCATTTGCCCCCGACGACAGCCCGGCCAACATCTTCGTGGACGACCTGGTCGCGAACCTGGAGATGGGCGATGTCGAGGTCCAGACCGGCACGGCATTCGATGGCGCGCCCGGCGATGGCACAATCACGGTCCTGTCCGAAATCGCCTGGACAAGCGGCGCCGAGCTGCACTTCAGCGCGGTCGGCAATGTGGACCTGCAGCAGGCAATCATCGCCCCCGCAGGCGGCTTTACCGTCGATGCGGGCGGGGAGATCACCACCGGCGTCGAGGGCGCGGTGAATGTGGCGCGCTTCACGCTTTTGGCCGGCGACTGGACCCAGGTCGGACCGGACCTGCCGGACTTCGATGCCGGTGACTTTCAGACAGCATCAGACGATGCGACATTCCTGCGTACCCTGGACGGCGACGGCACGATCGGATCGCCGTGGGTGCTGGGCGATATCTACGGGCTGCAGGGTGTCGGCACCCGCCTTGCCGAAAGTTATGCGCTGGGCAGCGATATCGACGCTTCGGGAACCCAGGACTGGAACGGCCTTGAGGGCTTCGTGCCCATCGGCGGGCGCTTCACCGAAGACAGTTTCGAACCCTTCCCGGGCAGCCTTGACGGGCGCGGCTTTGCCATCAGCGATCTGAGGATCGCGCGGTCGGGTGTGGACGCGCCTGCGGGGCTGTTCGCCGAGAATATCGGCACAATCGAGAACCTGCGCCTGGTTTCGCCCGTGGTGATCGGTGGGACCGGAGCGAACGAACCGACAGGTATACTCGCCGGGATCAATTCGGCGAACGGCACGATACGCGGGATCACTGTCGAAGATGGCCTTGTCGATGGTGATGGCATCGCCATTGGCGGGCTGGTCGGGGTCAATACCGGGCTGATCGAGCAGGCCACAGTCGATGCTGATGTGATCGGCGGAGGCGTTTCCAACGCCCGCGGTGCGGTCGATCTTGGTGGTCTGGCGGGCACCAACACCGGCACCATCCGCCAGGCCCGCGCCGAAGGCACGATCGCCAATACCGGAAATATAGCCCCCGGTATATCCGAACGGTTCGAGGTCGGCGGTCTTGTCGGCGCCAATTTCGGTTTGATAGAACAAAGCCGCGCGAATGTCGACATCACCATCGGAGCGCAACCGGACGGCACCTTTGAAAGCACCGGCCGCGCCGAGACCGGCGGCCTGGTCGGCCGGAACCATACCCCCGGCATCCTGACCGATGTCGCAGCGACGGGCAACGTCCGTTCGATCAGCGACACCGATGCAGCGGTCGGCGGGCTGGTGGGCACCAATGACGGCACCATCGAACGCGCCTATGCCACAGGGCAGGTCCGCGGCGCGGCAACAAGCGCCGGGTTTACCGATATCGGTGGTCTGGTCGGGACCAACCTGGGCACCATCGAACAGGGCCTTGCAACCGGCTCGGTCGCGGCGGATGCAGAATTCGTTCCGGGCGACCCTACCGCCTTTATCGGCGGCCTCGTCGGCCTTGATGAAGACGGGGTAACGAACGCGTTCTGGGACCGCGAGACAACAGGTCAGGAGACAAGCTCGGGCAGCCCGGACACCGACGGCCTCACCACGGCCGAGCTGCAGGACCTCACCGGTTTTCAGGCAATCGCAACTGCGGCGGGCTGGGATTTTGCCGCAAACTGGGCGCCTTCGGAGCCAGGTTTCTATGCGCAGCTCTATGCCATCGACCCGGTCGCCCAGGTGATCCCCGATGATCCCTTCGAGATCATCTATGGCGTGCTTGGGACCGATGCCGTGGAGCGCGAAGTCGCAACCATTGGCGGCCCCGGCGTCTATGTCTTCGGGCCGGAGTTCGGCAATACCGATGACTTCGAAACCCGCGCCAGCTTCGCCCCGCCATCGGATCTGACGGTCGGCCTGCGTGATCTGGCGGTCACGGGGCTGCGCAGTGTGACGGAAGACTCGGACACGGCGCTGGAATACCGCCCTGTCAGCAGTTTTGGAACATTCGACATCCTGCCTGCGCCCCTGACCATCACCGCCGAGGACCAGACCAGGGTCTATGGCGACCTTGCGGAACTCGGAACCACCGCCTTCACGGTGGCTGGGCTGATCACCGACCCCCTCTATGCCGACACGGTCGCCGAGGTCACCCTCGACAGCGACGGCGCCGCGCCGGAGGCGCAGGTCGGCGCCTATGACATCGTGGCCTCGGATGCC
>NZ_JACBXS010000031.1 GCF_013415485.1 Rhabdonatronobacter sediminivivens | reverse complement strand
GAAAGTGTTCCTCTCCGCCGTCGCGCTCGCCGCAACCGTCCTCTTCTGGCTTTGAATATCAATGAGTCTGGAGCCTAAAAGAATCTTCCCCAGATCGGAGGCTCATACCAGAGAGAGTTCGCGGCAATAGGCGATTGGCTTGCTGTGATAGAAGACGGAGAGAAAGGCCATATAGGAATGCGCCCCCGGCGCGCCTGCAAATCTGGGAATGATTGGTGGTCTCATGGTTATCGATATGGAGTGCGCTCTGTCATCTTTGGGGTTTTCTGCAAGCTCGGAACTCCCCCTGACGAAACAGGTCGCGCTGGCAGCCCTCTCGATGCAACCGCAAAATTGCAGATGGCGCTATTGTCGCGCAGTTGGTCCGCCCCTTCCGGGACGGACCATGTCATGTCTGCACACAAGAGGAAGACTCGTTATTGGGCAGCGGCGTGTTGTAGCAGCGGGGTGATCCGGCGGACAGTCGCCCGGCGGTTGGCCAGCTCTGCTTCTTGGGTTTCGACCTTGAGAAACTGCTCACCATAGCCCTGTACAAGCAGGTTTTCCGGCGCGATAGCAAAGTTCTCGATCAGGGCGAGCGCTACTGTTTCGGCCCGACGGTCCGAAAGGGTGAGATTGCTCACCGCGTCGCCCACTGCGTCAGTATGGCCCTCGATCATGAAGACCTCACCTGGCGTGGCGCTCAGTATCTCTTCCAATGTGGCGCCTACGCTTCTCAGGGTTTCGACATCACCTTGGCGAAGCGCGGACGATCCGGTAGCGAAGTTGATCGTATCGAGGTCGATGCCGGCCACGAGGTTGCGCACTTCTTCATTCTCTCGGATCTGGCGCACGGTGAAGCGACGGTCCGGATTCGTCTCGGACATCAGAGCCGTGCGCAGCGCCGCTTGATCAGCAGTGCTGAAAAGAATGCTGTCGGCCCTTGCGTAGTTGGCCAGTTGCGAGGCGTCGATGGCCTGGGCTTCTATCGTGTCGTCGAATAGCCGCACTTCTGTGCCGTCTGTGGCAACCTGCGTCCGGCGCAAAACACGGCCTTCCCTGTCGCGGATAGTGACAATCTGGCCACCATCAGCACGTGCCACGAAAGTTCGTGTCGAGCCGTCCGCGAACGTCTCGGTGCGCACATTTGAACCCTCGCGGAACAGCAATGCATTGTCATCTTTGTAGACAACCAGCTGCCCGTTGCGGTTCACGACCACACGGTCGCCTGTGTTGGCGACGACTTCACTGCCATCATTGAGTAGCGAGCCTACGGCGACGGCACCAAGCCCAAGCATGAGCGCTTGATCGAAGCGGGTCATGCCGTCATCTGCGGTCGATGTCGTCCCGGCACTCGCGCCAGTCTCTTCACCTGCCACAACGGCGGAGCCATCGATCTGCGTGTCAAATTCTTGTGTGCTCGTACGTACGCCACCAGTACCGATGGTGCCCTCGGTGACCTCAGTCGGCTCGGCATCGGTGCTTGCGTCTGCTACGACCCCTTCCTGTGGGTTGGTCTCAACCTGCGCGCTGGGATCCGCTGTTACCGCTGCATCAGCATCTGTGCCTGCTGCGGCCCCTTGTGCGTTAGGGTCCACCTGCGCGCTGGGATCCGCTGTTACCGCTGCATCAGCACTTGCGCCTGCTGCGGCCCCTTGTGCGTTAGGGTCCACCTGCGCGCTGGGATCCGCTGTTGCCGCTGCATCAGCACCTGTGCCTGCTGCGGCCCCTTGTGCGTTAGGGTCCACCTGCGCGCTGGGATCCGCTGTCGCGTCCTGCGCCAGCGCGACATGGGGAAAGCCCAAGGCGAGCGTGGCCACAAGAGCCGTTGTCGTGTAATAGTTTCTGCGTGACATTTTGATTATCCTTGTCTGTGAAACCTCAGATGGTTCATATGTTTAATCGTCATGGCGCTTGTTTCGTTCCGCCACCGTCCGCGCGGGGTTGTGACGAGTAGTAGGGCGATTGGACTTGATGCTACCTCAGTTGGCTGTTGGAATGCAGATCCGGTCATCAAATGATGAGCTTCACGGTATCTTGCCGTCTGCCCACTTCGCCACGATCAGCCCCGGCAGCGCGTCCTGCGCCTGACCGGCATCCCGCGCCAGATCGAGCCGCTTGGGCAGCCTGACCTGCGGCACCAGCAGGAAGATCGGCACCGTGGTCACGCCCCGCCCGGTCTTCGATCTGGACGCCACAGCCCGCCCGTGCGCGTTCAGTCGCCCCTCTGCTACCAACAGGCTGGGTCCCGCACGCCGATAGACAAAGCGCAGGCGCAGCCCGGACCGCCGCTCCCATTCCGCTGGGGTGATCTTGCCACCGCGCGAGGATTTTCCGGCGGCGGGCGTGGGGATCGTCAGCCAGAACCCGCTTTTCGAGCGAATGAGCGGCCCGGTATCATGCGCACCAACAATCACGGGCGCTTTCGACCACACCAGCGCCGCCGCGTTCAGGCTCGGCTTTCCCTTCGGGAACTGCTCCGACCGGATGGTGCGGGCCAGCCTCTGGCCCAGCCCTGCGCCGGTGATCTGCGCGCGCCAGGCGGATTTCAGGTTGTTGCCAGCCTCGCGCGTGGCAGTGCTGACGGCGCGTTCGCCCGCCTTGATCTCGGCGGCCATCATGGCGACCATGTCCGGGGTGATGTCGATCTTCAGCTTCATGCTGGCCTCAGATCGACGGTCCAGATCAGCCGCTCGCGGTCGCGCACCGGCTCGCCCTGGATCAAGAAGGGCTCGCCCTCGATCTCGACCCGGTCGCCCGGACGCGGATCTACCACTTCCGCCACGCGCAGATCAACGCGCGTGGTTTACGACCATAGCCGGGCGTCACCGAAGCCCGTGACCTCGTCCGCGCGGCGGGTGACCACGCGGACGAGTTGGGGCGCGCCACCGTCGGCAATATAGATGCCATAGCGGGCGATGTTGCCGTCCGCGAACAACGCATCGAGCGCCATGCCGACGGCGTTCATCAGGTCCGCCTTGCGCTGCGCAACACCTGCGGGCGGGTGCAGATGGGCAGCGGGTTGCTCTCGATCTCCAGCCGCACCCATTCATCGCGATCGCGATCGGGGATCATGCGCGCATAGAGCGGCTGTCCGACGGTGTTGACCGTCTCGAAGGTGTCGGCGGGGGCGTAGTAGATCTCGAACAGCCCCTCGACGCCTTCGGGATAGAAATACGCCTTGTCGGTCGGCACGCCGAAACCGAGGCCGCCCCGGTAGCGGCGGAAGGTGATGCCGCCAAAGCTGACCTCTTCGCCCACACGCCCACGCAGATCAGCGGCGGCGGCAGTGTTGAGATAGGTCTCGCGCACCTCCTTGTGGGCCACCAGATCGGCGAAGAAGGCCGAGCCGCATTCGGCGCGCAGCTGCACCTGACCGGCGGCAAGTCCACCCAGCGTATCCTCGACGCTTTCGATCAGCGCCTGGCAGCGCTTGCGCAGCGCGCCGGAGCCGGGCGTGGCATTGTCGAGGTCGAAATCCACCTCTGCAGCGGGCGTGATGTTGAACTCGGTGTAGTAGTTGATCACCGTGGCCCCGTCCCTGGGGTCTTTCACGACGCCCTGAATGCCGTTGAAGAGGTGGAATTCGAAGGTGGCCTCGGCATCATTGCGCAAGCGGCCCAGCTTGCGGGCGACCTCGGTCTGCACCTGCTGCACGGCGGTTTCCGAGCCGTGATCGCGCACACTCTGGATTTCCGAGGCCCAGAGCACGTCCTGCTTCTTGAACTGGCGCACCACAAAGGCGCGCATTTCACGCCGCTCGGGGATCTGGGACTCGTAAGCCGAGCCGCGTTCCGAGAACGGGATCAATTGCAGCGTGCCGTCGCGGCTCTCGATCATGACGGTGCGCGTGCGCACGCCGCGCGATCCGAACAGCGCTGCGCCCGAGAGGATCGCGGGTTTGAAGGGGATGTTTTCGAGCGCGCGGGTCAGCTCGATGATGGAGAAGGCATCGCCTTCAAAGATGTCCATGGTGGCCATGGGTATGTCCTTTCCTCTGTTGCGCTCAGCGCTGGATGATGCCGAGGGCTGCGAGCGCCGTCAGTGCGGTGTTGGTCTGGCCCTCGGTGATCCCCTCGGGCCAGATGATCTCATGGCGGTTGACGATGGCGGGGCCGCGGACCAGCACCACAGCGGGCGCATCGGCATCGGTGGCATCCGCCTGGCTCCAGAGGAGGCCGGCGGCGGTCTGACTGCCATTCGAGGCACCCGGCGTCAGCACAGTGTAGTTGCCGCCCGTGGTGATCCGGCCCAGCACGGTGCCGGGGGCGAGCTTGCCTGCGCCGGACGTGATGGTGACAGTTTCACGGGTGAAGTCGCGCAGGACTTCCCAGACGAGGAAACCGCCGGGGTATTGGCCTTTCACAAGCGTAGTCATGGGAGATCAGCCTTTCAGTCTGAAGGTGCGGGCGATGACATCGCCCCAGGGGCGCGCGGTCGGGTTCGGCCCGGGTTGCGGGTGATGGGAGGTGATCAGCGGGGTGGCTTCGGCCCTGGCGGCCAGCAGCTTCGCGCGGACGGCGTCCAGGCTCGCATCCTCCTCCAGAAACTTGCCTGCCATCTGCGGCTGGCCCGCCAGGCGGCAGAGGTCGATCACGGCGCGGGCATGGGCAATGGCTTCGGCGCGGATCGTGCTGGCATCAGGGGCTGCGTTGGCGGCTGCAACGCAGCTCTCCGGGGGCGCGGCGCATGGGAGGGTGTTGGCGTCTGCAACACCCTCGCCTTGCCCGGTCGACAGCGATGGATCGGCGACAGATGCCACCGGATCAACGTTCCCGGCGGGAACCTTGGTCGCGGGATCGGGTGCGGTGAGCGGATCGCCCCCCGCCGCAACATCGGCACCACCCGCACTGCTGTCAGGCTCTGCAGGCCCGTGATCCGGTTCCGCAATCGCCTCGACCAGTTCAGGCGGCGCATTGCGAAACTGCCCGATGTCGAAACTGGCGGCAATGCGCACCGGCTCCGCCATGCGCGTGGCGAGGCCCAGTTCCAGCGCGTCCCTGGCGTCGAACCAGGTCTCTGCGGCCATGAGAGCGGCAATCTCCGCCTCGGGCTTGCCCGCCTTGGCCGCATAGCCGCGCGTCATGCTGGCGGCCAGTTTGTCGAGCGCCCCGGCCATGTCGCGCATGTCCGCCGCCGTGCCCATGACAATTCCAGACGGGTCATGGATCATCAGGAAGGCATTCTCGGGCATGATGATCTCATCGCCCGCCATGGCGATGTAGCTGGCCGCCGAGGCGGCAATCCCATCGATCCAGACCGTGACAGTGCCTGCATGCCGGGTCAGCGCATTGTAGATCGCCACCGCATCGAAGACCGACCCGCCGGGGCTGTTGAGGCGCAGATCGATGGGCGCGTCCTCGGGCAGCGCGCCCAGTTCGGCCAGAAACCCCTTTGCGCTGACGCCATAGGCGCCGATTTCGTCATAGATCAGCACTTCCGCCCCGGAAGCCCGGGCGCGGATCGTGTACCAGCTGTTCATCGCTCTACTCCTGATTTGTGGTCCCGCCGCCCGCCGTCGCATCTGTGCGCTCGGTATCGTCGTCGGCACTGCCCGCATCGGGCCGCCGCGACGGTGTCGCCCGCGCGCCCTGCGTTTCACCGGGGCTGGTGCGGTAGCGCAGGCCAAGTCCCTCGGCGCGTTTGGCATCAACCGCATTCTCGCGGTCGACTTCCTCGACATCGTAGCCGGTGCCCTCGACCACCTTGCGCCGCGAGGTGATGCCCGCTTCCATCGCAAGGATCTGCGCCTGGATATCCTTCAGCGGATCGACCCAGTCCCAGCGCGGTGGGATCCATTGCACCGCGCGCGCGGCAACCGGATCGGACAGGTCGAGTCGTCCGGCCAGCTGCGCGGTCTCCAGCCAGCGCGCCCATATGGGCCGGCAGAGCTGATGCGCGATCACGCCATGCTGCAACTGCTGCACACGACGGCGGAATTCGACCAGTTCCGCGCGCAAGCTGGAATAGTTGGCCTGCCGCACATCGCCGGTCACCAGATGATAGGGCAGCCCCAGCGACGCGGACACTGCCAGCAGTGTCCGGTACTGAAACGCCTCATAGCCGCCGCCGACGTCCGCCGGGGACGAGAACTTCACGTCTTCGCCCGGCAGCAGAACCTGCATGGTGCCGGGCTCGAGGCTGGCGATCGCTGCGCCGTCAAGATCGGCAGCACCTTCGCCCATCATCGGCTCTTCGGGTGCCGTCTTGGTGATGAAGCCCGCGAACATCGCCGCGGTCTTCTTGCGGTCGAGTTCGGCATCGTCGTACTGATCGAGCAGGAAGAGCCGCACCATCGCAGGTGCCACATGCGGCAAGCCCCTGATCTGGCCTGCATCCAGCGGGCGGTAGATGTGCAGCACGTCCTCGGCGGGCACGCGCACGGTCTCTGGCACAGCCACGAGCCGATCCGTGCTGTCGCCCGGATGGCTGCGGCGGAAGTGATAGGCCACGCGCCGCCCGATCAGGTCGAACTCGATCCCGCAGCGGATGCGGTTGCCATTGGCCGCTGTCTCGGTCTTCTCAAAGGGCAGCATCTCTGATTGCAGCAGCTGCAACTGAAATGGCACCAGCAATCCGTCCTCGGCGCGGCGCGGTCGCAGGCGCACGAAACACTCGCCCGCGACAAACATCTCGCGCGCGACCATGGCCTGCAGGCCGTAGAAGTCGGTCAGCCCGTCGGCATCCGCCTCGTCGGTCCATGCCAGCCAGAGCTTCTGCACCCAGTCGCGCAAGGTGGCGTCGTTGATAAGCGAGGACGGCTTAATCCCGTCGCCGACCAGATTGGCAGCGAACGCTTCGCAGGCATTTGCGGCATAGCCGTTGGTGACGACAAGTTCCCGCGCCCGGGCCAGGAGGCGCGGGCCGCCGGATGCCACCAGCGCGTTGATATTCTCCAGCGGCGGGTTCCAGCCGCGCAACCTGCGGCGGGACATTGCGCCCTCAAGCCGCGCGCGAATGGCTTCCGGGCCGACGGTCGTCCGGCGGCGGAACCTGTCGAAGAATCGCATGCTCACAGCCCCTTGGACGTGGTGACGCGCACCTGCCGCACCATGCGCCGCCCCTCGACGCTTGCGATTTCACGATCCAGCGCCTCGAGCGCACGGTCGATCTCTGCCACGCTGCGGTACTCCACGGTCTTGCCGTCGTAGCTGACCCGGGCCACGCCCGAGGACCGTTGCGCGGCAAGTGCGTCGCGGCGGGCGCGGAGTTCTGCAGCCGTGGTCATGGATGGCTCCTGGCGGCGTTTTTCCCGGTGGCGGAGGCGCCGCGGGACGGATACTTCCTTCCGAAAATCCGGAATGGGAATCGGAGATCAGGCATGTCCCCCAATGAAATCTTCACCACCCTGGCCGTCTCTGAAGGCCTCCCGCGCGACGCCCTGGTCGCGGCGGGCGAGCGCCGTGACGAGATGGTTCCGCTGTTTCTCGACCAGATCGAGCGGCTGCGAAATGCAGACGCCGACACGTCCAGCGAAGCAGACATCTCCGCCTTCCTTTTCGTCTACTACCTGCTCGGCGAATGGCGCGACGCCCGCGCCTATCGCCCGCTCGCCGCGTTGCTGCGGCAGGATCCTGACTTTCTCGAGCTGCTTCTCGGTGATACCATCACCGAAGGCACCAAGCGCGTCATCGCCGGTGTCTTCGATGGTGACCTGCAGCCGATCCTTGACGCGATCGAGGATCCGGCCGCCGACCAGTTCGTGCGCTGCGAGATGATTGACGCGCTCGTTATCATCGCCCGGCAGCACCCCGAAACCCGACCGGACGTCGAGGACTACTTTGAGCGGTTCCATGCGTCCGAATTCGAGAAGCCGGAGATCCTCTGGGGCTGTTGGGCCTTCGCTATCGCCGACCTCGGCCTTGCGCATCTGGAGCCGCAGGTGCGGGAAGCCTTCGAGAAGGAGTGGATCTCGCCGGAAGATGCCGACTTCGACTTCTTCCAGCAGGAGCTGCGCAAGTCAGTGGAGGGCGTCCAGTCGCCGTGGTTCCACCGCAGCCGCGAAAGCTGGCTGATCGACAGCGCCGTCGACGAACTCGCGCGTTGGCATTGCTTCTCCGAAGAGTTTCTGAAGGCGCGGGCGAAGGAACGTGCCTCCGGTACCGCGCTGCCGCAGTTCTTCAGCGACTCCTTCGAACGCGAGACGCCCAATATCGGACGGAACGACCCCTGTCCCTGCGGCAGCGGCAGGAAGTACAAGAAGTGCTGCCTGCAGTGATCGGTCCGGGCGTTCGTCTGCAGATCAGCTTCGCCGATCGAGGATCATGTAATGCGCCTCGGTGGGCTGACAGGCCGCACCGTTGATCGGCAGGATATCCTGCGGGCAGGCCGACATGGCGACCACGCAGTCCATCCGGGCGCGCAATATGACATGATCACCCGGTTTCGACAGGGGTTCGCCCCAGCCGGTGACGCCATCGGCCCCGACCGGGATGTTCATCCACAGGTTCAGCGGGCTGGGGCACTCCGGCGCCTCAAGCCCGATCTGCCGCATCGCGGCGTGCAGATTGTCGGTGCAGTTGTCGTGATACTCGGTGCAACCGAGCAGGCCGTAGCGATAATTGTCGCACGCCGCCATCAGCGTGTCATGGCGGCCGGGGGACGTATCCTCTTCCATGACCATGATCGGTCGGCGTCGGTTGGTGATGAGGACATCGCCCTTGCCGGGCCACAGCTTGCCGAGGGTCGGACGCATGTGCTCGTTCGACAGGAATTCCGTCAGGTCTTCGGCGCTGAACACCCATGTATCCACGACCTGGGAGCCATGCGTATTGATGATCTTTATCGCTTCGCCAGTGCCGAGCCGGATTGCGCGTCCCCGTCGCGCCGGAAGCGTGAAGACTTCAGGTTCACTAGACAATATCCTTCCTCCGCTCTTTGGTGCGCACAGCCAGACAGAGAAAAGGCAGGCTCGCAAGCAGGCCTGCCCCGTCCACTCCCGATTTCACCCCATGTAACTTGATCGCACTGTCCGCCGTCGCGCTGGAGCCCGAGACGACGCAATCGCTGCTGCGACCTGTGATAAGGTCCTTGTTTCCACCGCCAACTGTCGCTCCAACTCCTGCCACCGCGCTTCAGACCACCGATCCGTGCCGGCAATCCAGGCGGCGGCGCGCGCATAGACACGGCAGTCCAACGCTTCGTTGCGCTCGCGCAGTTTCTGCCATTCGAGCTTGCTGAACCCACGCTTGCTCTTGACCGTGATCAGCTGTTCCGCCGTCAACTGTTTCAGCCATTCGCCGTCGGCCCATGATGGCAGATGCACACTGCCGGGTGGACACACGGCGCCTGCTGCGATCTCCTCCACTGTTGGTCGGTCCTGCCGCAGGAAGCGATAGGTCTCGGCCTTGAAGGTCGATGTCGCCACGGACCACAGACGCGCACCGCGCCGCAGGCGCTTGCCGCCAATGGTGGCATCAACATAGGTCGGGCCGGTGACAGGGCTGGACCGGTTGAACCCTTCCAGACCCTTCACGGGTGCGACCTGCGCAAAACCCCGGAGGGGATGGGTCTGAGATCGAACGTTCTCTACCATGTAAGCTATTGTTTTAATTGATATGACTGATGGTTTGAATCGCCATTTGGTTCAGTCGCGACTGGCAGCGAAACGCGCGCCAAGGCACCGTCGTATTTCAGGTTCGGATTTTTCGCGGCCACAATCAGGACCCAGCGTTTTTGCCCTTCCTGAGCGGGGTGCCAAAATGTAAGCGAGGCCCATCACGCTAAAATGGCGGCATTTTTTTTAAGGCGCCGTGGTGGAGCCTGGCAAGATGAATTCGACGTTCTCCCTCCTGGTCGTCTTCCTGACCCAGCTTTTCATGCCGCGGCACAACGCGCAGCTGAGGCTGCTCAAGGCCCAGATCCAGATCCTGCGGACCCGCGTCCCGACGCAGAGGATAATCCTGTCTCCCGAAGAGAAAGCCGAGCTGCTGCGCATCGTAGCGGAATTCGGGCATGATATCGACGGGCTCATGGAGGTGGCAAAGCCCGCGACCTACAAGCGTTGGCTCGCCCAGATGCGCAGTGGGCGCCCCTTCAAGGCCGTGGGCAGGCCGCGCCTGACACAGGAGTTGCGCGACGTTGTCATTCGCATCGGGTCCGAAAACCTTCTGTGGGGCTATAAGCGGATCGCGGGGGAGTTGAAAAAGCTGGGGCTCTACGCCGGCGCCAATTCTGTCAGACGCATCCTGAATGAGGCAGGCATCCACCCGAGCCCTGAGAAGCACAAGAAGAAGCCTGCACTGCCATGGACCACTTTCGTCCGGGCACATATGGAGAGCATGGTTGCCTGCGACTTCTTCACCAAAACTGTGCTCACTGCCCGTGGGCCGTTGACAACTTATGTGCTGATCTTCATCCACCTCGGCAGTCGCCGCGTGTATTGCAGTGCTCCGACCTATGCCCCGGACTCGGCATGGGTGACGCAGCAGGCACGCAACACGCTTATGTGGTGCACAAATCAGGGAATCGCGCCGGACTTCCTCATCCGAGACGCCGACCGGTTGGCACCCTCCGGTCGCTGTTTGCTGCAGCGTGCCATGACGGTTTCGAGCAAGGGAAGCTGGAAGCCCGGTTGGCGCCCTCCGGGTGTTCGCCATAACGTTGGGCCTATAAGCGTCGGCTGCGCGAGTCGCGGGCCTCCTGTCGTCGTAGATTGGTGTAATGGGCGTAGATGGAGCGGCCGTTGCGGTCAGTCGCGGTCGGATAGGCGGCGTATGTGCGCCCCTTGTAGCGGTGAACGTCCAACCAAGCGGCCAGGACTTCTGGGGCAATCGGGATCGCGCTGAAGGCGTCAAGGGCGTCCGCCCCGAGGCCTGCATCCGCATCGAGTTCGCCGGTGACGGGGTCATGCTGGTGCAGGCTGTCGATATCGACCCGGATGCTGCCCAGGCCCAGCGGGCGCCCATGGCCCAGTTTCACCGCGAAGTCAGGGGTCTTGTTGTTCGGCTCGGCCAGGGGCGCCGCCGGGTCCTCCAGCAGCTTCGGGCAGAGCGCGGTCATCAGCGCTCCGAGTTCCCACAGGCGCAGGTCACGAAAGCGGATCGTGACCCCGAACTGCGCGCCGGGGCTGGAGATGAAGCGGGCGAGACCGGCCTGGTTCTTCTGAATGATTTCGAGATCTTCGGTATGGTTGGGGTGGCAACGGTAAAGACTCGGATGTTTGGCGGCGTCGGGCTGGTGAAGAGGGAAGATGCGGGCCAACTCGCCGGTTGGGTCCGATGGCAGATGGCCATAGCCGGCCCCTTCGAGACGATCGAAATCATTGGATGCCTTTGGCCCGCCCAGAATGCGCAGCGGCACCACGGCGCCCTGCTTGCCGCTGCGAAACCGTGTGATATCGGCGGCCTGCGCATCGCTGACGCGCTCTACCGCATGCCCTGGCGCGATCCGACCCGCCAGCTGGGTGAAATCGCCTTTTCCGATCCCGGTGGTCGATGAGTTGCGCGTCTCGGCGACATAGCCGAAGAGCAGCCGACCCGCAGTGAGCGCCTCGGGCGGGCTGTGCTCCATATCCGGGTCGAGCACGCGTCGCTCGGATTCCAGCGGCAGAAGAATGGGGCGCTCCTTGCCCTTCGGGCCACTGCGTTTGCGCACGCTGTTCTGCTTCATCCAGTAATAGCGGAAATTCTGGCCGAGCGAGACGACCCGCATTTCCCCTGCCGGCATCTTCTCAACTTCGACATAGATCAGCTGACCGGGCCGGCGGATGGTTTTCTTGCGGCGCTGGATGCCGTTCGCGATCTCCTGTTTCCGTCTGGAAAAATTATCGCCGCTCAGCGGATGGCGCGCGCTCAGATGCCCCTGTTGCGCGTCAGCCAGCTTGTCGGCTGTCATGTCGTGCCAGGCGAGCACATCTGCGGTTACGTCGAGGTTTTCCCCCGCCTCGAACTCCGCCGCCTTGACCAGCGCGTGCCGATAATCCTTCGGCGCGCCGAAAACCCGTGCCAGTTCGCCCTCTCCATCCGTTCCGGTGGCGTAGGTGAAGTGAACCCAGTCATTCAGGTCCAGTTCTTGATGACGCGACCCGGGAAGAATAGTGGTGGTTTTCTGATTTCCTCGTCGGTCAGGCTTGGGATATTGAAGGCCCGTCATGGCAGCGCTTTGCCGACCGCCGATTTCAGTATTCAGCCTCGCGCCCGCTTTCGCCGTTGCAAACTTGACCTGAGATCGATGCATCTGCGGCAGCACCCGGATAGTCAGCGTGTCATTTTCGTCTTGGTGCTTCAGGACGACAGCCACTCTGGGCTCCAGCCGCGCATTCTTGTCGCTGCTGGAGACGTCCAGATTGGGCCGGTAGAAAAAAAACTGCTCCTCCACCCGAGTCATGGGCGCGCCCATGAGGGCTGCCAGCGAATGGTGCAGCATGCCTTTCAACCCGCTGCCTGAAAGCACGATGCGGCCACAGGGCAGACGCCACGGCTCAAGGACTGTCTTGTCACTGGCGACCGGGACGGGAACGCCCCAGTCACTGGGCAGTTCGACCATGCCATCGCCGCAATCACGGGCGCCTTTCACCGCTTTGGCGCTGAAGTGCTCATTGGCGACCAGAAGCGGGGTGAGCGCCGTCAGCGTGCAGCGCAACTCGCCGGAGACAAGCTTTTCGTCGGCCCTGCTGCCATCGTGGAAAACGGGCGACGCCGTCACGGATAGCGGATTTGCGCTCTCGTCCGTAGGGATCAAAACCCTTGCATAGGGGTGCGGCGGTTTTTCAGCCATTCTGTCGTCCCTGTTGCTCTGGCGAAATCGTCAGCCACCAAGCCACGGTGCGCGGCCCCCGATCAAAGCGGCGCAGAAACATCTCGGGCAGATCGCTCGCCCCGTTCGCACCGGGAGCGAGGAACCGTCTAGAGAGATCGTTGCGCCAAATCACCTTTTGGTCCGCGGCTGCACGCACCCCGGGGACCGGGGCGGTCTGTGCCGCGACGGGACAACGGACTGCCTGTGGCTGGACACCGCAGGCGACCCACCGGATACCGTGCGCGTCCGCGACAAGGTGAACAACTCCATCGCGCCAGCACAGCCGCAACTCGGCGACCGGCGCGCCCATGAGATCCGGTGGCCCGAGTGTTACCGTGCGCAAGTTGCGTAACGGCCCACCCCGCCCATTATTGGTGATCGACACGGCTGGCTCGAAAAGGGAAATCTCGGGGGCAAGCGCCTCGACGAGATCATCGAGCAGCGTATCGGACGGTAGCACGCCGCTCGCGGCATAAAGCGTCTCTGTCATGTCGTGACCCCGATGAGCGGCTCGGGCTCTACACTGCCCGCCCGGTAGAAAACCGGGGGATCGAATGCCCAAGCGGGCCATCCATTGCCGCTTGTTTTTCTGGCACCGATCGGCAAATGCCCGTTCTCGGCCGTTTTTCGCAACCCGGCGAGCGCTTCATGGAGCCTGGTGTCGTGCAGCAAGGTCAACGGCGCATCGATGACCATGCGGACGGCGAATACCCCTTCTGTCAACACCAGGCGATCATATTTCGCCGATTTGTAGACCCCACTGGTGAAATCATTCGCTGCATGGTGCTGCAGCCAGACCCCCCGCCAATCGGGCGTCTCTGGGTCAAGATGCGCGTCGCGCACGAGGAGGGCAGAGCTGGTCGATAGCGTGCCGAACAGCCGTTCTGCGGGATCGCGTTCTTTTCCGCGTTTTTGTGAAAGCGTTGCGTTTGGGTCACCCACGGCCACGCCGCTGCGTCGCAGCCCACGTGAGAGGGCATGGCGCAGCGGACCGCGTAAGGACGACCCCGGAATGAGCGGCTCGGCAGCCTTTTCAGGGCCAGAGCGCGACATTGCAATCGTGGCATCAGGGGCGAAGCGCAAATCCGCGAGGTCTTTCGGTCGGTCTATGTTCTCTAAGCTCTCCCAAAACAACTCAGGCACCGAATTGCCGCTGACGGCCAGTGTTTCGAGCCCATAACCATCGTCGCGCAGGCCGAGCCGGATGCGCGCGGTTATCTCCAGAAAGCCCCAGCGGTCACTGACAGGCATGCCTGCGAAGGTTTGCTCGAATTGCGCCGCCGGAGCCCACTCATCCGGCAGGTCAGCAAGGATTTCCCGCGGCTCCTTGCTGTTGTCCGGCCACAGATCGACCGCGCTGGTATCGAGTCGCAGTGCCTCGAGATCTCGCAAGGACACCCATCCAAGGCCGCGCGCGACATCGCCACCAAGCCAGGCCCGGCCGCGCGACCACTCAAGCAATGCCGCCGCAGCAAGTCGCTCGGCTTCGGCCCCGGCGCCGGTGCCATCGGGGTCAAACGTGTCGACTTCCATCAGGAAGTCCCACGATGTTCCGCGTGGCGTCACCTCAACATCGTAGAGCACGCCGGCGGCGCGCGCACCGGTGTCCTGACGTATCCCCACCCCGGTTCGCAACTCGGTGCGGGTATCAGGGGCGCAATGCGCGTGATGAAATATCCAGCGCGAGCGCTTGAGATCCCTGTTGGTGGCCCCGCCACTGATATGGTCCGGAATATTGCGCTGGATCCGACGCAGGGTGCTCAGCAGCGCGCCGGCCAGCCCGGTTCCACGAACGGTCAGGCGCCCGGCGCCGTCGCGAAAGAACGGGCTATCCTCGATCTCAAACTCGTCGTGATCGCCGGATATGTTCAGCGCGGAAGTCTGAACCAAGGTCCCGCGGAAGAGGGTCGTATACCTACCCATGACCGCCGTCCCCATTCATGTCGTCTTTTTCGGGGCGGCTCATCATCGCCAGGGCAACCACATAGAGCCTTGCTTCACGCAAGTGCAGTGCCGCAACCCGATCATTGTCGTCGTCGGGGCCGTCCGCCATGTCCTGCGTCGCGGCCGCGATGTCAGCGATGGCCTCTTTCATGGCGACCAGATCGACCTTCTGCCAAGCCACGCCACCGAGTTTCTCGGCATGGTCCAGACGCGTGCCGATCAACGCGTTAAGCTCATCAACGGAAGATGCGCCAAGCGCCTGCTTCGCGAAATCGGTCCACTGCTTCCGGCTTGGGCCATTTGGCTCGATCAAGCGTCTGTCCGCCTCGGCACGATGCAGCGCACGTTCGTTAAGCGACACGATCGGATCGGCAGGCTTGTCTTCTTGGGAGGCACGCGCATCGCTTGACTCGACACGTATCCGGCCGAAGCCCTCTTTCGAGCGCTCCCCCAGCACCGGGCGCGCACTCAAGGCGGCTGCCAGCGCCCGCAATGCCGCCTCTGGACCGGTGACCTCCAGAACCGAACCGCGCCTCAGGGCAATGGCCGGTTGGCGCGGCCCGGCACTGACGGGGTTGAAACCGTGAATTTCGACCGTATCGAATGTGGCCCGCTCCTCTTTGAGCTTGGCCGCTTGCTCCGGATCGAAACCGGAAGCGTCCGCGAGCAACTCTAGATCGAGCTTGTCGCGAAATCCCAACAAGGGGCCGCGCATGATCAGATCGCTGTCGAGTATCACCCGAAGGCCCTTGGGCGGACGCTCGCTCCTGTCGCGTGTCGATGGCTGCTGCGAGGAAAGCCATTCGGCCTTCAGGATGCGCGCCAGCCCGCCTCCACGCCCGAGAGTCAACCAGGACTTCCCCTCGATCACCGCCGCGAAAGCCAATTCGAAGGATCGCGCCTGAGCCGGATCCGTGAAGATGATTTCGGCAAGGAAGAGCGTATGCTCGGCGATTTCCTCGACGGTGTAGAGTTGCTGCTCGTCGCCTGTCCGCTGACTATGGCCGGCGTCATTTCGCATATATGGACGGATCAGCGGGATATATCTTGTGTATGACTCGGCCGTATTCGACCGAAACAGGAACTCGTGGTCGCCCGGTCGCTTGGGTTTCGCAGCTGTCTCATCCTGCGTCTTCTCGGACGCGCTCTCGGCCCACCACGGCCAGCCGCTGTCACTCTGAGGTGGCGGTTTGGACGTCATCGTATCGAGCGGGACAGGCCGGACATCAAGGCTTTGCATTGCTGCCTGCGCGCCGACCGGATCGAGTATAGGCAACGGATAGGAATTGCTGAATTCCGGCGCATCCTCAGTTGCCAACAGTTGGGCTGCCGCCACGGGCTGTCCCCGACGTAGCGCCCAGCTGACAAAGGCACCCTGCACAGCCTGCCCGCGAACATAGCATTCCGTCGGGATCACGTTATCGGGCGTTGCGGTGTTCGCCATGCAGATCGGCTCTTCCGCACGGATCAGCAGGCGCAACCGACAGGTGCCCGCTTCGGGCTCACCGGTGACTCCACAAGCCGTGGGCGCCGCCTTTTCCGGCAAGGCTTGAAATTTCGCCAGAATCGTGCCGTCACCCCGCGTCCGGTTTGCGCCGATCGCACTGACCCGGCGCATGCATCGCTCAAGGAGCGGTGTGAGTTCAGGGTCGAGCAATTCCATTTCGGCGGCGAATTCGGTATGAGCCGCGACATGCTCCTGCAGTCGCAGTGTGTCCTCCAACGGCCCGCGATCAAGCGAGCGCCGCGCGGTGCTCGCAATCTGGCGCAGCTCATGCCACACACCGGGCGAAAGACGCAGCGAACTGATCAATACCGAGCTGCGTGTATCATTGCCGGGCTGCCCGAAGAGACGGTTGACGTCCCGCATGGTCGCCGCGCCCATCTTGACCAGAGCATAGCCCTCCTCACGCAGCAGTCCACGCAGATGACGGTCGCGGACCACGGGGTTGCCATACCGATCCCGCTGTTGCACTGCATCAAGCTCATGAACCGTGCTACCGCTGCCGCTGTGCATATCCTCAAGGAGGCGGACCGACAGGCTGAAACGCTGCGTGTCGGGCTTGACGGAGGCGGAGGCGGTGCCCGCGCCAGTCATGAAGCCTCGGCGGTCGGTCGGCCCGCCGTCGCAAGCCGATCGATTTCGAAGATCTCGACAAGGTCGGGGATCGGGGTGATCCAGCAGCCCGGGGCGCTCTGCCGCCAGGGCTCTTGCAGCCCGACTTTGGCCGTGTCGCCCAGTATCTTGAGCAGATCACTCGGGGCGTCGCGATAGGTGAACGTGCTCAACCGGCGCCCACGCCCCAGCGCGGGCACCAGCGCGCGCAGCTGCGAGCGCGCCACGCGGTGGGCATGCAACTCCGCTGCCGCATCCACCAGCCCGTTCAGACAGCTCAGGTCTGGTCCAACCTGCTCTGCTTCCCCTTGCCCTTGGCGGCCCGCGGCATCGGGCAGGATCGGTATCGGCCGCTGGATGGTGACGCAGTGCTCTCGGCCATCAGGCGTTTCACTGACGATCAGGTGATGGCGCCGTCGCTGTGCCAGTGGGTCATTGCTCCAGCTTCCGGTCTCCACATGCCAGTCGATGACACTTGCCGGTCGCCTCACGCCTTCCAGGCATCGATATAGACGCTTCGCGCTTGCCGTTAATGTCTCGGCAAGTCCATTCAGGTGATGGAATGGCACGTTCGGCGAGGCGATCGCCACACCAACGCCAATCGTCGGTGCCCCAGAGAGTTTTTTCAACTCTTGGGTGATCTCCAGGACCAGTCGCATCGCATCGCGGGCGCGGCAGACCATGAGAAGATCGTCGCCACCAAGCATCAGCAACTGGTATGGGCGGGTGCGACCCTCGGTCTTCGGATCCCCATCCTTGCCAGCAAATCTGCCTTTCAGCGCCGTGTTCACTGCCTTGCGAAAGGCGAGTCTGTTCTCGAAGAAAAACTTTTCGACCGCCGCCTCGCGAGTGAGGAAAGAGGCGTCATCGTTGACGATGTGGCGATCGATGATCTGCTTGACCGCGTTACCGATACTGTTCCCGTCGGCATGAATCACCGCCATGTATTCTCGGCCGCAAAGCGCCTTCAGGTCTTTGGGCAAGCAACCATGCTCGCGAAGCCCGGGCTCCATGAGCCCGATCACGTCGCCGGTCGTCGCGGCGGCCCTCTCACCGAAATTCCGGAAATCCTCATACGCCTGGCGCCGGTTCAGGACGCCGTCGGAAACCGGCTCGTTCCTGTATGTGTCTACGGCGCGCCCGCTGCCAAGGCCCGAGCATACGGCGAACATCGGTGCCGCGATGATCGCATCCTCCTGCACATGGTCGACCGCCTCGTCGAACGGAACCTTCTGATCGTGGGCGAATTGCCCTGCCGCGAGATCGCGCCAGTGGATGGTGAAACGCAATCCTGGAAGCTGGCTCAACAGGAACGACTGCGCGTCGCTGCAAAACGCCTGCGCGGTGGAAAGATCAGGAAAGCAGGCCCGGAAATGACCGCCCTCGCGTGCCAGGATGCCGTATCGCGCCAGAGCTGCCGGATCATCGGAATCGAATTCCTCACCCGCCCGCGGCCTTGCCGGATCCTCGGGGTCCGCGCCGGGGAGTTGCAGATCGAAAGCGGAAAGATCGGCGCTGCCGTGTCTGATCGCCTTACGCGTCAGGCCCAGCCGGATGGCCTCGCCCAGCATCACGTTAGCGCCGACCATGTCCCGCAATTTCGGCGACGCGAAAAGGAAACCCTGTATGCGCCGAAGTTTTATCTCGACAAGAATCAAAGCTCGTCCACCCGGAAATCAGCAGATTGGAAATCTGTTCAGAGACAAAAGGGGTCCTCCCATAAAAAAACTGCTTCGATGGGTAAGCTAACAAGAAGCAACACCTGTGTCACGCTTTTGCGATCAGTTCTGTTCCACAAAGGGGAGGGCGGCGCATCAGCTCACCGCGCAGCACAACCGACCCGCACCCTGCGCCGTCATTGATCCGGCGTGGAAAACCTCGGCAAAGGCAAGCAGCGGCATGAACGGCATCGGGTTGCCGATAAAGACAATGCTGCCGCCCAACATCACGAATTGCATGCCCTCGGGATGCGTCCGGCTGTAGCGCTGATAGTTGACGGGGTGCAGCCGCGCCTCATGCACGCGCAACCCCTGCGAAAGCGGCCCCGGGCTTGTCACATCCACCCCGGTATCTGTCCAGAGGCGCGAGAGCCAGTGAAGCCGCCGCGCAATGACGTGCGGCAGAGGGTCAAGACTTCCGGCGACGCCGTGGCGCCCGTGTCGCAGCAAAAGGGGCGTCACAAGGCGGATATGCAGCCGGGTCGCGCTGCCCGGCCCGCATGGGGTGAAGCCGACATGCCGTTCGAACACCGGGTCCTCGCATTGCAGCAGCGCCCGGCGCTTGTTATTTGGCGCGACCCGGATGCCGCCCTGCAGCGCCGCGACCAGCCCCGCTCCTGCGGCATCAAGCAGACTGGCCGCGCCGCCAAGCAGGTTGAGGGTCACCTCGGTCCGGCCGCCCCTGCTGTCGCATTGTATCGTGAAAGGTCGCAGGCTGCTGCCATCTTGCGCGACCGCGCCGAACAGGATGCGGTGCAGGGCGGCGGCATCGCGATGCGTCTTGTGATCGGCCAGCGCCCGGCCCAGCGCGCCCCGGATGCGATCGGGCAGCGTGACACTGTCCCGCAGCGGTTCAGGCGAGGTGGCGCTGACCTGCACCCGCGCCCATTCGATGGCATTTCCCTGCGCCGACATAACCGTGCTGCGCCCCTGTTACTGCGCCGAGCATCGCGGTTGGACACAGCGCGGTCAAGGAGCGCAGGAGGGAAATGCCTTGAAAAGAGGCAGTTGCCGCGCGAACTTTGGTTGGCCCTTTGGCCGGATCAATCAGCGCGTCGAAGCCGACCCCCCCCGTTGCTGATCGCCAATCCTGGTGGCGCCCACAACAGGACGCTCTGACAGGCTCTACAACGCGGTTGGCAGAATGCTCGAGTCTCTAGGCGTCCCACAACAGGACGCTCTGACAGGTCGAATTGCATATCACGAATGGCAAGGTCAGTCTCTAGGCGTCCCACAACAGGACGCTCTGACAGGTTCCGGAAAAAACTCCTAGAGGCGGAGAAAGGTCTCTAGGCGTCCCACAACAGGACGCTCTGACAGGTCATGAAAATCACAATGCCGTTCGGCTTTTGTCTCTAGGCGTCCCACAACAGGACGCTCTGACAGGGAAGAAAGGGTCTCTCATGGAGATTAAAAAAGTCTCTAGGCGTCCCACAACAGGACGCTCTGACAGGACCACCTTTACAAGTCCTTGTCAACAGAATACTAAAACCGGCGAAATCGACCGATTCAAGTCGAAAAATCAATATTCTTGCCAAATTCAACCACTCCATCGAATTCTCCAAAAAACACTCTTTAAGCCTCGCATATCCGGTCAGGGCCGGCTGCCCGCTCTTGCACAACACCCACCGCCTCCACCGATCGGTCATGCCTGAACTGCGCTATCCGAATCGACCGAGTAACGCTATGTTCTTAACATCGCTCTACAACAAGCAATACTCCATCGATCATGTCACCTGCCGGACACGCTGACAACGCCCTACCTGATCCTCGCCCGGCCCATGTCGTGGCCGGTCGCCCGCGCTGGGCAGCGTCGCAGAGCGGAGACTATTTCGCCCGCCTGATCGCCCCGGACGCGCTTGAAGCCGGCTGGGCGCGTGTCGCGGCTAATGCTGGTGGCCCGGGCGGTGATGGTGAAACTGTCGCCGAATTCGCCCAGCACGCCGGGTCGGCGCTCCGTCAGCTTGGCTTCGATCTGCGCCGAAAACTCTACCGGCCAGGCCCGGTCAAACCCATGCCAATCAGAAAGGGCAATGGCGGAACACGATGGCTGCGCATCCCCTGCGTGCGTGATCGCGTGGTGCAGAGCGCCGCGCATCGGTTGCTGTCTGAGGGGTTGGAACCGGAATTCGAGGCATGGAGCTTCGGCTACCGGCCCGGACGCTCAGCGGCACAGGCAATTGCGCTGGCGCAAGAATGGCTCGGGGCTGGTTTCACCCATGTCATCGATGCCGATATCGAGAATTTCTTTGATTCGGTTCCACATCGGCCTTTGCTCGACCTTGCGAAGACGGCAACCGCCGATCCCGATCTTTGCGAGCTGGTCTATTACTGGCTCGACACGGCGGCGCCGATGGGCGTGGGACTGCCGCAGGGCTCTCCGATCTCGCCGATCCTCGCCAACCTCTATCTCGATGAACTGGATGAAGTCTTTTCCGGTCATGGCGCGCGCATGGTCCGCTTTGCGGATGATTTCCTTATCTTCCTGCGCAGCCCGGACGATGCGCGACGTGCATTGCGCCGATTGACCGCGTTCATGGAAAACTCCGGCTTGCGTCTGCACCCCGAAAAGACACGGCTTGTACCACCCGGTGAGGTGCTTGCCTTTCTGGGTGGGGTGGTCGGGCGCGCAGTGGTGAACCCCGAGCGCCCGGTGCTGGCGCCGCTGGGCGATGTGCCCGATCTGGTTGCCGAGGACCCGGCGCTTGCCAAGGCCGTGCCACCTGCTGCTGCGGGGCCGCTGTTCCTGTTTGAACCAAACCGCCGCCTGAGCCGCACACATCAGAGCTTTGTCGTGCAGGACACGGGCACAGAGGTTGCACGCATCCACGCGGGCCTCGTGCAGCGCATCGAGGTTGGGCCATCGGCGGATATCGACAGCGATGCCTTGCGGCTTGCGATCGAGCGCGGCATCCCCGTGACGCTGCTCTCCGAAAGCGGCATGCCCGAGGCCCGGGTCCATGCCGCACGCGAGCGACACGGCGCGCGCCATCTGGCGCAGGCACGTGCCTGTCTTGACCCGGCGCGCAGCACGCACCTCGCTGCCGCACTGGTGCAGGGGAGGATCAATGGGCAGAAGCAACTGCTTTATGATATTCGTCATGCATTGCGGCGCAGCGCGCCAGAGGATCCGCGCGCCGAAGAGGTGCGCCGCGCCGCGCGAAACCTGACCCGGCTGATCCGACAGCTGCAGAATGCTGAAAGCGTCGCGCAGGTGCTTCAGATCGAAGCCCGGGCTGCCGCGATCTACTGGACACATTATGGCATGGGACTGTCCGAGGGCTTTGAATTGTCGCGCCGCGCGCGGCGCGAACGGACATCGCCGACAGCGCTGCTACTCGATCTCGCCTCGGCCCTGCTGCTGCGCGAGGTCGAAGCAGCAGTGCTGGGTGCTGGCCTTCACCCTGGTTTCGGTGTTCTGCATGTTGCATCGGACCGCGGTCAGCCCTGCGTCTGGGATCTGGCTGAACCGTTTCGTGTACCCGTGGCCGAGACCGCTGTCAGACTTGCCGTGAATCAGGGCAGGCGCCCCAGTATCACGCTGGCCGATTTCGTGCGCGACGGCGATCAGTTCCGACTGTTGCCGACCGGGCGTGAGGCCATGATCCGGGCGCAGGAACGCGTGTTGCGTATGCTGTCCGAAGACCACCGGACCGGGCAGCGCACAAGCTGGCGCGAACGGATACGGCGGGAGGCGCAGGCCTTCGCTCGGGCTTTTGAAACAGGCGAGCCCTTCATTGCCTCCGAGAAACGCTGACATGGCCCAACGCTTGCTGCATGTGATCTGTTACGACATCTCCGCCTCCCGAATTCGGGGGCGGGTGGCCGCACGGCTGGAGGCGCGCGGCGTGCGCGTGCAGCGCTCGGTTTATGAGCTGTGGCTGACCACAGCGCAGGCGCGGCGGCTTGGCAAGGAACTGAGCGGGATGTTGGCGCCCGGGGACAGTCTGCGAATCTACCCGCTGAGCAATCGTAGCCTCGACCGCGTCCAAACAAAAGGGCCCGGGTTGGCCCCGCGCGCGCTGGGCGATGTGCTGTTGTTCTGACGGCAGACGGGGTTCTGCGTTTTCGACCAGAATACAGCCGGTCAAGGTGCGCTGGAAGTGCACCAGCGCAGAAGCTTATATCCAGTCCGGCAGAAACGTTGATTGGTTTCTAGGTGCGCGAAAGTGCACCAGCGCAGAAGCAGCAACGCACGCGTCGTTAGGCGAGGAAGGTTTCTAGGTGCGCGAAAGTGCACCAGCGCAGAAGATACAACCAATCCGTTCAGTGGAAAGGAGGTTTCTAGGTGCGCGAAAGTGCACCAGCGCAGAAGTAACATAGCAAAAGGAGACCCAAGATGGGTAGTTTCTAGGTGCGCGAAAGTGCACCAGCGCAGAAGAGCATCTCTGCAACCGCTTGTCAACACA
Source organism: Rhabdonatronobacter sediminivivens (assembly GCF_013415485.1). Lineage (GTDB taxonomy): Bacteria > Pseudomonadota > Alphaproteobacteria > Rhodobacterales > Rhodobacteraceae > Rhabdonatronobacter > Rhabdonatronobacter sediminivivens. The sequence goes on along the minus strand of NZ_JACBXS010000031.1, from coordinate 19,690 downwards.
GGGCCGACTCGCCGATTTTCGATGGAAACAAGCAAAATCTGAAGATTCGTCGCAATTCAAATTACTCCATCGATTTTGGCGATTTTTCGCTACCGCTGTCGCGTGCAATCAGCGCATGCATCGCCATCTCCCGCGCGCCCGTGCGGCTGCGGGCAACGGCAAGGAAACGGTTGCGATGGCAGAAAACCGCGTCCGCCACACCGCTGGCGGCCGCCAGCGCCTCATTCTCCAGCGCTGACCAAGTTTGCGGGAAGGGGCAGCGCAACTCACGCGCGCCGTCGGAGGACTCTATGGCGTAAAGCACCCAGTCCTGCGCGCGCGGATGCAGGACAAAGCGCAGATGCGCGCCTTCCTCGGCCTGCACCGCGCGCGCGAACGGCATGCCGCGCGGCAGTTCCAGCACCGGATCATCCGCCTGCGCGGCGATCAGTGCCGCGACCTCGTTCCGGGCGGCGTGACCCCTCGCCACCTGATGCGCACGGGCCTGCAGAACCTGCCGGGCAAGCGCCAGGGCCGTTTCAAACCCTGCGGCCAACTCCTCAGGATCGTCATCCTCGGGGACAAGGTCGCCTATCAGGGCTGGCAGGGTCAGTGCCCCGACCGGTCCCAGATCTTGCGGGGACACGCATCCGTTGTCGATCTGGTCGATCGCAAGCACGACGCCCGCGTCGAGTTCGGCATGGGTATCGGACACCAGCGCCGCCGCGACCTCGATCCGGCGCAGCCACTCTGCGCCACAAGCCTGCCAGACCAGCCCGAAGGCGCTGAAGGGCGTGCCGTCGGCGCGACGCGGCGGGTCGGGTTGGTGGTGGTCGAAATTGCGCATCATGGGTGCGTAGTTGCCACCGACATCATAGACCACGGCCGACAGGTCCGAAGAAGCCGCAGCCACCGTATCGCGGTCGCGGGTCCGGATCAGCGATGCATCAGGCCAGAGCGTGGAGAGCACGACAGTGGCCAGAACATCATCGGCGTGGAAGGCCCCGTTGTGGGTCAGCAACCGGGTGACCGGCGGACTGACCGGCGTGATGTGCTTGGGCATCGGATCCTCTTTCATGCGTGATTGCCGACAGGTCAAGGAACGGGCGTGTTTCAGGATTCCATGTCGGAAGAAAGAACACCATGCTTGCATGCGGCTTTATGTTGCCTCCATGATGACATGGCGGATTTTTTGATCAAGGTGTGGGGAGTTTTTGCAATGAGCTTTCGGTTATTCATTCCCGAGGATCTTCAATACGGGCGGATGTCGGCCATGGATGCCCGCCCGGGGCGAATGCAGCGCACCATGCAGCAGGTCCTGATCAAGGCACTTGTGTCGGGGTTGGATCAGGAGGGCGACACCGGGGGCACTGACGCGACCGGGACGGGTGATGCCGAGGAGGCGATGTCGCCCCGGTTCCAGCAGGCACTGGCGCGATTCTCAGGCGAGCTCGCCACTCTGAGCATTGGCAAAACCAACAAGTCCGCGCGTGCCGATCTCTGGCGCCGACTGCTGGAGGCGCAGCGAATCCTCGAAGAAGCAGAGACGCAGCGAGCGCACCAGGACGGCACTGGCCGCGACATCAAGCAGATCGATGACGCGGATTCCCTGATCGATGAGGACGATGCTACACACGATCCCGTCGATCCGGTCGAGAAGCGGACAACGCGAGCACTGTTCTGCCTGGCGCTCTACGGCTTGTGCGGTGCTTTTGCCGCAGAACACCTGAAGCGTACGGAGGTCGGGTTCGAGTCAGGCCCTGAAGGGTGGGAAGATGAGGACGAAGACGAAGAGGACGGTGAAGGCAGCGCGCAGACACCGCTTCCCGATCTCGATGAGGCACTATCGGTAAGCAGGGCGTTCGTCGTGCGCACCATATCAGAGCTGCTGGAGCGCAGTTTTCCCGACCTTTTGGAAAGGGACAATCCGGATCTGGCGCGCGCAGAGCGACGATTGCTGAGTGGCGTGCTGCTCGATTGCTGCCTGAGCTCCATCGAGGACTGGGTGGACGTGGTCAAGTCGGAGGGCGTTTATCATGTAATCGTGACTGACGAGGGAATCGCCAAACGGTTCCAGCGCGTTGCCATCGAGTTGCCTTTCAGCGTACCACCGCAGCCGCTCAGGAAGCCGGTTGCGTATCCGACAGATCCAGAAGATGGTGGAAAGTCGGCTGAAGGTAATTTCACGATCGATCTGATCAGCTATCGACGTCGAAACCGATTCCTGCGTAACTTTCACGACGAAGCTGCCAGACACGCAAGCCCGCAATTCAAGAACTATATCAGGGCGGTGAACGCCCAGATGGCTGTCGGCTGGCGGCTCAACCTTCCCTTGCTGCAGGCGGTGGAGAGCCTGGTGCAGCGCGCCCGGACCGGCAGCCGGATGGATCGGACTGCACGCTGGGTTCGCGAGGCCCTGTATCTCCCGTCCCGCACAACTCCGCGACGCACATACCAGCGACCGGCGGAGTTTCTCGATCATCCGCTGATGCAGGCGGCCATCGGCGAGCTCGCCGTCAGGAATGACGACGGCAGCCAGCCAGTGTTCTACCTTCCGTGGTTTGCTGATTATCGTGGCCGCATCTATGCGGCGACTCCCTGGTTGACACCACAGGGCGGAGATGTGCAGCGGGCGCTGCTGGAATTTGCCAAGGGCCGCCCCCTCGATGGTCTTGGCTGGAAGGCGCTCCGGCGGCACGGTGCCAATCTCGTCAGCAAGAGCCGTGTGCTTTCAGACCTCAACATCATCGGCCGAACGTCGTTGACACTCGAAGAGCGGGAGCGATGGGTGGAACAGAACGAGGCGCAGATCTGGGCCAGCGCTGCCGATCCGTGTGAGGAGGACTTCTGGAGAGATGTTGCCGGGGGCAGCGAAATCCAGTTTCTGGCCTTCTGTCTCACTTACCGGCAGGCGATGGAGGAACCGCAGGCACCGGTTCACCTGCCCGTCCAGATCGATGGCACGTGTAACGGGTTGCAGCACATCTCGGCGCTGACTGGAGACGAAGAGCTGGCGTGTGCCGTCAATGTCCTCGAGGATGGAAGCGGGCTGCCGCGCGACATCTACATGGAACTTGCCGAAGCAACGCGCATGCGGATCCGCAGCGGAGAAACTGCAGTTTCGCCCAAAGACCCGGTTGGCAGGCAGGTCGAGGAATGGCTGTCGAGCTCCGGACTTCTTGACGATCTCGTCGACCGATCTACGGCGAAGAAGGTGATCATGACTATCCCATACGGCGCGGGCGAAACGGCACAGATTGCACATGTGCTCGAGCAACTGCTCCCATCGCTGCAGAATGCCACCATTGACAACCTGCCCGCTGCGCTTGATCCGAAGACGGAGCAACCGCCGATCCATAGGGACCTCTTGAAAGAGGTCCGCCGCGTGTTCCACCGCTGGCTCAGGGAGCAGCACAATCGGCTTTACGATCGCGAACTCGATGATCGCGCGCGAGATAAGAAGCGCATCCAGCTGCGCCAGTGGTACAGGTTGTGGGATCCGCGAGACTTGTTGCCTTTTCGTCTCGGCCTGCCCCTGGCAAAAGTCATCGTGGCGCACCTCCGGGCTGCACTTTCACAGAAGCACCCGAGTGTCGACGAATTCAAGAAGTTCCTCGAGACGAGTGCAAGTCGACTTAACCGGATGCCATTGCTCTGGCTGACACCTCTCGACTTTCCTGTCTGCCAGAACCAGTTCAGGCTAGAGGGCCCGCATCTGGACGCGCATATTCTGCTGCCGGAAGATAAGGCCGAAGCAGGGGGGGGCGAAACGCGCAGAGAGGTGCGCGTCGATGCCAAGTGCCTTTCCGAGGAGGTGGACAAAGGCGCCGCCAGTGCGCAGCGCAGGGCCTTGATGCCCAACCTCATCCACGCATTCGATGCGACACATCTTGCGAGCACGATGCGGGCTGCAGGGCGGCGGCAGGTGTCCCAGTTCGGATCGATCCATGACTGCTTTCTCGTGCATCCCAATGATGCCGACACGCTTGCCGAGGTGGTCAGACATACCTTTGCCCATCTGCATCGGGCCGATGAGCACGGAACCCACAAGGCGTTCGCCGACTGGTGCGGCTGCATGGAGCTTCTGCGCTTGTTGCGCACATCGGAAGCACCGAACTGGATTGTCAAAGCGCTCGATGACCCCGGATGCCTGGCGGAGACGCAATTGCGCGAAGAAGATCGCAAGGTTGTGGAAGCCTTGCGTGCCATGCCTGACAACCGGGAAATGCAGCTGGTTCTTGCAAAGTGCGCACTGCAGTTTCGCGGCGAAACCATCGGGACGCTTCCTGCCGCGCGAAAAGGAGAAATCACCCTTGAATTCCCCTCCGCGCTCTTTGCGTCTGACGGAGATCAGGACAGGGTTTCGCAATACCTTTTCTCTTGATGGGGATTCAGCATGCCGCACTGCAAAAGGCTTATCGTATCTTTTCTTGGAGGCATGGACCTGAAATGGCCCCAGCTCGATGACGATCAAAGCCCGCTTTATCGTCTTCTGTATCATCTGTTCAATAAAGAGCGAACGATCCGTCCTGAGCATACGAAACTTCTTCTATTCTGGGAGGATGATCCCAGGGAGCAGAAATGGGAGAAACTTGTCCACAGAATTGAGAAGAACATTGATGACCTCGGGTGGGACGCGATGGATTTCACACCGGTCAGGATCGACCTTCCCAAAGGCCCGACGGATCTGAACAGCCTTTACGCGACGACATGGAACACGATTGAGAAAGCGCACCACAAGAGGGAAACAAAAGAAGTGGTGTTCAACACCACCAGCGGCACGCCGGCCATGCAGGCATGTCTCCTCCTGGCCGCGGATTGCTTAACGATCAACGGTCCACGCATGTTTCAGATGTGGAGGCCACCGAAAAATAGCGAAGAGGTTGGCGTGGAAGAAATCCAGCCTCCCTGGGCCATAGGGTATCGTCCGAGATCGCGACCGCGTGGTCCGGTGAAGCGTGCGCAACTCTCCGAAAAGGCGAAGCAAACACTGCTGCCTGGTACTGTTGTCGGGGATGCCATTGCACAGGAAGCCTTTGCGGCGATTCACAATGCAGCAGTTGCCAGCAAACGCAACGGACCGCCGCGGCTACTGGTGACAGGGCCAATCGGCAGCGGCAAGTGGCATGCAGCCCGGCAGTTTGCCAAATGGTATGGCGGTGCGGTTTCCGAGTTGCTTGAACCATCCGAGGGAATCGAAATCGCGCAAGGAGGCTGTCTTCTGGTGCGCTGGCTTGACACGTGGTCAGAAGAGCAGGCCGATGCGTTGACCCTGATCTCGGAACGCAGCGACATTGCCATCGTGGCAACCTTCAGGACCGACAGACCAAATGCCATTCACAAGATTGGCACGGCCCGTGCAAGCCTGCGCGGCGCTGTGCGTGACGTTGATCTTCCCCCCGCATCTCGACGCGATGATTTCGTCGACCTCGCCGAGGCTCTAGCGGCGAGACATGGTATCTTGCAGGGCAAAATGAAGGAACGGTTACAATACCCTCTGACCGAGTATCTGCCGCTCGGATTGCACGGCCTCGAAGCGGCACTGCTATCAACGGCGGACCACAGCAAAGAACGACATCCTGATCAGTCAGTATTCGAGAACAAGCTGGTGGTCGCACAGGCCGAGGACGTTCTCTCCGAATGCATTCGACGGATCATGAACCTCAACTGCTCCAAGGATTACGGGCTACCCGAGATCGCGAAGGATATGGAAAAGGCAGTCGTGATGCTCGCCCTCAGGGGGCGGAGGTCGGACAAGGAGGTAGCCGATCTGCTCTATACCACCCGAACCCGGATCTCTACGATCAAGAACCGAAACTGGGAGATTGACCGGTAGTCGTACCGCACGGCGAACATTACCGGTAGAAGCCTGTCAGGGCTGCTCCTTCTCATAGCGGTGATTGTCGAGCTGTGCGCAAATTCCGGCGACGAGGTCCTCGTAGATTTCGGCGGGATCGCACCCTGTGAGACTGCCGATCAGATCATGCACATGAAGATTCTCCAGCAGAAACGGACTCTCGTCGCTCCACAAACCAGCGCCTCTGAATGATTTCACGACCCAGCTTGCGGCCTCGGCGGGCAATGCACCGTGCGAGATGACGTTACGGATCTGCCGCAGCCGAATCCCCGGCCCGTCTGTCTGTTGTGCGCCGGAGGGGCTGCCTGATGCCTCGGCTCCCATCGCTTCGTGATAACCGCGCAGCCCCCTTTCAGCGTCCTCGGGAAAAAATCTGTAAAAAACCTCCCGCTCTGGGTAACTGTTCCGATAGAGATAGTTTCGGCCATTCCTTTCGATCGGCAATCCGCTTCCCTTGCCTCCCACGAGTCCAGCTGGAAACCCCTTGCCGGGCTTTGGAAAGATCCGTCGTTGTACTTCGTCGACGCTTTCGACGAACTCCAGCCGCTCGAGAAGGTCGATGTAGGCCGCATCTGGAAAAGTTGATGTCCAAAGAACGGCTTCCAGAAACCGCTCGGAGCGCAATGCGGCCTCCGCCCGGAAGGCAGCGAGCAGACACCGCGGAGTCTGCGCGTTGTCGACACCTCCCGTCAGGCCCGGCACCGTCGCTTTGCTGCGCAGTTGCCCGTCGAGGAATCTGAAGATCTTCCTTGTCGCGACGGCCCACCGTTTTTCGTCCGGCTGCTTGATGAACTGTCCGGCCAGAACGCTTGCCCCATGAAAATCGCCTTTCTGCACGAGCCGACGCACCTCACCGCGAGCGTGAAACGAGTCCGATGGCAAGAATGTGGGCGCATGCGATGTCAGAAGACCGTGCTCGGGATCATCGATGCGTACGCAATCGAAAAACCGCGCTGACGCGAAGCGGAAGCGGGCACAGGCCCGGATCTGATCACGGTAGACGGGTATGCCGCCGCTCAGGGCGAAGACGACATTTGATGCAGCCTCACTCGAAATTCGGGCCAGAACATCATCGATCCGTTGCACCGCCGCCGGATTGACCGCCCTGCCGCGCTTGCCGTCTGCCGGGACGGTGTCGTCGATGTAATCAACGGCACAGACCGTCCCGCAACCGACCTCCCCGGGTCCTTCCACCAGCCGCAATTCGAACAGATCAGCCAACCATGCCGCTAGAATTCGGCCGGTCGCGATCGGTTCGTCGGCGCGGTGGCTACGTTTTGTATTGAAAACCACGATGGTGTCCGGCGGGGGCGTCTTCCCCTCCGTCCCAGGCTGGAAGAGCCGATCGAGCCCTGCCAGTTTCACCGGGACAAGCGGCAACGTTGCGTCGCAAAGCTCATGAGGAACAGCGGTTTCGGGGGCGTCTCCAACAGCAAGACTGCCCTCCTTGTCCCAGAGCTTCGATCCGCCGAGACGGGGCAGGTCAGCGGCGTCGGGCCGCATCTCATACCTCAGATCACCCGACAGCAGGCGCTCATGGATCGCCCGCTGGGTGTCGGAGCCCATCCGGATCAGCCGGGATGTTTCGGCGTCTCCCGGAAGGACGATCTGAAGATCGCTGTCGCCACAGGTCACGAGTAGCAAACTGGCCACGAGATATCCTCCTTCCCCGAACGCGCGGCGCGCTGTCGCAAGCCGCCTGTTTGATCATGCCGGACTGGCGCGCTTTTGCCAACCGCGTTGGCATCGGGGGGGCATTTCGCGCTTGCGTGGTGCGCCATCCAGGCAAACCCCCGGTGTTTTACCTGTGCGCCGGAATGAAGTGGCCCGCCCGAGCGGCGGGGCGCCTCGACGCCCACACTGCTCAACAAAAGGAGAGATCACATGGCATTCTTCAGCGACACGCCCGCCGGTCCGAACACGCGGCGCGCGCACGATCCCCAGCGCCGCTACGGCACCGTTGCCCGCGGTGGCGGCGATACCCGCAGCGCCCCGCGCGCAAACGCCGTCGTCGTGTTCACCGACGACATGGCACGCGACATGTTCGCGCGCACCACCGTCCTGCTCGAGGACGGTGTCCTCCCGGTCAAGGGCAAGCAGATCGGCTGGAAGCGGACCAACCGCGGTCTGCTCGGCGCCATCTACGTCAACCCCAACACCGGCGCGCGCTTCCTCTTCGCGCCCGACCTGCGCAAGCAGTGCGCCGAGCCGACCTGCATCGCCCGCCTGGCCTGATGCAGGCCCGCCCCGGGGCCGACCGTGTGTCGGCTCCGGGTGCGGCGGACCAGCCGCACGACACACCCGACCACAGCACCCCCTCCGACAGAAAGGACACCGCTATGTTCCGCACCCTTCTCGCCGCCCTGCTCCGCAGCCTGAGCGCAGCACCGCAACCCGCCGCGCCCACGCCGACCAGGCCCGTCCTGCCACGCCACCAGGTGATCATGACGGATGCTCCCGCCAGCCCGGCCGTCGCCACGCCGCCGCGCCCCACGACGCGTTCCGGCAAGATCTACTGCCCCGACCGGCTCGCCCTCGTGGTCTTCGACCAGGAGGCCAGGCTCGCAGCCCCCTTCATGGGCGCTTTCGACCCGCGCTTGGTCGACGCGGTGCAGGGGCTGCCCGGCCTGGTGCGCGACTCGATCACCGATATTGCCGCCGGGCTGTCCATGGCAAACGACCTGCTCGCCGACCAGCATCCCGGACTGCTGCGCCGCATCTGGCTGCTCTCGGACGGCTATCCCAACCCGGAGAACCAGCCGATCGACCGCATGGTCAGCCGCGCGATCGCGCAGCGCACCAACATCAACACCATCGGCATCGGCCTGCCTGGCGGCTACGACCGCGCACTACTCGAGCGCATCGCCGCCCGCACTCATAACGGCCGCTTTGCCGAGGCACAGACAGCGGCCGATCTGAACCGCATCTTCGGCGGCGCCGCGCGACCGCGCAAGCCCGGCAGCCATCGCGGCGAGGCCACGGTCTTCGTCGTCGATGTCTCGGGCTCGATGCGCACGCCGATGGGTCCGCCCCAGCGCATGGGGGCAACCCAGCGCATCGACGCGGTCAGCGAAGCCATGAGCGGCCTGCTGCGCTACAAGCAGGCCCGCTGGGCCTGAGCCCGCGCCCCGCGCGCCCCGCGCAAGCCTCCCCCTCCCAACGCCCCGCGGTCGACCTCCCCGAACCTGCAGCGCGCCCCCGAAAGGGGGCCGCGGCACACCAACATGCTGCCCCAGAGCTGCGCCCGTGGCCCGCTGTATTCCCGAACAGACGCGCCGCGCCATCACCCGCACAATCCCCGCCACCGACAAACCCCCCGGATTCTTCCGCTGCGCCCGGATGAGGCGTGCCCGCACGCGCGCCCAGACTTCGCAACACCACCCACAAGACAGGAGCCTTGCCATGCTGAAGCAGCACAAGTGCGCATACGCACCGAGCCGAGCCGTGTGCGATTGTCCGGCAGTTGCCGAGATCGCCGAATTCGCCCGCCGAGCGCCGCATCTCGATTTTTCTGCTGCTCACGCGCGCGCAGTGACGGACGCGCTGAAACGCGCGATCGACCGAAGCGACAGCGCGATTTCCTGACCATCCCCTTCCCGAACCCTGCGAGGTTAACCATGGACTATCAACACCATGCCGCATCGACCCGTGATACGCCGTGCGCCGAAGATGTTCCGGACCATCCCGACCCACATGGCCCGGAATATCCCTTTGCCGCACCGTCGGTCGAAACGCGCTGTACTGCGTTGCGCCTGAGACCCGTCGGTGCAGCCCCCGCAGCGATCCTGCCGGCCCGCAGTGCCCTGCTGTGGGACCTTCCCGCAGCAGGGTCGGCGTTCACCCGCCGCCTCGAACTCACCTACCTGCTTCGGCGTGCGCATCCGCTGGAGCTGGCGCTGAACGTCATCACAAGCTGGACACCTGGTTTCGATGGGGCCCCATCGCGCGTGCCGCTGCGTGAGCTTCAGGCTCTCGCCGGTGTTGCACTGCCCGGCTTCGCTCCGGTTGCTCCGGAACTGCCTGTGCTGGTCGGCGAGACCTTGCGTCTGCCGCCACCCTGTGTCGATGTCCTGGACTCGGCGCGGACAACCGATGGCACACGGCCAGCGCCGCATTGCGCTTTGCAGTCGGCGGCGCGCGCCCTTCTGATCGCCCGGCACGACACCATCATGCCGGGCCTTGACCCCTGCCTCGTTGCCCTGACGGAGACCGGTCACGATCTTGATCTCGTGCTCGAGCTGTCGGCCGGTCCGATCCCCGCCGCCACTCTGCGCGCCCTGCGCGAGGCCGCGGCGCGCCTGCAGGCCGTGCTTCACACCGGTGCTGCGCAGGCGCCCGAGCAACTCGCCTGGTGCTTTGCCCGGGTGCGGCGCTGGCTCGCAGGCGTGGGGCTGCTGCGCAATGTCGAGATCCGGCTGCGGTTTCACAGGGACGCGGATCCGGGCGTGGCGCGGATTGCAGCAACCATGCTCTACAGCACCAGCCGAGGCAGTGCCGCCATTTCCCCGGCGCACATCGATCTCTCGACGGCCCTGCCGCCCGAAACGCCCGCTCCTGCGATAGTGCCCGATTACCGCACCCTTGAGGCGGTCCGGCGCGTCGCCGCGACCCGGTACCGTCGACCCCCACGCGGCCCCGGCCTCTTGCTCGGCAGCGATGCGGCGGGGCGCAAACAGATGATCGCTGCGGACGACCTGCGCCAGCACTGTTACGTCATCGGCGCTACCGGCACCGGCAAAAGCAGCCTGCTCAGATCCATGATCCGCCAGGACATGGTCGCCGGTGTACCTGTGGTCGTCTGCGATCCCCACGGAGATCTGCATTCTGAGGTCCTCGCGGACATGTCGCCGGAGCAGCGCTACAGGGCGATCATCGCCGACGTGGCGGACTTCGAGCATCCCTTCACCCTCAATATCCTCGATGTCCGCGGGCCACACCCGTCCATTCAGCGCAACTTCATCGCCAATCAGTTGATCGCCTTGTTCAAGACTGTCTATGGCGCGAACAAGGAAGCCTTCGGCCCCATGTTCGAGAGCTACTTCCGCGCGGCGCTGTTGTTGCTGATGGAGGGCAATGGCAGCGCGGCCAGTCTGGCCGACATGGAGCGCGTGTTCGGCGATACCGCGTTTCGGCGCACGCTGCTCGAGCAGTGCCAGGATCCGCAGATACGCAGCTTCTGGCACAACATCGCCCTGAAGGCCGGGGGCGACGCCTCACTCAACACCATCGCACCCTACATCACCAGCAAGCTGGCCCAGCTGTCGGGCAATGCACTGATCCGCCCGATCCTGTGTACTGCCCGAACGAGCCTCGATCTGTCCGCGGCACTGTCCGAGGGGCGCAGTGTCTTCGTCAATCTCGCCAAAGGGCTGGTCGGTGGACCCGACGCAAGTATTCTCGGAGGCATCATCACCGTCCGGCTGATCGCCGCTGCCATGGCCCGCACGCGCGAGAGCCGGGAGCGGCGGCTGGTGCGCGTCTATCTCGACGAGTTCCCGTCCTACGGGGCCCATGGGCTCCTGGCCGATGCGATGGCCGAGATCCGCAAGTTCGGGCTCAGCCTGGTTCTCGCCAACCAGTCTGTTGCCCAGATCGACGGACGCGGCCCAGACCTCGCCCATGCCATTCTGGCCAACTGCGGCACGCTGCTGGGATTTCGACTGGGCCCGCAGGACGCCAGCGACATCGCGCACTGGTTAGGCCCCGAAGTCGCGCCGGACCAGCTGCTGCGCCTTCCCAACTACCAGTTCGTCGCACGCACCCTGCGCGATGGCGTTCCGCAGGCCCCCGTACGGTTAACCTGCGCTCAGGGCTGATCGCCTGCCGCGCCGAACACGTGTCGCGGCGAACTCAGCGCCTGCGTGTCGGCCCGGTCGCCCGGTCGCTATGACCGGGTTTCGACAGGTTTTGGCGGCAAACCCCCGGGTTTTTTCCTGCGCGCCGGAGTGAAGCGAGCAGAGCGACACGCAACCGTGCCGCAGCGCGCCTTGGAAACTATCCGATCCATTCAATCAAAAGGAGGGTCCTGCCCATGCTGCAGACACTGGAAGACCAGCTTCCGTTCAGCCTCGAGGACATCCTCGGGCTGGACAGCGCGGGGCTTGGTGACGCCTGGCGCGCCGGCATCGCGCCGGCACTCGCCGAGATCGGTGCATCGTTCGATCCGATGCTCGCCGGGGCGTTTCTCGCCGGTGGTCTCGCCATGGCGGCGGGCGCCCGGCTCGCACTGCTCGGCGCTCTCGTCCTGCTGGGCGCGCACATCGCAGTCGCACAGGGCATCGTGCCCGAAATCCCGGCTTGGGCGCTTCCCGCCGCGAGCGGGCTGCTGCTGCTCGGCGTTGCGCAGGGTCTGCTGACCCTTGTCGCCGGTGAGCAGACAGCCGGAACACTGATCGCGGCCAGCATCGTCGCGATCATCCTCTTCATCATCTGGCGCGGCCCCATGAAGGCGCTGCGCCTCGTTCTTCTCCTCTTCCACCGCAACGGAGGTCGCTGACATGGATACACCCGAAATCGCCTTCGCTTTCGACCACGGCCAGGTCCTTGCAGGGGCCGTCTCAGGCCTCGCCCTCGGCGTCCTGCTGCGCAACCGCAGCGTCGCCACCCTCGTCGCCACCGGCCTGGCCGGGTGCCTTCTGTGGTTCATTCTCGGCGACCCCGGGGGCCCCACGGTGCTCTTCGAAGCAGCTGCGAACCGGCTGACTGAGCTTGCCACACAGGGCTTCCTGACAGGCGCCTTGCTGGCCAAGGCCGCCGTCAGCCTCGTGCAGGGACTGTCCAGGGCCGGTGGCGGCAGATCACGCCGATAGTCCCGAACGACAGCGCCAAGACCATCAAACTCAACCCATGAAAGAAGGAGGAGCGCCATGACACCGCTTGTGACCGATTTTCTCGTCGGGGGCATGCTCGGCGGCATCAGCATGCTGGCACTGACCAGGTTCCCCCGCGTCAGCTACATCATTTTCCTTCTCGCCCTCACCGGCCTCGCCGCGATCATCGCGCTCGAAGGCTCTGCCGGCTTCATCGCCATCGTCGACCGGGCGATCGCCGAGCTGCTTGCAGCGATACCGGAACCGCGTCTCGCAGGTCTGAGTGCCGGCATGATGCTAGTGGCGATGTTCAACACCCTGTCCTCCCCAGAGCCGAGGTACCCGAAATGACCCATCGCACCACCACCCACCGGCACAAGGCCGGACTCGGCAAGGCGCCCCCGAAGGCGAACACCTCCCGGAACCGGCCGCCATCGCCACCCAAGTCCCCGTGTCCCCGAACCCGGCACAACGCCACATCACGCAGCCCCGACCAGCGCGGGCATCGTTCGAAGACGCGCAACCGACCCGGAGATATCCGGACGATCTGGCAGCGCCTCCGGAAGGCATGCCGCCACCCGTGGCGCCTGCTCGCGCTCGGTATGCTCGCCGCGATCACTCTTGGCACTGCGGGGCCGCAGCTCATCCTGGCCGCCCATGGCTGGCGCTCCGATCTTCCGCGTTCCGCAGAGGTGCAGCAGTTTTTCGAACAGCCCACCCTTACGCTGGAAATCCAGGACGACGGCAGCTTCCCGCAGCACTGCGCCTGTTTCCTGCCAGTGGACGCGCAGGATGTACCCGCGCACCTGCGGAACGCGCTGCTGGCCTCGGAGGATCGCCGCTTCGACACGCATCAAGGCATCGATCTGATCGGAACCCTGCGCGCACTGCGCGCCAACCTTGCCGCCGCGAGGGTGGTTCAGGGCGGTTCGACAATCACCCAGCAACTGGCAAAGTCCCTAACCGGAAACCAGAGGACCCGCCATCGCAAGATCAGGGAACTGGTTCTGGCAAGGCGGATCGAAGCGAGCATCGACAAAGAGGAAATCCTGCGCCTCTACCTCGACAGAGCATACTTCGGGCGGAGCGCAACGGGTATCGAGGCTGCTGCCAGGGCGTTCTTCTCGAAACCCGCGCGTGCGCTGACCCTGTTCGAGGGAGCTGCCCTTGTCGGCCGACTGCCCAAGCCAAGTGGCCGAAGCGACCAAGCTGCACTCGAAGCTGACGCCAGGCGGACACTCGACCGGATGGTTGCGGCAGAGATGATCACCCGTGCTGAAGCCACGGCCGCACTCGCCGAGGGTCCGCAACCTGGCGGCTTGCCTCCGCTGTCGTTCAACATTCGCCACTACCAGGACTGGGTTGGGCGTGCACTGCACAAGCAGGGGCTCAGGGGGCGCTTTCAAGTGGTCCTGGCGCTGGACCTGCGCCACCAGATGGCGGCGCGTGGCGCGATCGCAGACGCCATTGCACAAGGGCACCTGGACGCGGATCAGGAGGTGGCGCTCGCTGCGATCGCCCCGGACGGCCGCGTCACCGCGCTCATCGGCGGGCGCGATTATCGCATCAGCCAGTTTGACCGCGCGAGCCTTGCACGACGTCAGCCAGGCTCGACGGTCAAGCCCTTCACCTTTCTCACCGCGCTCGAGCAGGGATGGTCCCCCGAGCAGTTCATCGATGATGCGCCGATCCTTCTCGATGGATGGCAACCGCGCAATCATGACCGGCTGTACATGGGCAAGATGACGTTGTCCGAGGCCCTCGAGCACTCGCGCAACGCCGCAACAGTGCGTCTTGCCAAGCAGGTCGGGATTTCGGAGGTCGCTGATCTGTTCGAGCGCTTCGGGCTGCCCGGGACTCCCGCACGCCCCGCCTTCCTCCTCGGCGCCGAAGCAACCGGGGTGCTCGATGTGGCCAACGCCTATGCCGGTCTGGCCGCAGACGGCCGACGCATCATGTCAACAGGCATCCTGGGCGTCCTTGCCCCTGACGGCAACGTCGTGTTGCGGCGGGCCCGGCAGCCGCAAGACCAGATCGCCAGTCCTCATGCCGTGGCGGCGCTGAACACGATGCTCCATGCCGCCGCACCCTGGGACGGGTTCGCGGGCAAGTCCGGAACAAGCCAGAAAAACCGCGACGCCTGGTTCGCGGGATTTTCCGGGCAGGCAACCGCAGTGGTCTGGGTCGGGCGCGATGACGCGGGCCCCATGCCCGGAACCTTCGGCGGCGGGATCAGCGCGCGGATCTGGCGGCAGTTCCTCGAAGCCCTGGAACCGCCTGTTTGATCATGCCGGACCGGCGCGCTTTTGCCAACCGCGTTGGCATCGGGGGGGCATTTCGCGCTTGCGTGGTGCGCCATCCAGGCAAACCCCCGGTGTTTTACCTGTGCGCCGGAATGAAGTGGCCCGCCCGAGCGGCGGGGCGCCTCGACGCCCACACTGCTCAACAAAAGGAGAGATCACATGGCATTCTTCAGCGACACGCCCGCCGGTCCGAACACGCGGCGCGCGCACGATCCCCAGCGCCGCTACGGCACCGTTGCCCGCGGTGGCGGCGATACCCGCAGCGCCCCGCGCGCAAACGCCGTCGTCGTGTTCACCGACGACATGGCACGCGACATGTTCGCGCGCACCACCGTCCTGCTCGAGGACGGTGTCCTCCCGGTCAAGGGCAAGCAGATCGGCTGGAAGCGGACCAACCGCGGTCTGCTCGGCGCCATCTACGTCAACCCCAACACCGGCGCGCGCTTCCTCTTCGCGCCCGACCTGCGCAAGCAGTGCGCCGAGCCGACCTGCATCGCCCGCCTGGCCTGATGCAGGCCCGCCCCGGGGCCGACCGTGTGTCGGCTCCGGGTGCGGCGGACCAGCCGCACGACACACCCGACCACAGCACCCCCTCCGACAGAAAGGACACCGCTATGTTCCGCACCCTTCTCGCCGCCCTGCTCCGCAGCCTGAGCGCAGCACCGCAACCCGCCGCGCCCACGCCGACCAGGCCCGTCCTGCCACGCCACCAGGTGATCATGACGGATGCTCCCGCCAGCCCGGCCGTCGCCACGCCGCCGCGCCCCACGACGCGTTCCGGCAAGATCTACTGCCCCGACCGGCTCGCCCTCGTGGTCTTCGACCAGGAGGCCAGGCTCGCAGCCCCCTTCATGGGCGCTTTCGACCCGCGCTTGGTCGACGCGGTGCAGGGGCTGCCCGGCCTGGTGCGCGACTCGATCACCGATATTGCCGCCGGGCTGTCCATGGCAAACGACCTGCTCGCCGACCAGCATCCCGGACTGCTGCGCCGCATCTGGCTGCTCTCGGACGGCTATCCCAACCCGGAGAACCAGCCGATCGACCGCATGGTCAGCCGCGCGATCGCGCAGCGCACCAACATCAACACCATCGGCATCGGCCTGCCTGGCGGCTACGACCGCGCACTACTCGAGCGCATCGCCGCCCGCACTCATAACGGCCGCTTTGCCGAGGCACAGACAGCGGCCGATCTGAACCGCATCTTCGGCGGCGCCGCGCGACCGCGCAAGCCCGGCAGCCATCGCGGCGAGGCCACGGTCTTCGTCGTCGATGTCTCGGGCTCGATGCGCACGCCGATGGGTCCGCCCCAGCGCATGGGGGCAACCCAGCGCATCGACGCGGTCAGCGAAGCCATGAGCGGCCTGCTGCGCTACAAGCAGGCCCGCTGGGCCTGAGCCCGCGCCCCGCGCGCCCCGCGCAAGCCTCCCCCTCCCAACGCCCCGCGGTCGACCTCCCCGAACCTGCAGCGCGCCCCCGAAAGGGGGCCGCGGCACACCAACATGCTGCCCCAGAGCTGCGCCCGTGGCCCGCTGTATTCCCGAACAGACGCGCCGCGCCATCACCCGCACAATCCCCGCCACCGACAAACCCCCCGGATTCTTCCGCTGCGCCCGGATGAGGCGTGCCCGCACGCGCGCCCTCAGGCGAACGCCTCACCCCACCGCACATGTTTCAGACCAGGAGACCGAAGATGACCATACTGCACAGAACCCTCGGCCGCATCATGCCGACGCCCTGCCAGATTCAAGACCCGCACCGGAGCCGCCAGGCCCCGGCCACACCCGGCCGCTCCCATGATTGCCTGCCTGCGGCGACAGGAGATTTCGGCGCTCTGGCGCGCGCGCGACGCGTCGCCGTCATCCTCGATGCCGAGAACCTCGTCTACTCCGCGCGAGATTATGACTGGCGGCTGGACTTCGTACGTCTTGGCCAGCTCCTGCGCAGGCATTTCCGCCGCGTCGAAATGCATGCGGTCGTGTCGGTGGCCCCTGATCAGGTCGATGCGACGCGCCGCGATGCCGAACGCGTAGGTTGGGTCGGGCACGCCCGGCCGATCGTTACCACCCCCCGGCACCGGTGCGCCAACGGGGATGTCACCTGCGCCTTCGTCACGGCCACCCTGCTTGCCCGTTTCAAGGCCGACACGCTCCTGCTCGGCACCGGCGACGGCCCCCTCGGTCTGGACATTGCGCGCGCCGCCCGCACCAGCTTCCCCAGTTGCCGGCAGATCGCGACCCTCTCGCTCAAGGCAACGACAAGCCGCCTGCTGAACCGGGAAAATGCGCCCGAGATTGATGCAAATCTCTACCTCGGACAGGATGTTCTCAGGATCTAGACCAAGATAATGGGGGCTGCCGCTCTTAAAATACTGGCAGTAGAAACTCTCAGGTGCCGCCAGGCGGTGTCAGAAAACAGTGCTAGTTAGCACTTTGTTCCTGTGCGCCAGTGAGGTATGCCGAGGCTTCCGAGGCCCGAGGAGACTTGCCATGCCCCGCTTCGATCCGAGCGGATTCGGTCGCCTGCTTGCCCGCCTGCTCTTCACCGTCACCAGCTGTTCGGCGGTCAGCTGCTTCAGCCATTCGCTGTCGGCCCATGTCGGCAGATGCACTGTTCCCGGCGGGAACGAGGCACCGGCGGTGATCTCTTCCGGTGTTGGCCGGTCCTGGCGCAGGAAGCGATAGGTCTCGGCCTTGAAGGTCGATGTGGCCACCGACCAGAGCCGCGCACCGCGCCGCAGCCGCTTGCCGCCAATGGTGGCATCAACATAGGTCGGGCCGGTCACCGGGCTGGACCGGTTGAAGCCCTCGAGGCCCTTGACCGGGGCCACCTGCGCAAAGCCGACCTGCCGCGCCCACGCATAAACGGCGCTCGTCTCATAGCCCGTGTCGATGGCTAGCCGCGCGATGGTCAGGTGCTGGCCGCTCTCGTGCGTCCAGACCCGGCCCAGCAGATCGGTCAGCTTCTGCCAGCAGGTCGGATCGCCGGGGCCGCCCTCGATGACAATGTGATCGACCAGCCAGCTTTCCAGCCCACGGCCCCAGGCCCAGACATCGACCTCGATCCGGTCTTTCTGCCCATCGGCCCCAGCGGTCAGGAAGAGCCCGCCCGCGGGCACCGTGCCCGGTGTCCATGTCTCCCGCCGCTCTGCCAGCCGCTGCCAGTCCGGGGCTTCGCCGGTTTCGAACCAGGTCTCGCCAAGGATCGTATTGCGAAACGCGCGCATGGCCTCGTCATTGCCTTGTGCCGCCTCCCAGGCGCGTGCGATCCGCGCCCAGCTGAGCCAGCCGATGGGCGAGTAAAGCGCCGAGAGGTGATAGCCGACTGTGTGCGGGTCGGAGGATTGTGCCGTTGCACGCCATTCGCCCTCGGCCAGCATCGCCGTCTTGTGGTGTTCCGCGATGGGTTTCTCGCAGCCCTCGCAGTGGTATTCTGCCTTCTCGGGCTGCCCCTTGTCCCAGCGCAGGCGTTCGAACCGCAGCCATTGCGCATGGCCGCAATGCGGGCACGGCACGACATAGCGCCGCTGGTCGCTGGCCTCGAACTCCCGCTCGATCCGGCTCAGCCCCCGGATGGTCGGCGTGGAGATCAACAGCGCCTTGCGCCGATGCGCAAAGGTCAGCGAGCGGGCTTCGGCCAGGCTGACCGGATCGCCTTCCTCATCCGCCGAGGCCGGATAAGCGTCGACCTCATCGAGAAACAGATAGCGTGCCGGGGTGGAGCGCAGCCCCACGGCGGAATTCGCCCCGGTCATGATCAGGATGCCGCCCGCGAATTCCTTCGACAGCATGGTATTGCCCGCGTCCCGCGAGCGCGCAGGCTTGATCCGCTCCCGCAGTTCGGGGCTCTCGTCGATCAGCGGGTCGATCCGCTGGCGCGAGTTGCGCTTGGCCAGTTCCACGGTCGGCTGCACCGCCAGCATCGGGCCTGGCGCGTGATGCATGACAAAGCCGATGAAGCAGTTCCCGGCTTCTGTCGCACCGACCTGAGCCGCCTTCATGAACACCACCCGCTGCACCGGGCTGACCGGAGACAGCGCATCCATGATCTCGCGCATATAGGGCGTGCGCGCGGTGCGATACCGCCCCGGCTCGGCCGAAGCGCGCGAGGACAGCCAGCGATGCCGGTCCGCCCATTCCGAAACGGTCAGGTCCGGGTCTGGCCGGATGCCACGCGACCAGGCGCGCAGCAGGTCCCTTGCGCCATCGAACCCGGCAACTTCTTCATCCAAGGCCGCTGCGAATATCGGCAAGGCTGTCGAGCTGGGCGCGGACATGGGCTTCCAGGACTTTCTGCATCTGCGCCGCCTCCACCGTGATCCCCTCCCCCAAGGCCGCGGACAGTTCCGATGCCATCAGCGCCGCGACCCGCGCAGGCCAGGTCACCCAGGCATCGCGCTCCTCGCGCGCCAGCCGGAACATCAGGGTTTCGGCGCGCGCGCGATCCACCAGCTCGCCCTTCAGCTTCTGGAGCCGGATGCGCCGCTCCTGCGCCTTCATCACCTCGTTCGCGGTCCTGGCCTGCAGGAAAGTCGTGCCACCACTGGTGACAGGGGCGGCCAGACCCTCCTCGCGCAGGGTTTCGCCAACGGATGCAACAGCCGCTTCGGGGACGGGTTTCAGTTTCGGCTTGGGTGCGGTAGGTGTCTTTGGCGCTGCGCGTGATTTCGCCGGATCGGTCATGGCTGCGCGACGCTGATCAGACGCCTCGGCGTCAATGCTGCCATCGGCAAAGAGCACCAGCCG
>NZ_JACBXS010000030.1 GCF_013415485.1 Rhabdonatronobacter sediminivivens | reverse complement strand
AAGGGCGGCCGCGCGGTCCGAGAATGGGTTGCGGCCCGCAATCAGCTGGCCATAATGTTCGCCGGGCGCTTCGACGCCTGAACGTATCTGAAAACCGCATGGGCCCGATCAGATACACAGAGTTTCAGACACTCCCGTGGCGTGTGGCTCCGGTCGTGGACGTCGTCGCGGCTGCGCCACTTCCAGACCGTCTGCTCGGAGACCCCGTAGCGCTCGGCCACCACCCGCGCCGGTTCGCGGCTCGCCTGGATCGCAGCCCGGATCTTCGGCGTCGTCGTTGCCTGCTTGTGCAGAGAAATCAGCATCCTCCCGCCCCCTCCCGAACCTCACGCAGCATCGATCTTGCCATGAACAGGGCAGACCGGCGAGGGTCTATGTGATCATCCGGGATGGAACACATAGGCCCGACAGCAAGTGGGTGCAGGCTACCACAATGCAGAAAGTAGTCGGTGTTCAGCATCGCAAGGCAGAGGCCCAAGCCTTCGCGGATGCAGCACGCAAAGCCGAGAAGAAAGGCCTTCAATACGGCGTGCAGCTTGAGCATCAGCCAAACAACCCGCATGATCCCAATGCGATAGCAGTTTATGGCATTTCGGAAAAGAAAGGCTTATTTTCCAAGAGTGTAGCGGAATGGCACATTGGTTATCTCGAAAGCGAACTTGCGGCAGAATTGGTAAGTGATTTTCTCTCAGAGAATATTCAGATCGCGGCAGAGCTGCACTCGATCTATGAAAGCGATAGCGGATTCTTGGATTTTAACATTATCGGTCTTGCCCCGCCCGGCCACAGCGAGAGTGCCCGGCGCAAAAAAACAATAGGGCATGAGGCACAACGCCCTTATTCGTGATCCAGCATATGCAGCACCGGCCCCGGATCGTTCCCCGCCGCCTTGGCCTCTGCCAGTGCCTTGATCATGGCCGAGAACGCCCGCGCCTTGCCGCCCGCGTCATAGGCTTGCAGAGGCCGCACCACGTCGATCTGGACGGCGCCGCCCAGCTTGGCCGAGGCTTCTTCGCTGATCAGCTTGGCAATTGGTTCCAGCGTCCATTGCGCAAGGTGCCGTTGCGCCTCTCGAATCACTGTAACCGCCCGGTTTCGGCCGCCTGCCCGGAGTGAGGTGGTTGGCGTAGTGGACGGCCTTGCCGCGGGACTTCCGACCCGGGATGAAGGGCGACAAGATTTGATCCAGTGGGTCAGATCAGCCCTGAACGGGGCGTATAGGCATGATCTTCCGGCGGATGATGGTGCGCCCCGGGACGACCGCGCCCACCTCTCTGCCTTGTGTCCCCTGTGTGAGCCGTTCGTGGCTTTACCGTCACGGCAAATCCGCTATCAAGATGGCATGAGCATCACCCGCCGGTCCCTCTTGCTGTCCCTTCCCGCGCTGGCCCTGGCCCGACCAGGCTTCGCGCAGGAGCCTCTGTCACTCTCCGAGATCTCGCGCTATCTCAACAGCTTCTCCACCGCGCAGGGGGATTTTACACAGATCAACCCCGATGACACCATCTCGACGGGGCGGATATACATCCGCCGCCCGGGGCGGGTGCGCTTCGAATATGACCCGCCCGAAGACAGCCTCGTGATGGCCTCGGGGGGGCAGGTTGCGATTTTTGACGGGCGATCGAATCAGCCGCCCAACCAGTATCCGCTGCGGCGCACACCGCTGAACCTGATCCTGGCGCCGAATGTGGACCTGACGCGTGATCGCATGGTGGTGGACCATTTCGCCGATGAGAGCACCACCTCGGTGGTGGCGCAGGACCCGGAATATCCGGAATACGGCAATATCCGGCTGGTCTTCAGTGCCAATCCGACCGAATTGCGCCAATGGGTCATCACCGATGACACGCGCGCGCAAACCACAGTGGTCCTGGGGGACCTGCGCTTTGGCACGGACCTCAGCGCGCGGCTGTTCAATATCTCGGCCGAGGCCGATGCCCGCCGCCGCTGAGGCGCCGCCCCTGCCGCGACTGCGCCCAATTCCCGCCCAACTGACATGCGAGGCCTTCCCCATCGGGGGCAACCAAAGGGTCGGACAATGCGGTTCATTGCGGTATTGGTCATCGCCTTGGCAACAGTCGCGGGCAACGGGGTTCGCGCCGACGATGGCGCGCTGCGGGCGCTGGACACGGGCACGCTGGGCCGTGGCTGGGAAGCGGTGGGGCGGATCGATATCGGGCGGCGCGGCTTCTGCTCGGGGGCAATGATTGCGCCGCAACTGGTGCTGACGGCGGCGCATTGCCTGTTCGACAACCAGACCGGCGCACGGCTGCCGGATAGCGAATTGCGATTTCGCGCCGGGCTGCGCAATGGCCGGTCCGAAGCCGACCGCGGCGTGCGCCGCAGCGCCGTACACCCCGAATATCGCCATGTCGGAAGCATCGGCAGCACCCGCGTGGCCCATGACCTGGCCCTGCTGGAACTGGATCGCCCCATCCAGCTCAGCAATGTCCAGCCCTTTGCGGTCTATTCGGAACCTCGCCGCGGTGATGAGATCGGCGTGGTCTCATATGCCCGCGGCCGCAGCGAGGTGCCCTCGCTTGAAGAACGCTGCCATGTGCTGCAACGCGACCGGATGGGCGTGGTGACCATGAGTTGTTCCGTGGATTTTGGCGCCTCTGGCGCGCCGGTCTTTGCCCTCAGCCACGGACAGGTGCGAATCGTATCGGTGGTTTCGGCCATGTCGGACTCGACCGACCCCTCGCAGCGCCGGGTCGCGCTGGGGGTTTCGCTGGGGCCGCGCCTGGATGTGCTGCGCGCTGCACTGGCTGCAGGCGACCAGCGCTTCGTTCGCGTTCAGGACCTGCCAAGTGATGGTCAGCGACAGATGAGCAGCGGCGGCGGGGCGCGCTTCGTCAGACCATGAGGGGCACCTGCCGCATGTGAGCGGACCCTCGCACGCTATGCCCGAAGCTGCCGGAAATCGGCAAGCTCCCGCAGACAATCCAGCGCGCATGGCGCGCGCATCGGGTGGCAAATGTCTTTGTCTGCGGCCCCTGATCGCGCTGGAGCCTCGGAAATTGTGTTGATCCGGAAGCTGGCGTTCAAGCGGCACAGGAGCCTGCGCGCCAGGGCGCCGATGACGGCACCGGGGGCGTTGCCACGGGCCGGTTGCGCCGCGATCCAGCCTCGATGACCCATACGATTCTGGCTGTAGATAACCCGCATTGCCCGATGGCGCGCGCGGCACCCATAAACGCAAACGCCCCGCTGCAAGGCAGCGGGGCGCGCGGGTCCGGCCCTGGAAAGGGCCGGAAATCAGCCGGGCAGATTACATCATGCCGCCCATGCCGCCCATGTCGGGCATGCCACCGCCAGCGGCACCGCCCTGGCCCTTGGGCTCGGGCTTGTCGGCGATCATTGCCTCGGTGGTGATCAGCAGACCTGCAACCGATGCTGCGTCTTCCAGCGCGGTGCGCACAACCTTGGCCGGGTCGATCACGCCGAACTTGAACATGTCGCCATATTCTTCGGTCTGCGCGTTGAACCCGTATTTCAGGTCTTCGCTTTCGCGGATCTTGCCAGCAACCACAGCGCCATCCACACCGGCGTTTTCTGCGATCTGGCGCAGCGGTGCTTCCAGCGCGCGGCGCACAATGGCGATACCGGCGTTCTGATCCGAGTTTTCGCCCGTCACATCGGCCAGCGACTTGGCACCCTGCACCAGCGACACACCACCGCCGACAACGATGCCTTCCTGCACTGCAGCACGGGTGGCGTTCAGCGCGTCGTCCACACGGTCCTTGCGCTCCTTCACCTCGATTTCGGACATGCCACCGACGCGGATGACCGCAACGCCGCCTGCCAGCTTGGCCAGACGCTCCTGCAGCTTCTCCTTGTCGTAGTC
Organism: Rhabdonatronobacter sediminivivens; assembly: GCF_013415485.1. Lineage (GTDB taxonomy): Bacteria > Pseudomonadota > Alphaproteobacteria > Rhodobacterales > Rhodobacteraceae > Rhabdonatronobacter > Rhabdonatronobacter sediminivivens. Next base: position 42,462 of record NZ_JACBXS010000030.1, on the reverse strand, counting down.
CGAGGTGGTTTCCTCGATCTGCTGGCGGATCTGGGCGACGCGTGCCTCGATCTCGGACTTTTCACCCAGACCATCGACGATGGTGGTGGTGTCCTTGTTGATCGTCACCTTCTTGGCGGTGCCCAGCATGTCCATGGAGACATTCTCAAGCTTCATGCCCAGGTCTTCGCTGATTACCTGACCGCCGGTCAGGATGGCGATGTCCTGCAGCATGGCCTTGCGGCGATCACCAAAGCCCGGCGCCTTGACGGCAGCGATCTTCAGGCCGCCGCGCAGCTTGTTGACCACCAGCGTGGCCAGGGCTTCGCCTTCGACATCCTCGGCGATGATCAGCAGCGGCTTCTGCGACTGGATCACCTGCTCCAGCAGCGGCACCATCGGCTGCAGCGAGCTCAGCTTCTTCTCATGCAGCAGGATGAAGCAGTCTTCCAGCTCGGCCACCATCTTGTCGGGGTTGGTGACAAAGTAGGGCGACAGGTAGCCGCGGTCGAACTGCATGCCTTCGACGACCTCGACCTCGGTCTCCATGCCCTTGTTTTCTTCGACGGTGATCACACCCTCGTTGCCAACACGCTGCATGGCGTCCGCGATCTGACGGCCGATCGACGCTTCGCCATTGGCCGAAATGGTGCCGACCTGGGCAACTTCATCGCTGCCGCTGACCGGGCGTGCGGCGGATTTGATCTGCTCGACCACCTTCAGAACAGCGGTGTCGATGCCGCGCTTCAGATCCATCGGGTTCATGCCCGCGGCCACGGCCTTCATGCCTTCGCGCACGATGGCCTGCGCCAGCACGGTCGCGGTGGTGGTGCCGTCGCCAGCCTCGTCATTGGTGCGCGAGGCGACTTCCTTCACCATCTGCGCGCCCATGTTCTCGAACTTGTCTTCCAGTTCGATTTCCTTGGCAACGGTCACGCCGTCCTTGGTGATCCGGGGCGAGCCGAAGCTCTTTTCGATCACCACATTGCGGCCCTTGGGGCCCAGTGTGACCTTCACGGCATCGGCGAGGGTGTTCACGCCGCGCAGCATCCGATCGCGGGCATTGGTATTGAATTTGACTTCCTTGGCTGCCATCTGGCCTCTCCTTGGTGTCTTGATTGCGTTTGAAGGGTGCAGCGGTCCGGTGCGATCAGTCGATCACGCCCAGGATGTCGCTTTCCTTCATGATCAGCAGTTCTTCGCCGTCCAGGGTCACCTCGGTGCCCGACCATTTGCCGAACAGCACACGGTCACCGGCCTTGACGGAGGGGGCGATCAGTTCGCCCGAATCCTTGCGGGCGCCTTCGCCGACCGAGATGATCTCACCCTCGGCGGGCTTTTCCTTGGCGGTATCGGGGATGATCAGGCCACCCTTGGTCTTTTCATCGCTTTCGATGCGACGCACCAGCACGCGGTCATGCAGCGGTTTGAAAGCCATCTGAGAACGCTCCTTCGGTTCCAGTTGAATGAGGATTAGCACTCACAGCCGGCGAGTGCCAACAGCGCCGATCTAGGCAAGCTTCAAGGCACTGTCAAGAAGTCGACCGGCAGAAAATGCACCCGGATTTCGCCGCTGCGCCGTCTGGAACCCCGCGCCTGCGCGCAGACGCTCCGACAAGGTCATTGACGCAGGCGGCCCACACACTTACATACAGGCCGAACAGTGCGCGACCTGCCGCGTGAGCAGGATCCGGCCCAGGACGCATGACGCCGTCGGGCGCAGGAAATCCGCGCTGCACATGTATCCGTTCCCACAGTCACGCAGGGGTTCAGGGGTTGTCCGGGGCTGCGGCCCATGCGCGGACGGCCCGCTCACCCGTTCGCGCAGATATGGCGGACGCATATTCCCGGCGGCCAGACGGTCGCTTGAAAGGACAGAAGTGAATCAATTCGAACATATGGGCCTTCCGGCCCGCCTGGTGGCGCGTCTGGCCGAGGCCGGCATCACCGAACCCACCCCCATCCAGACCCGCGCCATCCCCCCCGCGCTTGAAGGGCGCGATGTGATCGGCCTGGCGCAGACCGGCACCGGCAAGACCGCCGCCTTTGGCCTGCCGCTGCTGAGCGTGCTGGGCGAAATGCAGGGCAAGCCTGCCCCGAAAACCGCCCGCGCCCTGGTGCTGGCCCCCACCCGCGAACTGGTCCGCCAGATCGCCGACACCCTACGCCCACTGGTCGCGGGCACGCCCACGCGCATCGAACTGGTGGTGGGCGGGGCCTCGGTCAATGTGCAGGCCCAGCGGCTGGCACGCGGGACCGACCTGCTGGTGGCCACGCCGGGGCGGCTCATCGACCTGATGAACCGCGGCGCGGTGTCGCTGGCCGAAACCCGCTTTCTGGTGCTGGACGAGGGCGACCAGATGCTGGATCTGGGCTTCATCCACGCCCTGCGCCGGATCGCCTCGGCCCTGTCGCCGGACCGTCAGACCATGCTGTTTTCCGCCACCATGCCCAAGCAGATGGAGGAACTGGCCCAGACCTATCTGACCCGCCCGGTCAAGGTGCAGGTCTCGCCCCCCGGCACGGCGGTCAGCAAGATCACCCAGTCGGTGCATTTCGTCACCAAGGGCGACAAGCCCGCGCGGTTGATCGAGCTTTTGGACGCGCACCGGGCCGAGCGTGCCATCGTCTTTGGCCGCACCAAGCACGGGTCCGAGAAGCTGGCCCGCACGCTGGAGCGCACGGGCTTCGCCGTCGCCTCGATCCATGGCAACAAGAGCCAGGGCCAGCGCGACCGCGCCCTGCGCGCCTTCCGCGCGGGGGAGGTTCGCGTGCTGGTGGCCACCGATGTCGCCGCCCGCGGGCTGGACATCCCCGAGGTGCGGCATGTCTACAACTTCGACCTGCCCAACGTGCCGGACAATTACATTCACCGGATCGGCCGCACCGCCCGCGCGGGCGCCGATGGCGCCGCCGTGGCCTTCTGCGCCCCCGACGAGATGGAGGAGCTCCGCGCCATCCACAAGGTGATGGGCCGGCCGATTCCCGTCGCCTCAGGCCAGCCCTGGGAAAGCGCCGAGCCGGTGCGCAAGGGCGGGCGCCCCGGCGCCAAACCCGGTGCGAAACCGGGCGCCAAACCCGCCCGCCGCCGCCGCCCGCAGCCGCGCAACAAATCCCGCGCGGCCTGAGCCACCAACGCAAACGGGGCGGGGCCACCCGCCCCGCCCCTTGATCTGCGGCCCCTTGCGGCCTCAGTTGCGGTCCTTGTCCACCATCTTGGACGCGCCGATCCAGGGCATCATGCCGCGCAGCTTCTCGCCCACCTGTTCGATCTGGTGTTCGTCATTGATCCGGCGGGTGGCCTTGAACATGGGCTGGCCCACGGCGTTTTCCTGCATGAAGTCACGCACGAACTTGCCGGTCTGGATGTCGTGCAGCACTTCCTTCATCCGTGCCTTGGTCTCGGCATAGGGCAGGATGCGCGGGCCGCTGACATATTCGCCATATTCCGCGGTGTTGCTGATCGAATAGTTCATGTTGGCGATGCCGCCCTCGTAGATCAGGTCCACGATCAGCTTCACCTCGTGCAGGCATTCGAAATAGGCCATCTCGGGCTCATACCCGGCCTCGACCAGCGTCTCAAACCCCATGCGGATCAGCTCCACCAGACCGCCGCAGAGCACCGCCTGCTCGCCGAACAGGTCGGTTTCGCATTCCTGGCGGAAATTGGTCTCGATGATCCCGGAGCGCCCGCCACCGATGGCGCTGCAATAGGACAGGCCAAGCTCCATCGCGCGGCCGGTGGCGTCCTGATGCACGGCCACCAGACAAGGCACGCCGCCGCCCTTGGTGTATTCGCTGCGCACCGTATGGCCGGGGCCCTTGGGCGCCATCATGATGACATCGACGCCGGGCTTGGCCTCGATCAGGCCGAAATGCACGTTCAGGCCGTGGGCAAAGGCGATGGCGGCGCCGTCGCGCAGGTTGTCATGGACGTATTTCCTGTAGGTCTCGGCCTGCAGCTCATCGGGCATGGTGAACATGATCAGGTCACACCAGGCGGCGGCCTCGGCGATGCCCATGACCTGCAACCCCTCGGCCTCTGCCTTCTTGGCCGAGGGCGAGCCCTCACGCAGGGCCACCACAACATTCTTGGCACCCGAATCGCGCAGGTTCAGGGCATGGGCATGGCCCTGGCTGCCATAGCCCAGGATCGCCACCTTCTTGTCCTTGATCAGGTTCACATCGCAATCGCGATCATAGTAGACGCGCATCTCGCTTCCTCCTTGGATATCACGCGGCAGACCCTATCCGGCCAGAGGCGGCTGCGCATTTCGTTCTTCACGCACCAGGCCCAGTTTTCGCAATTTTCATTTGTTAATAGCCATGATATTGAAAAATCCATGCAGATTGATGACACCGACCGCCGCTTGCTGCGCCAGCTTCAGGCCGACCCGGCGCTGACCACCGCCGACCTGGCCGCCCGCGCCAATGTGACCGAAGCCACCTGCTGGCGGCGGCTGGAACGGCTGCGCACCCGTGGCGTGTTGCAGGGCCAGCAGGCGGTGATCGACTGGCACCGCCTGGGTTGGTCGGTCGAGGTCTCGCTGCGTGTGACGCTGGACAAGACCGATCCCCGCGCCTTCGACGGCTTCATCGCCGCCGCCCGCCAGATCCCCGAAGTGCTGGAGATCCAGACCTTCCTCGGCCGGGTCGATGTCCGGCTCAACATCATCGCCCGCGACATGGAGGATTACCGCCGCCTCTACCGCGAGCGTATCCTCACCCTGCCCCATATCGCCGATCTTGAGGCGCTGATGCATGTCAGCGACATCAAGAGCGGCGAGGCCCTGCCGCTATGACCCCCGGCAAACACCGGCCCCGTGGGCATGGACGGACCGCCCCAACAGGCACCAACCGCAGCGCGGGCTTGCCCGCGCTGCCCGGCCCAACGCCCGCAGGGGGGCGGGAGCACCCCCTCTCCACAGGCACCGCCCCATGATCGACCTTGATGACACCGACCGCGCGCTCCTGCGCGCCTTGGCGCAGGATGCGACCCTTGGCGCCGGGGCGCTGGGGCGGCAGGTGGGGCTCAGCCAGCCCGCCACCTGGCGCCGCCTGCGCCGCCTGCACCAGGTCGGGGCGATCCGGCGGCGGCGGCTGGTGCTGGATGCGGGCGCGCTGGGGTTCGGCGTCACCGTCTTTCTGGGCGTCACCCTGGCCGCCAAGGGCCGCACCAGCCTGGCCGATTTCGAACGCGCCGTCAGCGCCATCCCCGAGGTCCAGACCGTCCAGCATGTGCTGGGCCTCTATGACTATCGCCTGCGCGTCATCGCCCGCGACATCCCCGATTTCGAACGCGTCCTGCGCCGACGCATCATGACCCTGCCCGGCGTCGGCGCCGTCGATGCCAATGTCCTGCTGAGCGAGGAACGCCGCCCCGGCCCGCTCTGACTCGGCCCGCTCTGACTCGGCGTTGCACCGGCGCACAGGGCGCACGCGCCGGACCCGCGCCCCATTGACCCGGACGCGGGGTTTGGGCATGACGCATTCATGCTGGTCTACAAGATCTTTCGGCGCCCGGAATGGGACGCGCTGGTGCGCGACGGGTCCACCCGTGGCGCTGCCGTCGATCTGGCCGACGGGTATATCCACCTCTCCACCGCCCAGCAGGTCATGGAGACCGCCGCCCGGCATTTCGCGGGCGAGAGCGATCTGGTGCTGGTGGCGGTGGATGCCGACCAGCTTGGCCCCGATCTGCGGTGGGAGCCGTCACGCCGAGGGGCGCTGTTTCCGCATCTCTATCGCATGCTGCACCGCTCCGATGTGGTCTGGGACAAATCCCTGCCGCTGGGCGCGGCCGGGCATATCTTCCCGGAGGGCGTGATTTGAGCCGGGTCGAAGCGCTGGGCCTGTCCCTTCTGCACCGGCTGGAGCCGGAGCGCGCCCATGCCCTTGCCCTGCGCGCGCTCAAGACCGGGCTCGCCCCCATGCCGCCGCAGATCCTGTCGGACCGGCTGAAGGTGGATCTGGCGGGGCTGGCGCTGGCCAACCCCGTTGGGCTGGCCGCCGGGTTCGACAAGAACGCCACCGCGCTGCAGCCGCTGGCCCGCGCGGGCTTCGGCTTTCTGGAGGTTGGCGCCGCCACCCCGCGCCCGCAACCCGGCAACCCGCGCCCGCGCCTCTTTCGCCTGCCCCGCGATGGCGCGGTCATCAACCGTTTCGGCTTCAACAATGACGGCGCCGAGGCGATTGCCGCCCGGCTGCACCAGCGCCCGCGCAACGCGGTGATCGGCCTGAACCTGGGCGCGAACAAGGACAGCACCGACCGTGCTGCCGATTTCGCCGCCGTCCTGCGCCGCTGCGGGGCGGATCTGGATTTCGCCACGGTCAATGTCTCCTCGCCCAATACCGAGAAACTGCGCGACCTGCAGGGCCCGCAGGCGCTGGCCGCGCTGCTGGAGGGCGTGATCGCCGCCCGCGCCGACCTGCCCCGCCCGATCCCGATCTTCCTGAAGATCGCCCCGGACCTGGATGCCCCCGCGCTGGAGGCCGTGGCCGGGGTCGCCCTGCGGTCAGGGATCGACGGGGTGATCGCCACCAACACCACCCTGGCGCGCGAGGGTCTGCACGGCCCCCATGCGGCCGAAGCCGGGGGCCTGTCCGGCCGGCCGCTCTTTGACCGCTCGACCCGCGTTCTGGCGCAACTGTCGCATCTGCTGGAAGGGGCGTTGCCGTTGGTCGGTGTGGGCGGGATCGACAGCGCCGAGGCCGCCTATGCCAAGATCCACGCCGGCGCCACGGCGGTGCAGCTCTACACCGCGCTGAGCTATCAGGGGCTGGGCCTGGTCGCCAGAATCAACCGCGGCCTGGATGCGCTGCTGGCCCGCGACGGCTTTGCCACTGTGGCCGACGCCGTGGGCACCGGGCGCGACGCATGGCTGTGACAAGCGCCCCGCCCGGCGCGCGGCGCAGGTGACGGCGATGCTGCGCGCGCTCTATGACTGGACCCTGTCGCTGTCACGCTCACGCCATGCGCTCTGGGCGCTGGCGGTGGTGGCCTTTGTCGAAAGCTCGGTCTTTCCCATCCCGCCCGATGTGCTGATGGTTGCAATGATCATCGCCGCCCCGTCGCGGGCTTTCGTGATCGCCTCGGTGGCCACGGTGGCCTCGGTCGCGGGGGGGCTGGCGGGCTACTGGATCGGCTATGGCGCTTTTGAAACCGTGGGCCGCCCGGTGCTGGAGTTCTACGGCAAGGAGGCCTATTTCGCCGAATTCGCCGAGCGCTACAACGACTGGGGCGCCTGGGCGGTGCTGATGGCAGGGGTAACGCCCTTTCCCTACAAGGTCATCACCATCCTTTCAGGCGCGACAGCGCTGTCATTGCCGGTGTTCATCCTGGCCTCGATCATTGCGCGGGCGCTGCGGTTCTTCATCGTGGCGGCACTGCTGTGGAAGTTCGGCGCACCGATACGTGATTTCGTCGAACACCGTCTGGGGCTTGTCTTCACGGTGTTTGTCGTGCTCCTGATCGGAGGCTTTGCGCTGGTCCGGTATCTGTGACAAGCGCGCCACCGGAAAGATGCGGAACAGCCGAATGACGGGACTGCTGACACGCCGAAACCTGATGCTGCTGGCCGGACTGGGGTCCGCGGGGTTGCTGCTGGGCGCGCTGGCGTTCGAGCATCTGGGCGGGCTGGCGCCCTGCCCGCTGTGCATCTGGCAGCGCTGGCCGCATCTGGTGGCACTGGCGGGGCTTGCCGGGCTGATGCTGCCGGGGGCGATCTGGCCGCTGCTGGGGGCGTTGGGTGCTGGAACCTCGGGCGGCATCGCGGTCTATCACAGCGGGGTCGAACAGGGCTGGTGGAGCGGCCCCAGCGCCTGCGCCGCGGGGCAGGATCTCTCCGGGCTGACGGCCGAGGAACTGCTGGACGCGATCCTGGCCGCCCCGGTGGTCCGCTGTGACGAAATTCCGTGGGAGATGCTGGGCCTGTCCATGGCCAGCTGGAACGCGGTCGCCTCCTTCGCGCTGGCCGGGCTTTGGCTGGCGAGCATGTGGCGCCGGTAACGGAGCGCAGGAAAGGCGCGCCAGGGGCGATGATCGCGGACCTCGGGCAAACCGGCAGCGACCGGAAAGGCCAGATCAAGATCGGTTTTCGCCCCCCCGTTCGAACACCGAAGCGAATCCGGCAATGGCCAACCCGGCCACCGGCATCTCGGGCATTGGTGTCGGCGACAATCCTGGCGGAACCGGGTCGACCATGAAACACCCCCTTCCTGACGGACGGGCCGTCTGCAACCGGACCCCGTTCCCCGGCGTTGACCAAGTGCACATCATGTGATGACCTGAATTAACGAAAGGAGCGCAACAATGGCAAACACAGCAAAGGACGCCCCCGCCAGCGCCGAGGAACGTCGCGCGCTCGATGCCGAGGAACTGCAACTCGCCGATATGGCCCGACACCCCGCTCTGGGCCAGCTTTCCGACCGCGCGCTTTCGGACCTTGTGAGCCGCCTGCGCACGCGCCGCAACCGCGCCCGGGACATTGCCGACCGGCAGGGACGCGAGGCACGCGCCAAGGCCGCCCCCGCCGGGGCAACCGCGGCCAGCGGCAACGCCGGGACGCTGAACAAGCATGACTACCTCAACGCCGCGCTCGACCGCGCGCTGGCGGAACGCACGGCACGCGGAGAGCAGGGCGCATAGGCAGCGGCCTTCCAGCGCGCGCGGCCACCGCGCCGGTTTGCGTCGCGCGGTGCCGTCCGCGGTCGCTTCAAGGACCGGCACGGCAGCGGCTCCCTTGCAGACCAGGAGCAGGTCTCGCCCTTCGCGCAGCTTTCCGGAACCCTGCGACCCCCGCATGGTCGGCGCCTTGCAGCGCCATCACGCGTGCCGCCGCGAGAAGCTTGAGAGCGCGTCGATCAAGCTGCCCGGAACTGCGGATGCGCGCCAGATATGGGATGCAGCAGGCAAGGCCGGCGCAGTCATCAGGCACCTGTTCATCCGCATCCCGCACAAGGCGCGCAAGACGGGCGCGCATCTGGCCGCCGGGACAGAGTGGAAGCTGAGAGGCGCGACACCTGTCGGCCCGAGCCTGTTCTGACGTGCCTGCAACTATGACCTGCTTCAAACGGCACGGCTGGCGGGTGGGCAGGCAGTGCGACAGTGCCGCCGCCCGACGCCCCGTCACTCGGCGCGGCCGGAGAAAGACATCAGCTTTGTCGACTGCTCGTCATGTTGCAACAGGCGGTGGCGCATCTTGCGGTGGATACCCTCAGCCCAGCGTTGCGCCAGCCGCGAGGCCAGCAACTTGCCGCGCGTGCCGGGGATGCGGCCTGCCAGCGCGGCAAAGGGCGAATGCTGCAGCAGCGCATCGTCCAGCGACAGGATGACCTCGAAACTGCCGGGCGCGCCCTGGCGGGCCGTGCGCCCGGCAAGCTGGCGGTCGATGCGGGCGGCCTCGTGCCGTTCGGACATGATCACATGCAGCCCGCCCAGGGCGGCAACCGCGGTCGGGATCAGGATGTCGGTGCCGCGCCCGGCCATGTTGGTGGCCACGGTGATGCTCCCAGCGGCCCCGGCCCGGGCGATGATCGCGGCCTCGTCCCGGTTCTGGACGGCATTGAGCACCTGATGCGCCAGCCCGGCGCGGGTCAGATACTCGGACGCCAGTTTCGAAGCCAGGACCGAACGCGTGCCCAGCAGCACCGGCTGACCCCGTGCCTGCAATTCCAGGCAGCGCCGCGTGATGACGCGCCATTTCGCATCGGCATCCGGCAGGATCTGCGCGGGAAGGATGCGGCGCTGATCAGGACGGGCGGTCGGGATCGGCACCACCGGCAGGCGGAACACGGACCACAACTCGCGCCCGACCTCGCGCGCGGTGCCGGTCATGCCGGAAAGCCGCCGATACCGCCGGAACAGGCGCTGATAGGTGATGCGCGCCTGCGGCACGCGCGGCCGCGTCATCTCCACCCCTTCCTTCAGTTCGATCAACTGGTGCAGCCCTTCGCCCCAGTTACGGTCCGGCATGATCCGGCCGGTGAATTCATCCACGATCGCCACCTTGCCCTGCTGGACGACATAGGCCTCGCCGTCATGGAACAGATGCAGCGCGGCCAGGGCCAGGGTGACCATTTCCTCACGCAGCACAGGGTTCTGCCAGCGCCAGCCCTCGCCCGCTACCACGCGCTCCAGCTGCGCGGTGCCCGCAGGCGTCAGGTCGGCGCGGCGGCGATTGCGCTGCAGGGTGAAATCCGCGCCCACGCGCAGGGTGCGCGCGATCTCCAGCGCCCGAGGCGCCATTTCCAGCCGCTCATCCGCCGCCGCCTCGCCCGAGATGATCAGCGGCGTGCGGGCCTCATCGATGAAGATGCTGTCGGCCTCGTCCACGATGGCGAAATGCAGCCCGCGCAGCAGCAACTGCCCCGCGGGCCCCTGATCGCGCGACAGGCGCCGGGCGCGCAACCGCAGCTCGCCATAGCGTTTGCCCAGCGCGATGCGGTCACGCAGATAGTCGAAGGCCAGTTCCTTGTTGGTGGCATAGGTGACATCGGCGCGATAGGCGGCGCGCCGTTCCTCGGGGCTCTGGCCGTGCTGGACCAGCCCCACGGTCAGGCCCATCGCCTCGAAGATCGGCCCCATGGCTTCGGCATCGCGGGCGGCCAGATAGTCGTTGACCGTGACCACATGCACCGGCAGCCCGGCCAGGGCCGCGGTGGCCGCGGCCAGCGTGGCGGTCAGGGTCTTGCCCTCACCGGTGGCCATTTCGGCAACATGGCCGGTCAGCAGGGCGTAGCCGCCCATCAGCTGCACCGGGAAATGGCGCATGCCGGTGACGCGGGCCGAGGCCTCGCGCACCAGCGCAAAGGCGCTGCCGACGGCGCCCACGTCCTCCAGCCCGCCGGGCTTGCGCAAGGCCCAGCGCAGGGCTGCCGTGGCCTCGCGCATCTCCTCGGGGGTCGCGGCGGCGTAGTAGCCTGCGAATTCCTCTACCGCCGGGATGATCCGGCGCATCCGCCGCGCGCGCAGCCCTTCGGTCCGGGCGATGACAGGGGCGACACAGGCGTCCACCAGCTTTTCGGTCCAGTGCGGCACTGTGACCGCGCGTTCCGACAGCAGGCACCGGGCGGTCAGTCCCAGTGGCAGGGGACGCACCCCCTCAGACACGGAAGGTCCGCAGGAAAATCTGCCGGGTTGACCGCCAGAGACGATACCCCAGCGGTTCGGCCCCCAGATCGAAGCGCACATGCGCCCGCCCCCCGATCAGCGTGCGATCCAGCGGCTGGTCCAGCGCGACATCGATCTGGAATACCGTCTGCAACGCCTGCAGGGGCGACTCGCCCGCAGGGTCCAGCGCAAACGGGCCGCCCCCCTGATCGCTGAGCACCGGCGAGACCAGATGCCGTGTCGCCGCCGGGGTCTGGGCGCGCAACTGGGCGGGCAGGATGTCATCCAGCCGGTCAGCAAAGCGCACTTGCACATCGCGCGTGCGGTGGCGGACCAGATCGATATCGCGGTCGGAGACCAGTGTGCGGATCACCGGCGTTCCCCCCTCGACCACATAGCCCAGGGGCTGGCCCTGGCGGATGAACCGGCCCGGCAGGTCGTCGGCATCGGGCAAGACGAACACGCCCTGCGCCGTGCTGCGCAGCGCCAGGCCCTCCTGTCGCTCGGCCAGACGCGCGCGTCCGCGCTCCGCCTGACCCAGGCGTTCGCGCATGCGGGCGGCCTCGACCCGGTCCGCGATCTCGACCGCGGCAAGGGTCAGGCGCAGCTCGGCGATGCGGGCATCGACCACGCCGATCTCGGCCCGGATCAAGGGATCCTCCAGCCGCAACAGCGGATCGCCGGGCGCGACCTGGCTGTTCGGCGGTGCAATGATCTCGACCACCGTGCCGGTTCCCTGCGCATGGACCACCGCATGATCCGGGATCCACAGCACCCCCTGGGCCAGTGTGGCATGCGGCAGCGGGATCAGCGCCAAGGCGGCGCCAATCGCGCCCAGAGCGCCCAGCGTCACGCCCATGGCGCGCCCGCGCACCCGGTCCAGGCGCGGGCTGGTCAGCACGAACCACGCCCCTTTCAGCACCGGCCAGACCAGCATCAGCGTGGCCGACCAGATCGCCAGCAACACCCCGACAACGAAGAAATGCGTCGCCACGAAAACCACGATCACCGTCATGATGAACAGCCGATAGGCCAGCGCCGCCAGCCCGTAGAGCACGAACCAGAAGCGTTCCCCCCGCGCCGTGGCGGGCGAGCGGGAGGCGCGCAGCCCGAAGCCGTAGCGCTGGATCAGATGCAGCAGATGCTTGTTCGAGCGGTTGCCCAGATTGGGCACCTCCAGCAGATCGGCCAGCACATAGTAGCCATCGAAGCGCAGAAGCGGGTTGCCGTTGAACAGCACCGTCGAAACCCCGGCGATCAGCATGGTGTTGAAGGCGATGGTGCGCACCAGCCCCGGTTCGACATTCAGCCAGACCGCAAGTGCAATGGCAGCCAGCGTGACCTCGACCATGATCCCGGCGCCGGCGACAAAGGCGCGCTGCCACTTGGAGCGGAAGGCGGCGGCGGCCGAGGCCTCGACGTAAGGAACCGGCATGAAGACCAGGAACATGATCCCCATTTCATGCACCTCACCGCCCCAGCGTTTGACGGCGTAGCCATGGCCAAGCTCGTGGATGCCCTTGATGACGGGATAGCTGAGCAGGATCAGCGCGATATTCTGCGCGCTCAGCACCCGGTCGGTCAGGTTTTCGGTCAGCAGCGGCCAGTGCTGCGCAGTGGCCACCAGCGCCCAGCCGACCAGCCCCAGCCACAGCACCAGCCCCAGCCACGAGATGAGCGGGCGGACCAGCGGAAAGGTCGCGTCCAGAAAGCGGTCAGGGTCCAGCAGCGGGATGCGTATGGCCATGGGGTTCTGCACCCGCTGCATCAGCTCACGCCGACGCTGGCTGCGGGCGCGCTCGGCCAGTTCGGTGATATCGGGCGGGGCGCCGCTGTCCAGCGCATCCGCCTGATGCAGCTGCGACAGAAGCTGGATGACCTCGTCCTGGGTGGGCAGGTCGTGCCCCAGCTTGCGCGCGGCGGCCTTCCATATCTCGCGCATGGGGCGCTTGCCGTCCATCTGGGCGATCACGGTATAGGCCGCAGGCGAGAAGCGGTGGAACCGGTTCGAGGCCGCATCCTCCAGCACATACCAGATGTCACCCCGGAACTGGCGGCGGTGGATCTCCACATGCGCGCGCAGCCGGGGCGTCAGATCGGCGACACGATACCAGGACGGGCTGAATTGCGACTTCTCGGCCATGGGCGCGCCTCAGGGCCAATAGCGCCAGAGCGCGAGCTTCACCCAATCGATCAATCCGCGTGACCAGATCAGGACCAGCAGGCGCTCATCCACATCGATCTTGGCCACCCCTTCCATCCCCGGGCGCAGGCGCAGGGTGGGCGCATCCAGCGCCGCTTCGACGCGAAACACCGTGCGACCCTCGCGCGCCTCGGCCACGGGCGTCATCCGTTCCACCGTCAGATCAAGCGCGCTGTCGGGCAGGGCCGCCAGCAACAGACGTCCCTGCTGGCCCGCCATGACATCGGCGATCTGGCCCTCATCCACGCCCAGAACCACGCGGTAGGAGTCCAGTGGGGCGATCACGAACAGCTCATCCCCGCGCCGGACAGATGCCCCCACCTCCTGGCTCAGGTCACCGCGCACCACGACCCCGTCGAAGGGGGCGCGAATGGCGGCGCGGGCGATCTGTTCCTCCAGCAAGACGATCTGGGCATCGACCTGTCCGATCCGCTGCTGCAGGATCGCGCTTTCGGAGCGTTGCCCGGTGCCCAGCGCGCGCGAGTGTTCGAGCACGAGCTCCTGACGCTCGGCCACCCTGCGGGCAAGTTCCAGTTCCATGTCGCGCGTATCCAGCTGCGCGAGCAGCGCATCGGCTTCGACCACATCACCGGCGCGCACGAATTCCTGCTGCAGATACCCGTCATAGGCGGCGACCACGGCGCGTTGCAGCGTGCCTTCCAGCACGGCATCGGCGCTGACGCGATAGGTTCCCGTGGCAAAGGCCAGAAACCCCGTTGCCGCCACCACCGCCAGCGCTGCCAGCTTCCGGCCATAATAGCGCGGGCCGAACAGCCGCCTGATCTGGGTCAACCCCGCGTCGCCGATCTGTGCGATCAACCAGCGGTCATTGCGCCGCTTGTCATCCAGAACCGGCCCCGCCACCCCGGCAAGGTATTCCAGCATCTGGATATCCGCGTCGCTGAAGGGCCGCGCTTCCAGACGCTCCAGCACCAGCGCACCGATGATCCGCTCGGAAGAGGCGAAGGGCACGGTCAGGATGGTTGCACCCGCAGACACCTCGGCCAGATGGCGATGGGCGGCGTCGATCTGGCTGTCGTCATCGGATCCCGGCGGATAGCGGACGATGGAATGCTGGTCGATCGCCTCGTCCATCGCATTGGCGATCCGGCGCATCAGGTTCATGCGCTTGCCGAAGCGCGCACTGTGCGAAAGCGCGCGCACCACCGAGCGGTTGCGCTGGCGAAACCCGAGCGAGACACGCTCGCAGCCCAGATGCTCGGCCAGTTCGGTGACAAAGGCGATGGCGGCGGCCTCGAAGGCCGGTTCCTCGACCACCCCCGCCAGCATTTCATGGGCCAGACGCAGCGCGTCGCGGCTGGCATTCGCCTGCCCCGCACGTTCGCGAAACAGCGCATATTCCAGTAATTGCGCGCTCCATTGCAGCTCGCGCATCAGGGCGCGGACCTCGCGCGCGGTGGTGGGGCGGACCTGCAGCCCGGCGACGCCCAGCACCTCGCCCGCGACAATCAGCGGGCAGGCCAGCATGGTCCCTGCGCCGGGCTCGGCCCCGTGCTCCTGCCTGGCCAGCGGGCGCAGCACGGTCGGTGCGCCTTCGGTCTTGCCGGCATGGGCAACGCCGCGGCGCTCGGACATGGCGCGTTCAGCGACCGCGTGCAGCCGTTCGGGCAGCGCGATGCCTTCGGGGCGCAGGGCAACGGGGCGGAACGGGCCTCGCGCGCCCCCGCCCAGCACCACCACGCCCACCAGCGCGGCCTCTACCCGGCGCATGAGCAGGGCAAGCCAGGCGCGCGCAAATTCTTGGGCCGTTGCGGCGGCGCGCAGATCCTTCCAATGGCTGTCGCCACGATCCGCGGCACGCCGCCCCGCCTCGGCGCCGGGGGTGGCGGACGTGACAAGGGTGTCGGAAGCAGGGTCAACCATGGCGCATCCGCACGAGGCTCAGCCGCCCCTCAATTGGGCTTGTGCCCGCCGCTCAGAACCTCGGGGACGCGGTTGCCGTCATCGATGGCCAGCGTGCCGAAGCGCTGTTCGTGCTGTTTCAGCACCGCCCCCAGCAACACCCACAGGCGCTTGGCGGCAAAGGGGCTCATGATGATGCGGTCCGAAAGCTGCACGGTGACCTCGCGCTTCTCGTCCAGGTTCCAGGTCTGGTTGGTGCCGAAAAAGACGCTGATCTCCTCGCGCGTGCTGGCAGCGTTCACCACATTGGCGTAGGTGGAGCGCATCTTGCTGTCGTCCCACTCCACTTTTGGGGTGCGGCGGGCGCCGGCTTCGGCGGTCTCGGGCTTGGGGTTCGTCTGGTCGCTCATGGATCCTCACTTGCTTTGCAGGTCGGTTTCGGATGCAGGCTTCGCCGCGAACAGCCTTGCACGGTTACGCGTGTGATACACGAAAAATCCGCATCCCAGGGTTGCACCCTGGCCGCGCCGGCACCCATCACCGCCGCGCGCCATTGCCATTCCCGTTGCCGCGACCATTGGCCTGGCCGTTGCCATTACCGTTTCCCTTGCCATTGCCATTGCCCGGTGTCACCGGGCTGGTCCATGCCGCAGGCGGCACCGGCGCGTCATCGTCGGCGGGAAGCAGCACGAAATCGGCGTCCTCGTCATCTTCATCTTCATCCCCGGTCAGATCCGACAGCCAGATCACGTCATCCTCATCGGGCGGCGGTGGCACAAGCCCGGGTTCGATCTTGATCGGCGTAGCGTCCGGGCTGCCGTCCTCGGGCTGGCCAAAGAACAACAGCGTATCGGCGGTCTCAGTGCCCGGGCCGGGGGCAGGGGCGTTCCCCTGACCGTTTCCGGCGTTGCCATTCCCCTGCCCGCCGTTGTTGCCCTGGCCGCCGTTGTTGCTCTGGTTGCCCTGGCCACCTTGATTGCCCTGGCCGCCACCGGGGTTGCCCTGCCCACCGCCCTGGCTCCCTTGTCCACCGCCCTGGTTCCCTTGTCCGCCGCCCTGATTGCCCTGGCCGCCGCTCTGGCCACCACCGCCGCCACCGCCACCCGGGCCGGCGTTTTCGCCTGGCAGCGCACGCCACATCAGCTCGCGCTGGCCCTGATAGCGTTCGGGGAAGGGCTGCGCAGGCCCGCCGGACTGGTCCTGCCATTCGGCATCCTCGCGCGTGACCAGCGCGATCTCGCCCCTCGGTTCACCCTGCCGCGCCGGATCGCCCCCACGCTCCAGCCCCAGCACCTGATCCGCCCCGTCGGCGCGTGACAGCTCCAGCAGGAAGTCCAGCACGTTCGGGTTTGGCGCCATGCGCCAGATATGCAGCCCGCCAAACGGGCTGAAGGGCACGACATAGGTGTTGAACTCGCCGATCCAGTCGATCAGCCGGTCGGCGCCGGTATTGCCGATCAGCACATCGCGCCCGGCCCCGCCAAAGACGATATCGGCATAGGACTGGAACGGGTCCTCGACATCATTGGCAATCGGGTCAGGGCCAAACAGCGTGCTGTGATGGTTGTCGTCTGCATTGAGGACGCTCTCGCCCCAGCCGCCCCAGATATGATCACGCCCGGTGCCACCCATGATCCAGTTGTTGCCCAGATTGCCGAAGATCACGTCATCGCCGTCGGTGGGGATCCCGTCGGCCGGATCATCGGGGAAGCGGGTGTCGCGCGGCCCCTCGGTCGGATCGAAGTTCAGGAAGAAGTCATGGACAACTTCGCCCGAGAGCGACCGCCATGTGGAGTTATGCAGATCGACATTGAACAGATCCGTCAGATCGCCATCAGGGTCCTTGAAGGCCAGATCGATCGTCGCCGCCTCGACCCGCTGGCCGGTTTCGTCCAGCAGCATCAGCCGCAGCGGGTCGAGTTCATTGTAGAGGCGGAACCACAGTCCCTCTTCGCCGGTGAACTGCAGGATATCGCCGGGGTTGTAGGGCGCGACATTGTAGAACCACGCCTCGGGCGTCAGCCCGTCCAGCTCCGGGCTTTGGGTCCGCTTCATCAGCCAGTTCAGCTCGCCCGAGAAATACCCCGGCAGTGCCTCGGCGCCCGAGACCGCGTCATCGCCCGCGCCCGCGTGGATCGAATTGTTGCCGATCCCGCCATAGAGGATATCATTGCCGCCGGTCTCATAGGCAAAGCCGAAATGGCGCGCGACATGGCGGATCTCGCCCTCGGTGTAGAGTTCGGCCACCCAGCTTCCGCCGGGGTTGGAAATGGTGCGCTGTTCCTCGGCCCCGATCCCGTAGAGCGGCTCGGCAAAGCCGTTGCGGCTGAGGAAGATCAGCCCGTCATCGCCCATGATGCCGTCATGGCCCATCCCGCCCGAGATCCAGTTGTTACCCATGCCGCCCACGATCAGATCGTCGCCCGCATGGCCAAAGATCACGTTGTCCCCGCCCATGCCGAAGATCACGTCATCGCCGGATTCGCCATGGATCAGGTCGCCCGCGCCGATGACATCGACAAAGCCCAGATGCCCGGGCACCGTGCGCCCATCATCAAGCGCCAGTTCCCAGCGCGTGTAGTCCAGCAGATCGACACCGCGCGCCTTGACGCGCAGATCGCCGCGGGTGGGATCCTCGGCATCGTAGTTGAACCCGAGGTGTTCGCCGCTGTCTTCGCCATTCACACCGACAAGGCGGAAAATGTTGCCATTGTCGCCCAGGATGACGCTGGCATTGCGGGCGTGGCGATCCTCGAAGCTGATGAGCCCGCCATGGCCCTCGTCCAGCCGGTCGATGCGGGTGCCGGCGCCGCCGAACAGGATATTGTCGCCGCTGTCGTCGCGCTGCCAGTATTCGGTCAGGCCGAACTGGCTGGACGACCCCCCGATGATATCATTCTGCCCCAGATTGCCCAGGATCACGTCACGCCCTGCCCCGCCTTCGATGTAATCATCGCCGTCATCGGCGGATTCGAAGGATTGCGGCAGGCGGGTGATCTGGCCGTCCACCAGTGCGGCCAGGCGGGCTGCCTCCAGCGCGTCCCACAACCCAAGCGGCGCGGCGCCATTCGCACCGAAGGCATCAGCCGTCAGCGGGCCGTCCAGCCAGTCGCCCGACCAGATGTCGAAGAAGATCGACCCGTCGCCCTGAATGGCGTTGTTACCGCGCTGGCCAAAGATCATGTCGGCATCGCGCCCACCGGCGATGATGTTGTCACCATGGGTGAGCGCCGCGTCCGGAGCCAGCACGCCCTCAAGGTCATAATCGCCTGCGCGCACGCCCTGCCAACCGGCGTAATGGGTCAGCCCGTCATGCAGGGCGACAGCCCAGTTGGCCCAATCGGGTGCCGCGCCGTCCCAGTCGGGGTCCAGATACTGGCTGTCGCGGTCGATCAGCAGATCGCCATCCGCGCCGAGGGCCGTGTCATAAATTTCCGCCCCCGTAAGAACGCGGAAACGCGGGTTGGTGAAGTCATCCAGCGCGGCGCCGCGCCGGTCAAGGATGACATTGTCGCCGATCACCAGATCGCGGTTGCGTTCCTCGCTTTCCACATCCTCCAGCAGCGCGCCGGTGTTGCGGTCCACGCGGCCATCGTCACCATCGAGGATATCGCTGCCCGAGCCGCCGATCACCAGATCGTCGCCATCGCCGCCCAGGATCACATCTGTCCCGCCCGCGATCAGCCCGGAAAGGCCGGCCAGAAGCGGATCGATATCGAAACCCCAGGCGCGACCCTGACCGTCGCCGCCGTCCAGCTGGTCCGTGTCGAAGACGGATTCGATGTAGTTGGGCAGGATGCCGTCGATCCCGTGCCAATCCGGGCGCGCGGTCTCGAATCCGATCCAGGCGCCATCGCCCAGCGCAATGTCATCGCCCGCGCCCGCGTCGATCCAGGTGTTGCCAAAGCCGCCGACGATGATATCCGCCCCGGCGCCCCCGAAGATGCGGTTGTCGCCGCGCGTGTCAGGATCGACCGAGAACATCACATCTGGCGGCAGCCGCCGGCCATCGGTGAAATCGAACCGCCCGCCATGGCCCAGCACCGTCACCGGCAAGCCGGTCAGCGGGTCGGTGTAGACGATCCGGCCTTGATCGCCGAAGATCAGATCGCCGCCCTGACCGCCGCGGATCAGGTCATCGCCCGCGCCGCCGAAGATGACCAGCGGCAGGGTCGAGGCCGTGGCATCCACCACATCATCGCCATCCTGCATGTTCAGCACGAACACCCCGTGCAGCCCGGCCAGCAGGTCCACGGTCGCGCTGTCATCGCCCAACCCGGCATTCAGCGTGGTCTGGCTGCGCCAGTTGTTGCTGTCGCGCTGATGCGTGGCGCTTACGTCGAAACTGTTGCCCTGCGCCCCGCCCCAGAGCGTGATCCCGTCGAAGAAATTGCCCGCCACGTCCGGGGCTGCACCGTAGCGGATCGCACCGCCCGCCCAGCCGAGCATCTCGATCTCGATATTCTCCAGCAGCGCATGGTCTGCGGCGGTACCTGCATCGGCGCCGATGGTGACGCTCTTGGCAAGGTCAGTCGCCTCATCACTGATCATCAACTGATGGCGGCCTTCGCCGGCATCGATGTTCAGATCGCCCAGGATCAGATCCAGCGAACCGGGCAGGAAATCAAACCCATACGCCGCGCCCTCGGGCAGCAGGGTGTCGGCATCGAGATCGACCAGCGAGGAGATGAAGATGCGGTCATCGCCGGAATTGAGGTTGATGTTGGTTACGTCCGCCGTGCTGCCCTGCACGTTGAGCACATGGCCGGTGCCTGCATCATCCGCCGGGCCAAAGCCGATGTTCAGCTCCTGAATGCCGTAATAGTTCAGCCCGTCCATCCGCGTGGCCAGATGCGCGTTGCCGTCCAGCGCATCGGCATCCACGGTCAGGAAGCCCACGCCCTCGCCCTGCATCACCCCGCGCAACAGGCCCTGGAAGGCGATGTGATAGGCATTGCCGAACCGCTGCACGGCGATGTCATCGGCAAAGCGGTCCGGCAGCAGGCGCTGCAGCGCTTCGCGCAGTTCCGCGGCGGTGGCGCTATGGGCGATGGGGCCGGTTTCACCAAGGATGTCCAGCGCCAGGGTGAAGCTGCCGCCCGCAGCTTCGATGGTCAGGGTCTGGATATCGTTGCGCGCGCTGGCATCGGCGCTGGGTGGGATCTCGGGGTCGTCCAGCTTGTCGATCCCGGGCTCGCGTGTGGCGATATGGACGAAATCGGCGTCCGAGGTCAGCGGCGCCACCGTCTGGTTGGTCAGGTCCCCCTGGAACCGCACCACAATCACCCGGTCGGCCTTGGAGACAGCGACATTGCCGGTGCCGACGGTGTCCAGATCTTCAAGGGCCGCCTGAATCTCGGCTGCGCTCATGTCGCGGTGCAGCGCGCCGGTGGTTGCCCCGTCATAGCCCAGCGCGAAGTCGCGGTTGGCGTCACCCGGCAGCGGGTCGTCCAGATAGAGTGTCTGGATGGCGTTGAACACCGGCATGCCCATGCCGGACAGGGTGCTCTGAGTCAGCAGCGCCCAGACGCTGCCCGCATCCTCGGTGCCCAGCACGTTCAGCGTGTTCTGCCCGCTCGATATCAGCCCGGTGCTGGACACGCCGAAGGTGTGCATCGGAGTCTTTTCATACTGCCCGTCGGGGCTGAAGCGGATGACGATGCGGTCGCCGAAGCGTTCGACGGACAGGTCGCCCTCGGCGATCTCGTCCAACGCCAGCAGGGCCGTCAGGATATCGGCGGCGCTGGCACCATAGGCGATGGGGCCGGTCTCCGCGCCGATGGGCGATTGCACGGTGTCATCGTCCACGATGCCCTTGAACCGCAGGGTGAAGAAGCCGCCATCGGCGTTGCGCAGGAAAACCTCCTGCTCATTGGTGGAGCCCTGTGCGAGGACCGAGCCGTCCTGCGCCAGCACGTCAGGCTCGCCGCGCACGGTGATGCGGGCGTCGGCCTCGGGCACACTGCCGGCCACGGTCAGCAGCGCGGCGATTTCGGCCAGGCTGTGCAGATCATCGGCGCCGGGATCGCCCACCGTGGTGACAGTGTCGCCCGACCCGGTGATCACGGTGGTCTGGCCCGCCACGGTCCAGACCTCGACCTCGTCATTGCCCGCCCCCGTGTGCAGGCGGGTGGCGCCGGAATGGGTGCCTTCGATGACGAAGCGGTTGTCGCCATCGCCGAGCGCGATGTCCAGAACCTCCATTTCGTCGAAGACCACGCCGCCGGGCAGGCGCACGGCATCCTCGCCCAGCCCGATGGTGCGGTCCGGCCCCATGCCCAGGCCGACAAGCTGGCTGCGATTGGTCAGTTCGACGTCATAAAGCGGTTCGCCATCCGCGCCCAGCGGCTCTTCGGTGTGGAAGATCAGGCGGCCTTCCTCATCCGTCAGCGCGTCGGTGTCGCGCACGAACAGCAGGTCCACCTGCCCCTCCTCACGCGCAAAGAAGTTCGACGGCGAGGAATTGATGAGGACATATTCGTCGCCCGCCTCGGTATCGAAGGCCCAGGGCAGGTCCTCGGGGAAGATCAGGCGGATGGTGCCATCGCCCATGTCCTCGAAATCGACGATCTCGCGGAAGGGGATGAAAAGCTGCGCCGCGGGGTCGAACGGGTCGAACTCCTGCAGGGGCGGGGCGAAGGGCGGCGGCGGGGTGTCGTTGACCTGCGGGGTGAACTGTTCTTCGAAATATGTTCCGTTCTGACCCGAGATCAGGCGGAAGGTCAGGCCGATCAGCGCGTCATAGACCGGCTGGCCCGGGGCAAGGTCGAAATCCAGCCCGTAGCGGGTGATGAAGGATTGCAGATCGGCGGCCTGGACCACCAGTTCGTTGCTGCCTTCCTCCGCACCCTCGGTCACCTCGCCAATGGCGAGGAAGTCGTTGGTTTCATCATCCGGGAACAGGAGCGCCACGGGCAGCCCCACAAGCGAGCCCTGCCCGCCGCCGCCGCGAAGCTCCAGCGGGCCCTGGATGCGGCTGGTGTCATCGGCGCGGGTGCCAAAGACCTTGGTATCGCCGCCGTCCACCACATCATTGTCCAGCGCCTGCACATGGACAGTCTGCGCCGCGTTCCAGGTGTCGGCGGTGAAGGACAGGATGACGATGCCGCCCGCGCCATCCGTGCGCATGTAGCCCTGTCCGTCGATCACCAGATCGGCGTCCTCGCCCGCCCCGGCCAGCCGGTAGGCGTGGAAGCCATCGGCATCCTGCAGCGCCAGTTCGACCTGTTCGCCGAAATTGACCAGATTTCCCTTGGTGGTGCGCGTGCCCTCGGCGCGTACGACGATATGCACCTCGCTTTCGGGCGCCTTGCTGAGTGCAACCGTGTAGCTGTCCACGAAGGGGCCTTCGGGGTTGGACAGCGACCCGGTGACGACCGGGTTGTCCAGATCAAGCGTGTCGCCGTCCAGCGTTGCCGGGTCCAGCGCGCCGCCCTCGATCACCGAGGTATGCCCGTCGGATTCGGTGATGATCACCGAGGGCGTGTCGCCGTCGGTGACGCGCACGAACATGGTTTCCAGCGCCTGACCGTTCAGCGCATGGCCGATTTCCAGCGTGCGCGCCTTTTGCGCAACGCCATCGGCGGTGGCGGCGACCAGCACGGTCTGCGGCGTGTCCCAGTTTTCGTCGGTGAAAGTCAGTGACGCGATTTCGTTACCGTCTGCATCGGCCAGGATCAGACCGTCGGGGAGATCGAAGGTGATCTCGCCCGGGGTATCACCCGGCGCTTCGGTCAGCACGACTTCGTAACTGCCAACGAAGGGCGAGTCGGCGTTCCACGTCAGATCGCCCGCCTGTTCGACCACCTGCACCCCGCCGCCGGGTTCGATCAGCGCGGCGCCGAAGTCCTGGAAATAGACCTTGGTCTGCACCGCCGGGATCGCCAGCCCTTCATAGAGTCGGATCTGGTATGCGCTCTGGTTGGCGGGGTCGGTAGCGTCGCCCGCGGCCACCGGGTCCAGCACCCAGGGCTTGTCCAGGGTCAGCGTGTCGGCGGTATTGCCGATCACCACGCGGGTCTGGCCGGTGCCGGGGCCTTCGGTGATTTCGACCACCGCGCCGCGCAGGCTGTCGGGGTCGTAACCCGCGCCGTCGTGGATCAGCCGGTTGGGGTCGTCGCCGCTGACCCGCAAGGCGGTGGTGGTGGTCCCCGTGATCCGGTCGCCCGCCACGTCATGGGCGACGAAGCCAGAGACGATGCCTTCGAAAGGCTCATCCCCCTTGGCCGCGATCCAGACATCCTGCGCCTTGAACCAGTTGTCCTCGGTAAAGACCAGTTCCAGCGCCGAGTCGAAATCGCCCCCCTCGGCCTTGCCGAACTGCACGAAGTCGCGCAGGACGCGGGTTCCATCCGCCAGCTTGACCGGGCGGGGCGACATGGACACTGTCACCGTAACCTCGGTGCCCGGAAGGGGCGCGCGGGTCAGCACGATGGAATAGGAATCCTTCAGCACCCCATCGACCACGGTGGTCCGCCCGCCGGTTTCGGTCACGACGATCCCGGGCTCGTCATTATCGGCGACATTGGCCGAAATCTCGTCGGCCTTCAGCCCGTTCCAGCGCGGATCATTGCTGATCAGGCTGTGGCTGATGATGCCGGAATGGCCGCGCAGGTCACGGCTGATGATGTCCGGCGCCTCGCCGCCGATGAAGACCGCATCCGAACCCAGCCCGCCGGAAACCACCGTTGATGTCCCGGGCGCCGTGCCCAGGATGAAGAACCGGTCGTTGCCCTCGGCGCCGTCAACCTCAAGCTGCTGGATATTCACGAAATTGACCAGCCGCCCGGCGCCGAAGATACCGTCTTCGGTGATGACATAGTCATCGGCGAATTCGGTGCCGATCACCACCAGAGTGTTGAACCCGCCGCCGCCGTCGATGTTCACCGGCGCGCCGATCACATATTCGATGTAGTTTTCGCCCCCGCCGGTGGAGATATCGATATTCTCGCGCTGCGGATCCTCGGATCCCACCTGCGCGAAGCTGCGTACAAGGAAGCTGTCATTGGCATCGCCGCCATAGAGGTTCAGCGTCGCCTGGTTGTTGAGCACCACGAACTCGTTGGAAAACTCGGCCGCGCCCTGGGCGGTCACATCGAAGCTGACACCACGGCTGAGCCAGCCGCGCGTGGTTTCCACAGTGAAGAAGGCGTCCTCCAGCACGATGCCGGTGAAATCGTCGCTGACCCGTTCGGAATTGTAGAGCTGGCCGAACTGGAAATAATTGCCTTCCTCGGCGCCGGTCAGCGCCATGGGGGCAAGCGTGTCATCCACAAAGAACTCGCCAAAGCCGCCCTGTCCGTCGATGGAGACGAATTCGTTGATGCCGGTATTCTCGTCCAGATCGCGGGAATAGTTGATCCGCTCGATCTCCGCGCGGGTGCTGGCGCGGTTTTCGTTGAACAGCGCCACAAAGCCGATGCGCCCGGTCTTGCCCAGCCCGATATCCTGATCGTCGTCGATCCCGGCGCGGATCAGGAACAGGTCATCCCCCTCGGAGCCGAAGATGTTCAGCCGGTCAGCGCCCGATGCGCCGGTGTCGAACACGTTGATGTCGGCGCGGCCTTCGCCGCCCAGCAGGATGAAATAGCTGTCGCTGCCATCCTGCCCGTTCAGCGTCAGCTCGGCGCCGATCCGGTTGCCCGCGTTGCGCTGCAGAACGCCTTCGGTGCCATCGTCGCGCTGACCGGTCAGCGGGTTGATCAGGGCGCCGTCGCGGGCGTCGATCAGGTTGCCGGTCTCGGGGTCGATGGTCACTCCGACATGGAAACGATCATCGCCGGTGCCGCCGAAGACCATCGTTTCCGCGTCGATGCTGTCGATGCTGATGGCGTCATCGCCGGGGCCACCGTAGACCCAGGTGCGTTCATTGGTCGCAAGGATGTTGATGATGTCATTGCCGCCCGGCCCGGTGTTGGAGCCATCGTTGTCGGCCATGACATCGACGGTGTAATCGCCGAACAACCGGGTTTCGCTGCCGGATTCGTTGGCGTGCAGGTTGATCAGGTCATCGCCATCGCCGCCATAGACGCGCAGATCCTCGATGATCAGGTTCGAGGGTTCGAAATAGAGCGTGCTGCGGATGTCGAAGCGGTCATCCCCGGTGCCCAGGCGGACCTCCAGGTTCTGGAACTCGATGAACTCCAGCGGGGTTTGCAGGCCAAGGCCCACGACCTCCATCCAGCCGTCATTCTCGGACTTGATCAGCTCGCCCGCGGTGCCGATGGGGCTGGCGCTGTCCTCGACGATCAGGGTGTTGGTGCCGGAGCCGCCAAAGACCCGCAGCCCGCCCAGCGCGGGATTTGCCTTCACCTCACCCAGCACGCCCGAGGTGGTGGGCTCCGGGTCGCCATCCTCCCATGCATGATAGATGCCCGAGCCGATGACGATGGTGTCATCGCCCGCCTCGCCCAGCACCTGCAGGCCCATCTGCTCGGGCATGGCATCGACCTGGATCAGATCGTCGCCATCGCGCCCCTCGATGATCAGCCGGGCGATGCCTGCGGGCAGGGCCGCGTCGGTGAACTGCGCACCCAGCCGCAGGCGGTCGGGCAGATCGGCATCGGTCTGCGGGTCGTCGCGCCCGACCTTGTCCAGATCGGTCAGTTGCGTGATCAGGGCACCGTCGGCATCACTCGCACCGTTCTTGTTGAAGAAGCTGACGCGCTGGGTCTGCCCGCCGCCATAGCGGAGTTCGACGTAGAATTCGTCGTCATCCTCCAGCACGGCGATATCATCATCGCCCGGCGCGCCGATGATGAACAACTGGTCATTGTTCCAGGAATCCGTGCCCGTGTCGCGCAGCCGCAGGTCCAGGTTCGGCGGGCCGTCGCCAACCCCGTCCCAGCCAAAGACGTAGTATTCATCGCGCCCCTGCCCGCCATCCAGCACCAGGCCGCGGTCCGCATCACCGAAGCCATGGGTGCCATAGACACGGAACATATCGCCCGACCGGCTGCCGATGATCAGGTCCACATACCCGTCGATCACCACCCTGTTGGAGCCCCATTGCGCGACGATCACATAATCGCTGTCCGAGGCGGTGCCGTTGATGTTGGCCGAGCCTTTCTCAAGCGTGAAACTCACCGTCTGGCCCTGGATGCGCGAGAAATCGAGCACCGTGCGCGTATCATCCCCGCGCGAGCCGAAGACCACATTGTCCGAGCCGATGTCCTGGTCGAACACCACCCGGTGTTCGGTCCCGCTGCCAACCCCGCTCAGGTTCACGCGCGTGTTGCCGGTGGTGACGAGATGCTCCATCGCGTTGTCGCTGCCACCGGTGACGGTCACATTGCCACCGCCCGACCCCGCGCTGATCGACCCGCCCAGCGAGGCCGCGGTGATCTGGTCGAACCCGCCGCCGCCATCAACGGTAATGCCTGGAGCGTAGACCTCGATCACATCGGCGCCCGAGCCGCCGCGGATCACGCCGGTGGCGTCGCTTGGATTGTCCGAAGTGCCCAGCTTGATGGTGTTGTTGCCGCGCCCGCCGTCGATCTGCACCTCGACCGCCTGGGTCAAGCCGCTCATGTCGATGGTGTCGTTGCCATTGCCGCCGTTGACGACGATCTTGCTGATATCGCGGAAATTCTGCGGATTGCTGGCGGTCACGTTGAACTGCGGCGCCCAGACATCGACGCTGTTGCCCGGGCCGTCGGCAACAAAGATCTTCTCGGACCCGTCGGTGATGTTGCCCTGCAGGCGCGACGCCGCGTTCGGCCCGACATTCAGCGTCAGCGTGTCCCCGGCCTTGCTGCCCAGCACCCCCTGTCGTTCGAACGGAATCTCGAACTCGGCGATCACCCCGCCGCCCAGGTCCCAGCTTTTCGAGAATTTCAGGAACAGCAGGTTGACCTCGACAAAGGCCTTGAAGAACCATTCGATCACGCCCGTGATGTCAAAGACCGACATCACCGCCAGCGGGCCCAGATTGTCCCAGTTGGCCTGGATGTTGCCCTGCATCTCTTTCAGGCGGACCTTGGTATCCTTGTTGGGGTCATTCCAGTCGAAAAAGATCGTGGCGGCAATCCCCCCTTCGACCCCGGCCGTGGCCACACCGAGCGACAGTGCCGCACCTGCCGCGATCTCACCGCGCAGGGTCAGGGCGGGCTTGCGCTCGCCCGTGTCGAAATCGACGGTGGAGAAATAGAAGCCGTCGATCAGATCCAGCGGATTGTCAGAATTGAGGAAATTCGACAGCCCGAAGGTGTCATAGCCCAGCGCCAGGTCCAGCGTGGCCGAAAACGCCCCGCGCAGGGTGGCGGCCAGCGGGCCAAACACATGGAACACCTGACGGTATTCGAAGCCGAAGGCCAGTTCCGGCAGATCAACCTGCACCAGATCGACATCATCGGCGCCCAGGATCAGCTGGAACACCGCCTCCGGCGACAGGATGGGGAAGCGGAAGGACGCATCACCCTTGGTCAGGGTGTTGGTGAACTGGCGTGAACTCTGCGCGCCGTCGAAATCGACATCGTCCAGCGCGTTGCCGTTGCCGTTGATCAGGTTGTCGAAGCTGTCCTGATCGAAGTTGCTCAGGCTGTCGACGCTGCGAATATCCCCGTCGAACAAGGTGTTGAGGTGGATGTCCCCGAAGCTGAGTTTCAGGTTCCCGCCATCGGCCTCGTTCCGGGCCTCGTCGATGATCTTCAGCAGGCCGAAGATCTGTTCGGCGATCTCCAGAAACGGCGTGATGCGCGCGTCCTGATCGAAGGCTTCGGCCAAGGTCTTCAGCGTGATGGTGGTGCCCGCCAGGTCCGACAGGATGGGAATACGCTGGTTCAAGAGCCCGTCCGGCCCGATCAGCCATTCCAGCGGGCCAAGGATTTCCCCGAAGATATCCAGGATCGGCCCGGCGAATTCGCCGATGAAAGAGCCCAGATCCAGCGTGATATCGTTGAGATGCACCTCCGGCGCATCGCCCAGCTGCCCGCCGCCGTTGAAGAACCGGAACTCGCCGAAATCCCAGTCCATGACGAAATCGAAAGCAACCGAGGGCAGCACCGACACCGGCAGGTTGATGCCCAGATCGCCCAGGCCGCCGAAATCGACCTCGACCCCCAGATCGACATTGGCGCCACCGGTCAGCCGGGCCGAGATCAGGTCCGACACTCCGTTGCTGCGCGTGGTCAGGTCCCGGATGGTCAGCCGGTTGTTCTTGTCATCCGCGGGCTTGGGGTCCTTCAGGTTGACGATGAAATCCGCCGTCAGGTCGGTCCCCTGATCCTGGGCGGCCAGCTGCAGGAAGCCCAACGTGCCTTCGATGGTAGCGCCATTGGTGCCGACCAGCCCGGCGCTGGCGCCGATCCGCGCGGTATCGCGGGTGAACTGCACCTCGCCATTCTCGATGACCAGGTCGCCGTCCTCGTCGAATTCCTCATAGGTGACAAGGTAGAAGCCGGTGCGCGCATCGATGCCGAAGCCGAAATTGATTTCCCAGTCCACGCCAAGTTCGACATCGGCGTTCAGCGCCAACCCCAGCCCCGGTATGCCGATGTCGAAGCCGGTGGGCAGTTCCAGCTCGGCCAGCGTGCCACCGATGGAAAACTCGAACTGGATGAAATCCTCATCGCCGTCGAACAGCCAGTCATCCGAGACGTCGATGCCGCCATCATCATCGAAATTGGTGTAAACGCCCGAGACGCGCACATCCGAGCGGCTGGCGTCCCCGTCGCCCTCCCAGTTCTGCAACAGGCCCAGGCGGCCGAATTGCGCACCAAAGGCGGAAATCAGCGCGGCCTCTTCGTCATTGGCGAAAATCCGGTAAAGCAGGTCATGCACCAGATGCGCGCTGGACTCGTATTCGTCGCCCACGCCCGTCAGGATGGTGTTGGCAAAGGGCGTCAGGAACTGGCCGCGGAAATCCTCGATGAACTCGGCTGCCGGGGCCAGCGCATCGCCGATCACCGGCAGGTCGATGCCCAGGATCTGCCCGCGCAGCGCCTCTTCCAGATAATCAAGGCCCAGGTCGATCCCGTCCACGATGATCGACGGGTCCAGCAGCAGGTCCAGCAGGCTGGGGATGGTCGGGGTGAAGCGCCCCAGGATGTCATCGGGCGTAACCATGACAAGCGTATCGCCCTCGGAGAAGTCGACGCCGTCCTCAAGCGCCAGAAGGCCGCCCGTTCCGTCGACGAAATCGAAATCGCTGTCGAAAAGCGTGTTGACCAGCGCCGCCAGCGACGGAATCTCCACCTCCAGATCGAAGAGGAAATTGTTTTCAGTTGGGAAGTAGATCGGCAGCGTCAGCGTGCCCGAACCGCCAAAACTGGGGGTGACGATATCGTCCCAGGCTACGTTGCCTCCGAAGATATCGGTGAACAGCAGCCGCTCACCGTCATCCGCGCCGGGGATCAGGGCCAGCGCGAAATCCGCATTCAGCGCGCCCTCGCCCTCCTTGACGAAGACGCCAAGGTTCAGCACGCGCCCCTCGAAGGTCAGGTCCGCGCCGGTCAGTTCGAGGTTGAATTCCAGCCGCGTGCCGTCAACGCCGATATAGATGAAGGGCGAGAGGTCCTCGGGCACGGTTTCACCGTTCTCGGTGGTGGTGCCACGGTTGGGCAGGGTCGGCAGGCCCAGCGCCAGGGTGAAGGCCCCACCCCCGGCCAGCGTCAACGATCCGCCCCCGCCAAGCCCCAGCAGCTCGGTCAGGGAAAACCCGCCAAGGTCCTGCCCCGGCGTGATGATTCCCGCCAGTTCCAGCAGCTCCAACACATCCAGGTCGATGTTCAGCGTGTCGCTGAAGCTGAATCCGAAGCTCATGTCCAGCCGCAGCGCCGGGTCGATGCCTTCGCCCGCATCCCCGGGGTCGAAGGCCAGCCGCAGGTCAAAGCCCTCGGGGGTTTCGTCGTCATTGCCATCGGACAGGCCCAGCGCCTCGCGCAGCCTGTCCTCCAGCTCCTGCACCGAGGCACCGGGATCGGCCATCACCCCTTCGATGGTGCGCGCCAGATCCTCAGCGAATTCGAGCGTGTCATTCAGGCTGACATTCACCAGCGGCAGCGGGAAATCGAATACCTGCCCCACCGTCTCGCCGAACGCGCCATCGAGGTTCGAAACGAAATCCACCGCCTGGTTGAGCAGCATCAGGATATCGGCCACCGACAGGTTGCGGAAGGCACGGAACAGATCGTCGATCCCGTCGATCACGCTGGTATCAAGCTCGGCCTCGACGAACAGAAACCCGAGGTCCAGCGCCGAGACCCGGCCAAGCTCCACGTTGAAGGCGAAGGTGCCGGCCTCGACGTCGCTTTCGCGCTCCGTGTCAGAAAGGCCGAATTCGATGCTGACCGGGATTTCCAGCGCCTCGTCCGACCCGAGGAAAGCGGCGATACCCTCGGTGATCGCGTCGGGCAGGCCCACGGGGCGGGCGGTGAAGGCGAAGCTGCCGTCGAAGCTCAACTCGGGCTGCAGGAAGCCGCGCGGGTCGGGCGCGTCATCCTCATCGACGTTGTCCGGGTCATGGAGGAAATTACCCCGGCTGAGTTGCCCCCATAGATCAGGGATCTGCACCCGGCCGCCGCCCGTGGCCGGATCCACGATATTGAGGTCGAACCCGGCCGAGATGCTGGCCGCCTCGTCCAGTTTCACCTCGACGCCAAGGAAACCCAGCGTGGCGGCAAACTCCAGCTGGTCCAGCGTGAGGGTGATATCGGCCTTGAAGTCCGCCGGGTCGAAGCCGCCATTGCCATTAGAGTCGCCGCGGATGAAGAACTCGGTCGCCAGCCCGCGCGCATCGACGCCTTCGATCAGCCCCAGATGTACCACGGCGGCGTTGGTCAGGCTGGTGGGGTCGGCGCCGTCAGGCAGGCGCATCTCCAGCCGACCGATCCCGTCGCCCCTGAGCGCGATCCGGTTGCCATCGGCAAAGCCGTTGAGCGACTGGCGCACGAAACTGACCTGTTCGACGCGTGCCTCGGCGGCAGCGACCGCGTCTTCGTCATCGGGATCGGCGGCGTCCAGGATCGCGGCGTGCAGGGCGGCGTTCAGATCCTCGACCAGATCGTCGATGCCCTCATTATCGGCGGTATCCGCGCCCGCCAACGACACAATATACGCATCGCCGTCGATATTCACGACGAACACGGCATCAATGGTCCCTGCGCCATCCGGATCGGCGAACTGCCCGTCAAACGGCACGGGCGAGGACAGCAGGCCGAGCTCGTTCAGGGTGATGTCATTGAAGCCCTGAAAGGCCATGACCCGGTCAATGATTTCGGTGGTTTCGATCCCGTCATCATCCACCGAGACCACCCGCGTTGCGGGCGCATCGGTGACAAAGCGCGTGCCGGTCCAGGTGATGACCATATCACCGGGGCGCAGTTCGCTCCGGGTATTCTCCGGCACATCGTCGCGCGCGGCGTGCAGCGCGTTGTTGACCACCCGGTTCAGGTCATGCTGAAGCGTCTTGGTCGGATCGCCCAGATAGATCTGATAGCGCCAGGCATCGCTACTCGCGCCTTCAAGCGCGGTCTGGCGGTCCTTCAGGAACAGGCGATTGCCGTCCCAATCCTCGACCTCGAAAATCCCGCCGCGTTCCGGCCCGTCGAGAACTTCGACAAAATAGGTGCCGCTGTCGTTCAGTCGGTTGGAGAAATTGGTGCCTCGATCGACGATCGTCGTGAACTCGGGTGCGCCGACTTCATCGCTGGCCGGCTCGAAGCCCACGCTGTCGATACTGCCGCCGACAATGCGCTGGCCGGTGACGATTTCATAGCGGCTGGTGTCATCCGGATTGGTGGACCAGTCTTCGGTCATGCGCAGCAGATGCGCACCCACCTGGGGGGCCAACGTGTCTTCTACAGCGTCGATCTGGCGCAACTGCCCGGCGCCGGTCCCCGAGACGATCCGGACGAAGATGCTGTGCTCGCCGGGATCGTCCGGCAGCAGGGTGTCGAAGTCGGCGGCAAGATCGACCAGACCGTTGTTGCCGGACGCGCCCGAGGCGACCGAGCGCAGGATGACAGACCCGGGCGCGATGTTTTCGGCGGTCTCGGCGGCCTCCAGCGTCACGCTGATTGCATCATCGCTGAGCGGGTTGAGCAGGATCTCGGGCGTGCCGTCGCCGTTCTGCTCGCCGGTCCTCTCCCGGTCGAACAGCTTGAAGGCGAATTGCGCGTCGTCCGGCAACTGTCCGCGTGTCTTTACGTCGTCGCCCGGTTCGGCGACGAACATGGGAAAGCCCAGGAACAATTCCTCGCCCGGCGCCAGTTCGATGCCGAAGGTGAAGTTGAAGCGGACCTCGGCCTCCAGCGCCAGTTCGGGCGGGATATCTTGATCCTCGGCACCCTGACCGACCGGGCGCACCTCGATATTGCCCAGATCGCCCAGCGCGAAATCGAAGGCCACCGGGACGTTCGCCAGGGTGAAGGTCTGCGACCAGTCGAAGGTGAACTCGATCTCCGGCGGCAGGGTCAGGTCCGGCACGTCCAGTTCCAGCCCCGGCAGGCGGAAATCGAGGGAGACGATCTCCTCGCCGAACTCATCATTGATGAGCGCCACCAGTTGCTGGACGCTGTCATACAGCACATCGGTCTCGCCCGCCACGGTTTCGGTGAACAGCGGGCCCAGGATCACCTCCTCGATCGTATCGACGAAGGGGATCATCTCGTTCAGGCGCTTGCCGACCAGCGGGATTTCCGCCGTCAGCAGGTCCGAGACGGTGATCTGTTCGAACAGGCTGCGGAACTGCCCCAGCATCCCGAAGATATCGCCCGGGCTGGCGGTCCGGAACGCGTCCAGCAGGTCATAGGCATCAGCCAGCAACGCGCCTGCCGTGTCGAACATGTCGATTTCGGCGCTGATATCCGGGGCGCGGCCCGAGAAGACATCCTCCAGCGTCACCCGCAAAGCGCCGAGTTCCCCGTCCGCACCACCGAAGATATCACCAACGCTGAACCCCGCGACATTGACCGCGAAGGGCAGCGAGAGGTCGAGCGCGCGCAAGTCCTCATCGATTTCAAGGGTCAGGTCGCCATCGTCGAAGCCGATATCAGCCCCGAAGCTGGCACTGAACTGGCCGTCCACGATCTCGGCTTCCAGCACGCTCAGCCGCAGCCCGGCATTCAAGGGTCCGGCGGTGAAATCGCCATTGTCCACCGCCCCGGAGTCGATCTCCAGGCCCAGCGAAAGCCCGGTTGCCTCGCTCAGGGACAGCTCGGGCGCGCCGGGCAGGTTGGCAACCTCCAGCCCCAGCGTGCCTTCGAACCCTGCCGCCGCGCGCAGCGCCGGCGGGTCGCCCAGGAATTCCACGCCGGCAATACTGGCATTGGGGCCGAAATCCGGCTCGAAGGTCGATTCGACCCCGCCCCGAACGTCCATTTCCACGCCGTAGCCATCGATCTGGCCACCGCTGCGCTGCGGGATCAGCCGCACCGCCGTCACCATCAGCGACAACTGGCCCAGGATCGCCAGCGGGCTGTCCTCATCGGTGGCAAACTCATATTCGGCCGCCAGATCGAGGATCAGCTGCGCGAATTGCAGGCTGAGCGGCCCGCCTTCGAGCAGTGCGGCGGGGGGCGAGGTCAGGTCTTCGACCTCATCGGCAAAGGCCCCGATCCGCGTCTCCACCGCTTCCAGGAAATCGGTGATCCGCAGCAGCTTGGCAAAGCTGGAGCCGACGGCGAAGTCTTCCTCCTGATCCTCGGGGCCGAATTCGACGATCTGGTTCAGCAGCGGCAGTTCCGCGCCCAGCGGGCTGTCGTCAATCACCGCACGCAGGGTGTCGAGCGCCTCGCCGATCTTTTCGCGCAACTGCTGCAGTGCAGTGCCCACCCCATCGCCGCCGCCAAGGATATCGAACTCGGCCCCGCGCAGCGCGATCTTGCTGATGGGCAGTTCACCGGTGTCGATGGTGAGCGAGGCATCGGGGGTCTCGAAATCATCACCGCTGATGATGGTCAGCGTACCCTCTGTACCCTCTTCAACTTCAAGCTGGGCGCTGACGATGCCTTCATGACCTTCGAAATCCAGCGTCACCGGACCATCGAAGTCATCGACCGTCAGCCTGTCATGGCCCCAGTCATCGCCGAAGACCAGCGCCAGGGTGGCCGTGAACCCCTCGGCGGCCTGCAATGTGATGTCATCATCGCCGCCCCGGGCATCGATACGCAACGCATCGCCGGGGTCCCGGAACAGGAAATCAGGGGTGGTGTTGCCGCTGATTCCGAAGAAGTCATCATCGGCGGCGCCAAAGAATATCGCATCCTCGCCATCGGTTGCCAGATGGCTGACCGTTGCCACGGCTCCCGCCAGGCGCAGCGCCGCGACATCATCGTAGCTGACCGTCGTTTCCGCGCCATTCTGGCGCAGGATCAGCGCCGAGAGGGCCGCGTCATGGTCAACCGATGCGGCGCCATCCGCAAGGACCAGGGTATCGCTGCCGTCCCCGCCATCGAAGCTGATCCCGATCTGAAAGAAGAGGTCCAGATGCGCGCCGAAGTCGATCGTCAGATGGTCATCGGCGTCGGTGCCCGCGATCTCGATCCCGGTGACACCGGTCACATCCCGGGTCGCCGCGACAAAGCCGTCTTCCCCCTCATCGCCGGTAAAGATGCGGAACTGCCTGGGATCGCTGGCGTTTTCACCTTCGATAACATCCAGCGTGTAGAAGCCATCGCTGTCGCCCAGACTGGTCAGAGCGATCGCCCAAGGGTCGGCATTCAGCAGGATGCGTGGCTCCAGCGGTTCGAAATGGAGCGTCCTGTTTTGCGGTGCGGCGCTGTCCTCCGGGGCAGGCCGTTGCCGGGGCCTGCGTCTGCGCGGGATCCAGAATTGATCCAGCGACGTGGAGTCCCTCGGTCCGCGGGGCAGACCGCCCCGCTCAGGCCTGAATCGGAACGCAATCCCCATGGTCCCGCTTCCTTTTCAATTTGGCTGGTTGCCCCGGACCATCAGCCTGTCCGGAGCGGCAAAGCCTCGTGAGAACCACACCATGAATCGAAAAAAACCAGTAGCTCAACTTAAACGTGTAGCAGAAAATTGACCTTACGTCATCAAAAACGGCAGCGCCGAGGACGCACAGCCGTTCACACTGGACAGGGCACCGGGTTCACGCTTACGCTTTGCGTGTTGAAGGGGGGGGCCGGATGGCCGACGCGGACATGATCACCATGACACCCTCTCCGCATCCCGGGCAGCTTCCTCTGCATCGCTCATGGACCCGGGGTATCGCCCAGGTCGTCGGAATGGAGCATGAACTTGCAGCGCGCCACGCTCAAAGCCGAAGGGGATGACCGCGAAAGGACATCGCGGCTGCGCCTGCAGGTGGCCGCGGGCAACTGGACCGGCGCCGCGCTGCGCGGCCTGCCCCTTGGCGGCAGCCTTCGGATCGAAGCCCAAAGCGATGGTCCGCTGCGGTTGTTGCTGGCTGATGCCGAAAGCCATGACAGCTTTCCCGGGCCCATCGACGCCCTGTTCGACCGGCAGGTCGAAGCCGCAATGGTGGCCGAGATCACGCTGCCCCGAAGCGAAGATTATGTCCTGATCGCCGACAACCGGAGCGGGACCGCGCCGCGGGAGGTTCTGCTGGCCCTGCGCGGGCGAACGCAGGACGCCGCACCCCCGCTGCCCTTGCCGCATCAGTTCAAGGTGCTGCAGACGCAACTGGACGCAGCCTTCGATCTGGACGGGCTGACGCTGCGACTGGATGATCCCGGACCGCCCCGGCCACGGGTGATCGGCCGCGAACTTGTGGTCGGTCAGGCATTGATCGCGCAATTGACCGCCGATCTGCCGGATGCCGAGACGACGCGAGGCGCGATCCTTTTCGCCATCATCCATGCCCTGGCCAGCGACCTGCTGTTGCGCAGGGGGCCTGCCTCGATCCTGCCCGAACATCTGGCCGCGGCGTTGATGGTCCTGTTCAACCAGATCGGCGCGGCCCGTCGACAGGCCACGTATTTCGCCACGGAAGGTGCCGCGCCGTCCATGGTGCCGGACAGCGCCCCCGGAACGGATCCCTTTGCGCCAACGACGGCCAGGGCTGTGCATCGGCGACTGAAGGATCCGCAGGCGCTGTTGACGGCAATGCAGGACATCCTGCTGGCGCGGATGCGCCCGGCCACATTGGACAGGCTGCAACGGGAAAGCCCGGCCTGGGCCGACCCCCGGCGCGTGGCCGCCGCGCGCGCGGCTTTGGACAGGAGGGACTGACATGCGTTCTGGCATATGCGGAACCGGCGCCATCGTGACGCTCTTGGCCTTGCTGCATGGAGGCACGGTTGCAGCGTTGGAGACCCGGCAGCAATGCGTCATCCACCCGTCGATGGAGATACGCCTGTCCAGCGCGACAGTGGGCCTGCTGACCGAAGTGCCGGTGGAACGCGGCGAGACCGTGCAGGAGGGCCAGATCCTCGCCCGGCTGGAATCCAGCGTGCAGGAGGTCGAACTGTCCATGGCCACGCTGCGGGCCGGTTCCAACATCGAGCTTGAGATCGCGCGTGCCCGCGCCGAGCTGACCGAGACCCGCGGCGCCCGGATCGAGGAGTTGTTTGCCCGGCAGGTCGCCACCGAAGCACAGTATGAGGAACTGCAGGCCGAACGCCGTCTGGTGGCGCTGGAAACCGAACGCGCCGCGCTGGAGGCCGAGGCCGCCCTGATGGAGCGTGACCGCGCCGAGCGTCTGCTGGCCCTGCGCCAGATCCGTAGTCCGATCAACGGCATCGTGGTCGAGCGGATGCTGTCTCCGGGGGAATTTGTCCATCAGGACGCCCCCGTCCTGCACCTGGCACGGATCGACCCGCTGCATGTCGAGGCCTATCTTCCCGCGTCAATGCTGAATGCGGTAAGCGTGGGAACGGAAGCCACCGTCTTCCCGCAAGAGCCGGTGGGCGGTGCCTATCAGGCCGTCGTTGTCGTTGTCGATCAGGTCGTCGATGCGGCAAGTTCGACCTTCGGCATCCGCCTCGCCTTGCCGAACCCCGACACCAAGATCAGCGCCGGCCTGCGCTGCGAGGTCGCCTTTGCGTCAGACGGATGAGCAGGCCCTGTCCTGTGGCGGCCCTGGTCCAGCGGCGAGGCAGGCCCCGAATATCGGAAGGTGACGGAAACGACCATCCAGTCCCGATGATCACGGCGTGAATTCGCTGGAGGTCGACCCAGCGATGCCCATGCGTCTGGCGCGCGATCAGGCGGTGGGCGCGACGGCGGCACAGGCTACACCTGTGATCTTCGGCACGCCCGTCACCCAGAATGAGTGCGGCTGGCTGGCCGCCCATTTGCTGGCGCGCATGCCGGTGAGGGCGGTTCAGGCTCCTTATGGACCGCACCGGTGACTGGCGCCTCGTCCCGGCCTGTGACCTGAGCTTCAGCCGAGGACCGGGTGGCAAAAACACGCTGCTGATCGCCGGTGAAGCCCGCAGGCCAGGTCGTGCGCAAATCGATGCAGTTGCGGCAAAGGCCGAAATCAGGCTGAAGCGCGCCGCGGAGACCGTCGAAAAGGTGGACGGGGTCGTCGCAGAGTGCGAGCGGCACGCACAGGAGACAGAGGTGCCGTCGGGCCTGTTATCGCATATCGCCGAAAGCCTGGTTATTGTGCGTTGCTGGTAACCTGGGCGGTGGGGCGAAGCGCCGAGGACTTGGTCCACCCGCGCGGCAGCGAAGGGCTGGCACCGGACCTCGACGGGGGCGATGGCGAATGACCATCATGGGCCGGGCAGGTCGCGGCGTGAGCCATCAGAGCATGGGTCGCAACCCGACAATGAGCGCGGCGCAACATCCGGCTGCAGCGCAACTGACGTTGCGACCAGGTGGCCGCGGGCGAATTGTGGCGCATGCACACTTCTTATAAGTTGTTGACGATCCATCGCGCCACAGAAAGCCCTTCTCATGACGTCCTCAAAGGTCTGGTCCCGCAAAGCCGCGCTTCCGTTTCTGGTTGCGGCACTACTCGCAGTAACTGTAGCGGCTGCTGTCTGGTGGGTTACACGCCCTGCCGCCCTGCTGATCCAAGGCGAGGTCGCGGCCCCGCGCGTCGATATCTCCGCCCGCACGTCTGGCCGGGTGGCCGAGATCATGGCCGAACTGGGCACACAGGTCGAAGCTGGTCAGATATTGGCGGAACTGTCCAACCCGCAACTTGTCACCAGCCATGCCGCCGCCGCGTCCGGGCTGGACGTCGCGCGCGCCTCGGAAGCTGCCGCCGGGGCCACCCGGCCCGAGGTGATCCGCGCTCGTGAAGCGGAACTGGCCGCGGCGCAGGCCGATCTGCAACTGGCCGAAGGGCAGCTGAGCCGCGACGCGGAACTGGGCCAGCAAGGGTTGCGTCCGCAGGCTGTCATCGACCAGACCATACGGAATGTCGATACCGCCGCCCGCCGGTTCGAGGCTGCCGAGGCGCAGCTTGATCTGGCGCGTGCCGGTGCTTCGCCCGAAGAGCGCGCAGTGGCCGCAGCACAGGTCGCGCAGGCTGAAGCCGCGTTGGCCCAGCGTCAGGCCGATCTGGACGAGCTGACCATTTACGCGCCCCTCAGTGGCGAGATTTCCGCCCGCCTCATCGAGCTGGGCGAGAATGTCGGCCCCGGTGCGCCGCTCTTCACGGTCGTGGATATCGATCAGGCCTGGTTCACCTTCAATCTGCGCGAGGATCTGTTGACCGGGCTGCAAGTGGGCGATGCTCTCTCGGTCCATGTGCCCGCACTGCAGCGCGATATCGAGGCCGAGATCACCTTGATCAATGTGCAGGGGCAATTCGCAAGCTGGCGGGCCACACGCGCCACGGGCGATTTCGATCTGCGCAGTTTCGAACTGCGCGCCCGCCCGCTTGAGCCGGTCGAGGGGCTGCGGCCCGGCATGTCGGCGCTGATCTCGCTGGGTGGCTAGATCATGCTGGCGGTGATGCTGCGCGAGATCCGGCTGATCCTGCGGCGCCCGGCTCTGCTGGGGCTGGTGGTCTTGCTGCCGGTACTGATGCTGGTCGTGCTGACGGGGATTTTCCGCGCGGGCATTCCCACGGGCATGGCCGTGACAGTGGTTGATCTGGATCGCTCGGACCTGTCGCGCAGCATCACCCGCATGCTGGATGCCGCCCCCGAAATCACTGTGCATGAACAGGCGCTGAGCCTGAGTGACGCCCGCGCGCAGATTGTGGCGGGCCAGACGCGCGGCGCAATCTATCTGCCACAGGGGCTGGAGCGTGACATCCTGCGCGGCGCACGCCCGGAAATCGTGATCTTTTACGACAACCAGCACATGAGCGCGGGATCTATGGTCGCGCGCGGGGCACGCGGTGCCATTGATACAGCACTGGCCGGGCAGCGCCTGTCGATCCGGCAGGGTCAGGGCGAGGCACCCGTGCAGGCCACGGCCCGCATCCAGCCCATTCCCCTGCAGGCCCATGCGCTGTTCAACCCGGCCTTTGACTATGTGCATTTCCTGCTGGCCGCGCTCGTGCCCACAGTGCTGCAGATCATCGCGGCGGCTGCGACCGCCTATGCGATTTCGCTGGATTTCGGGCCGGGGCGGCACCCGCAGGTGCTGGCGCGCATGGCTGGCGGGGTGTTGCCCGCGATGCTGGGCAAGATCCTGCCTTACACGCTGATTTTCCTGCTGATCCTCGGGCTGTCGGATATCGCGCTTTATGGCTGGCTGGGCGTGCCCTTGCGCGGCTCGCTGCTGCTGATGGCAACCGGTGCCGTGCTGTTTGTGCTTTGCGTGCAACTGATCGGCGCGGCGGCTTTTGTGCTGACCCGCGACATGGGCCGTGCGGCCAGCATCATCGCCGTGATCACCGCCCCGGCTTTCGGCTTCATGGGGCTGGGCTTCCCGCGCGAGGCCATGTCACAGCTTGCCCAAGCCTGGGGCGCGCTGATCCCCGGCACATGGTATGTGCAGTTGCGCATCGACCAGTCCCTGCGCCAGACACCGCTGGATATCGCTGTCTGGTCGGTGGTCTGGCTGGCCTGCATTGCACTCGCTCTGGGGG
Source organism: Rhabdonatronobacter sediminivivens (assembly GCF_013415485.1). GTDB lineage: Bacteria > Pseudomonadota > Alphaproteobacteria > Rhodobacterales > Rhodobacteraceae > Rhabdonatronobacter > Rhabdonatronobacter sediminivivens. Next base: position 2,388 of record NZ_JACBXS010000030.1, on the reverse strand, counting down.
CTGTTGTGCTGCTGCGGCTGGTTCGTCTGCGCCGCGCGATCGAGGCCGCAACATGAGCGATATCCTGACCGCCCTGCGCGGCGAGTTGCGCGGTATCTTCGCAGATCGTCAGGTGCGGCTGATCGTGCTGGCCGCGCTGGTGATCTATGCCCTGGTCTATCCCTATCCCTACCGGGCCGAGCTGTTGCGCGATGTGCCGGTTGTGCTGGTCGATCTGGACCGCTCGACCAGTTCAGCGGACCTTGCACGGCAGGTCACTGCGTCCGAGGCCGTGACGCTCAGCCATGACGCGCGCGATATGATCGCGGCCACCCGTCTGGTGCAGGAGCGCCGCGCCTATGGTGTGCTGGTCATCCCCGAGGGCTTTGAACGCGCGCTGTTGCGCGGCAGTCAAAGCCCCGTCGCGCTCTATGCGGATGCCAGCTACTTCCTGATGTATCAGCGCGTCATGCAAGGCGCCGCCGTGCCCCTGCGCCAGTTGGGGGCTGAGGTCGAAATGGGGCGCCTGATCGCAGAAGGCACGGCCCCCGATGTGGCACTTGCGCAAGTCAGCCCTGCCGAACAGGTCGAAGTGCCGCTGTTCAACCCGGCAGCGGGCTATGCGACCTATGTGCTGCCCGCGGCCTTCGTGCTGATCCTGCAACAGACCATGCTGATGGGCCTTGCGCTGGTCGCAACACGGCGCGGGCAAGGGCACGGCCACCCGGTCTGGCGGGTGCTGGGGCGCATGGGGGCCTGGATTGCGCTTTATGCGGTGCTGCTGCCGCTCTATCTGATTGTCCTGCCTGCGCTTTATGGCTTGCCCAATCTGGGCAATGTAACGGCAGTGCTGATGCTCGGCCTGCCCTTCGTGCTGGCAACCGGATTGCTGGCGCAATGCGTCGCGGCCCTGTTCCGGCGCGGTGAAGTGGTTCAGGTGGTGCTGCTGGCCGTAGGGCTGCCGTTTTTCTTCCTCTCGGGCTTTGCCTGGCCGGTCGAGGCCATTCCCGCGCATCTGAACTGGATCGCGCAGATCATTCCATCGACGGCGGCCATAGATGGTCTTGTGCGTGTCAGCCAGATGGGGGCGACCACGCCGGAGATTGCGCACCGGTTATGGCATCTTTGGGCCCTGGTTGGCGCATTTGCGACTGTCGCGGTTTCTCTTGAGGTTCTGGCGCACTCTTCAACAAACGCGGATCATCAGGACGGGTGAGTGTTTCGGGGGAGCAAAGGGCGCCATGACCTTGTGCGTCGCAGACTGACTGCGACCGAGTGGTGTCCTCTGAAGTTGCAGCGGAAACGGATCTCGTTGCGATACCGCATCAGGTCCGAGTGACCGCTGTCATTTGCGGAGCATCCGGGCAGTCATTGGGCCCGCATATGGCCGCAAGGCACGGGTGCCCCAGCCGAACCAGCGCATGCGGACGTCCCTGATCGTCGGTTGCACGCTCGGCTGTCGGCACGAAGCCAAGCGTTTCGTAGAAGCGCAGGGCTTTCGCATTTTCTGCATAGACCTCGACACTCAGCGGGCCAGCCTGCCGCGAAGCGGCGGCGATCAGCAGACGGCCGACCCCTTGCCGATGCCGGCCGGGCTGCACGAACAGCCCACCGATGAAATCGTCGATCAATGCGATGAAGCCGACCGGTCCTGCTCCGTCGCAGGCCAGGGTGATCGCGGCCTTCGCCAGATAGACGTCACGCACCAGCACCTGATCGGCATCAAGCGCCGGGCGCGTCAGGAACGGGTGTCCGGCCTCGGAGGCCGCGCGCCAGATGGCGAGGCAGGCATCGCGGTCCTGCCCGGCATAGGGGCGCAGCACAATATCAACAGTCATCCCGATACCCTTTCGCAGGTGTCTGCCAGCGCCAAGTGGCCGTTTTCAGACTGGGCTTGCATTCGCTCACTGCATTCCGCGCGCGCCTTCAACGCCGCATTTCCGGGCTCGAACCCGGCGCGGAACTGCTGCACATCCATCGCCCAGAGCAGCAGACCGTGGAAGCGCTCGCCCTGGATCAGCCAGGTGCCGCCTGCCTCGGGGATCAGCCGGAAGTAATGCTCGCCATCGAAGAGGCGCGGCAGGCCCAGTCGCCCCAGCCAGCGCAATTCGCGGCCCGGATGGGCGACCAACACGCGCGGGCGGGGCATCGATGAAGATTTCAGTCTCGAACCCGTCGCGCGGGGCGCGGGCTAAGGCGGCGGCAAGGCCGAGGGCCAGGGCAGAGGCGTAAGCAGCAGGGCGGTCATGGCAGGGGGCTCCAGTGAGGGTGTGAGACCGCAATAGCCGATGCACCCCTATCCGGGAATTGCGATTAAGTGCGATATCTGCTATAGGGCACCTCGATTTTTGCCTTTCAGGGCCGGTTCGGCGGCCTGAAGCCTTCAGGAAGCGGCTTGGCGTGGGGCTT
>NZ_JACBXS010000002.1 GCF_013415485.1 Rhabdonatronobacter sediminivivens | reverse complement strand
CGAAGCCCCACGCCAAGCCGCTTCCTGAAGGCTTCAGGCCGCCGAACCGGCCCTGAAAGGCAAAAATCGAGGTGCCCCCCTGGAGATATGATCGGGATTATGTGGGATTACGAAGCCGAGGCTTTTGTCGTCACAGACATCATCGGCAACTGGGCACCGCCTGCTCTCGCAGGACCGGAGGTCGCGCAGCCACATGACGCAGAGTTGTGGATGCTGTGGGGCGCTATGCACAACCTGCGGTCCACGCTGCAAGAAGCCGGTGTGATGCGTGAAGCCGAAATTGGTCCGACTCTGTTGCCGGGGACACTGGAACTTGTAGGCACCACAGGGGCGGGAGAGTTTGTCGAGGAAGGTCAGTATTGGAGCCTGTTTCACAACAATTTCGGGAATTCAGGACACCTCACGTTCGCTGTGGAAGAAGGGAAGACATATCGCATTGTTTTTCAGGTGCTTCCCGACAGTCCTGACGTTGCGCGCCTTTACACAAACTCGATCAACACCGGAGGCACGGGCAATTTCGCCCAAGGCGAGGTGCATACGCGGGAGTTTGTGGCGGGCGGCACCGTGGCCAGCCTTGGTGCCCGCGCCGCCGGTGGCACGTCCGACACTGTCTATCTGCGTGTTTTTGCAATGAACGAGGTGCTGTCGTGAGCGGGGGCGGCTGGGGCGCGCGTACGCTCGGACGACGCCACCCGCGTTCACCGGCCTCAGCTATGCGTTCGACGCATAGCTGAGGCCGCGCCACGGATTTGCATCGCTTCAAGGCGGAGTGGCCCGTAAGTCATTGATATTACGAAACTAGGAACAGGGTGGAAAAGGTGGAAGAAAATTTCCATGTCAGCGCCAACCGACGCCACCCCAGAGAGGCCCTGTAATCGGGGATTTCATACGCATTCACAGTGCCTTGAACGATTGAAGCCGCGACGACTCTCTCACCTCGCCTCCGCGCTCAGGCCACTTAGAATTGTTCAAAATGTCCCACTTTCCGGAGGGCGAGCACCTCGTCCGCCGATCCCATCCACGTCGCAACGCGTTGAATTACCGCCAAATCCCGGCTTTACGCACGTATTCCCACAAATCCCCGGCCACTCCTCGATCTGGGACATGTTCGTTGCGCGTTACAAGATGGCGCGGCTTTTGCTTCCGGCATATTCCGGGGCAAGCCTTGTCGATGTGGGGGATGTCGTGGGGGTCTTATTTTCGGCTTTATCAATAAAAACAAGATTTTAATTAGCATGTATGGCGGAAGGGGTGGGATTCGAACCCACGGACCCTTGCAGGTCGCCGGTTTTCAAGACCGGTGCAATCGACCACTCTGCCACCCTTCCGCAGCGGCCAGCCGCGGGCTGACGTCCGCACCCTGACCTGCCCGTGTGCTTAGCGTCCGCCTTGGGCGCGTTCAAGGGCATTCTCTGATGGATCGCGGTTCAGTCCATATCGCGCCAGGGCCAGGGTTTGGCATCGGTGGCGATGCTCAGATAGCGCGCGGCCTTGGCGACCCAGGCGCCGACCATGCATCCGAAATCGGCCAAACGCTCGTTGGGTTCGCGGTTGTTGACGAGCAGGATCACGAATTGCACCACGCCGATGGCGAAAAGGATCGATTGGGCAAGGCTGATCATCATGGCAAGCAGGATCATGTAGACCAGTCGCAAGAGCAATTCGTCCCGCTGTGGGGGCGGCATCGGATCGGATGGCTGGTTCATGGCGGTCCCTGCGCTGCATATCTCCCGGGCGCGGCGCCGCATCCCTGCTGCGCCGCGCACAGGGTAGCGCGCCTCTGCCCCTTGTGGAAGCGCGTTTGCCGTGTTGGCGCTCCGCTCCGACAACCGGGGCTGCGAAACCGCCGAAGACCCTGCCTCAAGGGCTCGAGGCGGGACCTCTGCCTGTGCCCCCGGGGCTGCTCCTTGCGCCGGGGGCGGCGCTCGTCTCAGCCACCCTGGGTGCCGAAACCGCCAGCTGTGGGGGTGATGATGGTTACGGCTTCACCGGCCTCCAGCACGGTCTGGTCGCAGGCGTTCAGCAGTTCGGTGCGGCCATTCTTGCGGCGAACCTCGGTCCGGCCGGGTTCTCCGGCGCCGCCGCCGGCCACGCCCTGGGGTGCGCGGCTGCGGTGCGAGGACAGGATCGCGCAATCCATCCGCTCCAGGAACCGCAGGGTGCGGGTGGTCCCGTCCCCGGCCCGGAACGCCCCCTGCCCGCCTGAGCCGGACCGAAGGGCGAAGTCCTCCAGCATCACCGGAAAGCGCAGTTCCAGCACCTCCGGGTCGGTCAGGCGTGAGTTGGTCATATGCACATGCACGCCCGAGGTGCCATGAAACCCCCGCCCGTCATTCATCCGCCCGGCGGGAGAGCCCGAGCAGATGGTTTCATAATACTGATGCCGGTCATTGCCGAAGGTCAGGTTGTTCATGGTGCCCTGACTGTTGGCAATGGCACCCAGCGCGCCGAAGATGGCGTTGGTGACGTGCTGGCTGGTTTCCACATTCCCGGCCACCACCGCGCGGGGGTATTCGGGGGCTAGCATCGAGCCCTTGGGCACGATGATGCGGATGGGCCGCAGGCAGCCCGCGTTCATGGGGATCGGGGATTCCACCATCACCCGGAAGCAATAGAGCACGGCGGCGCGGGTCACGGGTTCGGGCGCGTTGAAATTGTTTTCCTGCGCGTCCGAGGTGCCGGTGAAATCCACCGTGGCGGTGCGCGCCTCGCGGTCCACGGTGATGGCCACGCGGATCACCTGCCCGGTGTCGGTGGGGTATTCGTAGCTGCAATCCTCCAGCTTGCCCAGCAGGCGGCGGACTTCTTCGGCGGCATTGTCCTGAACGTGGCCCATATAGGCCTGCACCACCTCCAGACCGAATTCGTCCACGATCCGGCGCAGTTCCGCCGCGCCGCGTTCATTGGCGGCCACCTGCGCCTTGAGGTCGGCCACGTTCTGGTCCGGGTTGCGGCAGGGATATGGGTGATCGGTCAGGACGCGGCGCAAGGCGTCCTCGCGGAAGCGGCCGCCCTCGACCAGCTTGAAATTGTCGATCAGGACGCCTTCCTCGTCCACGGTCGTTGCCAGAGGCGTCATCGACCCCGGCGCGGTGCCGCCCACATCGGCGTGATGCCCGCGCGCGGCGACCCAGAACAGGACCTGCGCGCCCGCGTCGTCAAACACCGGCGAGACGACGGTGATATCGGGCAGATGCGTGCCGCCATTATAGGGCGCGTTCAGGGCGAACACATCGCCCGGGCGCGGGTCCGGGTTCAGGCGGATCACGGTTTCCACGCTGCGGTCCATGGACCCCAGATGCACCGGCATATGCGGCGCATTGGCCACCAGCGCGCCCTCGGCATCGAACACCGCGCAGGAGAAATCCAGCCGTTCCTTGATGTTGACCGAATGCGCCGTGTTCTGAAGCGCCACGCCCATCTGTTCGGCGATGTTCATGAACAGGTTGTTGAAGACCTCCAGCAGGATCGGGTCCGCCTCGGTCGTGCCTGCGGCGCTGCGGCGGGACTGGGCCTCATGCCGGGTCATCAGCACATGATCGGCGGGGGTGAGCGTGGCGCTCCAGCCCGGTTCGACGACGATGGTCTGGTTGGCCTCGATGATGAGCGCGGGGCCGCGGATGGTGTCGCCGGGGGTCAGCCCCTCACGCCGGAAGATGGCGGCGTCATGCCAGCCCCCGCCAGACCAGAGGCGGCGTGTGGTGTCGCTGTGGGCGTCGCGCGTGTCGGTGGGTGGTGCGGCATCGGTGGCCGTGTCGGCGCGGGTTTCGGTGCCTTCGACCTCCACCGCCTCGACCACCACGGGGGCTTCGGGGCTGGTGAAGCCGAATTGCGCCTTGTGCGCGGCCTCGAACGCAGCGCGGGCGGCGCCTTGGTCGCCGTCATAGGGGATTTGCAGCGCGGTGTCGGTGCCGTCATAGCGCAGATGCAGCAGGCGGCGGCTGCGGGTGTCGCGCACGCCCTGGGCGGCCAAGTCATCGGCCACCTGCGCGGCCAGCGCGTCCAGCGCGGCGTCGATTGCGCTCGCGTTTTCGGGCGCCAACCGCTGCACAAGGCCCTGCTGGCGGCTGGCTTCGACCCGCGCCAGGCCGATCCCATAGGCCGACAGGAGCCCCGAAAGCGGATGGATCAGCACCGAATCCATGCCCAGCGCATCGGCCACCAGACAGGCATGCTGCCCCCCTGCCCCGCCAAAGCTGTTGAGCAGGTAGCGCGTCACGTCATAGCCGCGCTGAACGCTGATCTTCTTGATCGCATTGGCCATGTTTTCGACCGCGATCTGCAGGAAGCCCTCGGCCACCTCCTCAGGTGCCTTGCCCTCGGCCTCGGCGATTTCCGCAAAGCGGGCGGCCACGGTGTCACGGTCCAGCGGCAGGTCCTGACCGGGGCCAAAGATCGCCGGGAACAGGTCCGGTTGCAGCTTGCCCAGCATGACGTTGGCATCGGTCACTGTCAGCGGCCCGCCACGGCGGTAGGCTGCGGGGCCGGGGTCCGCCCCTGCCGAATCGGGGCCGACGCGAAAGCGGCCCGGTTCAGCATGCAGGATGGACCCGCCGCCGGCCGCAACCGTATGGATGCGCATCATCGGCGCACGGATGCGCACGCCTGCAACCTCGGTATCAAAGGCGCGTTCATAGTCGCCCGCGCAATGGGCGACATCGGTGCTGGTTCCGCCCATGTCAAAGCCGATCACCCGGTCGAACCCGGCGTGGCGCGCGGTTTCCACCATGCCGACCACGCCGCCTGCGGGGCCTGACAGGATCGCGTCCTTGCCCTGGAACGCCTCGGCCGCCGTCATCCCGCCCGAGGACATCATGAATTGCAGCGTCGGCCCCGCTTCGCCCGCCGGGGTCGCGCCCAGGGCATCGGCGACGCGGGCCACATAGCGGCGCAGGATGGGCGAGAGATAGGCATCCACCACCGTGGTATCGCCGCGCCCGACCAGCTTGATGAGCGGCGAGACCTCATGGCTGACCGAGACCTGGCCGAAACCCATGGCGCGCACCGCGTCTGCCAGCGCGACTTCATGCGCAGGGTTCTTCCAGGCATGCATCAGCACGATGGCCAGCGCGTCGATCCCTTCGGCCTTCACCTCCTCCAGCGCCTGTGTCACGGCCTCAGGCGCCAGAGGGCGTTCGACCGATCCATCGGCGTGCAGGCGCTCGTCAACCTCGATCACCCGCTCATAGAGCTGTTCGGGCAGGAGGATCTCCTTGGCGAAGATATCGGGCCGGGCCTGATAGGCGATTCGCAGTGCATCGCGGAAGCCGCGGGTGATCAGCAGCGCCGTGCGGTCGCCCTTGCGCTCCAGCAGCGCGTTGGTGGCCACGGTGGTGCCCATTTTCACCCTGCCGATGCGGGCCGGGTCTATCTGCCCGCCCAGCAGCCGCCGGATCCCTTCGATCGCTGCATCTTCATAGGCTTCGGGGTTGTCCGACAACAGCTTGAGCGGATGTACCGCCCCATCCGGCGCCCGGCCGACCACATCGGTAAAGGTGCCACCACGGTCGATCCAGAAATCCCAGCGCGCTGCGTTTTCGGACATCTTTCCCTCCTGCTGCAGGCGCCGACCGCCCGTCACTGATAAATCGTTGACAAATTGAAAACGTGTGTCAACCTCTGAATGACGCAGCGGCAGCTTCGTTGCGCAAACGCCCGCAGCAGACCGGGCACAGACAGGGAGACTACGCATATGACCATTCCCGCCAAACACAGCCTGTTCGGTGCCGCGCTGGCGCTTGTCGCCATGCCCGCCGCAGCGCAGGTCCAGAACTGGGACATGCCCACACCCTATGGCGATGGCATCTTTCACACCCAGAACATCATGCAATTTGCCGATGATGTGCGCGAAGCCACCGATGGCGAGATCAACATCACCGTGCATTCGGCCAATTCCCTCTTCGGCCATGCCGAAATCAAGGATGTGGTGCGTCAGGGCGTGGTCCCGCTGGGCGAGATCCTGCTGTCGCGGCTGGCCAACGAAGACCCGATTTTCGGCATCGATTCGATCCCCTTCCTGGCTGCCAGCTATGACGATGCCGCCGCCCTGTGGGAGGCGTCACGCCCCGCGGTCGAGGAGAAGCTGGCGGCAGAGGGGCTGAGCGTGCTGTTTGCCGTGCCCTGGCCGGGCCAGAGCCTGTATCTGCGCCAGCCGGTGACCCACCCCAGCGAAATGGAGGGGCTGAGCTTCCGCGCCTATAACGTGGCGACCGAGCGGCTGGCCGAGTTGCTGGGCGCCGTGCCTACGCAGGTCGAGGAAAGCGACATTCCCACCGCCTTTTCCACCGGACGGGTCGAGGCGATGATCACCTCGCCCTCCACCGGGGCGAATGCGCGCGCCTGGGATTTCACCTCCCATTACATCGACACGCAGGCCTGGCTGCCCAAGAATATCGTGCTGATCAACAGCTCGGCCCTGCAGGGCCTGTCGGATGAGGCGCAGGAGGCCCTGATGACCGCCGCCGCCGCCGCCGAGGAGCGCGGCTGGCGCATGTCCATGGCCGAGACCGAGGAAAAGATCGCCGCCCTGGCCGATGGCGGCATGGAGATCATGGAGCCTTCGGACGCGCTGGCCGAACGCCTGACCGAGATCGGCGGCACCATGACCGCCGAATGGCTGGAAGAGGCCGGTGATGCCGGACAGGCCGTGGTGGATGCCTACAACGACCTGCGCTGAGCGCATCACGGGCGGGGCCATCGGTCCCGCCCGATTTCCTTTCACCTGCATATCCATGCGGAGGAGCCTTCATGCGCAGGGTTCTGGACACGATCTATGGCGCAGCCCTGGTGGGGGCGTGCCTGGCGATGATCGCCATTGCAACGCTGGTGCTGATCCAGGTCACGGGCCGGATGCTGGACCGGGGCCTGATCCTGCTGGGGTTCAGCCGCCTGGGCATTGCGGTGCCGTCGCTGGCGGAAATCGGCGGGTTCCTGTTCGTGGCGTCCTCGTCGCTGGCGCTGCCCTACACGCTGCGCGCGGCGGGGCATGTGCGGGTGACGTTGCTGTTGCGGCTGGTGGGACCGGCAGTGAACCGGGCGCTGACGGTGCTGGTGCTGGCCGCCGGTCTGGGGCTTGCGGTGTTTGCCACCTGGCATATCGGGCTGCGGATGCTGGACACCTATACCATGGGGCGGGTGTCTTACGGGCTGCTGCGCATTCCGCTGTGGATCCCGCAGGCGGTGATGACCACGGGCTTTGTCATCTTCTGCCTGGCCCTTCTGGATGAACTGATCACCGCCCTGCGCGGCGACCCGGCCTTCAGGGCCGAAGAGAAACGCCGCGAATCCGAAGGGGCGAAGTGATGGACCTGACACTCCTGTCGATCATCCTGGTGATCACGCTTTTCGGGTTCCTGCTGATGGGACTGTGGGTGGGGTTTGCGCTGCTGGCCGTGGGGCTGGTGGCGATGGAACTGGCCTCACCCGCCCCCGCCGGAACGGTGCTGGCCACGCGGATGTGGGGGTCGCTCAATGTCTGGGACCTGACGGCGCTGCCCATGTTCATCTGGATGGGCGAGATCCTGTTCCGATCCCGGCTGTCATCGGACATGTTCACCGGGCTTGCGCCCTTCACCCGGCGCCTGCCCGGGGGCTTGCTGCACGTCAACATCATGGGCTGCGCGCTGTTCGCCGCCGTGTCCGGATCCTCGGCGGCGACAACGGCGACGGTGGGCAAGATGTCCCTGCCCGAACTGCGCGCGCGCGGCTATGATCCGCGCATCGCCATCGGCACGCTGGCGGGCGCGGGCACCTTCGGCTTTCTGATCCCGCCCTCGATCATCCTGATCGTCTATGGCGCGGCGGCGGACCAGAGCATCGCGCGGCTGTTCCTGGCGGGGATCCTGCCGGGGCTGATGCTGGCGGCGCTGTTCGCGGGCTATGTGATGATCTGGTCGCTGATCAACCGCGATGCCATGCCGCCCCCGCCCGAAAAGCCCAGCCTGCGCGAGCGGATGCGCGCGCTGGCGCTGCTGATGCCGACGGTGCTGCTGATTGTGGCGGTGATCGGGTCCATCTATGCGGGCCTTGCCTCGCCGACCGAGGCGGCGGTGGTGGGCGTTGTGGGGGCGCTGCTGATTTCGGGGCTGTCGGGGGGGCTGGACCGGGCAAGCTTTGTCGCCAGTCTGCGCGGCTCGGCCATCACCGCCTGCATGATCGCCTTCATCCTGGCGGGGGCGTCATTCCTGACCGTGGCCATGGGCTTCACCGGCATCCCGCGCCTGCTGGCCGCCTGGATCGGCGAGCAGGGCTATTCGCAATTCGCGCTGCTGTCGGCGCTGCTGGTGTTCTTCATCGTGCTGGGGTTCTTTCTGGACGGGATCTCGATCGTGGTGCTGACCACCAGCGTGATCCTGCCCATGGTGCTGGCGGCGGGGATTGATCCGATCTGGTTCGGCATCTTTTTGGTGCTGGTGGTGGAGATGAGCCAGATCACGCCGCCCGTGGGGTTCAACCTGTTCGTGCTGCAATCCATCACCGGGCGCGGCATTTTCGAGATCGCGCGCTATGCGCTGCCCTTCTTCCTGATCCTTGTCCTTGCCACCGCCATTCTGGCCCTGTTTCCGGAGATCGCCCTATGGTTGCCCGGCACAATGCTGAGCCGATGACCCCGAGCAACGCATCAAAGCCCCGGCCCGAGGTCGGCCCGGTCGTCAGTTCGGCCCATCTGGCGCAATCGGAGTTGCCGGCGCTCTCCGAGGTGGAATTCGCCCTGACCATGGCCAACCATGCCTTTCAGCGCTGGATGGTGCGCTGCATGGAGGCCGCGGGCGGCCCTGCCCTGTCGCCGCTGGAGGTGCTGATCGTGCATCTGGTCCATCATCGCGCCCGGCCCAAGACCCTGGCCGATATCTGTCTGGTGCTGAATATCGAGGACACGCATCTGGCCAATTATGCCATCCGCAAGCTGGTGGGGCACGGGCTGGTGAAACAGGGGCGCAAGGGCAAGGAAAAGACGGTGTCGATCACCGAGGCCGGGGCAGCGCTTTGCACCCGCTATGGTGAGATCCGCGAGGCGCTGGTGGTCCGTGCGGCGCGCCAGATGGGGCATGACCCGCTGGATATCTCGCGCATGGCGGCAATGCTGCGCACGCTTTCCGGCGCCTATGACCAGGCCGCGCGGGCGGCTGCGGCCCTGTGATCCGGTTTGGCGTTGCGACGCGGAGCGCGCGTTCCGCGCGCAAGCCTTCTGGCACATGCGTGCGGTCAAGGGGGCATTCTGCCCCCTCTGCGCCTGCGCGCATTCACCCCCTGAGAGTGTTTGCAGCAAGATGAAACAGGGGGCGGCGTGATCGGGGTTCTGGGGCTTTGTGCCCGCTACGGGCGCGTCTGGCTGGTGGGCGGGCTGGTGGTGGGGATTGCCCTGCCCGATCTGGCGCTGGCGTTGCGGCCCCTGATTGCGCCGATGGTGGTTCTGCTGCTGTTTCTGGCGGTGCTGCGGCTGGGGCCTGAAGGGGTTCGCGCCGGGCTGGACGGGATGCCGGGGGCCATTGGTGCGGTGCTGATGCTGCAGTTGGTGCTGCCGTTCCTGGCTGTCGCGGGGTTTGCGGGATTGGGCTGGCTGGGGCATCCGCTGGCGCTGGGGGTCGTTCTGATGCTGGCGGCGGCGCCCATCACCGGCAGTCCGAATCTGGCAATCATGGCGGGTGCTGCACCGGCACCTGCCTTGCGGCAGCTGGTTCTGGGGACCGCCCTCTTGCCATTGACCGCCTTGCCGGTGTTCTGGTTCATTCCGGCCTTTGGCAGCCCCGCGGCGGTGATCCGGGCGGTGGCGGAGTTGCTGGTCCTGATCCTGCTGGCGGGCGGCGTGGCGCTGGCGTTGCGCCTGGGCGATGTGGTGCGTGGCGGGGCGCAGACCGAGAAGGCGCTCGACGGGGTGGCGGCGATTACCCTTGGCGTTGTGGTGGTGGCGCTGATGTCAGCCGTGGGGCCGGCGCTGCTGGGGGGCGGCGGATTCTGGGCAGCGCTGGCGGTCGCCATGATCGCCAATCTGGCGCTGCAGATCGGGGTCAGTGCGCTGTCGCGCAAGCGCACGCCCGTGGCCGCGCCCGCCATGGGCATCACGGCGGGCAATCGAAATATCGCGCTGTTCCTGGGCGTGTTGCCGGACAGCGCGGTAGAGGTGTTGCTGCTGTTCATCGGTGTCTATCAGATCCCCATGTATCTGACGCCGATGCTGCTGACGGGGTGGTATCGGCGGATGGCGCGGGGGCATTGACGGGCGCGCCGGGCTTGCCAGCGGCCGTGCAACTCGGCTAGGGCAAGCGGGTCAACTGTGCTATGAGCGGCGCAAAGCGGGGGGCGGGATGGAGAGGATCATTGCCGCGACGGATCTGACGCGGCGTTCGGCGCGGGTGCTGGGCCGGGCCGTTCGGCTGGCGCGCAACCTTGGCGCCGAGGTGGTGTTTGTATCCGTCCTGCCCCTTGAACGGGGCGGCGTTGTCCGGCGCGCCCTGCGTCCTGCCCTGACGCCCGAGGCGGTTCTGGACCGATTGCGCGCCGAGGCCGCGGGTCACGAAGGGGTTGCCATCGACTGCCGCGTCCTGGAGGGCACCCCCGAGGCGGCGCTTCATGCGCTGGCGCAGGAGTGTGGCGCGGGGTTGATCATCCTGGGCCTGCACAAGGAACGGCGGGTGCTGGATGTGCTGCGTCTGACCACCATGGAGCGGATCGTCCTGGCCTCGGACCTGCCGGTGCTGATTGCGCATCGCCCGGTGGCAGCGGATTATGCGCGGGTGCTGGGGTCGGTGACCTTTTCGCACACCTGCGCGCGGGCGCTGCAGGTTGCAGCGCGGATTGCGCCGGGTGCCAGTATCCATGCGATCCACGCCCTGCAGATGCCGCTCCGCGACAAGCTGTCCCCCACCGACCCGGAACAGACCCGGTCGATGACCGAAGCCGAAGTGATGCGCTCGGCCTTTTGCGCCATGGACGGCGTGCCCGACACCCTGCCCGAGATCATCATCGGCGGCGTGCATGAGGTGTTGCGCTTCCGGATCGAAGAGCTGCGGCCGGACCTGCTGGCACTGGGCACCCATTCCGGGCGGGACCCGGGGGTGCTGGGCAATTACACGCGCGATCTGATGCGTGCGCCCCCTTGTGACATTCTGGTGGTCAAGCCGCCGGTCTGAGGGCGGGTCATTGTTGCGGGGCCTCGGCCCGTTCGAACATGCCGTAATCGCGGGTGATGGCATAGGCGGCAGCCTCGCGCAGGACGGGGGCAGTGTGGACCCGGTCAAACAGCGCCTCGGCGGCCTGGCGGTTCGGCAGGGAGGCGAGGCAGGCGAAACGCCCGGGGGTGTTCACGCTTTCGAAACTTGCAAAGGCCGGGTCCTGCGCGGGGGTGTCGGCGTAAAGGACCACCAGATGCGGGCGGTCGGTGGCGGTCTGCACAGGGGCATCGCTGTCGGTTTCGGTGCTGTGGTGCAGGACGCGTTCGCCGACGCGGATGCGATAGTCCTGGAAATGGACCTTGCGGCCCGCGGTCTGCGAGCGGCGGTGTTCGGGGTCACGGCGCCAGCCGATGATGGCATCCTCATCCTGCCAGAGCTGGTGCGAGAGCAGCACCTGGTCATCCTCCAGCGCGCTGTAGCGTTCCAGAAACACCAGGCCGGGGTGGCGGGCCAGCACCGGGCGCAGGCGGTCCACATGTTCGAAATAGTGCTTCAGGTGCCCGGGAAGGGGGCGGACCTCGAAGAACAGGGCGTGCATGGGCTTGGTCTCCTGTCGGTCTGTTCGCGGGGCGGCACTCTGCACCATGGCGCGGGCGGGGGCAAGCGCGCGGCAGAAAGGCGCTTTTCCCGGCGGCGGGGATGGGCTATCGCGCGGTCATGCCACGGTATGCGTTTCTGATCGAATATGACGGCACGCCCTTTCGGGGCTGGCAGCGGCAGGCCGGGCAGCCGTCGGTGCAGGCGGCGGTGGAGGCGGCGATTGCCCGGCTGGAGCCGGAAGCGCCCGGAATTGCCGCCGCCGGGCGCACCGATACCGGGGTGCATGCCACGGGTCAGGTGGCGCATTGCGATCTGGCGCAGGGGTGGGACCCGCTGCGCCTGCGCGAGGCGCTCAACCACCATCTGCGCCCGGCCCCGGTGGCCGTGCTGGCCTGCGCGCGGGTCGAGGATGCGTTTCATGCGCGGTTTTCGGCGGTGGAGCGGCGGTATCTGTTCCGGATCCTGAACCGCCGCGCCCCGCCCGCGCTGGCTGCCGGGCAGGTCTGGCATCTGCGTCACCCGCTGGAGCTGGCGCCCATGCAGGCGGCTGCGCGGCATCTGCTGGGGCATCATGATTTCACCACCTTTCGTGCCAGCCAGTGCCAGGCGCATTCGCCCCTGCGCACGCTGGATGAGCTGACGGTCTCGGCGCAGCCGGTGCCCCATGGAACCGAGTATCACTTTGCCCTGCGGGCGCGGTCCTTCCTGCACAATCAGGTGCGCAGCATTGTCGGCACGCTGGAGCGTGTGGGCGCCGGGGCCTGGGCGCCCGATGCGGTGCGCGATGCCCTGCAGGCGCGCGACCGCGCGGCCTGCGGGCCGGTGGCACCGCCGCAGGGGTTATGCCTGACCGGGGTAGGCTATCCGCACGATCCGTTCGCCTGAGGCGTCAGGGCGGGATCATTCGGGCCACCGCCGCGCGCAGGGTCGGCACGAAATCCGGGTGTTCGTAGAGCGTGTTATGTCCGGCGCCGGGGATGGTGCGGTCCAGCACCAGATTCGAGGCGACTTCGCGCAACGGCGCGGTGCGTTGCGCGGGGATGATGGTGTCGGACCCGGCCGCGATCAGTGCGACGGGGGCCTGGACGCCTTCGAGGTCCCGGGCGACCTCCATCCGATGGCGCAGAAGCAGGCGAACCGGCGCCCAGGGGTAATGGCCCTGCGCCAGATTGGTCAGCGAATCGAAGGGGCTGACCAGCACCAGCCCGGCCAGATCGCGGCGGGCGGCCAGATGGGCGGCGGGGCCCGAGCCGAGGCTGAGGCCGACGGCCACCACGTTCCGGGCCTGCAGGTGGTCATGGATGGCCAGGGCATCTTCGGCCAGCGCACGGGCCGAGGGGCGGCCGCTGGAGGGGCCGTAGCCGCGATAGTGGAAGACCACGATCCGATGGTCGGGCATGGCGGCGCGCAGGTAATTTGCCAGCGCGTCGGCGGGCCAGGCATTGCCGCCGAAGCCCAGGATCACCGGCAGGTCATCGCGCGGGCCGGGCAGGTCCATGCCATGGAGCGTGACGCCGCCGGGGCGGTCGACCTGCAGGCGGCGGGTGTCGCTCGGCAAACGCGACTCGGCCCCCGACATCGCCCAGCGCGGAAAGATCAGCGCTGTCTGCGTCAGCGCCAGAGCCGCCACCACCCCCGCATAGAGGAGGGCCGCAGCAAGGGCAAAGCGCCAGAGGGTCGTCATCAGGGGGCCTCCGTTGGCTGGGTTGCGTGGCAGCGTAGCGGCGAATGGCGCTTGGGTGAAGCGGGGCTGACGGGGCGGGGAAAGCGGGATATGGTGCGCGGCATGGACAAGGTGCTGCTTTCGATCGGGTATGGGTATTCGGCGCAGGCGCTGGCGGCGCGGCTGCTGGCGCAGGGTTGGCGCATCATCGGCACCACGCGCAGCCCCGACAAGGCCGAAGCGTTTCGCGCGCAGGGGGTGGAGCCGCTGATCTGGCCCGGCGCGCCCTTGCCCTTCGCGCAGGTGTCGCATGTGTTGAGTTCCGTGGCGCCGGTGGAGGGGGCGGACCCTGTGCTGGCGGCCGAGGGCAAGGCGCTGGCGCGGGCGGGGCATCTGCGCTGGCTGGGGTATCTCTCCACCACCGGGGTTTATGGCGATCATGGCGGCGGCTGGGTGGATGAGGACACGCCCCTGACGCCTGCCACGGCGCGCGGCCGCGCCCGGGTTGCCGCCGAGGGCGCATGGCAGGAACTGGCGCGGACCGCAGGCCTGCCGTTGCATATCTTTCGGCTGGCGGGGATCTATGGCCCCGGGCGCGGGCCCTTCGCCAAGCTGCGCAGCCCCGATGCGCGGGCGGTGATCAAGCCCGGGCAGGTGTTTTCGCGCATCCATGTCGAGGATATCGGCGCGGTGCTGGAGGCGTCGATCCGCCAGCCTGTTCCGGGCGCGGTCTATAACGTCTGCGATGATGATCCCGCGCCGCCGCAGGATGTGCTGGACCATGCCGCAGCCTTGCTGGGTCTGTCGCCGCCGCCGCGCGTGGATTTCGATGCCGCCGATCTCAGCCCGATGGCGCGCAGCTTCTATGCGGAAAGCAAGCGCGTGCGCAATGACCGGATCAAGCGCGAACTGGGGGTGCGGCTGGCTTATCCGGATTATCGCAGCGGGTTGGCGGCGATCCTGACGGCTGAACGCAGCCAGGGCTTGTAATACGCGCATCAGGCCGTAATCTTGCGCCATGGTTTCTGGTATCGCGCTGCGTGACCCTCCGTTTGATCTTCGCCCGGCGCAGGTGTTAGCGCTCACACAGGCGCGGCTGGGCGATCCCTTTGCGCTGCTGGGGCCGCATTCCGGGGGCGTGCCCGGGCAACTGGTGGTCTGGGTGCCGGGGGTCGATGCCGTGGCGGCGGTGGGTCATGACCGCTGGCCGCTGCGGCAGGTGGCGCCGGGTGTCTGGGCCGGGCACATCCCGCCGGGTGCGGAGTATCGCCTTGCCCTGCAGACAGGCGGGACCACCGAAACCATCGACGACCCCTATCGCTTTGGCCCGGTGCTGGGCGCGCTGGATGAACACCTTTTCGCCGAAGGCACCCACAAGCGCCTGTGGCATATGCTGGGCGCGCGGGTGATGCGCCATGAAGGCGTTGACGGCACCGTCTTTGCGGTCTGGGCGCCGGATGCGCAGGCGGTGTCAGTGGTGGGGGAGTTCAATTTCTGGGACGGGCGGCGCCATCCCATGCGCCCGCGCGGCACCAGCGGCGTGTGGGAGCTGTTCCTGCCGGGCGTGGGCGAAGGCGCTGTCTACAAATACCAGATCCGCACGGCAGATGGTGCGCTGCAGCCGCTCAAGGCCGATCCGGTGGGATTTGGCTCGGAACACCCGCCGGCCAATGCCTCGGTCGTGCGCGATATCCGGGGCTATGGCTGGAAGGATGACGACTGGATGGCGGCGCGCGCTGACCGCCAGCATCGCCGCGCGCCCATGGCAATCTATGAGGTGCATCTGGCCTCATGGCGGCGGCGCGCGGGGCGCGCGATATCCTGGGTCGAAGCGGCCAATGAGCTGGTGGACTATGTCCATGACATGGGCTTCACGCATCTGGAGCTGATGCCCGTGTCCGAACACCCGTTCAGCGGGTCCTGGGGGTATCAGCCGCTGGGGCTTTATGCCCCCACCATCCGCCACGGCCCCCCGCATGAGTTCCGGGACCTGATCGATGCCGCCCACCGGCGCGGGCTGGGCGTGCTGCTGGACTGGGTGCCGGGGCATTTCCCGTCCGACGCCCACGGGCTGACGCGGTTTGACGGCACGCATCTTTACGAACATGCCGACCCGCGCGAAGGTTATCACCCGGACTGGAACACCCTGATCTACAATTTCGGGCGGCGTGAGGTGGCGAATTTCCTGCGCTCCAACGCGCTTTACTGGCTGGAGGAATACCATATCGACGGGCTGCGGGTGGATGCCGTCGCCTCGATGCTCTATCGCGACTATTCGCGCAAGGAAGGGGAATGGGTGCCCAACGTCCACGGCGGGCGCGAGAACCTGGAAGCCATCGCCATGCTGCGCAGCACCAATGCGCTGATCTATGGCGAGGTTCCCGGCATTGTCACCGTGGCCGAGGAAAGCACCGCCTTTCCCGGTGTTTCCGCCCCTGCCCATGACGGGGGGCTGGGCTTTGGCTTCAAGTGGAACATGGGCTGGATGAACGACACCCTGCGCTACATGACCGAGGACCCGGTCAACCGTAAACACCACCACCACCTGCTGACCTTCGGGATCGACTATGCGTTCACCGAAAACTTCATCCTGCCCATCAGCCATGATGAGGTTGTCCACGGCAAGGGGTCGATGCTGGCAAAGATGCCGGGCGATGCCTGGCAGAAATTCGCCAATCTGCGGGCCTATTACGGGTTCATGTGGGGGCATCCGGGCAAGAAGCTGTTGTTCATGGGGTGTGAATTCGGCCAGCGGGCGGAATGGAACCATGACGCGGAACTGGCCTGGGATGAGGCCGCGCAGCCGCCCAACGCCGGGCTGCAACGGCTGGTGCGCGACCTCAACACGCTTTACCGCACCGAACCCGCGCTGCATGCCCGCGATTGCGAGCCCGAGGGCTTTGCCTGGCTGGACGGCGGCGCCACCGATCTGTCGGTGCTGGCCTTTGCCCGTCATGCACCTGGCGCGCCGCAGGTGGCTGTCATTTCCAACTTCACCCCCCTGCCCCGGCGCTGGCGCTGCCCCCTGCCCGCCGCTGGCCGCTGGCGCGAGGCGCTGAATACCGATGCCACCGACTATGGCGGCTCGGGTGGTGGCAATGGCGGCGCGGTGATCGCCGATGGGGGTGCGGCGATGGGGCATCCGGCCTCGGCCCTGCTGGAATTGCCGCCGCTGGCGACACTGTTCCTGATCCATGACCCGGGGGCGCGCTGAACACCAACACGCCGGGCGGCCATGCCCGGACCAGACGGGAGGAGACGCATGAGCACGACCCCACACCGGCTTTCGGCCCGCGCCATGGCCTTTGTCCTGGCCGGTGGCCGCGGATCGCGGCTGAAGGAGTTGACGAACAACCGCGCCAAGCCAGCCGTCTATTTCGGCGGCAAGACCCGGATCATCGATTTCGCTCTGTCGAACGCGCTGAACTCGGGCATCCGGAAGATGGCCATCGCCACCCAGTACAAGGCGCACAGCCTGATCCGCCATTGCCAGCGCGGCTGGAACTTCTTTCGCGCCGAGCGCAACGAATACCTGGATATCCTGCCTGCATCCCAGCGGGTGGATGAGGCGCACTGGTATCAGGGCACCGCCGATGCGGTCTATCAGAACATCGACATCGTGGACAGCTACGGGATTGATTACGTTGTCATTCTGGCGGGCGATCACATCTACAAGATGGACTATGAGGTGATGCTGCGCGAACATGTGGACAGCGGCGCCGATGTGACCGTTGGCTGCCTGACCGTCCCCCGGGCCGAGGCCACGGCTTTTGGTGTCATGGATGTGGACAAGGCCGGGCAGATCACCCGCTTTCTGGAAAAGCCCAGCCAGCCGCCCGGCATGCCCGATGATCCGACCCGCGCGCTGGCCTCGATGGGGATCTATGTGTTCCGCTGGGATTTCCTGCGCAAGCTGCTGATCGAAGACGCCGCCAACGCGGACTCGGCGCGCGATTTCGGTGGCGATATCATCCCCATCGTGGTGCAGCATGGAAAGGCCATGGCCCACAGGTTCGATGACAGCTGCGTGCGCCACCGCCCCGATGCGCCCGCCTATTGGCGCGATGTCGGCACGCTGGATGCCTTCTGGCAGGCCAATATCGACCTGACGGATTTCGACCCGGATCTGGACCTGTGGGACACCAACTGGCCCATCTGGACCTATTCCGAAAGCGTCCCGCCGGCAAAGTTCATCCATGATGACCCGGACCGGCGCGGTCTGGCGGTCAGTTCGCTGATCTCGGGCGGGTGCATCATTTCCGGGACCGAGGTGCGCAATTCCCTGGTTTTCACCGGCGTTCACACGAATTCCTTTGCCAAGCTGGAGCAGGTGGTGGCACTTCCCTACGCAACCATCGCCCGGCATGCGCGGCTGACCAAGGTGGTGCTTGATCGCCGCGTCCAGATACCGCAAGGGCTGGTTGTGGGGGAAGACCCGCAGGAGGATCTAAAATGGTTCCGCGTGACCGACAGCGGCGTGACGCTGATCACACAGCCAATGCTGGACCGGCGCGCTGCTGCGCTGGGCTAGGGCGGGCGGCATGAAACCGGCGCTCGCCGTTGCCTCGGAATGCGTGCCGCTGGTCAAGACCGGCGGGCTGGCCGATGTCACCGGCGCCCTGCCCGGCGCCATGGCCGCCAACGGCTGGGGGGTCCGCACGCTGCTGCCCGGGTATCGGATGGTGATGGCGCAGGCGGGACACGGGGTGGCGGTGCTGGACCTGCCTGACCTCTGCGGTGGCCCGGCGCGGGTGCTGGCGCTGCAGCATGACGGGCTGGACCTGCTGGTGCTGGACGCGCCGCATCTCTACGACCGTGACGGCTCACCCTATCTGGATGCCGAGGGCAACGACTGGCCCGACAATGACCTGCGCTTTGCCGCCCTGTGCCAGGTGGCCGCGCGGATCGCCGGGGGCGCCCTGGGTGACTGGGTGCCAAGGCTGCTGCATCTGCATGACTGGCAGGCGGCGCTGGTGCCGGAATATCTGGCGCTTCTGGATGTGCAGGTGCCGGTGGTGATGACCATTCACAACATCGCCTTTCACGGCCTGACCACGGCCGACCGGATCGCCGCGCTGGGGCTGGAGCGCGCGCGCTTCACCCCTGAGGGCTATGAGTATTACGGCCATGTCAGCGCGCTCAAGGCCGGGCTGGTCGGGGCGGACCGGATCACCACCGTATCGCCCACATATGCGCGCGAACTGACAACCCCGGCCTTTGGCATGGGGCTGGACGGGGTGATCCGGGCGCGCCAGCATCTGGTGGGGGGGATCCTCAACGGGATCGACACCGCGCTGTGGAACCCGGCCAGGGACCCGCATATCCACCGCTTCCGGGCCCCGCGCGGCAAGGCCGCCGCCCGCCGCGCCCTGCGCGAGGATTTCGCGCTTCCCGCGTCGAAGGGACCGCTGGCGGTGGTGATCTCGCGGCTGTCCGCGCAAAAGGGGCTGGACCTGCTGCTGGAGGCGCTTCCCGGCTTCATTGCCGCCGGTGGGCAACTGGCGCTTCTGGGCTCGGGCGACCGGGCGCTGGAACATGCCTGGCTGCAGGCGGCGCGCGACATGGCCGGGGTCTCGGTCCGGATCGGCTATGACGAGGCGCTGGCGCATCGGATGTTCGCGGGGGCGGATGCGGTGCTGGTGCCCTCGCGGTTTGAACCCTGCGGGCTGACCCAGCTTTACGCGCTGCGCTATGGCGCGGTGCCGGTGGTGGCGCGGACCGGCGGGCTGGCCGATACGGTGATCCATGCCAATGACGCGGCCCTGCGCGCGGGCGTGGCCACCGGGCTGGTCCATGACCCCGATGACGCCGCCGCACTTTCGGCGGCACTGGCACAGCTTTGCGCGCTCCATGCCCGCCCGCAGGTCTGGTCCAGCCTGCAAACCAATGGCATGAAGCACCCTGTGGGCTGGGAAAGCTCCAGCCGGGACTATGCGCGGCTGTTCGAAACGCTGGTGGGGTGAATGGCGCAATATGTGATGACCCGGGGCCGCTACACCCGTATCGGCGCCGAATTCGACGGCGATGGCGTGAATTTCGCCGTCTTTTCGGAACATGCCACAGGGATTGACCTGTGCCTGTTTTCGCCCGATGGGGCGCGCGAACTGGCCCGCCTGCCCCTGCCCGAACGCACCGGCTACGTCTGGCATGGCCGCGTGCCCGGGCTGGTGCCGGGGCAGCTTTACGGCTATCGCGCCCATGGCCCCTATGCGCCCGAAGCGGGCCACCGCTTCAACCCGCACAAGCTGTTGCTGGACCCCTATGCCAAGCGGATCACCGGCCACCCCCGCTGGGCGGAGGCGCTTTTCGGCTATAACACCGCCGCCAAATCGCAGGATCTGACCTTCAACACCCGCGATTCCGCGCGCTTCATGCCCAAATGCGTGGTTGAGGATCCCAGCTTTCACTGGGGCAATGATCGCCCGCCCGCCCATACCATCGCCCAGAGCGTGATCTACGAGGCGCATGTCAAGGGCTTCACCGCCCTGCGCGATGTTCATCACGCGGGGCATTTCCTGGGGCTGGCCTCGGACGCGGCGGTGGAGCATCTGCTGGACCTGGGCGTCACGGCGATCGAACTGCTGCCGGTTCAGGCCTTTCTGAATGACAAGTTCCTGGTGGACCGGAAGCTGACGAATTACTGGGGCTACCAGCCCATCAGCTATTTCGCGCCCGAACCGCGCTACATGTCCACCGGGCAGATCAACGAATTCCAGCATGTAGTCAAACGCCTGCACGCCGCCGGGATCGAGGTGATCCTGGATGTGGTCTACAACCACACCGCCGAAGGCTCCGAGCTTGGCCCCACGCTCAGCTTTCGCGGTCTGGACAACCGCAGCTACTACCGGCTGGACCCGGAAAACCCGCGCCACTGCATCAATGATACCGGCTGCGGCAACACGCTGAATCTGGATCACCCGATGGTGCTGCGCATGGTAATGGACAGCTTGCGCTACTGGGTCGAGGCGATGCATGTGGACGGGTTCCGCTTCGATCTGGCCTCGACCCTTGCGCGCGATGACAATGGCTTCCAGCCCAACGGCGCGTTCTTCGCCGCCATCCGCCAGGACCCGGTGCTCAGCCGCGTGAAGCTGATCGCCGAGCCATGGGACATCGGCCCCGGCGGCTATCAGCTTGGCGCCTTCCCGCATCCGTTTCTGGAATGGAAT
Source organism: Rhabdonatronobacter sediminivivens (assembly GCF_013415485.1). Classification (GTDB taxonomy): domain Bacteria; phylum Pseudomonadota; class Alphaproteobacteria; order Rhodobacterales; family Rhodobacteraceae; genus Rhabdonatronobacter; species Rhabdonatronobacter sediminivivens. The sequence goes on along the minus strand of NZ_JACBXS010000002.1, from coordinate 153,099 downwards.
GACAAGTTCCGCGACAGCGCCCGCCAGTTCTGGCGCGGCGATGCTGGTCTGGTGCCCGATCTGGCCACGCGGATTGCCGGATCAGCCCAGCAGTTCGACCATTCAGGCCGCTCCGCCACCAGTTCGGTCAATTTCATCACCGCCCATGACGGCATGACCCTGCATGATCTGGTCAGCTATTCCCAAAAGCACAACGAGGCCAACAAGGAAGCCAACCACGACGGCCATGGCCAGGATTATTCCGACAACATGGGCCATGAAGGGCCGACCGACGATCCCGCCATCACCGCCGCCCGCGCGCAGCGCAAGCGCAACCTTCTGGCCACGGTGCTGCTGTCACAGGGCACGCCGATGCTTCTGGCGGGCGATGAAATCGGCCACAGCCAGCGCGGCAACAACAACGCTTATTGCCAGGACAATGAACTCACCTGGCTGGACTGGTCCAGGGCCGATACCGCGCTGATGGACTTCACCCGGCGGCTGATCGCCTTTCGCGCGGCGCATCCGGTCCTGCGGCAAAAGCGGTTCCTGCATTCGCGCATGCGCGATACCGATGGCGCGGATGATCTGATCTGGTGGCACGCCTCGGGGCAGCGCATGACCGCCGAGGACTGGCAGGACCCCGCGCTGAGCCATGTCTGCGTGGAATTGCGCACCGCCTCGGGGACTCCGGCCTATGACGATCTGGAATATGCGCTGTTTCTGGTCTTCAACGGGGGGCCGGAGATGCATGTGGCCCTGCCGCGCCCACCGGAGGGCAAGGTCTGGTCGCGCCATATCAATACCGCCGCCCCCGATGCCGCGCCGGAAACCCTGGCCGCCATTGCGCATGTACCAGCGCATTCGGTCTCGGCGCTGGTGCTGGACGCGGAGGCATGAGCGCATTTGATGACCTGTGCCGGGCCATGGGGCTGGTCTGGGCCTATCGCGATGGTGCGGGCCAGGACCAGTGCGCTCCGGTCGAAAGCCGCCGCGCAGTGCTGGCCGCCATGGGACTGCAGGTGGACACCGATGCCGATGCACGCGATGCGTTGCAGAACCTGCCACCCGCCCCGGACTGGCACATTGTCCGGCCGGATACCCCGGCCCCTCTGACCCTCGCCGAAGACTGGCACCTGACGCTGGAGGACGGCACCACCGGATCCGGCCCCGGGGGCACAGCGCTGCCCCCGCTGCCCCTGGGCCTGCACCGGTTGGACACGGCGCGCGGCAGCGCAACCCTGCTGGCCGCCCCCCCGCGCCTGCCCCCGCCTGCCCCCGCTTGGGGGCTGACGGTGCCGCTTTACGGGCTGTGGGAGGGCGCGCAATCGGGCGCTGGCACCTACACGCTGCTGCGCGATCTGACCGCGGCACTGGCGCCACTGGGCGCGGGATTTCTGGGCCTCAACCCCATACATGCCGGGTTTGCCGATCCCTGCAACTACAGCCCCTACGCCCCCTCGCACCGGCGACGCTGGAATACCTTGCATATTGACCTGGGCACTCCGCACCAAAGCAGCGGCGATCTGGTGAATTACGCTCCGGTCCAGGCCGCGCAACAGGCCGCGCTGCGCCAGCGCTTTGACGCCTTCGCGGGCGATCCCGCGTTCGACCGCTGGCGCAGCATCGAAGGTCAGGCGCTCGAAGATTTCGCCACGCATCAGGCCCTTGCCGAGACGCACGGCCCGTATTGGCCGGACTGGCCCGCAGAGCTGCACAGCCCCTGCAGCCCGCTTGTGCGACAGTTCGCAGCCCGGCACCCAAAGCGCGTGACCTTTCATGCCTGGTGCCAATGGCTTGCCGAGATGCAACTGGCCCATGCCGCCCGGGCGGCCCGCCCCATGGCGCATGGGCTGTATCTGGACCTGGCCGTGGGCACCCACCCCGCCGGGGCCGAAACCTGGGCCGAGCGGGAGTTGTTTGCGCGCGGCGTTTCGCTCGGTGCCCCGCCTGACCTCCTCGGTCCTCAGGGGCAGCGCTGGAACCTGGCCCCCATGGACCCGCGCGCCCTGGCCGCCAGCGGCTTTGCGGCCCTGGCCCAGACCTTGCGCCAGCAACTGCGTTTTGCGGGTCTGCTGCGCATCGATCATATCCTGGGGTTCGAGCGTGCCTTCTGGATGCCGGACGACCTGCCCGGCCTCTATGTCACCATGCCGCGTGATGCGATGCTGGCTGTTGTCCGCATCGAAGCCACCCGCGCCAGCGCCAGCATAATCGGCGAGGATCTGGGCACCATCCCCGACGGGCTGCGCGATGCCCTGGCCGCCTCCGGTATCCTGGGGTGCCGCGTGGCCATGTTCGAACGCGACTGGCAGGGCGATGGCCGCTTTCTGCCCGCCGCCCGCTATGATCCCCATACCATGGTCAGCTTTGGCACCCATGACCTGCCCCCCTGGGCCGGGTGGCGCCAGGGGCGTGATCTGGACTGGCGCGCAACCCTGGACGAAACGCCCGCACCCGCAGCACAATCCACCCGCCGGGCCGAGGTGGCAGCCTTTGACCAGACTGCAGGAACATCCGGCAATAATCCATTGACGCTTCATGCCTTTCTGGCCCGGACACCTGCCCCCCTGGTGGCATTCCAGGCCGAGGATATCTGCGGCGTCATCGAACAGCCCAACCTGCCCGGCACCGTCTTCGAACACCCCAACTGGCGCCGCCGCCTGCCGCTGCCATGCTCAGACCTTGCCAAGGCCACAACGTTGCGCGACTCTGCCGCCAGTTACGCCCGTATCCGCAACGCAGGAAAGCCCGATCCATGACCCATGCCCGCCCCACCACGCCCATCGCCGGCCAGAAACCCGGCACCTCGGGCCTGCGCAAGAAAACCCGCGTGTTCATGGCACCGAACTATCTGGAAAATTTCGTCCAGAGTATCTGGAACGCCATCGGCGGGGTGCAGGGCAAGACGCTGGTTCTGGGCGGTGACGGGCGTTTCTACAACAACCATGCAGCGCAGGTGATCCTGAAGATGGCGGCGGCCTCGGGGGCAGCCCGGGTGATCGTCGGCCAGAACGCGCTGCTCTCCACACCGGCGGCCTCGCATCTGATCCGCGCACGCGGGGCCGATGGCGGCATCATCCTGTCGGCCAGCCATAACCCGGGCGGCGCGGACGCGGATTTCGGCGTCAAATACAACGCTGCCAATGGCGGCCCTGCCCCGGAAAGCATCACCGCAAAAATCCACGCAGAATCAGAACGTTTGCAGGAGTATCTGATCCTGGACACCCCCGATTGCGACCTGTTCACCCCCGGCCAGCATCGCCTGGGCGAGATGCTGGTCGAGGTCGTGGACCCCGTCGCCGAGTACCAGGCCCTGATGGAAACCCTGTTCGATTTCAACGCGATCCGCGATCTTCTTGCCACGGGGTTTCAACTGCGCTTCGACGCCATGCACGCCATCACCGGCCCCTATGCACAGGCAATACTTGAACAATCCCTTGGCGCGGCACCCGGCTCGGTGGTCAATGCCACGCCGCTGCCGGATTTCGGCGGTCACCACCCGGACCCCAATCCGGTCTGGGCCCGGGAACTCATGGACACGATGTTCGCCGCCGATGCCCCCGATTTCGGCGCCGCCTCGGACGGCGATGGCGATCGCAACATGATTGTCGGGCGCGGCCTCTATATTTCGCCATCGGACAGCCTCGCGGTTCTGGCCGCCAATGCCCACCTGGCCCCCGGTTACGCCAATGGCCTGAAGGGTGTCGCCCGCTCCATGCCGACTTCTGCCGCCGTGGACCGCGTCGCCACATCGCGCGGACTGGACTGCTATGCCACCCCCACCGGCTGGAAATTCTTTGGCAACCTGCTGGATGCAGACCGCGCCAGCCTCTGCGGCGAAGAATCCGCCGGCACCGGCTCCGACCATGTGCGCGAAAAGGACGGGCTCTGGGCAGTGCTGCTGTGGCTCAACATCCTGGCCGTGCGCCACCAGTCCGTGGCCGGGATCATGGCCGATCATTGGGCCGAATTCGGCCGCAACTACTACTCGCGCCATGACTACGAAGGGATCGACAGCACCGCCGCCACCAAGCTCATGGACGATCTCCGCAACCGCCTGCCAGACCTGCCCGGGACCGAAGCCAACGGCCTGCGCATCAGCGCGGCCGAGGATTTCGCCTATACCGACCCGGTGGATGCATCCGTCACCACGGGCCAGGGCCTCCAGATCACCTTCGACGGCGGCGCCCGCCTCGTGCTGCGCCTCTCGGGCACCGGAACCGAAGGCGCGACCCTGCGGGTCTACCTCGAACGGTTCGAAGACGCCCCCGACCGTCTGGCCCTGGACCCGCAAGCCGCCCTCGCCCCCGTGATCGCCGCGGCCCAAGGCCTCGCGCGGATCGCCGATCACACTGGCCGCACCCGCCCCGATGTCATCACCTGATCGCCCTTGATCTTGCCGGAAACACGCTCCGGGGGGTGAATGCGCGCCCGCGCGCAGAGGGGGCGGAACGCCCCCTTTCCCGCACGCAGTGCCAGAAGGCTTGCGCGCGGAACGCGCGCTCCGCTTGATCGACGTCAAGGCATCCGGCATGGCGTCATGCAAGCTTGCGCCTCGGCATCTGCCTGCGCGACACTGCGGCCAGGCCACACGCCCTGCAGGAAAGTGACGTCATGGACAAACAGCAGCAAATCAACATCTGGTATTTCGTCGCCGCATTCCTTGCGCTCCTGCTGTTTCAAAGCTGGATGTCCACCGCCAGCGTGACCGAGCGCATCCCCTACAGCACCTTCCTGGAACATCTTGAAGCCGACCGCATCGCCGAGGTCACGGTCCGCGCCGAACAGGTGCAGGGCCGCTACCGCGAGGCCATCGACGGCAACACCCATTTCGTGACCAACATCGTGCCCCCGGACCTGACCGAGCGGCTCGAACGCTCGACCGCGCAGTTTGACGGCACCGTGCAGGACACTTGGCTGACGATGGTGCTGTCCTGGGTCATCCCGATCGCACTGATCCTGGCGGTCTGGCTGTTCATCTTTCGCCGCTTCGCCGAACGCCAGGGCATGGGCGGGATGATGAATGTGGGCAAGTCCAAGGCCAAGGTCTATGTGGAGCGCAACACCGGGGTCACCTTCGATGATGTGGCCGGAGTGGATGAAGCCAAGGCGGAGTTGAAGGAGATCGTCGATTTCCTGACCGAGCCCGAGAAATTCGGCCGCCTGGGCGCGCGCATCCCAAAGGGCATCCTGCTCACAGGCCCGCCGGGCACCGGCAAGACCCTCTTTGCCCGCGCCGTGGCCGGTGAGGCGGGCGTGCCCTTCTTTTCGATCTCGGGGTCCGAGTTCGTTGAGATGTTCGTGGGTGTCGGCGCGGCGCGGGTGCGTGACCTGTTCGAACAGGCCCGCAAGGCTGCGCCCTGCATCATCTTCATCGACGAGCTGGACGCCATGGGCAAGCGGCGTGGCGTCGGTGGGTTCGGTGGTGGCCATGATGAGAAGGAACAGACGCTCAACCAGTTGCTGGCCGAACTGGATGGCTTTGACCCGCGCGAAGGGATCGTGCTGCTGGCCGCCACCAACCGGCCTGAAATCCTGGACCCCGCCTTGATGCGCGCGGGCCGCTTTGACCGGCAGGTGGTGGTGGACCGCCCCGACAAGACCGGCCGCGCCGCCATCCTCAAGGTGCATCTGCGCAAGATATCGCTGGAGCCTGATCTGGATGTCGATGCCGTTGCCGCGCTGACGCCGGGGTTTACCGGCGCGGAACTGGCCAATCTGGTGAACGAGGCTGCGATCCACGCCACCCGGCGCGGCGCCGAGCGCGTGACGATGGAGGATTTCACCTCGGCGCTGGAGCGGGTGGTGGCCGGGATGGAGCGCAAGGGCCGGCTGCTGAACCCGAAGGAACGCGAAACCGTGGCCTGGCACGAGATGGGCCACGCGCTGGCCGCCGCCGCCCTGCCCGGTGCCGATCCGGTGCACAAGGTCTCGATCATCCCGCGCACCATCGGTGCCCTGGGCTACACCCTGACCCGCCCGACCGAGGACCGGTTCCTGATCACCCTGGCCGAACTGGAAAACCGCATGGTCATGCTGCTGGCCGGGCGCGCGGCGGAACAGATCGCCATGGGCGAGATCTCGACCGGAGCCGCCGATGACCTGATGCGCGCCACCGACATCGCCCGCCAGATCGTCACCCGCTTCGGCATGCACCCGGACCTGGGGCAGGCCGTGCTGGAGCCTGAGCGCGGCGGCTTTTTGGGTGAGGACAAGGTGGGCTACGCCCCGCGCGAGCATTCCGAAGCCACCGCGCGCGAGGTCGATCTGGCCATCCGCGCCGCGCTGGAGCACGCCTATGGGCGCGCGCTGGAATTGCTGGAGGCGCGGCGGAGCGATCTGGAAGCGGGCACGAAACTGCTGCTGGAGCGCGAGACGATCACCCCTGAGGATTTTCCGCCCCTGCGCCCTGCACGCCCTGCGGCAGCGTAAGGTTCCCGGTGTGGCAGAAGCAGGGGGGCGCTGCCCCCCCCTTCGGCCTTGCGGTCTCATCCCCCGGAGAATTTGAAGCAAGATGAAGAAGGCAGCGGTCGTATGCTCTCAGCGTGCCGCGGCGGCTTCAATGGCGGGGCGGATGCGGTTGGCGACCACATCGCGGGTGATCGGTCCGGCAAAGCGCAGCATCACGGTCCCGTCACCCGCGATCACATAGGTTTCCGGCACGCCATAAAGCCCCCAGTCCAGCGCCATGCGACCGTTTGCATCAGCGCCGATGGCGGCGAAAGGGTCGCCCAGTTCATCGAGGAAATCGAGCGCGCGCCCCGGGTCATCGCGGTAATTCACGCCATAGACGGGCACCTCCTGCGCAAGGTCTTCCAGCAGCGGGTGTTCGGCGCGGCAGGGGGCGCACCAGCTGGCCCAGTAGTTGACCAGCTTCACCTCGCCATCGCGCAAGGTGGCATCATCGAACAGGGTTTTGCCCTCAAGCTCTGTCAGCACCACGGGCGGGGCTTCGCGGCCCTCCCGCGCCGAGGGGAGCGCATCGCGGTCCTCGCGCAGGTTGCCGAAGTAGAAGAGCGCGGCCAGAGCGACGAACACCAGCGGCGGCAGCGCCATGAGCGGTTTGAACTTCATTCGTTGCGTTCCTGTCTTTGTTCGACCTGATCAAGCTGGCTGCGTGCTGCGCGGGCGCGCAGCCAGTACCAGGCCACGATCCCGCCCAGCAGGGCCAGCGAGACCACATAGGCCGAGAGCACCTCGGTTGCGTAGCGTCCAAGTTCGGGGATCATGCCATGCGCTCCCGTGCGACAAGGGCTTTCATGCGGCGGTTGCGGATTTCGGTGCGCGTGCCGGCCAGCACGAGGGCCACGAAGATCAGGGCGAACCCGGCCATCGACACATAGAGCGGCGCCTTGTAGGCCCAGTCCACCCGCGTGCCCGATTGCAGCGACAGGGATGCACCCTGGTGCAGCCCCTGGCTCCAGAAGAACGCGGCGTAGCGTGACAGCAGCGCAAACACCGTGCCCACCAGGCACAGCACCGCTGTCAGGTCAGCGCCGGTATCCGGGTCCTCGATCGCCGCCCAGAGCGCGATGTAGCCCAGGTAGAGCAGGAACAGGATCAGGAAGCTGGTCAGCCGCGGGTCCCAGGCCCACCAGGTTCCCCACATGGGCTGGCCCCAGACCGCGCCGGTGAAAAGCGCGATCATGGTCATGATCAGCCCCACGGGGGCCGCGGCCTTGGCGGCCAGCGCGCTGACATGGTGGCGCCGGACCACCCAGACCAGCGAGGCCACCAGCATCATGATCCAGGCATTGATCGCCATCAGCGCCGAGGGCACATGCAGGAAGATGATCTTGACCGTAGATCCCTGGCGGAAATCATCGGGGGTGAAGAAGAACCCCCAGATCAACCCGGTGGCTGTCACCACCACAGCCGACCACGCCACCACCGGCAAGAGCCAGTCGGTGGTCTGCATGAACTTGCGTGGATTGGCATATTCCCAGAAGCTTGACATCGTCCTGATCACCTATCGCCCTGTGTGTGGGGTCTCAACGAATTCCGGCATCGCTCACCGAAGGTTTATCCTGATCACCGCGGCCGAGGCAAAGGGCAGGATCGCCACCGAGCCCGCCGTGATCCCTGCCAGCAGGGCCAGCGCCGTCTGAATGGGCAGGCCCGCGGCGCCCCGGCTGACCAATTCGGCGCCAAAGACCAGCGTGGGGATGTAAAGCGGCAGCACCAGCAGCGACAGCAACAGACCGCCGCGCTTCAGCCCCACGGTCAGCGCCGCGCCAAAGGTGCCGATCACCGACAGCGCCGGTGTGCCCAGCAGCAGCGAGATCACCAGCCAGCCAAACGCCTCGGGCGGCAGGTTCAGCAGCACGCCCAGCACCGGCGCGGCCAGCACCAGCGGCAGGCCCGTTGTGATCCAATGCGCCATGGCCTTGATGGTCACCACGCCCTCCAGCGGGATCGGCGCCGTGGCCAGCAGGTCCAGCGAGCCGTCCTCCCAATCCAGCGCAAAGATGCGGTCCAGCGACAAGAGGCAGGCCAGCAGCGCCCCCACCCACAGCACGCCGGGCGCAATGGCCGCCAGCACGGCCGGTTCCGGCCCCACCCCCAACGGCACCAGCACCGCCAGGATCAGGAAGAACGCCAGCCCCAAGCCAAAGCCGCCGCCTGCACGGATCGCCAGACGCAGGTCGCGGATCAGCAGCGCGATCACAGGAAGGCCTCGTCAAAGCTGTCGCCCGTGCCGGGGGCACGCAGGCGGGCCTTGAATGGCGAGAGGTCCAGCACGCGCGCTTCGGAGATGCCCAGGTCGATATGGGTGGCCATCAGCGCCATGCCTCCCTCGGCCAGATGGTCGCGGACCACATCGGCAAACAGTGCGACCGAAGCGGCATCCAGCGACACCGTGGGCTCATCCAGCATCCAGACCGGGCGCCCTGTGACCAGAAGCCGCGCGAGCCCGAGCCGCCGCTTCTGCCCGGCCGAGAGATTCTGCGCGGCCCGGTCCGCAAGCTGGGTCAGGTTCATCCGCGCGATGGCGCCCGCCACATCGCCGCCACCATAGATCGCGGCCCAGAAGCGCAGGTTCTCGGCCACGCTCAGGGTGGATTTCAGCCCGTCGGCATGGGCGGCATAGGCCACGGCATCTGGCGGCAGGCTGATCTGCCCCGCCAGCGGTGGCTGCAACCCGGCCAGCGTGCGCAAGAGCGTGGTCTTGCCGCAGCCGTTCGGGCCGCGCAGCACCAGCGCCTGCCCGGGAACCAGCGACAGCGTCACCCCCTCAAGCAGGGGCACCCCGCCGCGCGCGCAGGAAAGATTGTCCACATGCAACACCATGCCCTCTCCGTTAGCGGGTTTTTGCGGGGGCCGAAAGATGGTGCCGCGCCCCGCGGCCAGCATGTCGCAGCAAAACACCTTGCCGGGCAATGGCGGTTGACAGCCCGGGTCTGGCGGACCATCAAGAGCCATGCGCTGGTGCCTGTCGCCAGACAGGTGAAAAGGGAATGTGAGAGGGGGCCCGCCCCCGAATCGCAGCCGCCCCCGCGACCGTGACCGGAGCGCGCGCCCAATGCCACTGGCACCCAACCGGGCCGGGAAGGCGGGCCGCTCCCCGAAAGGCCTCCGGGCCAGTTCGGGACTCTGCAAGCCGGGAGACCTGCCAGCCATGCCGGAAACCCAACAACCCGGGCGGGGTGCCCCGGGGAAAGGAGCGACATGACCAGACGCCTATTGCCCGGGGCAACCCGTGGCACGCCTGCCCTTACCCCCCAGAGGCAGCCATGACCGCCCGTGCCGCCGCCAAGGGAACGGCCAGCCGCAAACAGATGGTGATGACCGTGGGGCGCTGCCCCGCCGGGTGCAATGCCTGCCCCGCGGCGCATCTGTTTCTGGACAAGCTGGCGCAGGGCCATGATCACCTGCAGATCAGCCTTGCACCGGATTTCGCGCTATCAGGGCACATCAGCCTGGCGCCCTGCACCGCATTGCGCGATCTGGGCCTGCCCGAATGTGCGCTGAACTGGACCGTCGATGCCACCGGCGCGCGGCTGAGCCATCCGGGCGGGACCATCCTGCGGTCGGTGCCCATGGCCGGGGGTGTGTGCTGAACCGCCTGCCCAGGGCCACTTCGCTGTTTTCCCCGGCCGCGACCGGGGGTATAGCGCGGGCATGGCACAGGCACCGCTTCTTCAGCTTTCCGACATCACCCTTGGCTATGGTGATACCACCGTCTTTGACGCGCTGGATCTGGTGGTCCACAGCGGCGACCGGCTGGCGCTGGTGGGGCGCAATGGCTCGGGCAAATCCACCCTGATGAAGGTCATGGCCGGATTGGTTGAACCGGACCGGGGCGGGCGCGCGCTCTCACCCGGGGTCAGCGTGGGCTATATGGAACAGGACCCCGATTATGCGGGTTTTGCCACCTTGGGCGATTACGCCATGCAAGGGCTGGACCCGTCCGAACATTACCTGCTGGAAATCGCCGCCGAAGGGCTGGCCTTCGACCCGGCGCTTGAGCCGGGGCGGGCCTCGGGCGGGGAGCGGCGGCGCGCGGCGCTGGCCAAGTTGCTGGCCGAAGCCCCGGAGCTGATGCTGCTGGACGAGCCGACGAACCATCTGGACATCGCCGCCATCACCTGGCTGGAAGCACGGCTGCGCGAAACCCGCGCGGGGTTTGTGCTGATCAGCCATGACCGGGCCTTTCTGAACGCACTGGCGCGCGCCACGCTGTGGATCGATCGCGGGCAGGTGCGCCGCCGCGATGGCCCTTTCGACGGGTTCGAGGACTGGCGCGACACCGTCTGGGCCGCCGAGGACGAGGCCCGCCACAAGCTGGACCGCAAGATCAAGGCCGAAGGACGCTGGGCCGTCGAAGGCATCAGCGCCCGGCGCAAGCGCAACCAGGGCCGGCTGCGGGCGCTGGCCGCGCTGCGCAATGAACGCGCGGGCCAGATCAAGCGCCAGGGCACCGCCGCCATGGCGCTGGAGGCCGCGCCCCAGTCCGGCAAACTGGTGGCTGAACTTGAGGGCGTCTCCAAGGCCTATGACGGCCGGCCCATCCTGCGCGACCTGTCCATGCGCGTCATGCGCGGCGACCGGCTGGCGCTGATGGGACCGAACGGCGCGGGCAAGACCACCCTGCTGCGCCTGCTGTTGGGCCAGGAAGAGCCTGACAGCGGCACCATCCGGCGCGGCAGCAACCTGGAGGTTGCCCTGCTGGACCAGAGCCGCGCGCAACTGGACCCTCAGGCCAGCCTGTGGGAGAACCTGACCGGCGATCCGCTGATGGCGGTTTCTGGCCAGGCCGATCAGGTGATGGTGCGCGGCCAGCCCCGGCATGTGGTAGGCTACCTCAAAGATTTCCTGTTCGACGCCACCCAGGCCCGTGCGCCGGTCAAGTCGCTTTCGGGTGGCGAGCGCGCGCGCCTGCTGCTGGCGCGGATTATGGCGCGCCCGGCCAATCTGCTGGTGCTGGACGAACCCACCAACGATCTGGACATCGAAACGCTGGATCTGCTGCAGGACCTGCTGGGCGAGTTTCCGGGCACGGTGCTGCTGGTCAGCCATGACCGGGATTTCGTGGACCGCACGGCTTCGATGACGCTGGTCTTCGATGGCGCCGGGAACACCACGCTTTACGCCGGGGGCTGGAGTGATGCCGTGGCCCAGGGCGCGCGCTTTGGCCCCACCGCAGAAACACCGACCGGCGATGACCCCGCGCCGCGCCCGCAGGCCGCGCCCCCGGCCCCTGCACCGCGCCAGACCAAGATGAGCTTCAAGGACCAGCACCGGCTGAAAACCCTGCCTGATGAGATCGCCCGGATCGAGGCCGAGATCACCAAGCTGGAAGCCCTGCTGGCCGACCCGCAGCTATACGCCCGTGACCCGGACAAATTCGCCAAGGCATCCCAGGCGCTGGTCGCCCGCCAAACCGCCCTCGCCCAGGCCGAGGAAGACTGGCTGACCCTGGCCGAACAGGCCGAGGGTCAGGGCTGAGTCACCCCCGCAACGCGGTGACGCCGTCGCCCTCCATGGCGCCGCACCGCGCGGCGGCATCTGCCAGCAGCGCATCGACCTGCGCGGGGGTGGCCTTGGGCGCCAGTTCCACCAGCTCCACCCCGGCCGAGGCCAGCGCGCGCCGCTTCATCCGGTCCCCATGCGCCGCCCGCTTGGCGGATTTGCGCGAATAGCCATAATGCCCGCTGCCCTGGTATTCGATGACGCAAAGCGGATGAAACCCCGCATCGGTGATCAGAAAATCCGCCCGCCGCGCATTGATCGTCCAGAAGGCGCGCTTGTCCTTGCAGGACAGAAACTCGCCATAGGAGACCTGCGCAAACAGCCGCGCGCTTTTGCCGAACTGACGCGGCACGCTGCGCGAGAGCATGGCAAACACCCGCTGTTCGGCCTTGTTCAGCAGCGGGCGGGCCTCGAATCGCGGAGTTGTGAAGCGGTGGTAAAGGACCAGCAGCGCCACCAGCACCAGCAGCGCCAGAACCAGCGGCGCCAGCGGGCCGGCGACATCGGCCAGATCGCCCAAGTCAGATCACCCGCGCGCGCTGGCGGTTCATCACCTCACGCGCCAGGGCATAGACCGTGGCGACCGAGGTGCGCGGATTGCCCGGCGCGCCGCGCCCCTCGATCCGGATATCGAAGGCCCCCGCTCCGGCCCGGACCGACACCTCATGCGTGTTCAGCGTCACGCCGGGATCGGCCACCAGGGCAACCTCGGTCCGGTCGAACCCGGCCCCGGCCAGCGCCACGGTGGCGGCCACATTGGCGTTTTTCGGATAGTCGCGCGCGGCCTCGCGTGCGGTGCCGGTGAAGAAGGTTGCCAGCGCAGTGAGGTTGTGCAGATCCAGCACCGCTTCGGCCGGGCTTCCGGCCCAGGCGCGCGGCGGTTTGCGGCCCGTATAGCGCACCGTTTCAATCCCCGAAGGTGCCAGCGCCGCCAGCAGGTCAATCCCGCCCACGGCCCCGGCCGAGAGCACCAGCCGCCCCCCGCCCGCCTGCGCGGCCCGCTGCAATTCCGCCTCCAGCCCCGCATCCGCCAGCGCGCCGATGGAGGCGATTACACACTCCACCCCCGCGCCCAGCAGCCCTGGCACATGGTCGCGCACCGCACCATGCCCGGCGCATTCCACCACCAGATCCGGCCCTTCGGCCACCAGCGCCGCCACCGTATCGACCACCCGCGCCTGCGGTAGGGCATCACGCACCCGCGCCACCGACCCGGCGCGCGCCAGCAGCGTCAGCCGCGCGGGCGCCATCCCCTCACGCTCCAGAACCTCCTGCAGCATCTGCCCGATGGCGCCATATCCGATCAGGCCCAGATGCATCGGCAGCCCCCTTCAGGCGAACAATTCGTGGCACAGCTCCAGCGCATCGACCAGCGCGTCCACCTCGGCCCGGGTGTTGTACATGGCGAAGGAGGCGCGGCAGGTGGCCGACACCCCCATGTGATCCATCAGCGGCGCTGCGCAATGCTGTCCCGCGCGCACCGCAATGCCCTTCTTGTCCAGCACGGTGGAGATGTCATGCGCATGGGCCGCCCCTTCCAGCGTGAAGCTGAAGATCGCGCCCTTGCCCGGCGCATTCCCCTGCACATTCAGCCAGTTCAGCCCCGAGAGCCGCGCCTGCGCATAGTCCCGCAGATCGGCCTCATGGGCGGCAATGGCCTCCATGCCATGCGCCATCATGTAGTCCAGCGCCACCCCCAGACCGATCTGCTGGACGATCCCGGGGGTCCCGGCCTCGAACTTGTGCGGCGGGTCATTATAGGTGACGGTGTCGCGCGTAACCTCGCGGATCATGTCGCCGCCGCCGATGAAGGGGCGCATCTCGGCCTGCCGTTCGCGCGCGATCCAGATCGCCCCCGAGGCCGAGGGGCCATAAAGCTTGTGCCCGGTCACGGCGTAGAAATCACATCCGATCTGTGCCACATTCACCGGCATATGCACGGCGGCCTGCGACCCATCCACCAGCACCGGCACGCCCTTTTCACGCGCGCCTGCACAGATGGCCGCCACATCCACCACCGTGCCCAGCACATTGGACATATGGGTCACGGCGACCAGCTTCGTGCGCGGGCCGATGGCGTCGATCACCGCCTGCGGGTCCAGCACGCCATTGGCGTCCACATCCACCCATTTCAGCACCGCGCCCTGCCGCTCACGCAGGAAATGCCAGGGCACGATATTGGCGTGATGCTCCATGATGGACAGCACGATCTCATCCCCCGGCTCAAACCGCGGCATGGCCCAGCCATAGGCCACCAGATTGATGCCCTGCGTGGTCCCGGTGGTATAGATCACCTCATCCTCATGCGGGGCGCCCAGGAAGCGCGCAAGCGTGCCGCGCACGGCCTCATACTTGTCGGTCGCCAGGTTGGACAGATAGTGCAGACCACGGTGGACATTGGAATATTCCTCGGCATAGGCGCGGGTGACGGCGTCGATCACCACCTGCGGCTTCTGGGCCGAGGCACCATTGTCCAGATAGACCAGTGGCTTGCCGTTCACCTGCCGGTGCAGGATCGGAAAATCCCCGCGTATCCGTTCCACATCAAGCATCGACCATCCCCGGTCCCTGAATTCCCAGCAGCGCCAGCAGAAACGCCACCACAAACGCGATCGCCATGAAGGTGACAAGGATCATCCCGAACACCTTCCCCAGGCTTGTGAAGCCATGTAGCGCGGCCACGAAATTCGTCAGCACCCACAGAAACAACGTGATCGCGATGATCCCGATCATCCCCGACAGCGGCGGCACCAGCACCAGCGCGGCCACCTGGATCACCTGCAACACAACCATCATGAACTGCAGCCAGCTGACCAGCAGAACCGCATCCGGAAAGGACCCGCTGCCGCCGAACATCCGCCCCACCGCATGGGCCGCATAGACCACCATGAGCAGCGCACCGCCCTGCACAATCGCCGAGGCGCCAACACCCATCACGAAGGGCGCATCGCTCCCGGCCATCAAAAGCACGCTGGCCTGCCCCAGAAGCACGCTCAGCACCACCACCACCGCCAGCGCCAGCCAGCGGGCCTCCATCGGCGGGTTGATGGCGATCAGCTTGCGCGCCGCCTCCTGCGGGTTGGACAGGGTTTCGCGCAGCATCGCACGCAGGAAGGCAGCATTCAGTTCCATGGACGATTCCATCTCAGCCGGTTGTATCTGCAGCCAGTTCCCGCAGACCCTGGATGAGTATGTAGAGGAAAGCGCCAAGGACCACAAACCCCACCACGTTCGCCCCGGCAACCGGCCCGGCATAGCCCAGAAGCAGCCCATGGAACAGCATCAACGGAGAGATCGACAGCAGCGACCAGAACAGAACCGCCCGCGCCCCGTGCCAACTGCTGGGCTGCCGCAGCGCCCGCAGGACCAGATGCAACAGCGCTGCAATGCCAAAGAAAACCAACGGCGCCACGAACAACCACCCAAAAAGCGCTCCGGCCAACAGCGCCTGGAAAGGAACCTCGCCGCCGGCTTCGGCCTCGCGCATCAGACGCGGCCATTGCGCCACGAATAACAGCAGACAGCTGACCATCAGATACATCAACGCCCGGTCCTCGCGCCGCCCCTGCGCCAGAAGCCCGCGAAACACCCGCCGCGGACGGCGATAACTGGCCAGAATGTTCAGCGTTATTGACACTGCGCCCCTACCTGATCCGGTTCGCTTGCGCGCGACCTGCCGGCTTCATCTTGCCAAAAATACGCGCGGGGGAGCCGCCCCAACGGGGCGGCGGGGGCGGCAGCCCCGATCCCCCGCTTGCCCATGCGCGCCTCAGCCGGACCGACGCCGCAGCCAGGTCTCGATCCGCGGGCGCAGATCGTCGGCCAGGTCCGGATCCTCGATCTCGTCAAGCGCCTCGGCCAGAAAGGCGAGAACCAGCAGAAGTTTCGCCTGATCCTCGGGTATGCCGCGCGCGCGCAGATAGAACAGCGACACCGGATCAATCTCGCCCGAGGTCGACCCATGGCTGCACTTCACGTCATCGGCATAGATTTCCAGTTCGGGCTTGGCCAGGAATTGCGCGTTCTCATCCAGCAGCAATGCCTGGCTGATCTGATAGCCATCGGTCAATTGCGCGGGCTGCTTCACCAGGATCTTGCCCTGAAAAACCCCGACGGCGCCATGCCGCAGAACCTTCTTGAACACCTGGCGGCTTTCGCAATCCGGCGCGGCATGGGTGATGAACACGGTGTCATCATGGTGGAACGCGCCCTCGCCCACGGTTGCCCCGGCGATATGCGCCACACCGCCCTTGCCATTGAGCCAGATCACCGCCTCGTTGCGGACCATGGCGCCATTGGCGGTCAGGGTGAAGGACTTGAACACCGACCGTTCACCCATCCGCGCGAAGAGATGCGCCGCCGTGCGGCGCTCATGGTCGCGGCCCTGCGCGCGCACATGGTGCAATGTGGCGCCATCGGCCACATCCACCTCCATGACCTGGTTGAACCGTGCGCCCGCGGGGCCATGTTCCAGCACGGTCACCTCGGCCCCGGCTTCGACCTTGACCACATGATGCAGCAGCACATCCGCACCCGCATCGCGGCGCCGATAGATCAAGGAGATCTTGCGCGCGGCCTGGCCCGTGGCACGGATCAGCACACCTTCGGCGGCAAAAGCGGTGTTGAAGATTGCCAGGGGGCGCTCCACCGGGCTTTGACCGTCGGCTTCAAGCGCGCCGTAAAGATCGCGCGCCCAGTGCAGATCGGCCTTGGCGGCTTCGGACAGAAGCGCGATCTCCACGCCCTCCATCGCCAGATCGTCCGAAGCTTCCGGGTCAAACACCCCATCCACGAAAACGATCTTCAGCGGGTCCAGCGTGTCAAATACCTCTGACTCATCGCTGTCATCAAAAAGTGCGGCCGCAGGCGCCTCTGCCTGGACCAGCGAAGCCGGGTCCGTGTACTTCCAGTATTCGTCACGCCGCACGGGCAGCCCCATGGCAGACAGCCGTGCCTTTGCGTCCTCACGTGCGGTGGTGATCCATTTGCCGCCCGCAGGCAGCGCCAGCGGCGCAAGCCTGGCCTCGGCGGCTTCGCGCTTCTGGGCCAGAAGTTTCTGTCGCGGGAATACCATCAGACCGCCTCCAGAATATCGCCGTAGCCCTGCTCCTCGACCTCCATCGCCAGTTCAGGGCCGCCAGAGCGGATGATCCGGCCCTGGGACATGATGTGCACCACATCCGGTTTGATGTGATTCAGCAGGCGCTGGTAATGGGTGATGACCAGAAACGCGCGGCCTTCGTCCCGCAGCGCATTCACCCCGTCCGACACCAGCTTCATGGCGTCCACATCCAGCCCCGAGTCGGTCTCGTCCAGGACACACATCTTCGGCTCCAGCAGCGCCATCTGCAGGATTTCGTTGCGCTTCTTCTCACCGCCCGAAAAGCCGACATTGACCGGGCGCTTCAGCATCTCGGCGTCGATCTTGAGGTCCTTGGCCCTGGCGCGCACCAGCTTGAGGAAATCGCCTGCCGAAAGCTCCTCCTGGCCGCGGGCCTTGCGCTGCGCGTTCACCGCCGTGCGCATGAAGGTCATGTTGCCCACGCCGGGGATTTCCACCGGATATTGAAACGCCAGGAACAGGCCCGCCGCGGCCCGCTCCTCGGGTTCCATATCCAGCAAGTCCACACCGTCGAGCGTGGCCGAGCCTTCGGTGACCTCATACCCGTCACGCCCTGACAGCACATAGCCCAGCGTCGACTTGCCCGAGCCATTCGGCCCCATGATCGCGTGCACTTCGCCCGCCTTCACGTCCAGATCCACACCGTGGAGGATCTTGACCTCGGTGTCTTCTTCAAGTTCAGCGTGCAGATTCTTGATATTCAGCATTTTTCACATCCCCTCAGAGCCGCACAGCGGCCGTGTTCGTTCTCGAATTCCGTCTTGTCTCAGCGATTGATACGCATGTCGCGCCCGGCGATGGCCCAGCCCAGACCCAACTGGATAATGGCCCCGACAGCAACACCCCCCAGCACACCGGCCGGCGTGAACAGCGCCAGACCGATGATGATCGGCGCCGATACTGCCAGCGCCGCCAGCTTGCCGGTCATCAATGCCCGCGGGTCAGCGCGCATTCCGCGCTGCAGGTCACCCGGCAGATTTGCCAGCAGATCACGCAGCATCGCGATCACCCTACCGACCCTTCCAGGCTGATCGCCACCAGCGCCTGCGCTTCCATGGCAAACTCCATCGGCAGCGCCTGCAGCACCTCGCGGCAGAACCCGTTGACCACCAGCGCAACCGCCTCTTCCTCATCCATCCCGCGTGAGCGGCAATAGAACAGCTGATCGTCATCGACCTTCGAGGTCGTCGCCTCATGCTCCACACGGCTGGAGGCGTTCTTCACCTCGATGTAAGGCACCGTGTGCGCCCCGCAGCGGTCGCCGATCAGAAGGCTGTCGCACTGGGTATAGTTGCGCGAATTCAACGCCTTCGGATGCATGGTTACCAGCCCGCGATAGGTGTTCTGCGCAAATCCGGCACTGATCCCCTTCGACACGATCCGGCTTTTGGAGTTCTTGCCCAGATGGATCATCTTGGTGCCGGTATCGGCCTGCTGGTGGTTGTTGGTGATGGCGATCGAATAGAACTCACCCTGGGTATCATCCCCGCGCAGGATACAGGACGGGTATTTCCATGTCACCGCGCTACCGGTTTCCACCTGCGTCCACATCACCTTGGCGCGGTCCTCGCGGCAATCGGCGCGCTTGGTGACGAAATTGTAGATCCCGCCGCGGCCTTCCTCATCGCCCGGATACCAGTTCTGGACGGTGGAATACTTCACCTCGGCATCTTCCAGAACCACGATCTCCACCACCGCAGCATGCAGCTGATGGGTGTCACGCTTCGGCGCGGTGCAGCCCTCCAGGTAGCTGACATAGGCGCCTTTTTCGGCAATGATCAGCGTGCGTTCGAACTGGCCGGTGTTTTCGGCGTTGATGCGGAAATAGGTGGACAGCTCCATCGGGCAGCGCACCCCGGCGGGCACATAGACAAAGGACCCGTCCGAGAACACCGCCGAATTCAGAGCCGCGAAATAGTTGTCGCCCTGCGGCACCACCGAGCCCAGATACCGCTTCACCAGCTCCGGATGCTCGCGCACAGCCTCCGAGATCGAGCAGAAGATCACGCCCGCCTTGGCCAGTTCATCCTTGAACGTGGTGCCCAGGCTGACGCTGTCGAACACCGCATCCACAGCCACCTTGCGTTCATCGGCCACCTCGGCCCCCTCGACCCCGGCCAGAACCATCTGCTCGCGCAGCGGGATGCCCAGTTTCTCATAGGTTTCCAGCAGCTTGGGGTCCACCTCGTCCAGCGATTTGGGCTTTTCCACCATCGACTTGGGCTTGGCGTAGTAATATTGCTCCTGATAATCGATCGGGGGGATGTCCAGCATGGCCCAGTCCGGCGATTCCATGGTCAGCCAGCGCCGATACGCCTCCAGCCGCCACTCGGTCATCCACTCCGGCTCGTCATTCTTTTCCGAGATCAGCCGCACGATATCCTCGTTCAAGCCCTTGGGGGCGAACTCCATCTCGATATCGGTTTCCCAGCCATGCTTGTAGGTGCCCGACATCGAGCGCACGGTCTCCACCGTTTCGCGGTCGACGCCCTCACGTACTTCCGTGGCATTGTCCAAAGCAGCCATTTCGATCCCCATTCTCCGTTTCAGCGCCAGGCGCCGATCCTCTATGCAGCGCGCGCCCGAAAGCGCCGCTCCTGTTTGCCCCACGCCTCGGCGAAGCGCAGCACATCGTCCTGTGTGACCCCCGGCCCCAACGAAACCCGGATCGCCGAACCCGCCACATCGTCGGCATATCCCATGGCCCCCAGCACCGGGCTGGTCCGCACCTTCCCCGAGGAACAGGCCGAGCCCGCCGAAATGGCAAACCCCGCCAGGTCCATCGCCATCACCTGTGTCTCGGCCTTCCATCCCGGCGTGGCAAAGCACAGGGTGTTGGGCAAGCGCGGCCCTGAATTCCCGATAAAAATAGTCATCGGGCTATCAGCGTCCAGTGCTTTTTCTAGAATATTTCTAATTTCCGCCACACCATCCCAGACCCCGTTGTCCAGATCCCGCGCCGCCGCCGCCGCCGCCGCCCCGAAACCGGCAATGCCGATGACATTCTCGGTGCCCGCCCGGCGCCCCTGTTCCTGCCCGCCGCCGCGGATCTGCGCGCTCAGGTCAAGCCCCGGGCGCAGCACCAGCGCACCGATCCCCTTCGGCCCGCCCAACTTGTGCGCCGACACCAGGGCCGCCGCGCAGCCCAGCCAGTTGAACGCCAGCGGGATCTTGCCAAAGGCCTGCGTCAGGTCACTGACAGCCAGCCCCTCGGGCAATGCGGACTGCACAACCCCGGTCTCCGAATTGGCCAATTGCAACGTCGCCCGCCCGGGGTCAGGCACCGTCACCTGCCCCCCGGCACCCACCGCCAGCACCGGATCGATCCAGCACCGCACCGCATCATGTTCCAGTGGCGCGCCAACCAACCCGCGCCCCGCCAGAGCCAGCGCCGCCGCTTCGGTCGCGCCCGAGGTGAACACGATATCCGCCCCATCCGCCCCCAGCGCCGCCGCCACCTGTGCCCGCGCCCGCTCGATGATCCCGCGCGCCGCGCGCCCTTCGGCATGGACCGAAGACGGATTCCCCACGACATCCATGGCCGCCAGCATTGCCGCGCGCGCTTCAACGCGCAGCGGTGCCGTGGCATTCCAGTCCAGATAGACCCGTCCCATCAGTCCCCTATCCCGGATCGCAACTTCATCCTTGCCAAAATATCCCGGGGGAGTCCCCGCAACGCGGGGACGGGGGCAGCGCCCCCCCGGCGCCGTCCGCTCAATCGTCCACCAGTTCGAACAGGGTCGGAACCGCCGGGCATGGCGTCAATGCGTTCTGCGCCACATCCGACAGTCGCGTCTGGTGCAGGAACACATAGACATGCGCCGACAGGCTCTCCCACAACCGGTTCGACAGCGACTGCGCCCGCGATCCGGACACCGCGCCGCGCGCTCCGGCCCCCGATTCCAGGGCGCTGACAGTCTCATCCACTGCCTCCAGGATATCGAAGACCCGCACGGTATCGGCGGGCCGCGCCAGCCGATACCCACCGCCCGGTCCGCGCACCGAGTCGACCAACCCGGCGCGGCGCAGCTTCACGAAGAGTTGCTCCAGAT
This sequence comes from Rhabdonatronobacter sediminivivens, assembly GCF_013415485.1. GTDB lineage: Bacteria > Pseudomonadota > Alphaproteobacteria > Rhodobacterales > Rhodobacteraceae > Rhabdonatronobacter > Rhabdonatronobacter sediminivivens. The sequence goes on along the minus strand of NZ_JACBXS010000002.1, from coordinate 131,970 downwards.
AGGCCAGCGACACATTCTGCCGCCGCGCAATTTCATTGAGCGAGACCAGTTCCCCTTCGGGCGCCAGCGCCAGATCAACCAGCGCGATCATCGCATACCGCCCCTTGGTCGAAAGCTTCATCTTGCGTCCTCCGCCGCCAGACCACTGGCCAAACCACGCTGAACCGGGCACAGGTCCCGGGGCTGCCTGCAAAGACATTGACGCGCGCCCCGCAGCAGCTTAACTGCGGAAAGCCCGACAGAGGGCGACCCGAGTTTAGAAGTATTCTAAATCCCATTGCGGATATGCGTCAAGCCCAGGCCGCCGTCTCACCCGACCCGAAGCGCAGAAAAAGGCTCCCCGCGTCATGCCAGAAGTCATCTTCCCAGGTCCCGAAGGCAGGCTGGAAGGCCGCTACCACCCGCAGGAAAAGCGCGATGCGCCGTTGGCGATCGTGTTGCATCCCCACCCGCAGTTCGGCGGGACGATGAACAACAAGATCGTCTACAACCTGCATTACGCCTTCTACGAGATGGGGTTTTCGGTGTTGCGGTTCAATTTCCGCGGCGTCGGGCGCAGCCAGGGCGAATTCGACCAGGGCGTGGGCGAGCTGTCAGACGCCGCCGCGGCGCTGGACTATCTGCAGGCCATAAACCAGAACAGCCGCCACTGCTGGGTTGCGGGCTTCAGCTTCGGCGCCTGGATCGGCATGCAACTACTGATGCGCCGCCCCGACATCACCGGGTTCGTGTCGGTTTCCCCCCCGGCGAACATGTATGATTTCAGCTTTCTGGCGCCCTGCCCGGCGTCGGGGCTGATCATCAACGGCACCGCCGACCGGATCGCCCCGCCGCGTGATACTGAATCCCTGGTGGCCAAGCTGCATGAACAGCGTGGAATCACCATCACCCATACGCAGATCGAAGGCGCGGACCATTTCTTCCGGGATGAGGAAAGCCACATGAAACCCATGCTGGGCCATGTGACCGACTATGTGACCAAACGCCTGACCGAGGTCACGCGCTGAGCCCGCGCATGCGGCCAGGCCCATGCCTGGCCGCCCTGCCCTGATCTAGCCGTCCTGGCGAACCGCGCGGACACTGGACAGGCTGGCGGTATTCACCCCCAGCGATTTCAGCTTGCGGTGCAGCGCGGAGCGCTCCATCCCCACAAAGCTGGCGGTGCGACTGATATTGCCGCTGAAACGGTTGATCTGGGCCAGCAGGTATTCGCGCTCGAACATCTCGCGCGCCTCGCGCAGCGGCAGGGTCGCCATGGTGCCGGACAGGGTCAGCCCCTCGCTGCGTCCGCTCTGGGCGGAATCGGACTGGAAATCGGCGGGGTCGATCGGGCCGTTGCCGTCCCCCAGGATCAGCGCGCGTTCGATCATGTTGCGCAACTGGCGGACGTTCCCGGGCCAGGACATGGTCTGCAGATGCGCCTCGGCCACGTCCGAGAGCTTGCGCAGCGGCAGGCCCTGGCTGCGGTGGAACAATTCGATGAAATGCTGCGCCAGCAGGGGAATGTCATCGCGCCGCTCGTTCAGCGGCGGCACTTCGATGGGCACCACATTCAGCCGGTCATACAGTTCCTGCCGGAAGCGGCCATCGGCGATATCGGCGCGCAGATCGCGCGTGGTGGCCGAGATCACCCGCAGGTCCACCCGCACCTTGTCCGCGCCGCCAACCCGGGTGAACTGCTGTTCCACCAGCACGCGCAGGATCTTGGACTGGGTCCCGGTGGGCATGTCGCCGACCTCGTCCAGATAGACCACGCCGCCATGCGCCTGTTCCAGCAACCCGGGCTCTACCCCGCGGTCCGGGCTTTCCCGGCCGAACAGCACCTCTTCCATGCGGTCGGGCTCGATACTGGCGGAACTGACGGACACAAACGGCGCCGAGGCCCGGTTGGAATGGGCATGGATGTAGCGCGCGGCAACTTCCTTGCCGCAGCCCGCAGGCCCGGTCAGCATCACCCGCCCGTTCGACCGCGTGACCTTGTCCAGCTGCCCCTTCAGCACCTTGAACGCATGCGATTCGCCCACCATCTCGGCGCTGGTGACATCGCGCCGCCGCAGTTCCTGATTTTCGCGCCGCAGCTTCGAGGTTTCCATCGCGCGCTTGATGACCACCAGCAACTGGTCAATGTTGAACGGCTTTTCGATGAAGTCATAGGCGCCCTGCTTGATCGCCGCCACGGCGATTTCCACGTTCCCGTGCCCGGAGATGATGACCACCGGAATATCCGGGTTGCCGCGCTTTACCGCCATCAGGATATCGATCCCGTCCATCCGGCTGTCCTTCAGCCAGATATCGAGGATCAGCAGCGCCGGAGGTTTGGCGTTGACCTCGGCCATGGCGTCATCCGAATTGGCCGCCAGCCGCGTCGCATAGCCTTCATCGATCAGGATTTCCGAGATCAACTCGCGGATGTCGCGCTCATCATCGACAATCAGGATGTCATCCATATCAAACCTCGTTTCGTGCTGCTTCAAATCTGGTCTTGCTGCCGGTCAGGTGCGGCAGAATGATCTCGGCCGTTGCGCCACGATGCGTGCCGCCGTCGAACACCGGCGCGTCATGCAGGGCAAAGCTGCCGCCATGTTCCTCGATGATCTTCTTGACGATGGGCAGACCCAGCCCGGTGCCGCTGTCGCGCGTGGTCACATAGGGTTCGAACAGCCGCGCGCGGTCTTCGGGCAGGCCGATACCGTTCTCGGCCACGGTAACGCGGATGCCATCCGGCTGATCCTCCAGGGCGATGCGGATCTGTGGGGCGTAGCCCTCTGGTGCGCCATTTTCAACCAGTGTATCAATGGCCTCCGATGCGTTCTTGATGACGTTTGTGAAGGCCTGAGAGAGCATGGTCGCGTCCACCTCCAGCACGATCGGATCGGCGGGAAGCGTCACCGCGAAATCGATATCCGGGCGGGCATTTTCTTGCAGAAACGCGGCATCGCGCAGGATGGCCACCAGGTCATGGGGGCGCCGGTCAGGTTCCGGCATCCGCGCAAAGCGCGAGAATTCATCCACGATCCGCCGCAGATCCCCGGTCTGGCGCACGATCACCCCGGTCAGCTGCTCCAGCGATCCGGCGTCATCATCGTCCAGCTTGCGACGGAACTTGCGCGCAATGCGTTCCGCGGACAGCTGGATGGGTGTCAGGGGGTTCTTGATCTCATGGGCAATGCGGCGCGCCACATCGCCCCAGGCGGCCATCCGCTGGGCGCTGACCAGATCGGTCACATCGTCAAAGGCGATCACATAACCGTCCGGATGCGCATCAAGCCCTTCGCGCACGGCAATGCGCACCAGCAGCGTTTCCAGTCGCCCGCCGCGGGACAGGCGCAGCTCCTCCTGCACGCGGCCCTGGGGGGCGGGGCCTTCACGCAGCCGGGTGAACAGGGGCTCGAACTCCGGCACGGCCTGGGCCAGCGGCATGGACAGGACCGCCGTGCCGTCACAGACCAGCAGCCGTTCCGCCGCGCGGTTGATGAAGGCCACGCGCCCTTCACTGTCCAGCCCCATCACCCCGGCGGTCACCGAACCCAGCACCGAATCAAAGAGCCGCCGACGGGCCTCGATCTGGCGGGTGTTTTCCAGCAATGCGTCGCGCTGGCCCTTCAGCTGGCGGGTCATCTGGTTGAACACCCGCCCCATGGTGGCGATCTCGTCATCCTCGCGCTGCTCATGGACCTGGATGTCCAGATTGCCCCGGCCCACGGCCTCGGCCGCCGCCGCAAGGCGCCCCACGGGGCGGGCCAGGCGTTCGGCAAACCACAAGCCCAGCCAGACGGCGGCCAGGATCAGGATCAGCGCAAAGCCCAGATACAGCAGGCCAAATTCGAACAGCAGCCGCCCGCGTTCGCGCTCAAGCTGCTGATAGAGGCGCACCGTCTCACGGGTTTCGTCCAGCAGGCTGAGGATATCGCCATCCACCTCGCGCGAGATATAGAGGTAGCGATCCACCAGCGTGTCCAGATGCACCAGCGCGCGGAATTCGCTGTTGGGCCAGTCACGGAACACCACCACGCCGCGATGCGCGGCCTCGAAATCCTCGGGCGCGGGGGGGGTGTAGTCGAACAGGAAGGACCGGTCACCGCGCGCGCGGATCTCGCCCGCGCTGTCGATGACAAAGGCCACCCGCAGCCCGCGCTGGACCTGCAACTGCCCCTGGGCCAGCAATTGGCGCAACTGCCCGTCATCCATGACCAGAAACGCCCGCTGCGCGCGGTTGATATAGGCAGCCAGCGCCGTGGTATCTTCGATCAGGTCGCTTTCCTGTTCGGCCTGATAGGCTTCGGCAGCGGCCAGCGAATTGCCCACAACCTGTCGGACCCGGTCGGAAAACCAGCCCTCCAGCCCCACGTTGATGGTCACGCTGGCAAAGACCGCGACCGAGATCGTGGGCACCAGCGCCATGGCCGCAAACAACCCCGAAAGCCGCAGGTGCAGCCGCGAGCCGGCGGATTTCGACCGCCGATCGGCGATGATCCGCGCCACCCGGGCCGCCACAAGTGTTGCCACGATCAGGATATAGACCAGATCCGCCAGCAGGATCAGCCGCAACAGCGGCGAGGTGGTCATCTCGCTCATCGGGCCCAGCGCCAGCAGGGTCAGCAGCACCAGCACCGGCGCCAGAGACACCAGCACAATGGTCACACCTGTCATGAAGCGGCGCCGATGGCGCAAAGCCACAGCCCGTTCCCACATCCTGCGTTGCGCGACCGCGACCACCGCCTGCCCCCGCTTGCAGCGCCTGCACCCATCGGGGCCGCGCCAGACTTACCACCTGTCGCGTGGTCTTTTCCGGGTCCGGGACTGAATCTCCGGTGCCACTGCGCCACGCCTTGTGTTGCGGTTTTACATCAATTTGCGGCGCCGTGTCACGCGAATATCCAGATCCAGGATCTTCTTGCGCAGGGTATTGCGGTTGATTCCCAGCAAATCGGCACAGCGCGCCTGATTTCCCGCCGTGGCATCCAGCGCGATCTCGATCAGCGGGCCTTCGACCTCACGCAGGATACGGGCATAAAGGCCCGCGGGCGGCAATTCGCCCCCATGCAGGTCGAAATACCGGCGCAGATGGGCCGCGACCGATTCCGACAGCTTCTCACCCCCGCCGCCGGGGCGCAGGGGTTCCATGGCAGGCTGGTTGCGCAGCACCTGCTCCATCTCGGCGCGCGAGATCACGGGTTCCTGCCCGGTCAGCACCAGCCGGCGCATGGCGTTTTCCAGTTGTCGCAGATTGCCCGGCCAGGAATAGGCGCGCACCAGTTCCAGCGCGTCCTCGGACAGGGCCCGCCCCGGCGCACCGCCGCTGCTGGCGGCACGGGCCAGGAAGTGATCGGCCAGAAGCGGCAGGTCGTCGATGCGTTCGCGCAGCGCGGGCACGGCGATGGTCACGCCGCTGATGCGGTAATACAGGTCCTCGCGCAGGGCACCATTGGCCAGCAGCGTGGACAGATCCGCCTGCGATGTGGCCAGCACGCGCGGCCCGCTGTCTGACGAAAGCGTGTCCAGCAAACGCACCACCCGCGTCTGGGTGTCGGCATCGTAATCGCCCAGTTCGTCGAACACCAGTGTCCCGCCACGGGCCCGCGCCAGCACCCCGGACGCATGATCGGCCGAATTCAGGTCCTCGGACGTGGCCACCACAAAGGGCAAGGCGCGCCGGTCCGACAGGTCATGCAGGGTCCGTGCGATCAGCGATTTGCCGGTCCCGGATTCGCCCGAGATCAGCACCGGCATGTCCGAATTCATCACCCGTGCGATCAACCGATAAAGCGTCTGCATCGCCGGGGTGCGCCCGACCAGCGGCAGGTCCGTGTCGATGGTATCGCCCCGCGGAGAGGGTCCGGGCGCGGGCGCACGGGGCGCGGGACGGCGGCTTTGCATCGCGCGGCCGGCGCGTTTCATCAGGTCCGGCAGATCAAAGGGCTTGGGCAGGTAATCCCAGGCATCGGCCTCGGTCGCCTGGATGGCGGTCATGATGGTGTTCTGCGCGGAAATGACGATCACCGGCAGGCCGGGGCGCTCCTTGCTGATCTTTGGGATCATCTCGATCCCGTTGCCATCAGGCATCATCACATCGGTGATGACCAGATCGCCGCGCCCTTCCTCGACCCAGCGCATCAGCGTGGTCAGGCTGGAGGTCGCATGGACCTTGCAGCCTGCGCGCGTCAGCGCCTGCGTCAGCACGGTGCGGATCGTGCGGTCGTCATCGGCTACCAGAACTGTTCCGTCCATCGGTTACTCCTTGCTATCCGCGTCGCCGCCGGAACCGGCACCCTCATCGCGCGGGGCCAGCGGCAGCGACACCCGGAACACCGTGCGGCCCGGCGCGCTGTCAACGGCGATCCAGCCGCCATGGTCGGCAATGATCTTCGATACCAGTGCCAACCCCAGGCCGGTGCCGTTCTCACGGCCCGAGACAAAGGGGTCGAACACATCCGCGGCAATCTCGGGCGGCAGCCCTGGGCCGTCATCGATGATATCCACATGCAGCGGCAGCGCGCGGTCCTGCCCGTCCTGCCCGCGCACCCGCAGGGAATGCTCGAAATAGCTCCGCAGCCGGATGGTGCCGCCATCGGGCTGGGCCTCGGCGGCGTTGCGCAGCAGGTTGAGGAACACCTGCAACAACTGGTCCGGATCCCCCCATACGGCGGGCAGTGACGGGTCGTAGGCTTCGGTTACCGACATATGCGCGGCAAAGCCCAACCGGGCTGACCGGCGCGCACGTTCCAGTACGTCATGGATATTCACCGCCCGGCGCTTGGGCGGGCGCTGATCGCCGAATTCCTCGAACTGCTGCAACAGCGACAGGATGCGGCGGGTTTCCTCGACGATCAGATCCGTCAGTTCCAGATCACCGTTGCGCAGGTTCATGGACAGAAGCTGCGCCGCGCCGCTGATCCCCGCCAGGGGGTTCTTGATCTCATGGGCCAGCATCGCCGCCATCCCCGAGGCCGATTTTACCGCCGCCTTGGCCGCCCCGGCCTGGTTCAGCCGCCCGGCGATTTCGCGCGGGGACATCAGCATCAGCACGATTTCCGGTGTGTCACCCAGGGGGGCAAGCTGCAGATTGCAGGTCACCGGCGCGCGGCTGCCGGTGCCGACCTCCACATCATTGATGAACAGCGCCGACCGGTTGCGCCGGGTGCGGGTCAGCGCCTCTTCCATGGGGGCGTCGATCATGATCCGCTCGAACAGGGCCTTGCCCCGAAGCGACCGGGCCGAGGCCGAGAGGAACTGCTCGCAGGTCGGATTGCAATCGAGGATCAGCTCGGCCTCGCCGGCCGCATCCAGACCGATCAGCATCGCGGGCACGGGCAGCGCAGACCAGATGACCCCTGTGGCGGGCGTGTTCATGCGGCCACCACCGTGGGTTCAGGGGACAGCGCATCCGGCAGCAGGCGCAGCACCTGTGCCGGGTCGGTGGCGGTCTGCAGCGCGCGCCGCAGTGCGGGCGTGCCCCCTGCGGCATCGGCGTACCAGCCCAGATGCTTGCGCGCCACGCGCAGGCCCAGGTCCCGGCCATAAAACCCCAGCATGTCCTGATAATGCGCGGCAACCAGATCCACCAGCGCAGCGCCTTCGGGCGCCCTGGGCAAGGGCAGACCCTGCAGCGCCGCGGCCACCTGCGCGGGCAGCCAGGGCCGCCCCTGCGCGCCGCGCCCGATCATCACCCCCGCCGCCCCCGAGGCCAGCAGCGCCGCCCGCGCATCCGCCGCCGACCGGATATCGCCATTTGCCAGCACCGGCACCGGAACGGCGTGCACCACGTCGGCAATGGCCGCCCAATCCGCAGCGCCCTTGTAGAACTGGCAGCGGGTGCGGCCGTGGATGGTGACCATGGCCACCCCGGCGCCCACGGCCCTGCGCGCCAGATCGGGGGCGTTCCGGCAGGCATCATCCCAGCCCAGCCGGGTTTTCAGCGTCACCGGCACATCCACCGCGCCCACCACGGCCTCGATCAGCCGCAGCGCGTGGTCCGGCTCGCGCATCAGGGCCGAGCCCGAGGCCCCGCCCACGACCTTTTTCGCCGGACAGCCCATGTTGATGTCGATGATCTCGGCCCCGCCATCGGCGGCGATGCGGGCGGCCTCGGCCATCCAGTAGGCCTCGCGGCCCGCCAGCTGCACGGCGGTGCGCGCGTCCCCCAGGCCCAGCTCCGCCCGGGCGCGCGCCCGGACCGAGGGCTTCTCCTGTGCCATTTCCTGGCTGGCCACCATTTCCGACACCACGAGCCCCGCACCAAACCGCGCGACCACCCGGCGAAACGGCAGGTCGGTGATCCCCGCCATGGGCGCCAGCACCACCGGAGGGGTAATCCGGGCGACCCTGTCGGGGCAATTGGCGGCGGTCAATGTGAGGGTCTGCAACTGTGTCACCTGTCCTGCGGCTATCTTTGGTGGGCATTTCTGACTGTATCTAAGCACCCTGCGGGCAAGCTGCAAATAAGGTCAGCAGTCTTGTGGCGCATTATTCATCATAAGGCTAAAAATTAGGCATTCATCCCCGGCAATCGCGCGAGTTGTCAGCACCCCCTGTCTGGCCCTATAGACAATTCGTCACTAACTGCGAAGGACTCATGTCAGATACCACCGCCATAATCATTGTCGCCGCCGGGCGTGGCACCCGCGCGGGCGGTGGCCTGCCGAAGCAATGGCGGGATCTGGCTGGCCAGCCGGTGCTGGTGCGCACGCTCCAGGCCCTCCGCGCCGCAGCGCCGGGGCGTTGCGTGCTGGTGGTCCATCCTGATGACATGCCCCGCGCCCGGGCGCTGCACATTGCCGACCTGACGCTGGTGCCGGGGGGCGCGAGCCGCGCGCAATCGGTGCGCAACGCGCTGGAAGCTCTGGCCCAGGACCCGCCCGCGCGGGTGCTGATCCATGACGGGGCGCGCCCTCTGGTCAGCGTCGCGCTGGTCGCGCGGGTGCTGGCCGCGCTGGAACATAGCCCCGGCGCCGCACCGGCGCTGGCGGTGACCGATGCGCTCTGGCGCGGCGAGGCCGGGCGGGTGCGCGGCACCGCCGACCGGACCGGCCTGTTTCGTGCCCAGACGCCGCAGGGGTTCCGCTTTGACGCCATTCTGGCCGCCCATCGCAGCCACGGCACCGAAGCCGCCGATGATGTTGAGATCGCGCGCGCCGCCGGGCTTGACGTTGCCATTGTCGAAGGCGAAGACGACAATATCAAGCTGACCTGGGCCGGCGATTTCGCCCGCGCCGAGGCGCTCTTGCGCAACAGGGACAAGGACAGGCCCATGGATATCCGCACCGGCAATGGCTATGACGTGCACCGCTTTGGCGAGGGCGAGGGCTGCTGGCTGTGCGGCGTTCTGGTGCCCCACACCCGCGGGCTGCAGGGCCATTCCGATGCCGATGTCGGCATGCACGCGCTGACCGATGCCATATATGGCGCGCTGGCCATGGGCGATATCGGCCAGCATTTCCCGCCCTCGGACCCGCAATGGAAGGGCGCGGCCAGCCATATCTTTCTGCGCCATGCCGCCGATCTGGCGCGCGATCAAGGCTTCACGCTGACCCATGCCGATGTGACGCTGATCTGCGAGCGGCCAAAGATCGGCCCCCACGCCCCGGCCATGCGCGCGGCATTGGCGCAGATCATGGGGCTGGAGGTCGCCCGCGTCAGCGTCAAGGCCACCACCTCGGAGCGACTGGGCTTCACGGGGCGCGAGGAAGGCATCGCAGCACTTGCCACCGCCACGCTGGTGCGGGCATGAGCTGGTCGCGCCTGCTGGCCACCTTCTTTGGCGCCGGGCTCTTGCGCCCTGCCCCGGGCACCTGGGGCACGCTGGCCGCGCTGCCGGTGGCCTGGGCGCTGCATGTGCTGGGCGGGTTCTGGCTGCTGGCGGCGGCGACGGTGGCGGTCTCGGCGCTGGGGTGGTGGGTGACGGTGATCGAAACCCGGGGACTGGAGGATCCGGACCCGTCCGAGATCGTCATCGACGAGGTTGCGGGCATGTGGCTGGCGCTCTGGCCGGTGTCGCTGGGGGCGATGATGCAGGGGGTGGCGATCACGGCGCTCTGGCCCGGCTGGGTGGTGGCGTTCCTGGCCTTTCGCTTCTTTGACATCACCAAACTGGGGCCGGTGGGCTGGGCGGACCGGCTGCACACGCCATTGGGCGTGATGCTGGATGACCTGATCGCGGGGGTGTTCGCCGCGCTGGTGGTGGTGGCCGCAGCCGCCCTGGCCCATGGGGTGCTGATGGGATGAGCCTTGCCGCGCAAGTGCTTGAGGCTGCACGCGAACGCGGCCTGATGATCGCCCCGGCCGAAAGCTGCACCGGGGGGATGGTGGCCGCCGCGCTGACCGATATCGCCGGATCCTCGGCCGTGGTGGAGCGGGGCTTTGTCACCTATTCCAACGCCGCCAAGGAACAGATGCTGGGGGTGCGCGCGGTGACGCTGGCCACCCATGGCGCCGTGTCCGAAGCTGTGGCGCAGGAGATGGCCGAGGGCGCGCTGGCGCGGTCCGAGGCCGACCTCAGCGTCGCCATCACCGGCATCGCCGGGCCAGGCGGGTCCGAGTTCAAGCCCGAAGGCCGCGTCTGCTTCGCCACCACCCTGCGCGGCGCCCCGACACTGGTGGAAACGGTGGAGTTCGGCGCCCCGGGCCGGGCCGAGGTGCGCGCCCGCGCGCGCGACCATGCGCTGGCCTTGCTGCTGGCGCGGCTGCACCCCTGAGCCAACGAAAAACCCCGCCCGTTTCCGGGCGGGGTCTTGGTTCCGTCATCCGACAACGCGGCGGATCAGTTACGATCCTTGAGCGCCGCGCCCAGAATGTCGCCCAGCGACGCACCGGCGTCCGAGGAGCCATACTGTTCGACGGCTTCCTTTTCCTCGGCGATCTCGCGCGCCTTGATCGACAGGCCCAGACGGCGGGTCTTGCTGTCCACGCTGGTCACGCGGGCATCGACCTTGTCGCCGACGCCGAAACGCTCGGGCCGCTGGTCGGCACGGTCACGGGCCAGGTCGGAGCGACGGATGAAGCTCTTCATGCCGTTGTATTCGACCTCGATCCCGCCATCCTCGATCGCCGTCACCGCACAGGTGACGATCGAGCCGCGCTTCACGCCTTCGACCGCATCCGAGAAGCTGTCGTTTTCCAGCGCCTTGATCGACAGCGAGATGCGCTCCTTGTCGGTATCCACCTCGGTCACCACGGCCTGCACCATGTCGCCCTTGCGGAATTCCTGGATGGCTTCCTCGCCGCGCTGATCCCAGCTCAGATCGGACAGGTGCACCATGCCGTCGATATCGCCTTCGAGGCCCACGAACAGGCCGAACTCGGTGATGTTCTTGACCTCGCCCTCGATCTGGGTGCCCACGGGGTGGGTTTCCTCGAACAGCTCCCACGGGTTGCGCATGGTCTGCTTCAGACCCAGTGACACGCGGCGCTTGGCGCTGTCGATCTCCAGCACCATGACCTCGACCTCCTGGCTGGTGGAGACGATCTTGCCGGGGTGCACGTTCTTCTTGGTCCAGGACATTTCCGAGACATGGACCAGACCTTCGACACCGGGCTCCAGCTCGACAAACGCGCCGTAATCGGTGATGTTGGTCACGCGGCCCTTGTGGACCGAGCCCAGCATGTAGTTGCGCTCGACCGCGTCCCAAGGATCGGCCTGCAGCTGCTTGATGCCCAGGCTGATGCGGTGCGTGTCCTTGTTGATCTTGATGACCTGCACCTTGAGCGTCTCGCCGATAGTGACGATCTCGGAGGGGTGGTTGACGCGGCGCCAGGCCATGTCGGTGACGTGCAGCAGCCCGTCCACACCGCCCAGATCCACAAAGGCGCCGTATTCGGTGATGTTCTTGACCACACCGTCGACGACCTGACCCTCGGCCAGCTTGGCGATGACCTCGGCGCGCTGTTCGGCGCGGCTCTCTTCCAGGATGGCGCGGCGCGAAACCACGATATTGCCGCGGCGGCGGTCCATCTTCAGGATCTGGAAGGGCTGCTTCAGACCCATCAGCGGGCCGGCATCGCGCACGGGGCGCACATCGACCTGGCTGCCCGGCAGGAAGGCCACGGCGCCGCCCAGATCGACGGTGAACCCGCCCTTGACGCGGCCGAAGATCGCGCCTTCGACGCGGTTTTCGTCGGCATAGGCTTTTTCCAGACGGTCCCAGGCGGCTTCGCGGCGGGCCTTGTCACGGCTGATGACAGCCTCGCCCCGGGCGTTTTCCACGCGGTCCAGATAGACCTCGACCTCATCGCCGATCGAAATGTCGGGCGCTTCGCCGGGGTTTGCGAATTCCTTCAGCTCGACCCGGCCTTCCATCTTGTAGCCGATGTCGATGATGGCCTGGCCCGCCTCGATGGCGATGACCTTGCCGGTGACAACCGATCCTTCGTTCGGTGTGTCCAGTTCGAGGCTCTCATTGAGCATGGCCTCGAAATCTTCCATGGTAGCTTTGGCGCACATGCGGTTCAGTTTCCTTTGCGTTCGATTTGACTGGCCAGACGGTTGGCTCCGCCGGTCTGTTGCACTTCGGGTGAAACGCGCAAAAAGCGGCGCGGGGTGATCCCGCCCGCGTGTCTGCCACGCAGCCCGATGCGCGCGTCTATAGTCGCCCCAAGGGCGCAGGGCAAGGGATTATGCGTCCCCGCCCGTGCCGGAGGCAGGCCCGGCCCGGCGGCAACGCTCTGAGCAGTAGCGCACCTGCTCCCAGACCTGCGCCCATTTGCGCCGCCATGCAAAGGGCCGTCCGCAGGCCATGCAGGTCTTTTGCGGCAGGTCCTGTTTGCGGCGCATTCTTGGCATGGGCGTCTCCTTGCGGGTCGGTGGCACAGATGGTGCGGGCGGGCCAAAGGGCAAGCGCACTCTGGTTGCCTGCATGGGTTTCTGCTAATGTGTTGCCAGGCGCCGCCGCCAGACGCGGTGCATCCAGAGGCAGGCACGGCAGATGGTTCAGAATTCATGCCCCAGGGGCGTCTTTGCGCTGGACTGGGCGCAGACCGAAACCGATGGCATCCCCGGCGCGCCCGAGGACGCCCTGCGCCCGGGCGCCGAATGGCGTTATCACGGGGCGGCGCTGCGGATGGACCGGGCGGGCAATGTGCTGGACCTGCCGCTGCCGTCGGTCCTGACCGGCCTGCGCCGCCGCGCCGCCGGTATTGCCGCGCGGCTGAGCGGGCGCGAGGCCCCGATGCGCGCCCCTGCGGATGATGCGCCGCCCGAGGCCCCGTCCGACGGCTTTACCCTGACCGATGGCCATGCGCGGTTCGAGGGTCGGCTGCTGCGCGCCACGGATGGCACCCTGCGCGCGGTGGTGATCACCCCGGCCCTGCCCGCGCCGGGGCAACCGCTGTGGGTGCTGGCCTGCACGCCGGGCCGGGCCACGCGCGAAGACCTGCAGCTGGCCTGTGCCGGTGCCGATACGCTGATTGATACGCCACAGGGGCCGCGCCCGGCAGACAGCCTGCGGGCCGGTGACCTTGTCCTGACGGTCGATGCCGGAGCACAGCCGCTGTTGTCGGTGCAGCCCCAGCGCCTTGACGCCGAAACCCTGCGCCGCCGCCCTGCCCTGCGCCCCATCCGCATCGCACCCGGCGCGCTGCCGGGCCTGACCCTTTCCGAAGCGCTCACCCTCGGCCCCGATCAGCGCATCCTGCTGACCGACCCGCGCGCCACGGCCTTGTTTGGCTGCGATCAGGTTCTGGCCCGCGCCCGCGACCTGCTGGACCACCACGGCATCCGCACCGACCATGCCCCCCATGGCGCCAGCTATGTGCATCTTCTGCTGGAAGGCCACCATCTGCTGCAGGCCCAGGGCGGGGTGATCGACAGCCTGCACCCCGCCGAAGCCGCCCCGGCGACCCGCCCCCATCTGACGGATCCCGCAGCCGATGCCCCCTATGTCCGCCGATTGCTTGATACCGGCGAAACCGCGCTGCTGGCGGCCTGAACCGTCACAAAGAATCCATCGCTGCGGTTGTATTTTTCCTTGTGAAATGGGTCCGGTATTTCTATGGCGGAGCCTCATTTCGTCCGGCACGGAGAGGCAGTTCCCATGGATGACACGGTGTTCAAGAGCTACGCCATTCACCGCTGGGGCAAGGGGATTCTGGGCCTATGCGCCAATGGCGATCTGGGGCTGGTCAACCCCGCGCGCCCCGATGATCCGCCCGCAAGCCTGCCGCAACTTCTGCACAACCTGAGCGCGCGCGGGATCGATGCGCCGCTGATCCTGCGGGTGGGGGCGTTCCTGCGCCGCTCGCTCGATGATCTGAACACCACCTTTGCCCGCGCGATTGCGGCCAATGGCTATGGCGGCGTTTATCGCGGTGTGTTTCCGATCAAGGTGAACCAGCAGGCCGAAGTCGTTGACCGCATTGTGGAATACGGCCGCCCCTATGGCTTCGGACTGGAGGCTGGCAGCAAGCCGGAGCTCATCCTGGCGCTCTCGCGCAATCTGCCCGAAGGCGCGCTGCTGATCTGCAACGGGATCAAGGATGCCGAATACGTGCGGCTGGGCATCCTGGCGCGCAAGGCGGGGATCAACTGCTGTCTGGTCATCGAAAGCCCGGGCGAGCTGAACACCGTCATCGCCGAGGCCAGGCGCCTGGGCGAGAAACCCATGCTCGGCGTGCGCATCAAGCTGACCCGGCGGGTCAGCGGCAACTGGGCCGACAGCTCGGGCGACCGGTCCACCTTTGGCCTGACCACCAAGGAAGTGGTGGACATGCTGGAAACCCTGCGCGCCGCCGACATGCTGGACTGCCTGCGCCTGCAACATTCGCATCTGGGCAGCCAGGTTCCGCAGATCATGGACATCCGCCAGGCCGTGGATGAAGCCTGCCGCTTCTTCACCGAACTGCGCCGTCTGGGCGCGCCGCTGGACTATCTGGACCTGGGCGGGGGCCTGGGCATCGACTACACCGGCGAGGCGCGCGCCACCGACAATTCCATGAACTACACACTGGACGAATATTGCGCCAATATCGTCGAAACCGTCCGCTACGCCATGGATGAGGCCGGCCAGCCCCACCCCACGCTGGTCACCGAAAGCGGGCGCGCCATCGTCGCGCATTCCTCGATGCTGATCGCCGATATCCTGGAGGCCAGCTATTTCGACCGCTCCGAACCGGTCACGCCTGAAGGTGACGACCACCACATGCTGTCGGACATCGCCGCAATCACCGGCTATCTGACGCCGCGCCGCGTGCAGGAATGCCTCAACGATGCCGAATACTATCGCGAGGAACTGCGCGCGCTCTTCCGTCGCGGGGTGATCGACATCGAACAAGTCGCGCGGGCAGAACAGATTTTCCTCTATGTGGTGGGGCGGATCAAGGATCTGGTGACCCAGTCCGGCGATGTCCCCCCCGAGGTCCGCGAGGAGCTGAACGAGCACCGAGATATCTACCGCGCCAATTTCTCACTGTTCCAGTCGCTGCCCGATGTCTGGGCCATCGACCAGGTGCTGCCCATCGCGCCCCTGCAACGGCTGGACGAAGCCCCCACCCGGCGCGCGGTGCTGTCGGACATCACCTGCGACAGCGACGGCAAGATCGCGCAGTTCGTGCTGGAGGACGGGATCGACAATGCTCTGCCCCTGCATGAACTTCGCCCTGCAGAGCGTTACCATATAGGAGTTTTTCTGGTTGGCGCCTATCAGGAAACCCTGGGCGATCTGCACAACCTGTTCGGCGATACCAATGTGGTGACGGTGGATTTCAATGACGAGGGCGTGCTGGAACTGCAGCATGAGGTCGAAGGCGACACCGTTTCCGAAGTGCTGGCAGCGGTGGAATATGAGCCGCGCCAATGCCTTGACGCCTTCAAGGCGATTGTCGAGCGCGCCGTGCGGTCCGGGCGGATCAACCCCGGCCAGCGCAAGATCCTGATGAACACCTACCGCGAAGCCCTTGGCGGCTATACATATTACGAACATCTGCATGAGGAGGAAGCCCATGGCTGACATGAACAAGGACGTTCTGGTGATCGGCGCCGGGGGCGTGGCCTCGGTCACGCTGCACAAGATGGCGATGAACCGGGACCTGTTCCCCGGCCGCATCGCCGTCGCCAGCCGCACGCTGAGCAAATGCGAGGCGATTGCCGAGTCCGTCAAGGCGCGCACCGGGCAGGTGATCGAAACCTACCAGATCGACGCCGATGACGTAGGGGCCACGGTGGCGCTGATCGAAACCGTGAAGCCCGCGCTGCTGGTCAACCTCGCGCTGCCCTATCAGGATCTGGCGCTGATGGAGGCCTGCCTGCGCACCGGCGTTCACTATCTGGACACCGCCAACTATGAGCCGCCCGAGGAAGCCAAGTTCGAATATTCGCACCAGTGGAAGTTGCATGAACGGTTCGAAAAAGCCGGGCTGATGGCCACGCTGGGGGTGGGCTTCGATCCGGGCGTGACCAGCATCTTCGCGGCCTATGTGCGCAAGCATTACCTCTCGGGCATCCGGCTGATCGACATTCTGGATTGCAACGGCGGTGATCACGGCCACCCCTTCGCCACCAATTTCAACCCCGAGATCAACATCCGCGAAGTCACGGCCGAGGTGAAGCACTGGGAAAACGGCGGCTGGGTGACCTCACCCGCCATGTCCACCATGGTCGAATTCGACTTCGATCAGGTCGGCCCCAAGAACATGTATCTGATGTATCACGAGGAGCTGGAGTCGCTGGTCACGCATTTCCCCGAGATCGAGCGCGCCCGTTTCTGGATGACCTTTGGCGATGCCTATATCCAGCATGTGACCGTCCTGCAAAATGTCGGCATGACCGGCATCGAGCCGGTGGAGTATGAGGGCCACCAGATCATCCCGCTGCAATTCCTGAAAGCCGTGCTGCCCAATCCCGGCGATCTGGGCGAACGGACCAAGGGCAAGACCAATATCGGCGATATCATCACCGGCCCCGCCAAGGATGGCTCCGGCGAAAAGACCTATTACATCAACAATATCTGCGACCATGAGGAGTGTTTCCGCGAGGTCGGCAGCCAGGCGGTCAGCTACACCACTGGCGTGCCCGCCATGATCGGCGCAGCGCTGATGCTTGATGGCACCTGGAGCGGCGCGGGCGTGTTCAACACCGAACAGCTGGACCCCGACCGCTTCATGGAGATGCTCAACGCCCATGGCCTGCCGTGGAAGATCACGGAACTCTCGGCCCCGGTCGATTTCTGATGGCCATGCAGACCCATGCGGGCGATCCGGGCGCTTTCGCCCGGTTCGCCCTTGATCGCGTCCCCTCGCCCTGTTTCGTGGTGGATGAGGCGCGGCTGGAGGCCAACCTGCGGGTGCTGGCCGATATCCAGACCCGGTCTGGCGCCACGGTGCTCTGCGCGCTCAAGGCGTTTTCCATGTGGGAGCTGGCGCCACTTGTCAGCCGCTACCTCTCGGGCGTCTGCGCCTCGGGCCTGTGGGAGGCACGGCTGGGGCGCGAGCATTACGGCGGGATCGTCGAAACCTTTGCCGCCGGCTACAAACCGGACGAGATGGCCGAGATCATCGCGCTGTCGGACCATATCGTGTTCAACACCCCCGCCGCCAAAGCGCGCTTCCTGCCGATGATCCGCGACGCCGCGCGCGAGATCCATGTGGGCCTGCGCTTCAACCCCGGCCTGCCCATGGGCGAGGATCCGAAATATGACCCCGCCGCCCCCGGCTCTCGCCTGGGCACACCGCTGGATCAGATCGACGACGCCGCGCTGGAGGGCGTGGACGGGCTGCATATGCATACGCTCTGCGAACAGGACCTGACCCCCCTGCTGGCCATCTGGGACCATATCGCTCCGCGCATCCGCGCCCTGGCGCCGCGGCTGAAATGGATCAATTTCGGCGGCGGCCACCATATCACGCGGGCCGATTATGACCGCGAGGGGCTGATCGCCTTCCTGCAGCGCGTGCGCGCGGAAACCGGCCTGCACTGCTATCTGGAACCGGGCGAGGCTGTGGCGCTGGATGCCGGTATTCTGGTGGGCGAAGTGCTGGATGTGGTGGAGAATGACGGGCCGAACGCGATCCTGGACATATCCGCCACCTGCCACATGCCCGATGTGATCGAGGCCCCCTACCGCCCGGCCCTGCTGGGTGAGGGCGGCGAAACCCTTGTGCGGCTGGGGGGACCAAGTTGTCTGGCGGGCGATGTGATCGGGCGATATGCGTTCGGTGCTGTCCCGGCCATCGGCAGCCGCGTGGCCTTTCTGGACCAGGCGCATTATTCAATGGTCAAGACCACCACCTTCAACGGCGTCCGCCTGCCCGCTCTGGCGGTCTGGAACAGCGACAGCGACGCGCTGCGCGTCATCCGCGAATTTGACTATCAGGACTTCAAGGGCCGCCTCTCATGATCTTTCTGGACAGCGAACTGACCCCCGAGGAGCGCCGCGCCACCGCGCAATTCCACGTCATCCCCATGCCGCTGGAAAAGACCGTCAGTTATGGGTCGGGCACCACGCGCGGCCCGGCGGCGCTGATTGCGGCCTCGGACCAGTTGGAGCGGCTGTGGCGTGGGATGGAGCCCTGCGCCGAGGGCATCCACACCACCGCGCCCATCGACTGCGACCAGCCCATCGCCCGCGCCCTGGCGGATCTGGAGGCCCGCACCGCCGCCATCACCCGCGCGGGCAAGCTGCCGGTCACGCTGGGCGGCGAGCACAGCCTGACCTGGGGCGCGGTGCGTGGGGTCGCCGCGGGGTTGGGGCGGCGCGTGGGCGTGGTCCAGATCGATGCCCATGCCGATCTGCGCCGCGCCTATCAGGGCGAGCGTCACAGCCATGCCTCGGTCATGCAACTGCTGGTGGAGGAAGAGGGCATCGCTCTGGCGCAATTCGGCGTCCGCGCCCTGTCCTCGGAAGAAGCCGCGCTGCGCGAGACGCTGGAGGTGGATTTCGTCGATGCCGAGGAACTGGTGACCGACAACATCTACGAGATCACCCTGCCCGAGGATTTCCCGGAGGATGTCTACATCAGCTTTGACGTGGACGGGCTGGATGCGGCGATCATGCCCGCCACCGGCACGCCGGTGCCAGGGGGGCTGGGCTATTATCAGGCGCTATCGCTGGTGCGCAGCGCGCTGAAGGGGCGGCGCTGCGTGGGGATCGATGTGGTGGAACTGGCCCCCATCGAGGGCGCGCCGGTCTGGGATTTCACCGCCGCGCAAGTAACCTATGCGCTGATGGGGATTGCGCGGGGCGGCTGATGCAAGCTCCTGTTTGCAACGGGCGGAGGCAAGCGCCCCCGAGCCGCGCCCACCCACCCACCCTGCACGCCTCGGGGGCGCTGTCCGATGCAGACATCGGACAGGGTCGGTGGGGGCAGGTTGCGCCGCGCGCCGGGATCACTGGCTGAAGACGGTCAGGCGGGGCAGATCTGTCAAGGGCACCTCCAGCGCGCGGAAGGCTGCGAGCGACAGCTGGCTGCCCGCGCCGGGCGCGCTGCCCGAGGGGCGCAGTTCCACCTGCACCGACGCGCCGCCCCGGGTTTCCACCCGCCCTTGCTGCGCCTCGGTGACAAGCCCTGTACGCAGCCAGAACCCGCCCTCGGCCGGGTTGCCGAGCGAGGCCAGGGTTTCCCCCAGCTGCGCGCCCGCAGCGGCTGGCGCGGTGGCAGCGGCGCGCTCTTCAGGGGTGGTTCGATCCAGGGTTTCGGCGGTGCGCACG
This sequence comes from Rhabdonatronobacter sediminivivens, assembly GCF_013415485.1. Taxonomy (GTDB): domain Bacteria; phylum Pseudomonadota; class Alphaproteobacteria; order Rhodobacterales; family Rhodobacteraceae; genus Rhabdonatronobacter; species Rhabdonatronobacter sediminivivens. Next base: position 112,339 of record NZ_JACBXS010000002.1, on the reverse strand, counting down.
GCGCTGCGCGCCAGCGGCGGCAGGGCGTCGACGCCCTCCTCTCCCGGGCGTGCCTGCGGGCGCACGGTTTCGGCATCCGGCGTCTGCACGGAGACGTCTGGCGCGGCGGCGCGCTGGAACGGCCCGGAATCGCCACAGGCGGCCAAAAGCAGCATGGCCAATGTCAGGGATGCAAAAAGGAATCTGGACCTCATGCGCGCAACCTACTTCCGACAAAGGTCCACGGCAACCGTCAAGGCACTTGCCGCCGCGCGCAGAGCTGCATAGATTTCGCGCATGACAGCGCCACTCATCGACCCGTTCGCCCGCCCGATCAGCTATCTCCGTGTCTCGGTCACGGACCGCTGCGATTTCCGCTGTGTCTATTGCATGGCCGAAAACATGACCTTCCTGCCGAAGAAGGAGCTTCTGACACTGGAGGAGCTGGACCGCATGTGCTCCACCTTTGTCCGGCTGGGGGTCGAAAAGCTGCGCATCACCGGGGGTGAGCCGTTGGTGCGCAAGGGGATCATGACCTTCTTCGAACGCATGAACCGGCATCTGGAAAGCGGCGCGCTGAAGGAGTTGACGCTGACCACCAATGGCAGCCAGCTGCGCCGTTTCGCCCGCGAACTGGCCGATTGCGGCGTGCGGCGGATCAATATTTCCATGGACACGCTGGATGACAAGAAATTCGCCGATATCACCCGCTGGGGCCGCCTGGCCCAGGTGCTGGACGGGATCGATGCCGCGCAGGAGGCCGGGCTGCGCGTGAAAATCAACGCCGTGGCGCTGAAAGGCTTCAACGAGGATGAGCTGTTCACCATGCAGGAATGGTGCGCCGCGCGCGACATGGACATGACCTGGATCGAGGTCATGCCCATGGGCGATCTGGGCAACGAGGACCGGCTGGATCAATACTGGTCGCTCAAGGACCTGCGCGCGCGGCTGGCCGAACGCTTCACTCTGGTTGATCTGGCCGAACGGACCGGCGGCCCCGCCCGCTATGTGCGGATCGAGGAAACCGGCCAGAAGATCGGCTTCATCACGCCGCTGACGCATAATTTCTGCGAAAGCTGCAATCGCGTGCGCCTGACCTGCACGGGCGAGCTTTACATGTGCCTGGGTCAGGAGGATATGGCCGATCTGCGCGCGCCGCTGCGGGCGTCAGACGATGACGCCCTGCTGGAAGCTGCGATCCGCGAGGCGATCACCCGCAAACCCAAGGGCCATGACTTCGACTATTCGCGCCAGAAGGTGGATGGGCAGGTCTCGCGCCACATGAGCCACACGGGCGGCTGACAGGAGCGGCTGAGTGAGGCGCCCGAAAGCGCCCCGGTTGCTCAGGGACGTTCCAGCGCGATGGCGGTGCCCTCGCCCCCGCCGATGCAGATGGCGGCGATGCCGCGCTTCAGCCCGCGGGCTTCCAGCGCGTGCAGCAGCGTCACCATGATCCGCGCGCCCGAGGCGCCGATGGGATGCCCCAGCGCGCAGGCGCCGCCGTTGACGTTCATACGGTCACGCGGGATGCCCATTTCGCGCATGAAGGCCATGGGAACAACGGCGAAGGCCTCGTTCACCTCCCACAGATCCACGCTGTCCACGCTCCACCCCAGCCGGTCCAGCAGTTTCTGCGCGGCAGGCACCGGCGCGGTGGTGAACCAGCCCGGTTCCTGGGCGTGGCTGGCATGGCCGCGCACATGGGCGCGCACCGGCAGGCCCGCCCCCGCATGGGTCATGACCAGCGCCGCCGCCCCGTCCGAGATGGAGCTGGCATTGGCGGCGGTAACGGTGCCCTCGGCCCGGAAGGCGGGTTTGAGCTGCGGGATCTTGTCCGGGCGGGCGTTGCCGGGTTGCTCATCGGTGCTGACGGTGGTGCTGCCCTTGCGTCCGGCCAGGGTAACGGGCGTGATCTCGGCATCGAAGGCGCCCTGCTCCTGCGCCGCCAGGGCGTTCGAGAGTGAGCCCAGAGCGTATTCGTCCTGCGCCTCGCGCGTGAACTGGTAGTGGCTGGCGCAATCCTCGGCGAAGGTGCCCATCAGACGGCCCTTGTCATAGGCATCCTCCAGCCCGTCCAGGAACATGTGGTCGATCACCTGCCCATGGCCCAGCCGGGCGCCGGCGCGCATCTTTGGCAGCAGATAGGGGGCCTCGGACATGCTTTCCATGCCGCCGGCCACCACGATCCCGGCGGCGCCAAGGGCGATCTGGTCATGGGCAATCATCGCCGCCTTCATGCCCGAACCGCACATCTTGTTCAGCGTGGTGGCGGGGACCGCCTGGGTCAGCCCCGCCGCGAACCCGGCCTGTCGTGCAGGGGCCTGGCCCTGACCTGCGGGCAGCACGCAGCCCATCAGAAGCTCCTCAACCTGGGCGGGATCAACCCCGGCGCCCTCCATGGCCGCACGAATCGCAGCCCCCCCCAATCGCGCTGCCGGAACACCCGCAAATACCCCCTGCAGCCCGCCCATTGGGGTCCTGGACGCCCCGATGATCACCACATCCCGCATAACCCATCCTCCCGGATATCCATAACCTCAGGTTGCAAACCTCTTGGTAACGAATCTCGCATAGCCTTGATTGTGACCGATCGTCAATCGGCCAGCCACAGCGCAACCAGCGACCGAGGATTCGATGAACATATCAACGCAGGACCTGAATGGCGCGCTCGTCATCACGCTGGAGGAGCAACGCCTTGATGCAGCGGTCGCGCTCAGTTTCAAGGAAGCCGTGCGCGAGGCGCTGGCAGAGCCGGGCGCACCGGTGATCCTGGACATGTCCCGGGTGGATTTCCTGGACAGCAGCGGGCTGGGCGCGGTGGTCGCGGTGATGAAGCTGCTGGGAGGCGACCGGCGGCTGGAACTGAGTGGCCTGACCCCGAATGTGGCCAAGGTGTTCCGTCTGACGCGGATGGATACGGTGTTTACCCTGCATGACCGGCTGCCAGAGCGCGGCGCGTCGCAGGCTACCGGATAAGGGGACGCGCCATGTGTGGCAGGATTGTCAAGGTGACCAGGGACAACATACCTCCAGATGAACCCGGCGCGGGCAGCGGATTTGCCTGCGTCTTTCAATCCGGGGACATGCAGACGCGCAAGGTCATGCTGCGCCTGCGCAACCACCTTCGCACGCAAGGCGTGGATGATGCCACCCTTGGCACTGCGGAGCTTGTCCTGGCCGAGGTCTGCAACAACATCACCGAACACGGATACGCAACGGCACCGGGCCCGATCCAGCTGGTCCTGCACTGCGAAGGCGATGGGCTGGTCTGCATTGTCACGGACTACGGCGTCCCCTTGCCCGAGGGGACACCTCCGAGCGCCCCACCGGATCCGCCCTGGTGCCTGCCCGAAGGCGGGTTCGGCTGGCACATCATTCGAACCCTGACCGACCGGCTGGACTATCACTGTCACCCGGGATTCAATCGGCTGGACCTGCGCATACCGATTCTGCCAGTCAACTGAGGGGGGTGGACCTTCGCACCGCCGCAGCCCGATCCGGCTGCGGGCATCGCTGCGGTCAGTTCAGTTGCACCTGCAGCGGATAGATACCGTCGCTGAAGTCACCGAACAGATCGCCCAGGTCCGGGTGCTCGATCGGTTCACCCGAATCGTCAGGCAGCAGGTTCTGCTCGGACACATAGGCCACATAATAGCACTGCTCGTTCTCGGCCAGCAGGTGGTAGAAGGGCTGCTCCTTGGCGGGACGGCTGTCCTCGGGGATGGCCTCATACCATTCATCGGAATTGGAGAAACTCGGGTCCACGTCGAATACAACGCCCCGGAACGGATGCTTCCGGTGGCGGACAATCTGCCCGAGGTGATATTTGGCAATTGTTTTATTCATGTTTTTTCCTCAATCATTCTTTAACCGTTAAGGCAAGGCATGTCCATTGGCCGGACTGGCCCGGGGGCGAAACAGTGTGTCGCGCCATGCGTGACGGCAACGGGCTTTCCGCAGCGCAGCATTGCCAACCAGAGTGATAGCAGCTATGCAAAACGGGCGTTGCACGGAGCGTGTTCCGCCGATCCGGATTATCCCGCTCCGCCGCTATGGAGAGAGGAGCATCCATGACCAATGTCGTTATCGTATCTGCCGCGCGCACCGCTGTCGGATCCTTCAACGGAGCCTTCGCCAACACCCCCGCGCATGACCTGGGCGCCGCCGTGCTGGAGGCTGTCGTCGCCCGCGCCGGGATCGACAAGGCCGAGGTGTCCGAGACCATCCTGGGCCAGGTCCTGACCGCCGGTCAGGGCCAGAACCCCGCGCGCCAGGCGCATGTCAATGCCGGACTGCCGGTCGAAGCCGCGGCCTGGAGCATCAACCAGGTGTGCGGCTCGGGCCTGCGTGCGGTGGCACTGGGCGCGCAGCATATTCAGCTTGGCGATTCGGGCATCGTACTGGCAGGTGGCCAGGAAAACATGAGCCTGAGCCCCCATGTCGCGCATCTGCGCGCCGGTCACAAGATGGGCGATGTCAAGTTCATCGACACCATGATCCGCGATGGGCTGTGGGATGCCTTCAACGGCTACCACATGGGCCAGACCGCGGAAAACGTGGCCCAGCAATGGCAGATCAGCCGCGATGCGCAGGACGAATTCGCCGCCACCTCGCAGAACAAGGCCGAAGCGGCGCAAAAGGCCGGCAAGTTCGCCGACGAGATCGTGCCCTTCACCATCAAGACCCGCAAGGGTGAGGTCATGGTGGATCAGGACGAATACATCCGCCACGGGGCCACGGTGGAGAACATGGCCAAGCTGCGCCCGGCCTTCACCAAGGATGGCTCGGTCACGGCGGGCAATGCCAGCGGCATCAATGACGGCGCTGCGGCCGTCATGCTGATGACCGCCGAAGAGGCTGAACGCCGCGGCCTGACCCCGCTGGCACGCATCGCCAGCTACGCCACCGCGGGGCTGGACCCGTCGATCATGGGCGTGGGCCCCATCCATGCCAGCCGCAAGGCGCTGGAAAAAGCCGGCTGGAAGCCCGAGGATCTGGACCTGGTCGAGGCCAACGAGGCCTTTGCCGCCCAGGCCTGCGCTGTCAACAAGGACATGGGCTGGAACCCGGATGTGGTGAATGTCAACGGCGGCGCCATCGCCATCGGCCACCCCATCGGCGCCTCGGGGTGCCGGATCCTGAACACGCTGCTGTTCGAAATGCAGCGCCGGGATGCGCACAAGGGTCTGGCCACGCTCTGCATCGGCGGCGGCATGGGCGTTGCCATGTGCCTGGAGCGATGACGCAGGGCGCATGAGTTTTTCCACCGACCGGCTGCGCAACTTTGTTGCGCAGCCGGTCGGCATGGGTTAGCAAAGTTTCAACAATTCATCGGAGGAGGACACCATGTCACGGGTTGCACTGGTCACAGGCGGATCGCGCGGAATTGGCGCTGCGATTGCCAAGTCGCTGAAGGACAAGGGCTATACCGTTGCCGCAAGCTACGCCGGCAATGACGAAGCCGCAGCCAGGTTCACGGACGAAACCGGCATCAAGACCTACAAATGGGATGTGGCCGATTATGCGGCGTCCAAGGAGGGGATCGCCAAGGTCGAGGCCGATCTGGGTCCGATCGAGATTGTGGTCGCCAATGCGGGCATCACCCGTGATGCACCTTTCCACAAGATGACCCCGGAGCAGTGGCAGCAGGTGATCGACACCAACCTGACCGGCGTGTTCAACACCATCCACCCCGTCTGGCCCGGCATGCGTGAGCGCAAGTTCGGCCGCGTGGTGGTGATCAGCTCGGTCAACGGGCAGAAGGGCCAGTTTGCGCAGGTAAACTATGCTGCCACCAAGGCGGGCGATATCGGCATCGTGCGCTCCCTGGCGCAAGAGGGCGCGCGCGCGGGCATCACCGCCAATGCCGTCTGCCCGGGTTATATCGCCACGGAAATGGTGATGGCCGTGCCGGAAAAGGTGCGCGAGTCTATCATCGCGCAGATCCCCGCCGGGCGTCTGGGTGAGCCTGAGGAAATCGCGCGCTGCGTCGCCTTCCTGGTGTCCGATGACGCAGGGTTCATCAACGGCTCGACCATCTCGGCCAACGGGGCGCAGTTCTTCGGCTGATATCCTTGTTCGCCCGAGAAAAACGTTCGCCCAAAAAAAACGGCCCGCAATCGCGGGCCGTTGTCTGTTGATCAAATGCGACTGTTCGAAACCACGTTCAATTCGGAGCCAGGCGCTGGATTTCTTCCTTCAGGCGAAGCTTCTGCTTCTTCAGCTCCGCAATCGCCAGCGGGTTTGAGCTGGGCGAGCGCTGCGCCTGTTCAACCTGCTCGGACAGATGTTCATGCTTCCGGCGGAGCTCCTGAATATGCGAACTCAATGACATGTGTATCCTCCTCTGATGACTGCATCACAAGGTGATTGCAGCACAGTTGCCGCAGGTTGTCACGGAATTTAGCGGTGCTACTCGCGTCATTGTGCAGCGGATTGTCCCTGATGTGGCCAGAGCGATGCCATACAGCCACTGGTTGCACGGCTTTGCCACATCTCCCGGCCTGCGCGATCAAAAGTTGAGCGCATCCCGCGATCACTGCACGGACCCCGGCCCATATAAACGGCGTCCCGCTACAGGGGCTGAATGATGCGCATCGCAATCGCCCGGGCCACCGCCTGCGGCGTGGTCAGCGCATGCAGCTTTTCGCGGGCCGAACGCATGTGAACCTCAACCGTGCGGTGCGAGATGCTGAGGATATCCGACACATCCTGCTGCGTCTTGCCCGCGGCGATCCACTGCAGGATTTCACGCTCACGCGATGACAAGGACGGCACACGCACCGCCCGCATCACCAAGCCAGAGCGCATGACCGCATCATGCACATGCGCGGCGACGCCTTGCAGATCCACCATCACCTTGCGCTTCAGGCTGCGCCATTCCGCCGGGGTGCAGTCGCGCGTCACGCTCAGCATGCCCAGGTCCCCATAGGGCCCACGAATGGGAATGGTCAGACCCCGGTCACTGATGCCGAAATCGCGCGCGCTCTTGAAGACGGTGGCGAAGTCGCGGTCATGTTCAAGCCGTGACCAGTCCACCGGCGCCACGCTACGCGCAGCCATCCGCAGGGTGGGGTCGATTCCCTCGAACTGGCTTTTGCTGTAATGCTCTTTCCACGCGTCAGGATAGTTGACGAACCCGTGGACCGAGCCATCCATGGAATTGAACCCGGCATAGGCGGCATATTCGAACTCGAACCGATGGCACAGTTGATCCAGAAACCCCGTTACCGGGGCCTCGTCCTGTGGCACCGAACTCAGATCGAACAGTCGCAGCGTGTCATCCCCTATGCCAGAGCGCGTCCACCTGTTGTTGCACCACGCAGAATGCCGCGCGCCGAGTCTGCTAGGTTACGCACCCTTAACAGGTCCTGCAATGACCAGAATGCGTATCATGCCTGTTCCGTACGCGCCGACGCAGCCTTGGCGCCCGGCTCCACCATTGCATCGATCATCGCGCAGATCGCCCGCCGTTGCGCCTGCGACAGAAGCGCCGTCTTGCGCATCAGCGACAGCGACAACTCATTGCCGGAAATATCCTGTGCCGCGCTGTCCTGCCCGCCGCTACCAACGCTTTCGGGCAGGGTGGAAATCCCTTCGAAGAACACCCGCACCGGCACACCCAGCCGTGTGGCAATGGCACACAACCTGGAGGCGCTTATACGGTTCTGCCCTGTTTCGTATTTCTGTACCTGCTGGAATCGAACGCCGATTGCCTCGCCGAGTTCGTTCTGGCTGATCCCGGCCATAAGCCTGTGCGCACGGATACGCTGTCCCACGTGTCGGTCAATGTCATTCATGTTTTTTTCACCCAAACCAAGAGGCCCTGTCCTCTGCAAGCCGAGACGCCTCCCACCCGCACCCTCATACGGATATCTCACTTGCCACTACGCTCCGGAAGTTGGCGAATCACGCCACCAATTGGAATAGGGGAACCACAGCCCGAAACGCAGTCTTCAACCGAAGATTGCACGACATTGCGGCATTTTCAAGCCCACAGACCGGGCTTGCACAGGCACCTGTGCACATGCGCACGCAGGGGATGCGCTGCGCGCCCGCCCTTAGGTGCAGCATCTGGACCCCGGCGCAAATAGGCGCTATCACCCGGAACAGGATCGCGCCATGAGGACACCCATGAATTTCCTTCTCCGGCTACTGACCTGGTGGAACAGCCAGACCCTTGGCACCCAGCTTCACACCTGGCGCAAAGGCGTCCTTGTCGGCGAAGACGCCCAAGGGAACAAATTCTATCGCAACGCCGATGGCAAACGGCGCTGGGTCATCTACAACGGCGAAACCGAGGCCAGCCGCGTCGCCCCCGAATGGCACGGGTGGCTGCATCACACCTGGGATTCGCCGCCGACCGAGGTGCCGGTAACGCACAAGCCCTGGGAGCGCCCGCATCAGGAAAACCTGACCGGAACCGTGCAGGCCTATGCGCCGGCCGGGTCCATTCGCCGCGCGACACCCGCTGCGCGCTCGGACTACGAGGCATGGACGCCCGAGTGACCCATCTGCGCCTGCCTGCCTTTTGGCGTTTCCGCGTGATCTTCGCAGCGGCCCTGATGTTGTCGGTGGCGGGCCTGACCGGCCCTGCCCCTGCAAGCGCCCCGCAAGTGCAACGCGCTGACAGTGCACTGCTGCGCGGCCTTGACAAGATCGCCGGCACGAGCCGCGACATTGCGCTTCAGGTTGGTGGCAGCGCGATGTTGGGCCCCTTGCGCATCACCTTGGCCGAATGCCGCTACCCCCCTGACGATCCCACGTCCGAGGCCTTTGCCTGGCTCACCATCCGGGATGAGAGGTCGGAAACCGTGCTGTTCGACGGCTGGATGATCGCCTCCAGCCCGGCACTCAACGCACTCGACCACGCGCGCTATGACGTCTGGGTGCTGGGCTGCAATACGGACTGAGCGTCCGGCTGCCCTGAAACCCGGTTGAAATCCGCCGTCTGTTGCAGTGCACTGCGCAGCATAGCGTGATAGCGCGCGCGGGGGATCTCGATCGCTCCCAGACTGGCCAGATGCGGTGTCAGGAATTGCGTGTCAAACAGGGTGAACCCGCCGGCCCGCAGCCGATGCACCAGATAGGCCAGCGCCAGCTTGGACCCGTCCCGGCGTGCCGAAAACATGCTCTCGCCGAAAAAAGCCGCCTGTATCGCCAGCCCATAGACACCCCCGGCCAGGGTCTCGCCCTCCCAGACCTCCAGCGAATGGGCATTGCCGCGCGCGTGCAGCTCGCAAAACAGGTCAAGGATCCGGTCATTGATCCAGGTTTCCTCGCGCGCGGCACAACCCTCCATGACCGCACGAAAGGCCGTGTCGGTGCTGACCCGGAACCCGCCGCGCCTGATGCGCCGCGCCAGGCTGCGCGAGATTCGGAACTGGTCCAGCGGGAAGATCCCCCGCCGCCGCGGGTCCAGCCAGAACAGCTCTGCGCTGTCACGGGATTCGGCCATGGGAAAGACACCGGCACAATAGGCCTGCAGCAGCAGCTCCGGCGTCAGATCGGGCTGCGGCGAGGGGTCGGGGCCATGCATCAGAGGTCCGGACCGGGCCGTCGGCGCGCCCCGCGCGCCCCGGCCCAGCGCTCCGCACCCCCTCGATGTGGGTAAGGAGCGCCCCCCCCGGCCACGCGCGCACCGCCAGCGCTCATGCACCCTGCCCTTCTGCAAATGCCGCCTGCCATGCCTCGACCGCGGCAACAAATGCGTCGCCGCGCTTCTCGAAATCCGGGAACTGGTCGAAACTTGCCGCCGCAGGGGCCAGAAGGACCACCTCGCCGGGCTGGGCGTCCCGCGCGGCCTGCACGACAGCCGCCGTCATGGTTTCACACAGGGCATGGGGCGTGTCGCCCAGTTGCAACGCGAAATCGCGCGCGGAATGGCCGATCAGATACGCCTTGATCACCGATCCCAGATGCGGCGCAAGACCGGCGATCCCCCCCTCCTTGCCCAGGCCCCCCGCAATCCAGCGGATGCGGTCAAAGGCCTGCAGCGCACGGGCGGCAGCGTCCACATTCGTGGCCTTCGAATCATTGATGAAGCGCACGCCACCGACCTCGGCCACCAGCTGGCTGCGATGGGGGAGGCCGCGAAAACTGGCCAGCGCATCGGCAATCAGGCGCGGGCTCAGGCCGAGCGTGCGCGCCACCGCCCAGGCGGCGCAGGCATTCTGGTGATTATGTGCCCCAGGCAACCCCGGCATGGCCCGCAGATCGACCGATCCCACCTGCTTTCCCCGCCGGTATTCGGCAAGATACCCCTTGCGGGCAAAGACATTCCACCCGGGGCCGGAAAGCCTGCGTCCGGAAGATATTCGGATCACGCGCATGTCCTCGGGCGCCTCGGCCAGTTGTCCGCCCAGATACTGCCCCTCGGGCTCGTCCACGCCTATGATCGCACGGTCAGGGCCGCCTTCGGCAAAGAGACGCCGTTTCGCAGCAAAATACCCCCCGGGTCCGCCATGACGGTCCAGATGATCGGGGGAAAGATTGGTGAAGACGGCGATATCCGGCGTGAGCGCGCGGGCCAGATCCGTCTGGTAGCTGGAGAGCTCCAGCACCACCACCCCGCCCTCACCCGGCGGGTCCAGCGACAAGACGCCACGGCCGATATTGCCGGCCATCTGTGCAGCGATCCCCGCTTCGGTCAGGATGTGATGGATCAGTGCCGTCGTGGTGGACTTCCCGTTCGATCCAGTCACGGCGACGACCTTTGGCGGCGCCTCGAAGGCCATGTTGGTGGCTGTCGAGAAGCTGCGAAAGAACAGACCGATATCATTGTCCACCGGCACCCCGGCGACATACGCTGCCGCGATCACCGGATGCGGCGCCGGATAGAGATGCGGTATTCCCGGCGAGGTGACCAGCATCGCCACGCCTGACCAGTCGATGCGGGTCAGATCATGCAGGGGGACCCCCTCCGCCTCGGCCGCCGCGCGGGTTTCAGGGCTGTCATCCCAGGCCAGAACCTCAGCCCCGCCAGCGCGCAGGGCAGAACAGGTCGCACGCCCCGAACGCCCAAGTCCGAGCACCGCAACCCTGTGCCCTTCGACCCCCTGAACCGGTATCATGGATGCTCCTGCGTTTGTGTGCATCTGGACAATGACGCAAAAGCGCCCTGCCCTTCAAGCTCTGGCAGGCAGTGCGACCAAACGGAGCGCGCATACTGCGCGCACTCTTTCTGGCACTGCGTGCGGTTTGGGGGCGCTGCCCCCGTCCCCGCAAGCGGGGACTCCCCCGGGATATTTCGGCAAGGGTGAAAGGGAATTGGATCGCGCCCGGTCCGCGGCGGGTGGGTGGGTGGGGCCGTGGGCCGGGCGCGATCCCGTCGTAAGGGATGGGGTGGTTCAGTAGCCGATGGCGCAGCCGTCCTTGCGCGGGTCCGAGGCGGCTTCGAGCACGCCGCTGTCATGCATCCAGATGGCCTGCGCGCCTCCTATGGGGTCAGGGGCGGGCTGGACCTTGTGGCCGCGTTCGGCGAGGGCGGCTGCGGTGGCTTCGGGGTAGGTGCTCTCGAGGTTCAGCATGCCCTCTTCGGGGAAGGCGCGGGGGGCGTCGATCGCGGCCTGGGGTGCCATCCCGTAGTCCAGCAGATTCGTCAGGAAGTGGGCGTGGCCGCAGGCCTGATAGGCACCGCCCATGACCCCGAAGGGCATGACCAGGCGCCCTTCATGGCGCAGCATGGCAGGGATGATCGTGTGCATGGGCCGTTTGCCAGGCGCCATTTCATTGGCATGGCCTTCTTCAAGCGTGAAGCCGGCGCCGCGGTTCTGCATCATGATGCCATATTTCTGCGAGGCGATGCCCGAGCCGAAGGGATGATAGATCGAGTAGATGAAGGACACCGCCATTCGGTCGCGGTCCACCACGGTCAGATAGACCGTATCGCGGTGGACGGCTTCGCTGAGCCTTGCCGGATCGGCCATGGCGCGCGCGGGGTCGATCAGGGCGGCCAGATTGGTAGCGGTTTCCGGGGCAAGCATGTGGGCCAGGCGGGTGCAATGATCGGCATCGGCCAGGAAGCGGTTGCGGGCGTCATAGCCGAGTTTGGTGGCCTCGGCTTCGATATGGGCGCGTTCGGGGCCCAGCGGGTCCATCGCGGCCAGATCGAAATGCGACAGGATATTGAGGATCAGCATGGCCGTGGCGCCCTGCCCGTTGGGGGCGTGCTCCAGCAGTTCGAACCCGTTGTAGGTGCTGGAGATCGGATCGCCCCAGTCGCAGGACGTGGCGGCGAAATCTTCCATCGTATGCCAGCCGCCCAAGCCCTGGAGGGTGGTAGCGAAATCCTCGGCCACTTCGCCTTCGTAGAATCCCGTGCGTCCTTCGCGCGCGATCCGGCGCAGGACTTCGGCCTGTCCGGGCGCGCGGAACAGCTGCCCCGCCTTTGGCGCCTTGCCGCCCGGCAGGTGCAGATCCCGCGCTGCCCCTTGCAGATGGTCGGATTGCGCAGCCCAGTCGCGGGCCACGCGCGGGGCGACGGGGATGCCCTCTTCGGCGTAGCGGATGGCGGCACCGAAAACCTGGCCCAGCTCCATGCGCCCATGCTTTTCGGACAGCGCGCAGAAGGCATCGACCGCGCCGGGGATCGTCACGGCCGCAGGCGCATTGAGCGGCACGGTGCTGTGCCCCTCGGCACGGAGCTTTTCGGCCATCGCAGCGGCGGGTGCGCGGCCTGAACCGTTCAGTGCGTGCACGGTTTCGGTCCCGGCGGGCTTGATCAGCACGAAGCAATCGCCCCCCAGCGCGCACATATGGGGTTCTGCCACGCCCAGCACCGCGGCGGCGGCCAACGCGGCGTCGGCGGCATTGCCCCCGGCCTTGAGGATATCCACCGCAGCGCCCGCGGCCAGCGGGTGCGATGTTGCACAGACACCATTGGCAGCAAAGACCGCCGAACGGCCCGGTTTCTCGAAATCGCGCATGAAGCTCCCCTTTCCTGTTCCGCCCGAAGCGTTTCGCGTGCACCCTAACGCCGCTTTCCCGGATATACCAGATGCCACGCCGGGGGGCTGGCGAAGCCCGCGGCCTTGGGCTACACCGGCGCCAGCATCACAAAGGGGATTCAGGCAGACATGGCGCGCGTTCTCATCACTTCGGCCCTGCCCTATATCAACGGGATCAAGCATCTGGGCAATCTGGTGGGCAGCCAGTTGCCCGCCGATCTGTATGCCCGCTACATGCGCGCGCGCGGCCATGAGGTGATGTTCATCTGCGCCACCGACGAACACGGCACCCCGGCCGAGCTGGCCGCCGCCAAGACCGGCGAGCCCGTGGCCGAATATTGCGCGCGGATGCACGGGGTGCAGGCGGAGCTGGCGCGCGGCTTCGGGCTGAGCTTCGATCACTTCGGCCGCTCCTCCAGCGCGCAGAACGCGGTGCTGACCCAGCATCTGGCCGCGCGTCTGGGCGCGGCGGGGCTGATCGAACAGGTGGCTGAAGAACAGGTCTATTCCCCCGCCGATGGCCGCTTCCTGCCCGACCGTTACATCACCGGCACCTGCCCGGCCTGTGGCTATGAAAACGCCCGGGGCGACCAGTGCGAGAATTGCACCAAGCAGCTGGACCCCACGGACCTGATCAACCCACGCTCGGCGATTTCAGGGGCGACGGATCTGGAGGTGCGCGAGACGCGGCATCTGTTCCTGCGCCAATCCACCCTGCGCGAACGGCTGGACGGCTGGATCGACAGCCAGCGCGGCTGGCCGGTGCTGACGACCTCGATCGCGAAGAAATGGCTGCATGACGGTGATGGGTTGCAGGACCGCGGCATCACGCGCGATCTGGACTGGGGCATTCCCGCGCAATTCGACGGCGCGCCCTGGAGCGGCATGGAGGGCAAGGTCTTTTACGTCTGGTTCGATGCCCCCATTGAATATATCGCCGCCACCGCCGAATGGGCCGAGGCGCAGGGGCTGGACGATACCGCCTGGCGCCGCTGGTGGCGCGAGGATGAGGGCGCCGGGGATGTCCGCTATGTGCAGTTCATGGGCAAGGACAACGTTCCCTTCCATACGCTGTCCTTTCCGGCCACGCTGATGGGCTCGGGCGAGCCATGGAAGCTGGTGGATTACATCAAGTCCTTCAACTACCTGAACTATGACGGCGGGCAGTTTTCCACCAGCCAGGGGCGCGGCGTCTTCATGGATCAGGCGCTGGAGATCCTGCCGGGCGATTACTGGCGCTGGTGGTTGCTGTCCCACGCGCCGGAAAACAGCGACGCCGAGTTCACATGGGAGAATTTCCAGACCTCGGTCAACAAGGACCTGGCGGATGTGCTGGGCAATCTGGTCAGCCGCGTTACCAAGTTCTGCCGCTCCAAATTTGGTGAGGTGGTGCCGGATGGCGGCGACCGGGGCGCGCGCGAGGCCACACTGATTGCTGCGCTGGAAACCCGCCTGCGCGCCTATGAGGCGCATATGGAGGCCATGGAGATCCGCAAATCCGCCACCGAGTTGCGCGCGATCTGGGTGCTGGGCAATGAATACCTGCAAGAGGCCGCGCCCTGGTCCGCCTTCAAGACCGACCCCGCGCAGGCCGCCATGCAGATCCGCCTGGCGCTGAACCTGATCCGGTTCTATGCCGTGCTCTCGAAGCCCTTCATCCCGGATGCCAGCGCGCGGATCATGGCCGCGCTGGGTTGCGATGACTGGTCCTGGCCCGGTGATGTGAGCACGGCGCTGGACACCCTGCCCGCCGGCCACGCCTTCACTGTTCCGGATGTGCTGTTTGCCAAGATCACCGATGACCAGCGCGCAGACTGGGCCGCGCGGTTTTCAGGGCAGCGGGCGTAACGCCTCCAAGGGGGGCCGCAGTGCCGGGGGCGTGTGCGCGAGGCGCGCCCCCGCCCGCCTCAGCGCGGGACGACGCAGGCGCTGACCAGTTCCTCATATTTCTGGACGATCCAGTTGGGCGCGTCTTCGGGGATGGCGTCATCGATAGAGCCCTGCAGCCGCGCAAACACCGCAGCCGAGCGGGAATTGTCCACCATTTCCACCGTTCCTGTCGGCACTGCGCGGTCAAAGACGATTAGCGCCACCGCCACCAGCAGCATCCCGCGCAACACGCCAAAGAAGAAGCCCAGCCCCTGGTCGATCCCGCCAAGGGCAGATCGCCGGACAAGCGACGAAAACAGCGGCGTGAACAGCGAGGCGAGCACCAGCACGATGGCAAACACCCCGGCAAAGGCCGCTATGATGGTCAATTCGCAGCTGTCGCCCAGGAAATCGCCCAGATAGGGGATTTCGCGCACCAGCGGCTCCAGCGCCGGGGCCAGGATAAAGGCCAGGATCGCCGCGGCGACCCAGCCCAGGATGGCCAGCGCCTCGCGCACCAACCCGCGCGAATAGGCGAGGATCGCCGAGATGATGATCACCGCCGCAACCACGCCGTCGATGATGGTAAAGCCTTCCATGCGCTGTCTCCTGCCCGCTATGTCTTGCGGCGGTCATCCCGCCCCGAATACACTTCCAACAACCTCGGTCAGATCGGACATCTGCAACACGTCGATCCCGCCGCCTGCGCCCAGCTTGCTTCCTGCAGGCGCGATCGCCCGGGTGAAACCAAGTTTTTGCGCTTCTTTCAACCTGTTTTCGGTCTGCCCCACCGGGCGAAGCGCGCTTGAGAGGCTGATTTCACCGAAAACCACCGTATCTGCGGGCAAGGCGATATCCTCTCGGGCCGAAAGAAGGGCCGCCGCAACGGCCAGATCGGCCGCCGGTTCGCTGACCCGCAGCCCGCCCGCCACATTCAGGAACACATCCATCCCTGCAAAGGGAATCCCGCAACGGGCCTCAAGCACGGCCAGGATGGTGGACAGCCGCCCCCCGTCCAGCCCTACCACCGTCCGGCGCGGCGTGCCCAGCGAGGATTGCGCCACCAGTGCCTGAATCTCGGTCAGCACGGGGCGGGTGCCCTCGATCCCGGCAAAGACCGCCGCACCCGGGCTGGCCTTGCCACGGTCCGACAGGAACAGGGCCGATGGGTTGGCGACCTCGGCCAGTCCGGCGCCCGTCATCTCGAACACGCCTATTTCGTCGGCGGGGCCAAAGCGGTTCTTGACCGCGCGCAGGATGCGGAACTGGTGGCCGCGCTCGCCTTCGAAATACATCACCGTATCGACCATGTGTTCGACCACCCGCGGCCCGGCGATCTGGCCTTCCTTGGTCACATGGCCGACCAGGACCACCGACACGCCGCGCCGCTTGGCAAAGCTGACCAACTCATGCGCCGCCGCCCGCACCTGCGAGACCGAGCCCGGCGCGCTGTCCACGGTGTCCAGCCACATGGTCTGGATCGAATCGATCACCACAAGGTCCGGGCGTTCGCGGTCCAGCGTGGTCAGGATGTCGCGCAGCGCGGTTTCCGTGGCCAGCCGCACCGGCGCCTGCGCCAGTCCCAGACGGCGCGCGCGCATCCGCACCTGCGCGCCCGCTTCCTCGCCCGAGATATAGAGGCATGAAAGCCCCTGCCCCGCAAAGCCCGCCACCGCCTGCAGCAGCAACGTGGATTTGCCGATCCCCGGGTCGCCCCCCACCAGTATGGCCGAAGCCGGGACCAGCCCGCCGCCCAGCACCCGGTCCAGCTCGGCCACGCCCGAGGACCGGCGCGGCGGCGGGTTGTCCTCATCGGCCAGCGAGCCCAGCGAAATCTCACGCCCCCGCGCCGCAAGCGCCCGCGGGCCGGGACCGGTGCCAAGGGGCGCTTCCTCGACAATGGAATTCCACGCGCCGCAACTGTCACACCGCCCCGCCCATTTGCGAAACCCGGCGCCGCAGGCCGTGCAGGTAAAGCTGGGGGCGTGCTTGCTCATGTGGCGTTATTGCCCGTCCCGATGCAGGCTTGCAAGGGCGCAGTCGATTGGCGCTTGACCATGGGCACAGAGCGCGCAACACACAGCGCCATGGCCCGTGCTTCGCTTGATATCGACCTTTCGGCAATCTGCGCCAACTGGCGCGCGCTGGATGCCATGTCCGGCCCGCAGACGCGGACGGCCGCCACCATCAAGGCCGATGCCTATGGGCTGGGCGCGGCCAAGGCTGCACCCGCGCTGATGGACGCTGGCGTGCGCGCGTTCTTCGTGGCAATCGCCGAGGAAGGCGCCACCCTGCGCCGGATTGTCGGCCCCGAGCCACGCATCCATGTCTACTCCGGACATATGGCCGGGGATGCCGGGCTGATCCGGGGCGCGCAACTGATCCCCATGCTGAATTCCATCGAACAGATGACCCGGCATTTCGAAACCCTGCCCGGCCATCCGTTCGGCGTGCAACTGGACAGCGGCATGAACCGGCTGGGCATGGAAGCGGGCGAATGGGGCGCCGTGGCCGCCCTGGCGCTGGAACAATCACCGGTGCTGGTCATGTCGCATCTGGCCTGTTCGGATGAGCCTGATCATCCGATGAACGCCCGGCAACTGGCCGAGTTTCGCCACCTGACCGACGGGATCAACGTGCCGCGCTCGCTTGGGGCGACGGGGGCCGTGCTGCTGGGGCCTGAGTATCATTTCGACATGACCCGCCCCGGGATCGGCCTTTATGGCGGACGCCCGTTTGACGATGCCCGCCCGGTGGTGCGCCTGTCGCTGCCGGTGATCCAGACCCGCGCGCTGGAGCCGGGCGAGACCGTGGGCTATGGCAACACCTTCACCGCGCCCGAGCCGATGTGGCTGGCCACCGTGTCGGCGGGCTATGCCGATGGCGTGTTGCGCGCGCTGTCCGGCAAGCCCATGCTTTACCAGGGTGATACCGCCTGCCCGCTGGTGGGGCGTGTCTCCATGGACCTGCTGACAGTGGATATCAGCGCGCTTGAGGACTGCCCACGCGTCCTGGACCTGATCTGCCCCGCGCAGGGGATTGACGATCTGGCCGATATGGCGGGCACCATCGGCTATGAGATCCTGACCGCCCTGGGGCCGCGCTATCTGCGCAGCTACGCAGGCGAAGCCGCCGCCTGAGCCACACCGCATGACCTGCAACGCAGGGGCGGCATCATGGGTGCCGCCCACGTTTTGCGGGTCAATCCTGCTCGGCCTCATCCGTGCCGGGCTGGTGGCGCGCGATGCGGTCCTTTTGATCGTGGGGGCGTGCGGGCACCTGCGGGGCATCGCGCCGTTCCTGTGTAGAACCTTCGGCAGGCCGCGTGTCGGCACCGCCTGCGGGCAGCGCAGGCACCCCCTGCCCGCCGTGATGACGCAGGTTCAGCGGCGGGGCGCTGCCATCCTTGTCCTGGCCCATGTAGAGCGTCATGTGCGGGAAGGGGATTTCAACCCCGGCCTCATCCAGCACACGCTTGATGATCTCGGTATAGGCGCGGCCGATGGCCCATTGCATCCCCGGCGTGGTCTTGATCCGCCCGCGCACCACCACCGACGAGTCCCCCAGCGAAACGATCCCCTGAATCTCCAGCGGTTCCAGGATTTCCGGCGCCAGTTCTTCGTTCTCGGCCAGGATCTCATAGGCGCGATGCATCAGCGCCTTCACCTCATCGGTGTTTTCACGATAGGCGACGCCGACCTCGGCCACATGGAAGGCAAAGCCCTTCATGAAGTTCGACACCATATCAACCGAGCTGAAGGGGATCAGGTGATAGGTGCCGCTCAGATCGCGCAGCCCCACCGAGCGCACGGTCAGCTTCTCCACCACCCCGGTCATGCCGCCCGCTGTAACCACGTCGCCCTCATTCATGGCGTTCTCAAACTGGATGAAGGCGCCGGTGATGATGTCCTGCACCAGCTTCTGCGCGCCAAAGCCGATCGCCAGACCCAGAACCCCGGCACCCGCCAGCAAGGGCGCGATGTTCACGCCCAGTTCGGCCAGGGTCAGCATGGCGGCAATGACGATCAGCGCAATGGTAAAGGCATTGCGGAACAGCGCCAGCAGCGTGCGTTCGCGCGCCGTGGGCACCTTGCCCACTGCCGGGTTCAGCCGATATTCGATGAACGAGGACAGCCCCAGCCAGACCAGCAGCGCCAGAACCACCACCAGCGCCGCCGAGACCAGCCGACCCGTGATATCGCGCCCCACTTCGGAGGCCACCCAGCCCAGGAAATCCATGAACTGCCAGGCCTGGGCAACGGCAATCAGCACCGCCAGCGCCACCAGCATGCGCACCACCTGCAGGATGGCGGGAACAAAGGCGTTCAGCCGATCCTCCAGCAACGGCAGCTTGGCGCGCAGATCCGCCGGAAGCCGCATCCCCCCCGTGATCGAGCGCGAGATGAAGGCCATGACCACCACGCCCGCCACCACGGCAATCACCGAATTGAGGGTCGCCATCAGCATGAACTGCAGCGCATCGGCGGGGCGCGTGGTCCAGACGGTGAACAGGGTCAGCAGATACAGGATCGCCAGCCAGTGCCAGAACCCGGCGATGATCGCCTCGACCCGTCCGATCATGTCGCCCGGGTCGCGTTCATAGCGGGCGCGCAGGGCCGCGGCCACGGGCGCGCGGTTCTGCAGGATGACCGTCACCGCAACCACCAGCGCCGTCACCACCAGCAGAATCAGCACGCTGCGCCCCACGGTGAACGAGACCGCCGCATTGACCACCGGCACCACCAGCAGCGCGCCATAGCCCAGCAGACTGACCAGACGCGAGCCCCAGAAATACCAATAGGCCGCGGTTTCATCGCTCATGGGGGCAAAGCGCAGGTTCGGATAGCGCGGCGCGGCGATGCCGCGCAGGATGACCTTGGTCAGTTCGACCAGCAGAAAGGCGTTCAGAAACAGGCTCTGGCGGAAATCCATGGCGCCGGGTTCGCCAGTGAACAGCGCGAATACATACCCCCCGCCCCAGGCCAGCAATATGATCAGCGCATCGATCAGGCTGGACCCTATCAGCCACAGTGCCGACAGGATCCACCCGCGCCGCCCCGCCCGCCGGGACATGGCGCCAAAGATCAGCGCGCCAAGCATACGCAAGGCAAGGAACAACCCGATGGTGACCACCATCACCAGACCGAGTGCAAAGGCAATATCGGTCAGCTCCGCCCAGTCGATCCGGGTTTCACCCGTTGCAACCTGCATCAGGTCGGTCACATTGCCCAGCAGGCCGAACAGGAAACCGGTCGTCGTTTCGGCCACATCGCGCGTGTATTCGGCGATCTGGCGGGCCAGCGACATCTGCGTTTCCGGCGCAGGCTCAGGCGCCGCGGCCAAGGGCGGGTCGGCGGCGACAGCTGCAGCTTCCAGTTGCCGGATCAGCGCATCCCGCGCGTCCTCATCTCGCAGGATGTCGGCCAGAACGGCCGCGACATCGGGTTCAGCCGCCGCTTCAGGTCCGGCAACGGTCTGCGCCTGTGCAGGCAGGACAAGGACAAAGATCAGCAGCAACGCACGAAGCAGCATCCGATTCCTCTAAATCATGAATGTTGCATGCGAGATACCTCATTGAGGCGGAAAGGCAAACCGCGCGGACCGAACACGCGCGCAGATGCCCGCCTCAGGCCGCGCGGCGCGTGCCGTGCTTGCCGGGGGTGTAGTTCAGCACCGGCGCCAGCCAGCGTTCGACCTCGGCCACATCCATCCCCTTGCGGGCGGCATAGCTTTCCACCTGATCGCGCTCAACCCGTGCCACGCCGAAATAATACGCCTCCGGATGGCCGATATAGAGGCCGGACACCGACGATCCCGGCCACATCGCCATGCTTTCGGTCAGGGTCACACCGGTTGCGGCCTCGGCATCGAGCAGCCGGAACAGGGTCTGCTTTTCGGTGTGATCCGGCTGGGCGGGATAGCCGGGCGCGGGGCGGATGCCGTCATAGGGCTCGGCGATCAACTCTTCGGGGGTGAAGGCTTCATCGGGGGCGTAGCCCCAGAAATCGCGCCGGACCCGCTCGTGCAGGGCCTCGGCCATGGCTTCGGCAAAGCGGTCCGCCAGGGCCTTGACCATGATGCTGGAATAATTGTCATTCGCGCGGTCAAAGCGCTCGGCGATCTCGGCTTCCTCGGGGCCTGCGGTCACGACAAAGCCGCCGATATGGTCTGCGCCGGTGGGGGCCACGAAATCGGCCAGCGCCAGATTGGGGCGGGCGTTGCGCTTCGGCACCTGCTGGCGCAGCGTGTGGAAGGTGGCCAGCACATCGGCGCGCTGCGCATCCCTGTAAAGCTGGATATCATCGCCCACCGCATTTGCGGGCCAGAAGCCCACCACGGCGCGCGGGGTGAACCAGCGCTCGGCGATGATCCGCTCCAGCATGGCCTGTGCATCGGCAAAGAGCGCGCGGACAGCCGCGCCCTGCTGGGGGTCCTCCAGAATACGCGGATAGACGCCCTTGAACTCCCATGTCTGAAAGAAGGGCGTCCAGTCGATGTAACGCGCGATATCGGCCAGGTCCCAGTCATCAATCACCCGCGCGCCGGTGAACTGCGGCGCGGTGGGCGTATAGGCGCCCCAGTCCAGCTTCAGCGCATTGGCACAGGCGGCAGCATAGCCGAGGCGCTGCTTGGCGTATTCGCTGCGGGCGTGGCGTTCGGCAACCTGCGCATACTCCGCACGGATACCGGCGGTGTAATCATCCTGCTGCGCCGGGCTGAGAAGCGCGCCCGCCACGCCCACGGCGCGGCTGGCATCATGGACATGCACCGCCTGCCCGCGCGTATAGCAGGGCGCGATCTTGACCGCCGTATGCACCTTCGAGGTTGTGGCCCCGCCGATCAGCAGCGGAATGTCAAACCCTTCACGCTGCATTTCGCTGGCCAGATGCACCATTTCATCCAGGGACGGCGTGATCAGCCCCGAAAGCCCGATGATATCCACCTCCTCCTCGCGCGCGATCTGAAGGATCTTCTGCGGTGGCACCATCACGCCCAAGTCGATGATCTCATAGTTGTTGCAGGCCAGCACGACGCCGACAATATTCTTGCCGATGTCATGCACATCACCCTTCACGGTGGCCATCAGCACCTTGCCCGCAGTCTGCCGCCCCGCGCCCCCGTTCAGGCGCTTTTCCTCTTCCATATAAGGTAGCAGCACAGCCACGGCCTGTTTCATCACCCGGGCGGATTTGACCACCTGCGGCAGGAACATCTTGCCCGCGCCGAACAGGTCGCCCACCACATTCATCCCCGCCATCAACGGCCCTTCGATCACATCGAGCGGGCGGGCGGCGGTCTGGCGGGCTTCTTCGGTGTCGGCCTCGACAAACTCGGTGATCCCGTTGACCAGCGCGTGTTCCAGGCGTTTTTCCACCGGCCAGTCACGCCAGGCCAGATCGCGCACCTTTTCCTCGCGCGCCCCACCCCGGAAACGCTCGGCGATCTCCAGCAGCCGCTCGGTCCCTTCACTGCGACGGTTCAGGACCACATCCTCGCAGGCCTCGCGCAATTCCGGGTCGATCTGGTCATAGACCGCCAGCTGGCCCGCATTCACGATCCCCATATCCATCCCCGCCTGAATGGCGTGATAGAGGAACACCGCGTGCATCGCCTCGCGCACCGGCTCATTGCCGCGAAAGCTGAACGAGAGGTTGGACACCCCGCCCGACACATGCGCATGGGGGAGGTTTTCGCGAATCCATCGCGTGGCCTCGATGAAATCCACGCCGTAATTGTCATGCTCCTCGATCCCCGTGGCGACGGCAAAGATATTGGGGTCGAAGATGATATCCTCGGGCGGGAAGCCGATCTCATCCACCAGAATGGCGTAGGCGCGGGCGCAGATTTCGGTCTTGCGGGCGAATGTGTCGGCCTGGCCGGCCTCGTCAAAGGCCATGACCACCACCGCCGCGCCATAGGCCAGGCACAGGCGGGCGTGGTGGCGGAACTCCTCCTCGCCCTCCTTCAGGCTGATGGAATTGACCACCGATTTGCCCTGCACGCATTGCAGCCCGGCCTCGATCACCTCCCATCGGGAACTGTCGATCATCACCGGGACGCGGGCGATATCGGGCTCTGATGCGACAAGGTTCAGGAACTCCACCATCGCCGCCCTGGAATCGATCAGCCCCTCATCCATGTTGACGTCGATGATCTGGGCGCCATTTTCCACCTGATCGCGGGCGACCTCCAGCGCGGCGGCATAGTCGCGGTTGACGATCAGCTTGCGGAACTTCGCGCTGCCGGTGACATTCGTGCGCTCCCCCACATTCACAAAGGGAATATCCGGGGTCAGCACAAAGGGTTCCAGCCCCGAAAGGCGCAGGTAACGGGTCATGGCAGGGTCCTTGGGGGATGATCGACCACGGCATCGGCGATGGCGCGGATATGGTCCGGGGTGGTGCCGCAGCAGCCACCGACGACATTGACCAGCCCCTCGCGGGCGAAATCGGCGATCTGGTCGGCGGTGTCTTCGGGGCCTTCGTCATAGGCGCCGAATTCATTGGGCAGGCCAGCATTGGGATAGGCGCAGGTCAGCGTATCCGCCACCCCTGCCAGTTCCGCCAGATGCGGGCGCATGGCGCTGGCGCC
Source organism: Rhabdonatronobacter sediminivivens (assembly GCF_013415485.1). Classification (GTDB taxonomy): domain Bacteria; phylum Pseudomonadota; class Alphaproteobacteria; order Rhodobacterales; family Rhodobacteraceae; genus Rhabdonatronobacter; species Rhabdonatronobacter sediminivivens. Next base: position 88,952 of record NZ_JACBXS010000002.1, on the reverse strand, counting down.
GAGCGCGCAATTCAGCCCCACGGTCAGCGGGCGCGCATGCATCACCGAATGCCAGAAGGCCGTGGGCGTCTGCCCCGAAAGCGTCCGCCCCGAGGCATCGGTGATCGTGCCCGAGATCATCAGCGGCAGCGGCGTGCCGGTTTCGCCAAACACCTCGAAGGCCGCAAAGATCGCGGCCTTGGCGTTGAGCGTGTCAAAGATGGTTTCGATCAGGATCAGGTCCACCCCGCCCCCGATCAGCCCGCGGATCTGCTGGCCATAGGCGATGCGCAGATCATCAAAGCTGACGGCGCGAAAGCCGGGGTCATTCACATCGGGGCTGAGGCTGGCGGTGCGGTTCGTCGGCCCCAGCGCCCCGGCCACAAAGCGTTCGCGCCCGTCGATGGCGGTGGCGCGGTCACAGGCCCGCCGTGCGATCCGCGCACCTTCGGCGTTCAGGTCATGCACCGCGCCTTCCAGACCGTAATCGGCCTGCGCGATGCTGGTCGAGGAAAAGGTGTTCGTCTCCACGATATCCGCCCCGGCCATGGCGAAATCGAAATGGATCTCCTCGATCGCCTGCGGCTGGGTCAGGTTCAGCAGATCATTGTTGCCCTTTTGCGGCTGGTCGGAGTGATGGCCGCAGCCGCAACCCTGGCCCGCGTAGTCCGCTTCGCCCATGCCAAGCGCCTGGATCATCGTGCCCATGGCGCCATCCATCATGAGGATGCGCTGGCGGGCCAGCTTACGCAGGCGGGTTTCGGCGGCGGGAAGTGTGAAATGTCTGGTCATGATTGGCTCCGATCAGCCTTGCCCCTACCAGACCCGGAACAGAAAGTGAAATTCATGATTCAGATGATGAATATGAATGGATTTCATACTCTGGACTCTGCTCGGGCACTTCCGGGCCCCAAAAGGAAACGGCGCGGTCAAAGCCGCGCCGTTCTGAATCATGCCCTGCAAGAAGGTCAGCGCGGGCAGGGCCGCACGTCATAGACGTCATTGCCACGGCTGTCGCGCCCGGCGTAATAGGCGCATTCATTGGTCTGCTGGTTACGTGCAACCAGCGTGCCCACGGCAGCCCCGGCCAGCGTTGTGGCAATGGTCCAGTTGGTGTTGGCCCGCAGCGCGCTGGCGGTCAGCAGCCCGGCCCCGGCGCCGATGACGCCCCCGGCCAGCATCTGCTGGTCGCTGGTCATCTGGCACCCGGCGACGGTCATCGCCCCGGCCAGTACTGCGGCGGTAAAGAATTTTGTCATGGTCTTCCCTTTCGATGCGCCTGACGTCCCAGGCATCGTATCACCCGTTTGCACCTGGCGTAAGGGTGCAGTTGCGCCGACTGTTCAACACATTGCGTGCGAATTGGTTCCCCCGGGATGGATCAAGGTTCGATGATCCCGCGGGCGCGCAGGCTGTCGATCCGGTCGGCGCCGATGCCCCAATCCGCCAGCACAGCACCGGTTTCCGCCCCTGCCGCCCCCGCCGGGCCCGGCGTCGCGGGCGGCGTGGAGGAGAACCTTGGCGCGGGTGCAGGCTGGGTCACGCCGCCGGGGGCGATGAAGGCGCGGCGCGCGGCATTATGCGGATGCGCGGGGGCCTCGTCCCAGTCCAGCACCGGTGCCACACAGGCGTCCGAGCCGTCAAACAGCGCCTCCCAATGCGCGCGGGGGTGCGCGGCGAAACGCGCGGCCAGATCGGCGCGCTGCTGGGGCCAGAGCGTGGGGTCATCCTGCGCCGGCACCGGGTCAATCCCCATGCGGGTGCAGAATTCGGCAAAGAACTTGCCCTCGATCGCGCCCACGGCCATGAAGCCCCCATCGGCGCATTCATAGGTGCCATAGAAGGGCGCGCCCCCGTCCAGCAGATTCGCGCCCCGCGCGCCGCCCCAGGCGCCCCCGGCGCGAAAGCCCCAGAGCATGGTCGCCAGCAGCGCCGCGCCTTCGGTCATGGCCGCATCCACCACCTGCCCCTGCCCCGTGGCCCGCGCGTGCCACAGCCCGCACATCATGCCAAAGGCCATCAGCATGCCCCCGCCGCCGAAATCCCCCACCAGGTTCAGCGGCACGGTCGGCGGGCCATCGCCCGGCCCCATCGCCCCCAGCACGCCGGACAGCGCGATATAGTCGATGTCATGCCCCGCGCGGGGCGCCATGGGCCCGTCCTGCCCCCAGCCGGTCATCCGCCCATAAACCAGCGCGGGGTTAAGCGCGAGCGCAGGCGCTGGCCCCAGGCCCAGCCGCTCCATTACCCCGGGGCGGAAGCCTTCGATCAGCCCGTCGGCGCGGGCGATCATATCCAGCAGCACCGCCGCCGCGCCCTCGGCCTTCAGGTCGATGGCCATGGACCGCCGCCCGCGTGCCAGCACGTCAAACCGCGTGTTCATCAGCGGGATGTCACCGCCCGCGCGCAAGGGGTGCACGCGGATGACCTCGGCCCCCATGTCCGACAGCATCATGGCGGCGAAGGGCGCGGGGCCGATCCCTGCCATCTCGATGATCCGCAGCCCCGCCAGCGGACCCTTCGGCGTGCTCACGCGGTCATCCCCCGCAGGATCAGCAGCTTCTGGATGTCCGAGGTGCCCTCATAGATCTGGCACACCCGCACATCGCGCCAGATGCGCCCCAGCGGGTAATCGGCGGTATAGCCATAGCCGCCCAGCGTCTGGATCGCGTCCGAGCAGATGCTCTCGGCGGCCTCCGAGGCATAGAGCTTCGCCATCGCGGCCTCGGTCAGGCAGGGGATGCCCGCATCCTTCAGCCGCGCGGCGTTCAGGACCAGTTGGCGCGCGGCCTCCAGCTTCGTGCGCGCATCCGCCAGCCGGAAGCCCACCGCTTGATGCGCCACCAGCGGCTTGCCGAAGCTCTGACGTTGCTGCGCATAGGCCAGCGCGATGTCCAGCGCCGCCTGCGCCATGCCCACCGCCTGCGCGGCAATGCCGATCCGCCCCGTTTCAAGCGAGGACAGCGCGATGCGATAGCCCGCGCCTTCTTCGCCGATACGCAGATCCTCGGGGATTTCCAGCCCGTCAAACCGCAGCGCGGCGGTGTCCGAGGCATCCTGCCCCAGCTTGTCCTCCACCCGCGTCACCACATACCCCGGCGCGTCGGTAGGGGTGAGGAAGGCAGTGATCCCGTCCTTGCCGCTGGCCCCTTCCATCCGCGCGAACAGGATCGCCCAACCGGCGATTGCACCGCTGGTGATGAAGACCTTTTCCCCGTCGATCACATAGCCCGCACCCTGACGCCGCGCGCGGGTGCGGATGGCGGCGGCGTCGGACCCCGCCTGCGGCTCGGTCAGGGCAAAGGCGCCGATGAAGGCCCCTTCCGCCGCAGGGCGCAGCACCCGCGCCTGCTGATCCGGAGAGCCAAACCGCTGCAGGATCGCATTGAACGGCGCGTTATGGACGCTCATCACGGTGGAAACCGCGCCATCGCCCGCCGCAACCTCCATCAACGCCAGGGCATAGGCCACGTAATCGGCGCCGACGCCGCCCAGATCCTCGGGGACCGTCATGCCCAGGAACCCAAGTTCGCCCATCTGGGCCAGAACCTCGGGCTCGATCGCCTTGGCCTTGGCGCGGGCCTCGGCCCCCGGGGCCAGCACGTCGCGGGCAAAGGCGCGGGCCGTGTCGCGGATCAGGCGCTGTTCATCGGTCAGAATCATGCGGCACCTCCCGGGGCGGTGTAGCCCGGCAGCTTGTCGCGCAGGAAGCTGAGCGCCAGCGACAGCCCGTCCGGGGCGATCCCGTGGCCGGTGCCCTTGGAGACATGGCCATAAACCTCGAACCCCGCGCCTTGCAGCGCCTGCGCGGCCTCAGGCAGGGATTGCACCGGCACCACCTCGTCGGCATCGCCATGGATCAGCAGCACCGGGGGGCGGCTGACGGTTTCGGCGCCCAACGCCTCGGGGCGCATGAGGCGGCCGGAGAAGCCCACCACGCCCGCCACCGGCGCCGCCCGGCGCGGGGCGATCTGCAGGCTCATCATCGTGCCCTGGCTGAAGCCCACCAGCGCCAGCGCCTCGGGCGGCAGGCCCTCGTCGGCCAGCACCCGGTCCACAAAGGCGTTCAGGTCATCGGCGGCCTGCAACAGCCCCGCCTGGGCCGCCGCCTCGGAGGAGCCGTCAAGCCAGGGAATGGGAAACCACTGGTAGCCCATGGGGTTGTTGGTGCACGGGTCCGGCGCGTCGGGGGCGTAGAAGGCCGTGTCCGGCAGATGCGGCGCCAGCGGCTCAGCCAGCCCCAGAAGGTCCGCGCCATCGGCGCCATAGCCATGGACAAACACCACGACCGAGCGCGCCCGCCCCTGCGCCGCGCCCCGACGCCCCGATTGAAGTTCCCGCGTCATGCCACCCCCTCGCGTTCCTTTTCCACGCGGTAATAGGCCCAGAGCAAGCCCGCCGCAACCGTGCGCCAGGGCGACCAGGCCTCGGCCCGCCGGCGCAGGGCGGCCTCGCGCGGGCGGTCCGGCAGGGCAAACAGCATCCGGGTGGCCTCTTGCAGGGCCAGATCGTTGGGGGCGAAGACATCGGCGCGGCCCAGGCTGAACATGGCGTATATCTCGGCGGTCCAGCGGCCCACGCCGGGAACACGGACCAGCTCCGCCACCACGGCGTCATCGGGGGCGCTGCGCAGGGCGTCGAAATCGATCCCCGCATCGGCCAGCGCCCGGGCATAGCGGATCTTCTGGCGCGACAGGCCCGCGGCGCGCAAATCATCATCGCTGGCCGCCGCAATGGCGGGCGGAGAGATCAGCCCCGCCCCCTCCATTCGCCCCCAGATGGCGCGGGCGGCGGCCACGCTCACCTGCTGGCTGACAATGGCGGCCAGCAGCGCGTCGAACCCGTCCGCCCGCCGGCGCAGCGGCGGCACCCCGGTCAGCGCCAGCGCATCGGCGAAGCGCGGCTCGGCCCTGGCCAGCCAGTCCGCGCCCTCGGCCATGCAGGCCTCGCTGTGCAGAATACGTCCAACCATTGCGCGCCCTTTCCGTTGCCTTCGCGGCACAGTGCCACGCGCGCGCGGGCGAAAACAGCCCTTTCCCTTCGCCGGGATCGGCGCTAGCAAAGCGCCATGACCGAGGCCACGCTCCCCCCCCCATCCGACGCCCGCGCGCGGCGCAATGTCGCCGTTCTGGTTGCCGCACAGGCGATCATGGGTGCGCAGATGCCCATGATCTTTACCATCGGTGGGCTGGCCGGGCAGACGCTGGCGGCGAATCTGTGCTTTGCCACGCTGCCGATTTCGATGATCGTTCTGGGATCGATGCTCTCGGCCACGCCGCTGGCGGCCTTCATGCAGCGCTACGGGCGGCGGGCTGGGTTCATCCTGTCCTGCGCGGGCGGCACGGTGGGCGCGGTGATCGGCGCCATGGCGCTGCTGCAAGGGTCCTTCGGGCTGTTCCTGCTGGGCTCGCTGCTGACCGGCATCTACATGTCCGGGCAGGGCTTCTACCGGTTTGCGGCCACCGACACCGCCAGCCCCGAGTTCCGGCCAAAAGCGATCAGCTATGTCATGGCCGGGGGGCTGCTGGCAGCCGTTCTGGGGCCGCAACTGGTCAAGGTCACGGCCGATTCCATGGTGATCCCCTTCCTGGGGACCTATCTGGCGGTGATCGCGCTGAATGTCATCGGCATCTTCCTGTTCTGGTTCCTGGACATCCCCAAACCGGCCCAGCCCGAGGACGGCGCCCCCAGGGCCCGCTCGCGCATGGAACTCCTGCGCTCTCCGGTCATTGCCGTGTCGGTGATCTGCGCCACGGTCAGCTATGCGCTGATGAACCTGGTGATGACGTCGTCACCACTGGCCGTGGTCGGCTGCGGGTTTGAAACGGCGGATGCGGCGAATGTGGTCTCGGCCCATGTGCTGGCCATGTATGCGCCCTCGTTCTTCACCGGGCACCTGATCGCACGCTTTGGCGCCACGCGGATCGTGGGGTTGGGGCTGGCGATCCTGGCCGCCTCCGGCGCAGTAGCGATGATGGGCGTGGAGCTGGAGCATTTCTTCGTCGCCATGATCCTGCTGGGGCTGGGCTGGAACTTCGGCTTCATCGGCGCCACCACCATGCTGGCGGCCCACCACACGCCCGAGGAACGCGGCCGCGTCCAGGGCATGAATGACCTGATCGTCTTTGGCGGCGTGTTCCTGGCCTCGCTCAGCTCCGGCGGGCTGATGAACTGCGTGGGCAGCGATGCGCAGACCGGCTGGCAACTGGTGAACCTGGCCATGCTGCCCTTCCTGGTGCTGGCGGGTGCGGCGCTGATCTGGCTGGCCGCCCGCCCGCGTGAGGTCTGACCCCGCCCGGATATCGCGCGACCGCCCGCCACCAGGACCCCAAAGCGCCCGAAGCGCGCGGGGTGGGCGGGTGGGCGCGCGCTTCGGGCGCTTTTCCGGCCCGGTGGACATACCGACCTGACCCTGCCGAAATCTTCCAACAGAGGTTGACACCTCCCCTCCTGCCGGTTACCCCGCCCACGCTTTTGGCGCCCGGATGGTCCGGGCGCATCATCGGAGGCAACCATGGACGACGGAAGTAGGATCACGGCCCCGTGCCATGTTTCGCATTCGTGCGATCCGTTCCATGGGGCCGTCATCTTCCAGAACATCAATCCGGTCTGACGGCAGGGCGCCTGATCTGAGGTCACGCGCGCAGGGCCGTCCGGCCCTGTGATCGGAGTATGACCGATGAACACCGTAACCCTGAACGGGGCGGCGCTCGACCGCTTCCTGCGCAACAATGACCTGAACTCCATCAAGGTCGCGCTGCGCCACGAACACCCGGCCGATATCGTCGGCATGATCGGCGACATGACGCCCGAGGACATGAGCCGCGTGCTGCTGTGCCTTGATGAGGCGAAGCAGGCCACGCTCTTCGGCTATTTCAGCCACGACACCCAGAAACAACTGGCCCAGGCGCTGGACCGGCGCGACATGGCGCGGATCTTCGGCGCCATGGCCCATGACGAACGCGCCGACCTCTTCGCCGAACTGGAGGACGATCAGAAGAACGCCCTGCTGCCGGCACTTGCCCAGGCCGAGCGCGAGGACATGCGCAAGCTGGCCGCTTACCCCGAAGGCACGGCCGGCTCGGTCATGACCTCGGACTACGCGACCGTGCCGCCGCATCTGACCACGGTGCAGGCGGTGGAGCATCTGCGCCGCGTGGCCCCGGACGCCGAGACGATCTACCACTCCTATGTGCTGGACGAGGAGCGCCGCCTCATCGGCACCGTGTCCCTGCGCGACCTGATCGTGGCGCGCGATGACGCGCGGGTCGAGGAGATCATGCGCCGCGAGCCGCCCTTCATCCGCGCCGAGGACAAGCGCGAGGAGGCCGTGGAGAAGATCCGCAAATACGACCTTCTGGCCCTGCCGGTGATCAACGGCGGCGACCGGCTGGCCGGGATCGTCACCTATGACGATGCCATGGACGTGGCGCGCGAGGCCGAGGACGTGAGCTTCGTCAAGACCTCGGCCGTGGCGGGCCTGGGCACCTCGATGCTGAGCGCCTCCATCGGGCTCTTGTATCGCAAGCGGGTGCCCTGGCTGGTGATCCTGGTCTTCGGCAACATCTTCTCGGGCGCGGGGATCGCCTATTTCGAGGATACGATCGCGGCCTATATCGCGCTGGTCTTCTTCCTGCCGCTGCTGGTCGATTCGGGCGGCAACGCAGGCAGCCAGTCGGCCACCATGATGGTGCGCGCACTGGCCACGGGTGATGTGCGGATGAAGGACTGGGGCAAGATGGTCACGCGCGAGGCCGCGGTGGCGGGGCTTCTGGGCCTGACCATGGCGCTGGCGGTATCGGCCATCGGCATTTTCCGCGGCGGGCCGGAGATCGCCTTGGTGGTGTCGCTGACGATGGTGCTGATCGTGCTGGTGGGCTCGCTCATCGGGATGTCGCTGCCCTTCATCCTGAGCAAGTTCAAGCTGGACCCCGCCGCAGCTTCGGCGCCGCTGGTGACGTCGCTGGCCGATGCGATCGGCGTGATCATCTATTTCGCCATGGCAACCTGGCTGCTGGATGTATCGGCGGCGGCTGCCGGCTGAACGTCATGAAACCTTTGCCTGCTGCTGGCAGGCCGTGGACGGGGGGCGCTGCCCCCCGTCGCGCGTCCGCGCAAGGCTCCGCCGGGCGTATTTCCGGCAAGATGACGCCGCGTGGTCCAGGGAACACAGACCGTGAAGGAGGCAACCATGGCGCCGATCACATTCGAAGAGGCGGCGATCAACCTGCTGGCAGCGCTGGTGCTGGGCGGGTTGGTCGGCGCCGAACGGCAGTGGCGCCAGCGGCTGGCCGGATTGCGCACCAACACGCTGGTGGCGCTGGGTGCGGCCAGTTTCGTGGTGTTCTCGGCGATCTACCCTGACGAGATCAGCCCCACGCGGGTGGCGGCACAGATTGTGTCCGGGATCGGATTTCTGGGCGCGGGCATCATTTTCCGCGAAGGCTTCAACGTGCGCGGGTTGAACACGGCGGCAACGCTGTGGTGCTCGGCCTCGGTCGGCATGCTGGCGGGTGCGGGGGCCTGGGACTTCGCCGCGCTGATGACCGGCATGGTGGTGTTTGTGAACCTGGCATTGCGTCCGCTGGTGCAGCGGCTCAACCGCCAGCCCATCGAAAGCACCGAACTGACCCGCAACTATGAGGTCGAGATCGTCTGCCGCTCGGCGCAGGAGGCCCATGTCCGCGCATTGCTGCTGAACGGCTTTGCCGAGGGCGGCTTGCATCTGACGGGGCTGGAATCGCGCGATATCGAAGACAGCGACCGCGTGGAGGTCACCGCCGAAGCCAATGCCGAAGGCACGACGGATGCCGCCATGGAGACAATCGTGGGGCGGCTGAGCCTGGAGCCTGCGGTCACAGCGGCGCGCTGGCGGGTGGACGCGCGCGACCACACGTGACACCGCAGGGGCTGGACGGGCCACCGTGGCGCCCGTAATGATCCTGATGCGGACCACAGGTATCGGTCGCTCAAACGGATACGGGAGTTCATGGCGGAAGCGGGTGCGTTGCTGGACACGGCATTCTGGGTCACCATCGCGTGCATCCTGATGCTGATCGCGGTTTCAGGGTTCTTTTCCGGCAGCGAGACGGCGCTGACCGCATCCAGCCGGGGCAAGTTGAAATCCCAGGAAGACAAGGGCGACACGCGCGCGGGAACCGCGCTCAAGCTGACCGAGGACAGCGAGCGGCTGATCGGCGCCATCCTGCTGGGCAACAATCTGGTGAACATCCTTGCCGCGTCCCTGGCAACGGCGCTGTTCACGCGCTTGTTCGGCGAAAGCGGCGTGGCGCTGGCCACGCTGATGATGACCGTTCTGGTTCTGGTCTTTGCCGAGGTGCTGCCAAAGACCTATGCCATCACCAACCCCGAAACCGCCGCCGGACGCGTGGCCCCAGTGCTGCGCCCGATCGTCGCGATCTTCGCGCCGGTGGTCAATGTGGTGCGGTTCATCGTGCGCCGGGTGCTGGCGCTGTTTGGCGTGCGGATCGACCCGGACCGCCATGTGCTGTCCATCCATGAGGAAATCGCCGGCGCCCTGGCGCTGGGCCATTCCGAGGGGATGCTGGAAAAGGAACACCGCGACCGGTTGCTGGGCGCCCTGGATCTGGGCGAGCGCACGGTCGAGGAAATCATGCTGCACCGCAGCCAGATCGAATTCATTGATGCCGACACGCCGATGGAGGAGGTCATTGCGCAATGCGTGCAGTCTTCGCATTCGCGCCTGCCCGTGTTCCGCGGAGAGCAGGAGAACATCATCGGCGTGCTGAACGTGCGCGACCTGATGCGCGAGGTTCACCATCATCTCAGCCATGGCAAGGGGCGGCTGAAGCGGGTGCGTCACCTGCGGCTCGAATCCATCGTCCGCCCGCCCTATTTCGTGCCCGAAACCACGCCGCTGGACGAACAGATGCGCCATTTCCTGCAACGGCGGAACCATTTTGCGCTGGTGGTGGATGAATATGGCGCGCTGCACGGGCTGATCACGCTGGAGGACATCCTGGAGGAGATCGTCGGCGAGATCGAGGATGAATACGACACCGCCGAAAGCACGCCCTTGCTGACGATCGAAGGCGGCGAGGTGCTGGTGGATGGCGCCATGACCATCCGTGACCTCAACCGCGCCACGGACTGGTCCCTGCCCGATGACGAGGCGATCACCGTGGCCGGGTTGCTGATCCACGAGGCACAGCAGATCCCCCAGCAGGGTCAGGTGTTCGGCTTTCACGGCTTCCGCTTCGAGGTGGTGGAACGCGTGGAGAACCGTCTGACCCGCCTGCGCATCCGCGCCTTGTAGCGCCATCTTCCACACCCCTGCAGGAGATTTTGCCCAGTGCCAGACCGAATGCCAGACCGAGTGCCCGCCCCTCAGCCCGACCCGATGCGCCCGTCCATCGAAATCGCCACGCTCAGTCACCGCCCGGAAGTGCTGGAGGCCAATCTGCGCCGCTCTCCCTGCGTTGCCGAAGGGGTGCTGCCGCTCACGGTGATCCCGGATGCGCCCACGGCCTCCGAAGGGAACAACCGCGCGCTGGACAGCACCCGGGCGGATATTGTGGTTCTGGCGCATCATGACGTCTATCTGCCCCGCGGCTGGGAGGCCGTGCTGGAACAGCGCATCGCCGAGGTCACGGCGATTGACCCGGACTGGGGGCTGATCGGCGCCTTTGGCATGGTCGAGGTCGAAAAGGGCTATGGGCCGGTGTGGTCGTCCTCATTGGGCATGATTGTGGGGCGCGTGGGGATGGAGCCCCTGCCGGTGCTGGGCTTTGATGAGTTGCTGGTGGTGGTGCGCCGGGCCTCGGGGTTGCGCTTTGACGAAGGGTTGCCGGGATATCACCTCTGGGGCACCGATATCGTGGCCGAGGCGCGCGCCCGCGGCAAGGGCGCCTGGGTCTGCTCCCTGCCCCTGGTCCATAATGACGAGTTCCACGAAGGCATGGATGCCAGTTTCATCACTGCCTATCGCTATCTGCAACGCAAGTGGCGCGACCGGCTGCCGTTGCGCAGCCCCATTACCTATATCACCCGCTCGGGGCTGACGATCTATCGCTGGCACTGGAAGAACTACCGCTCACGCGCGTTCAGGATGTCGCTGGCACAGGATCCCGCGACCCTGGACCCGCAAGAGATCGCGTGGCGTTGCGGTTGGGCTGATCTGCGCCCCGGTCCGAAAACGCCGCAGCGTCACATTCCCGGGGGGCCGTAGCGTCATCTCCCCGCGCAGCCTTGACGGACCGTGATCGCCTCGCCAATGCTGATCGGCACAGGAGGACACTTGCGCGGGAGATCCCGCCAGGCGGAGGAGATCGGAAATGACGTCGCCCGAATGGGAGAGGCGCCCATGGCTTGCGGCCTATGGCAAGGATATCGAAGCCAGGCTGCCTGAGCCGCGCTATGCCAGCCTGGCCGAAATGGCGCACACCGCCTGCACCCGCTACGCTGATCGCACCGCCTTTACCTGCGTGGTGCCCAACGGAATGAACGGCTCGCTCACCTATGCGCAGGTGAATGAGATGTCGGATGCCTTCGCCGCCTTCCTGCGCATCGACTGCGATCTGGACCCCGGCGACCGGGTGGCGGTGCAACTGCCCAACACCCTGCCCTATCCGGTGGTGGCGCTGGGCGTGCTCAAGGCCGGTTGCGTTCTGGTCAATACCAACCCGCTCTATACCCGGTCGGAAATGCGCCACCAGTTCACCGATGCCGAGGTGAAGGTGCTGGTGATCGTGGATATCTTTGCCAACAAGCTGGCCGATGTGATCCCTGACAGCGGCATCGAGCGCGTGGTGCTGGCCGGCGTGCCCGAGTTCTTTCCCCGCGTGCCCGAATTTATCGTCCGCACCGTGCAGAAGGTCTGGACGCGCGCCCTGCCGCCGATCCCCGACCTGCCCATCCCCGTCACCCGCATCCGCGCCGCCCTGGCCGCCGGGCGCGCGCACAAGGCCGATGCGCAGCAATGGTGGCAGGGGCTGGAGCGGCGCAACCTGGCGCTGCTGCAATATACCGGCGGGACCACCGGCGTGGCCAAGGGCGCCATGCTCAGCCATGGCGCGATGCTGGCCAATATCGACCAGGTGCTGGCCATGGGCCGGGCCTATATGGACCGGGAAACCTGCGTGCTGACGGCGCTGCCGCTCTATCACATCTTTGCCTTCACGGCGAATTTCCTGGCGTTCTTTGACATCGGCGCGCGCAATGTGATGATCCCCTCGCCCCGCCCGGTGCAGAATCTGCAACGCGCGATCGAGAATTATCCCATCACCTGGATCACCGGGGTGAACACGCTCTTCAACGCGCTGACGAACGAAGAATGGTTCACTGCCCACCCGCCCCGGCATCTGGTTGCCGCCATCGCCGGGGGCACCGCGCTGCACGCCGCCGTGGCAAGGCGCTGGCAGGAGGTCACCGGCAAGCCCGTCGCCGAAGGCTATGGGCTGACCGAATGCGCGCCCGTGGTCAGCTTCAACCCCATGGGCGCGGAATCGCGCCCCGGCAGCATCGGCGTGCCCGTGCCCGGCACCGACATTGCCCTGGTCGATGACGATGACGCCCCCGTGGACCCCGGCCAGCCCGGAGAGCTGATCGTCAAGGGCCCACAGAACATGGACGGCTACTGGCGACGCCCCGAGGATACCGACAGCACCCTGCGCAACGGCTGGGTCTATACCGGCGACGTGGCCGTCATGGATGAAGAAGGTTATCTGCATATCGTGGACCGCAAGAAGGACCTGGTCCTTGTGTCCGGCTTCAACGTCTACCCCAACGAGATCGAGGACGCGCTGGCGAAGCTTGATGCTGTGCTGGAGGCCGCCGTGGTCGGCATCCCCGACGAAAAGACCGGCGAGGCCGTGCGCGCCTATGTCGTGCCCAACCCCGACCATGCGGGCGATCCGCTGACGCGCGACGCGGTGATCAAGCATTGCCGGACGCTGCTGGCCTCTTACAAGGTGCCGCGGTCGGTCATCATCCGCGATGAGCTGCCCAAATCGCCCATCGGAAAGATCCTGCGCAAGGATCTGAAGGCAGAGGTGCGCCGCGAGTTCGAAACCGCCTGAGCCACAAGCCCCACCACCAGACAACGGACCCCCGCCATGATCACACCGCTTGAAACAACGCTTCTGGGGATCATGATGATGGTCATCATGCTGGGCATGGGGGCGTCGATGACCTGGCGCGATTTCATGCTGGCATTCCGCAAGCCGCGCGGGATCATCGTGGGGCTGACCAGCCAGTTCCTGGTCATGCCCGCGCTGGGCTTTGCCCTGGCCATGGCGCTGGGGCTGCCGCCGGCGATGGCGGTGGGGCTGATCCTGATCGCCTGCATGCCCGGTGGGACCACCTCGAACATCTTCGCCTATTTCTCCAAGGGCGTGCTGGCGCTGTCGATCATGATGACCACGGCCTCGACCATGGTGGCGGTGGTGATGGTGCCGATCCTGCTGACCTTCTACAGCGGGCTGGCGGGGATCGGCGCCGAATTCGTGATCCCGGCGGGCAACGTGGCGCAGGTGCTGGTGGTGCTACTGGTGCCCACGGCGCTGGGCATGGTGCTGCGCAAGGTCAACCCCAATATCGGCGCCACGGTCGAACTGATCGGCTCGCTCATGGGGGTGGTGGTGATCCTGTTCCTGATCGTCACCTGGGTGCCGCGCAATTATCAGATGCTTCTGGACACCGGCGCCCCCTTCTATGTGGCCACCATCGGCATCGGCCTGGCGGGGATGCTGTTTGGCTACTGGTTCGCCCGCACCCTGCGCCAGGACCCCAACCGCGCGCGCACCATCAGCCTGGAAACCGGCATCCAGAACGGGCCGCTGGCGGTGCTGGTCATCACCCTGTCCTTCACCGGGGAAATGCAGCAGGATGTGCTGTTCATCCCGGTGCTGTATTCGCTGTTCATCGTGCTCAGCTCCACGCTGGTGACCATCTGGTACCGGCGCAACGCCACCCGTGAGGAACTGGCCCGCGATGCCGCCAAGGTGCGCAACTGACCGGACCGGTCGCACCAGCGGCAATGCAATCGTGCCACATATTGCGCCCCGCCCCGGTTTGCGCTGCACGGTCACGGATTTTCTGCTTTACAGACTCGGGGAATAGGACCACCATATCTGGTAACGAGCACCCCGGGTCACACAGCTCTTGGCCAGCGACACCGGGTCTGGTAGAGGCGGCGCGAACAAGCCGCACAGGCGGAAGGGGCAGGGCATGACATACACCGATACGGATCTGACCACCTCCGATATCCATCCGATCGACATCGTCGAATCGCTGGCCGAAACCCGCGCCTGGGAATTCGACCGGGTGGGTGAGGATCAGATCGCCATGGCCGTCGAAGGGCAATGGCGCACCTATTCGCTGACCCTCGCCTGGTCTGGCGGCGATGAGACGCTGCGCCTGATCTGCTCGTTCGAGATGGAGCCCCCCGAAAGCCGCCAGCCCGCGCTTCTGGATGCGATCAACCGCGCCAATGACCTGTTGTGGTCCGGCAGTTTCAGCTTCTGGAACGCGCAAAGCCTGATGGTCTGGCGCTATGGGTTGCTGCTGACGGGCGGACAGATGGCCAGCAGCGCCCAGATCAGCCGCATGATCCAGGAGGCCGTTGCCGCCTGCGAACGCTTCTACCCGGCGTTTCAGCTGGTCACCTGGGCCGACCGTGACCCGGCCGAAGCCATGGGCATCGCCATCGCCGAGGCCTATGGCCGCGCCTGAGCGCAGCCCATGTCTGCCCTGCGTCCCCTGCCCGCTTGAACAGCTTCCGCTCTGGCCCTAGGGTGCAGCGCTGCAACGATGGGAGCGAGGGCGCGATGGAACGGATCAACCGCAAGGGACTGGTCTTGCTGGGCTGCGGCAAGATGGGCTCGGCCATGCTGGCGGGGTGGCTGGCGCGGGGCGTGGAGCCGGGCGCGGTCTGGATCATCGACCCCAAGCCCTCGGACTGGCTGCGCGCGCAGGGCGTGCATCTGAACGCCGAATTGCCAACAGATCCGGCGGTGGTGGTGGTGGCGGTCAAACCGCAGATGATGGGCGACGCCCTGCCCGCCCTGCAAAGCTTCGGCAATGGCGCCACGCTGTTCCTGTCGGTGGCCGCCGGAACACCGATTTCCGCCTTCGCTGCGGCACTGGGCGCGCAGACCCCGATCGTGCGCGCCATGCCCAACACGCCCGCCGCCGTGGGCCGCGGCATCACCGCCATCGTGGCCAATGACCCGGCCGGGGCCGACGGGCTGGCGCTAGCCGAAGCGCTGCTGTCCGCCGTGGGCCAGGTGGTGCGGCTGGAGGATGAATCGCAGATGGATGCGGTCACGGCGGTCTCGGGCTCAGGGCCGGCCTATGTGTTCCACCTGATCGAAACCCTGGCCGCGGCGGGCGAGGCCGAAGGGCTGGCCCCCGAACTGGCCCTGCAACTGGCCCGCGCGACCGTCGCCGGGGCGGGTGCCCTGGCCGAGAACGCCGATGACTCGCCCGCCCAGTTGCGCATCAATGTCACCAGCCCCAACGGCACCACCGCCGCCGCGCTGGAGGTGCTTATGGATGAGCGCGAGGGCTTCCCCGCCCTGCTGCGCCTCGCCGTGGCCGCCGCCGCCAACCGCTCGCGCGAGTTGGGGCAATGACCCTCAGTTTCGATGATTTCCTGAAGGTCGATATCCGCGCCGGAACGATTACCCGCGCCGAACCCTTCCCCGAGGCGCGCAAACCCGCCCTCCGCCTGTGGATCGATTTCGGCCCCGAGATCGGCGAGAAGAAATCCTCGGCCCAGATCACCGAACTTTACACCCCCGATGCGCTGATCGGGCGGCAGGTCATGGCCGTAGTCAACTTCCCCCCCCGCCAGATCGGACCCGTCCGGTCCGAGGTGCTGGTGCTGGGGGTTTCGGATGCCGAAGGCCGGGTTGTGCTGCTGACCCCGGACCAGGATGTGCCCAATGGCCAGCGGATGCACTGAAAGGAACGCTGCAATGGAACTCTTCATCACCCGCCCCCTGCCCGACAAGGTTGTGGCCGAAGCCCGCAAGCATTTCACCGTCACCATGCGTGACCAGACCACGCCGCTGAAACTGGGCGAGATGCGCGCCGCGCTGACGCTCTATGACGTGGTGCTGCCGACCCTGGGCGATCAGTTCTCGGCCGAGGTCTTTTCCGAGGTACCCAAGCCGCGCTGCAAGCTGCTGGCCAATTTTGGTGTGGGCTACAACCATATCGATGTGGCGGCGGCCCGGGCTGCGGGCGTGGCCGTCTCCAACACCCCCGGCGCCGTGACCGAGGCCACCGCCGATATCGGGCTGATGCTGATGCTGATGACCGCGCGCCGCGCGGGCGAAGGCGAGCGGATGGTGCGCGCAGGCAAATGGGAGGGATGGCACCCCACGCAGATGCTGGGGCTTCATCTGAGCGGCAAGGTGCTGGGCGTGATCGGCATGGGGCGGATCGGCCAGGCGATTGCACGGCGCGCCCATCACGGGCTGGGCATGGAGGTGGTGTTTCACAACCGCTCGGCCAAGTCGGTCGAGGGGATGGCCGCCCGGCAACTGGACAGCATCGCCGCGGTGATGCAGGCCGCCGACATGGTGGTGATCGCCGTCCCCGGTGGCGCCGAAACCCGCCATCTGATTGATGCAAAAGCGCTTTCGGCCATGCAGCCCCATGCGCATCTGGTCAATATCGCCCGCGGCGATATCATCGACGAGGCCGCCCTGATCGCCGCGCTGCAGGAAGGCCGGATCGCCGGCGCGGGCCTGGATGTCTATGAGTTCGAACCCAAGGTCCCGCAGGCGCTGATGGACATGGAGAACGTGGTCCTGTTGCCGCATCTGGGCACCTCGGCACTGGAAGTGCGGATCGATATGGGGATGATGGCGGTGGCCAATGCCGTGGCGCTTGCCGAAGGGCGGGACCTGCCAAACCCGGTCTAGAGCGTGTCGCGTTCATTCGCATTCACGCGACACGCTCTAACTTATTGTGGTCGCATGTTTTGCGCGCAAAACCGGTTCCCACTTTTGCGCAACATGCTCTAGCAGGCGGCCCCCCGAACCTCATGCACATGGGTTGCGGCCGGGGTTTGCAACACCCCGCCCCGAAAGCGCCGACCGCGGGTGCCTGGTGCATGCGTGCCCCGGGCGCTGGAAAACGGCGTCCCGTTGCGACCTCGGAACGTCGTTTTTTGAACTTTCACAGTCGCGGGAGGTTTCTGACCCCTACGATTGCGTGATAGGGTTTTTGTGCGGCAGGCGCTTCGGAGGCGCCTGGTTTTTGCGCAATGCCAAACAAGCAAGCAGAAAGGAGGGAGCCAGTGTACCAGAAACTTCTTGTGCCTGTGGATCTGGGCCATGTGGAACGGCTGCCCAAGGCCCTGAATACCGCGGCCGATCTGGCAAAACACTATGGCGCCAGCGTGGTCTTTGTGTCCGTCACCGCCGAGACCCCGACACCAATCGCCCGCACGCCGCAGGAATTTGGCGAAAAGCTTGACGCCTTTGCCCGGGACCAGGCTGCGGAACACGGGATCACCGCACACTCCCGCGCCTATGCCAGCCATGATCCGGCCATTGACACCGACAAGACCTTGATTAATGCAATCAAGGAGTTGCAGGCCGATCTTGTGGTGATGGCCTCGCATGTTCCGGGGGTGACGGATTACCTCTGGGCCGGACATGGGGCGACGATTTCCGCCCATAGCGATGTTTCGGTCTTTCTGGTCCGCTGAGGCCGCATGACGACAACACAAACGGGGGATACCCATGAGTGACGAACAGGAGCAGGAGTCCATCCCGGCGCCCGAAGGGGCTTCGGACATCATTGAAACCGACTATGAGATCGGTCAGGACAATATCACGCCCTCGATCGGCCCGTTCGGGCTGGATATCCACAATCCGGTTTTCGCCATTTCCGGCCTGGTCACGGTGGCATTTGTCATCCTCACCCTGGCCTTTCAGGCGCAGGCAGAACCGCTTTTCACCGCCATGCGCGGCTTCCTGACCTCGAATTTCGACTGGTTCTTCCTGATGGCCGGCAACATCTTCGTGCTGGTCTGCCTCGGGATTCTGATCTCGCCGCTGGGCAAGGTCCGCATCGGCGGCGCGGATGCCACGCCTGATTACGGCTATGCCGGATGGTTCGCCATGCTGTTTGCCGCCGGCATGGGCATTGGCCTGATGTTCTTTGGCGTGCTGGAGCCGGTCTATTACTTTGCCACCCCCTGGGGTGACCAGCCGCTGATGCGCGATATCGGCGTGGTGGATGGCGAACTGGCCGATCCGGCAACGCTGGAAGCCGCACGCCTGACCGCCATGGCGGCGACGATCTATCACTGGGGCCTGCACCCCTGGGCGATCTATGCCGTGGTGGCCCTGTCGCTGGCGCTCTTCGCCTATAACAAGGGGCTGCCGCTGACGGTGCGGTCGATCTTCTACCCGATCTTTGGCGAGCGTATCTGGGGCTGGCCGGGCCATGTCATCGACATTCTGGCAGTGTTTGCCACGCTCTTCGGGCTGGCAACATCGCTGGGCTTCGGGGCGCAGCAGGCCTCGGCGGGGATCGGCTTTGTCTTCGGCCTCGAAGGCGCGGGCGAGAACGTGACCTATGCCGTCTTGCTGATCGGCGTCATCACCATTCTTGCGCTTGGTTCGGTCCTGCGGGGCCTCGATGGCGGCGTGAAGCGGCTGTCGGAACTCAACATGGTGCTGGCGATCCTTCTGATGATCTTCGTCATCCTGGTTGGTCCGACGGTGGCGCTGGTGTCGCAGTTCTTCGGCAACCTGGGGGCGTATTTCTCCGAGATCCTGGCCCTGTCGAACCCGGTGGGCCGCGATGATGACGGCTACCGCCAGGGCTGGACGGCCTTCTACTGGGCCTGGTGGATCAGCTGGTCGCCCTTTGTCGGCATGTTCATCGCGCGGGTCAGCCGCGGGCGCACGGTGCGCGAATTCATCATCTGCGTGCTGCTGATCCCCACCATCGTCTCGGCTATCTGGATGACCAGCTTTGGCGGCACCGCCATCCAGCAGGTGATTGATCGCGTTGCCGAAAGCGCGGTCTATGGCTATGTCGTCGCCGATTACGTGCCCGAGCTGTCGCTCTTCGGCATGCTGTCGGAACTGCCCATGGCAACGGTCTCCTCGATCATCGCCATCATCCTGGTGATCGTGTTCTTCGTCACCTCGTCGGATTCGGGCTCGCTGGTGATCGACACCATCACCGCCGGCGGCAAGATCAACGCCCCGGTCAGCCAGCGCGTGTTCTGGGTGATCTTCGAGGGTCTTCTGGCGGCGGCACTGCTGCTGGGGGGCGGCTTGATCGCGCTGCAAGCGGCGGCGGTATCAACCGGGTTGCCCTTTGCCATCGTGCTTCTGATCGCCTGCTACGCCCTTGTCAAAGGGTTGATGAGCGAGCCCAGGTAGCACAGGCACCGATACACGAACCAGGGGGGCGCTTCGGCGCCCCCTTTTCCTTTCGGCCGCCCCCCCTGCCCCCACGCCATGCGCCCAGGCGCATGGCAGCGCCCGCCGCAGGCGCGCAGGGTGGGTGGGTGGGCGCGGCTCGGGGGCGCTTCGCACGGATGCAAGGATCATGAAGGGCTGAAAATGGTCGGGGCGGCAGGATTCGAACCTACGACCTACGGTACCCAAAACCGTCGCGCTACCAGGCTGCGCCACGCCCCGACTGCGCGCTCTTTAGCCCGTAGCGACAGGCAAGGAAAGCCCGAAATGTGCCAGTTGTCGTCACTCGCAGGGCCAGCTTGCCACGCCCTGATCCAGACGCGGGTGACGCATTTCACTCCCGGTCGAAATGCCCAGTTGCGCGGCCAGCCCGCCGTTGATCTCCAGCACATACTGGATGCCGTCACCGCCGCTTACGGGGGTGCGGTCATGGGGAATGGCGCGGTCATGAACATGTGCGACAATGCCCTCAGGGGTGATGAACAGCATGTCCAGTTCGATCAGCGTATTGGCCATCCAGAAGCTGCGCCGCCCCGGTCCGTCAAAGATGAACAGCATCCCAGACCAGCGCGGCATCGATTCGCGGTGCATCAGGCCCTGCGCGCGCGTGGCATCGGTGTCGGCAATTTCCACATTGAACCGCGCGCTGCCCCAGTCACCGCGCAGATCCACCCTGTTCTCGGCGCATTCGGCCGCAGCCTGGCGTGGCAGGAGGGCCAAGAGCAGCAGGACACCTGCCGCCACAAGCGCCCGCGCCCGACTTTCAGCGATCGGATGTCCGGTCATGGTCTTCATCCTGCAGGCCCTGTTCCCATGGCAGCACCAGCGCCGCCATGCGTCCGCGCTCCCCATCGACAACCTTGACCACGATGGCCTCGCCCGGTTGCAGGTCGGAATAGCCTGAACGGCGCAGAACTTCCATATGGATGAAGACATCGGCACTTTCGCCAAAAACATTGCAGAAGCCAAATCCCTTGGCCTTGTCGAACCATTTCACCCGCGCAGGTTCGCCCGGGATATCTTCCAGTCCGGGCGGGAGCGGTGAGCCATCGGCTTCGGTCATGTCCTCAAGCGACGGCAGGGCCAGTTCCAAAACCTCGACCGCCTGCCAGCCGCGCTGCGTCTGTTGAGCAAGCACTCGTATGGATGTGCCGTCACAGACCGAGCTTTGCCCGAAGCTGCGCAAGGTATTGACGTGCAGAAGAATATCCTGCCCGCCATCATCATCAACGATGAAGCCGAAGCCCTTTGACCTGTCAAACCATTTTACACGGCCCTCCACAGGGCGGAGTTCATCGTTACCCGGCATAGAGGACTCGCTGCTCCTTCGGTTCCGCTTTGGGACATTTTGCCAAATGGTTCGTTGCAAATTGCAAAGCGAATTGCAAGTTCCGAACACCCATCTGACGGGCCGGAGCAGCATGGCGCCAGAACAGCGCCGGTCAAGGGGACAAACGGGCTATCCTCCAGGGCTGTGCGGGATCCTGCCGCGTCCAGCGGAAACGGTCATGCAGGCGAAAGGCACCATCGGCCCAGAACTCGATCTCCAGCGGCGTGATCCGGTAGCCGCCCCAGAACGGCGGGCGGGGCGGGTTGGTGCCGTGGCGCGCGGTCTGGCGGGCGACCTCGGCCATCAGCGCCCCGCGCGAGTCCAGCGGCTGCGACTGGCGCGAGGCCCAGGCCCCCAGCCGCGACTTGAGCGAGCGCGAGGCATAATAGGCATCGGCCTCAGGCCCGTCCTCGCGCGCCACGGTGCCGCGCACCCGGATCTGACGGCGCAGGGATTTCCAGTGCAGCACAAAGGCCGCCTTGCCCGCCGCGTCCAGCTCGCCCGCCTTGGCGCTTTCGTAATTGGTGAAGAACACGAAGCTGGCTTCGGCGATTTCCTTCAGCAACACCATGCGCACATTGGGCAGGCCGCCCGCATCCACCGTGGACAGGGCGATGGCGTTGGGGTCGTTGGGCTCGGTCGCCTCGGCCTCGGCCAGCCAGCGCCGGGCGATGGCAAAGGGGTCGTCGCCTTCGAAAATGCCGGTCCTGTCGCTCATGGTCATCCTCTCCTGCTGCCCCGTTGGCGGCTTGATGCGCCCGGGGCTTTCGCCTAAACCGGCGTGAAAGCTAGCACGGCGCAGGGGCAAGGAAATGTCAGAGAAATTGATGAGCGGCAAGCGTGGCCTGATCATGGGGGTCGCCAATGACAAGTCCATCGCCTGGGGGATTGCCCGCGTGCTGGGCAACCAAGGCGCGGAACTGGCGTTCTCCTACCAGGGCGAGGCGCTGAAGAAACGCGTCCTGCCGCTGGCGGAATCGCTGGGCACGCCGCATCTGTTCGAATGCGATGTGTCGAGCGCCGAGTCCATGGATGCGCTTTTCGATGGCCTGCGCGATCTGTGGGGGAGCATCGATTTCGTGGTCCACGCCATCGGCTTTTCCGACAAGTCCGAACTGCGCGGCCGCTACGTGGACACCTCGGCCGAGAATTTCCGCATGTCCATGGATATCTCGGTCTATTCCTTCACCGCTGTCTGCCAGCGCGCCGCCGCCATGATGCCCCAAGGCGGCAGCCTGCTAACCATGACCTACTACGGCGCCGAACGGGTGATGCCGCATTACAACGTGATGGGTGTCGCCAAGGCCGCGCTGGAAGCCTCGGTCATGTATCTGGCCGAGGATCTGGGCAAGGACGGCATCCGCGTCAACGCCATCAGCGCCGGGCCGATCAAGACCCTGGCCGCCAGCGGCATCGGCGATTTCCGCTACATCATGAAGTGGAATGAGCTGAACTCGCCCCTGCGCCGCAACGTGACGCAGGAGGAGGTCGGCAAGGCCGCGCTCTATCTGCTGTCCGATCTGGGCACGGGCACCACGGGTGAGAACCTGCATGTGGATGCCGGCTATCACGTGGTGGGCATGAAGGCCGTGGACGCCCCCGATATCGACGCCGTGACCGGGCGCAAGGATCACTGAGCCATGACACTGGCGCATCTCCTTGCGTTCAACGTGACGCTTCTGGCGGCGTTCCTCAGCCCCGGGCCAGCCATGCTCTATGCCCTGCGCAACACTCTGCGCGGTGGGCTGTGGCTGGGTTTCGTCACCGGCTGCGGCCTGGGTCTGGTGGCGGCCGGCTGGACGCTGGCGGCCTTTCTGGGCCTGCAGGCGGTCTTTTTGCTTGTGCCCTGGGCCTATGGCGCGATGAAACTGGCCGGTGCGACCTATCTGATCTGGCTGGCCTGGCATATCTGGCGCAACGCCGGGGGCGCCCTTCCCGGCACCCCGGAACGGGCCACCGGGCAGGTCGCCTTGCGGGCCTTTGGCATGGGGATGCTTGTGAACCTGGCCAATCCGAAATCGGTGCTCTTTGCCGCCGCGGTCCTTGTGGTGATATTTCCCGCCGGGATGGCGCCTGCGCAGATTGCGCTGATCGTGGGCAATCATCTGCTGCTTGAAGTTCTGGGCTACGGGCTGATCGCCTGGGCGCTGTCTCGCCCTGCGGCGCGGGCGGCCTATATGGGCGCGCGCCGCAGGCTGGACCAGCTGAGCGCGCTGGTACTGGGCGCGCTGGGTCTGCGGCTGCTGGCCCCCATGCCCGCCGACACACCCCCCACTTCCGCCACGTCCGAGGTGCTGCCATGACCGACCGCCTGCCCCATGAAAAGGGCTTTCACATCAGCTGGGACCAGATCCACCGCGACAGCCGGGCACTGGCCTGGCGGTTGGACGGGCACGGGCCGGACAATGGCGCCTGGCGCGCGATTGTGGCGGTCACGCGCGGCGGGCTGGCCCCGGCCATGATCATCTCGCGTGAGCTGGATATCCGCGTGGTCGATACCATCAGCGTCAAATCCTACGACCACCAGACAAGGGCCGATGCCGTGGTGCTGAAGGCCCCGCAAGCCGATGTCATGGGCGCAGACGGTGCTGGCGTGCTGATCATCGACGACCTGGTGGATACCGGCAAGACCCTGGAACTGGTCCGCCAGCTTTATCCGAAGGCACATTTTGCCACGGTCTATGCCAAGCCCATGGGCCGCGACATGGTGGAGACCTTCATCACCGAGGTCAGCCAGGACACCTGGATCTTCTTTCCCTGGGATATGGCGCTGCAATACGTGGAGCCCTATCGCGCGGGCTGACCGCTCAGCGCACCGCGTCCTGCGGGCGGGGGCGGATCGGCGTGAAATCCACGCAAAGCGCCTCCATCTCCTCGGCCATGAGCGTGGCCTGGGTGCAGTGACAGAACGCCCCTTCGGGCGACGGGGCGCAATGGGTGCAATCCTCGCACCGGCCAAAGGTCGGGGCCATGCGCCGCTGCGCCAGCGCGCCGGTGGCATCGCCCAAAGCCGCGGCCAGGGCGTTGCGGGTGGCGGGGGGCAGCGCCTCCAGCACCTGCTGCAGATCGGCCAGCGGGTCACGGCGCAGGGTGTCCCAACCGGCCTGCGTCAACTCGATCAGTGCGCTGCGGCCGTCATTCTCATTGGACTGGCGCTGCAAAAGCCCCAGGGACACCAGCGATTTGACCGTCTGTGACGCGGTGCCGCGGGTAGTGGCGTGATATTGCGAAAACGCCGACGGCGTGCGCGAAAACCGGTTGGCCCGCGAAAAATAGCGCAGCGCCGTCCATTGCGCGGCGCTCAATTCTGCCGTGCCCGGCCCGCCCTGCGCCAGCCGCGCCAGATGCACGATCATATCCGCGCAATCCGCCGCACCGGCAGACACCGTGCAGGGGCGGTCAGGGCTGTGATCTTCACCGGTTGCGTTCATGCAGGGCAGGTAATCCGTGCCCCTTTGCTTGACAAGTGGCCGGGCAGATAGTAGCGATGCGATACCAATTTGTTTCGACTCGCTACCAAGAGGCGCCCATGACCCAGCATGATCGGCATACCAGCCAGTTCATCCGCAATTCGATGGCGCAGAAGATGCTGGACGCAGAAACCGAGCATGAACTGGCGCTTGCCTGGCGTGACCATCGTGACGAGGCCGCCCTGCACAAGCTGATCGAGGCCTATATGCGGCTTGCGGTCTCCATCGCGGGGCGGTTCCGGCGCTATGGGATGCCGCTGGAGGATCTGATCCAGCAGGGCAACCTGGGCCTGATGCGCGCGGCCGAGAAATACGACCCCGACAATGGCGCGCGGTTTTCGACCTATGCAACCTGGTGGATCCGCGCCTCCATGCAGGAATACGTCATGCGCAACTGGTCGGTGGTGCGCACCGGCACCAATGCCGCGCAGAAGAAGCTGTTCTTCCACCTGCGCCGCCTTCAGGCGCGGGCCGAGGATGACCCCACCCGGCGCGAATCCATCAGCGCCTCGGTCGCGCGCGAACTGGACGTCCCCGCCGATCAGGTGGAACTGATGATGGGCCGCATGTCCGGGCCGGATCTGTCGCTGAATACGCCCCAGAGCGATGGTGACGAAGGCCGCGAATGGATGGATACGATCGAGGATGACGCCGCCCCGGTCGAGGATGCGGTCCTTTCGCGCATCCAGCTGGACCGCTGGCGCGAAAAGCTGCGCGTGGCGATGAAAGCCCTGCCCGAGCGTGAACAGCAGATCCTGCGCCAGCGCCACCTGACCGATGAGCCCTGCACCCTGAACGAACTGGGCGTGGACCTGGGCATTTCAAAGGAGCGGGTCCGCCAACTCGAAGAACGCGCCCTTGGCCGGTTGCGCGACAGGCTGATGCCTCCGGGCACCGCGCGTGCCGAGGTGATGCAGTAACGGACGGCCTGCGGATCACGGCGGGGCCGCACCGTTATCCGGCGGGGCGGATCACCCCGTTTTCGGTGATGATTGCGTCCAGCCGTTCATCCGTGGCCTCACGCGGGACGGCCTCCACCTGTTGCGCGCCAAAGGCAAGACCCAGGGCCAGCACGGACCCGGGCGCGCGCAGGGCTTGCAATGTGCGGTCATAGAACCCGCCCCCATAGCCCAGCCGGAACCCCGCGCTGTCAAAGGCCAGCAGCGGAACAATCAGCACCTGCGGCACCAGCCAGGCGCCCTCGGCCGGGATATCGGCGCCGAACGGACCGGGGATCATCCTGACCTCGGGGTGCCATGCGCGGAACTTCAGCGGCTGCGCCCTGGCTTCGATCACCGGCACGCAGACCGGCCCCGGGTGGGCGCGCATGGTCGGCAGGGGGTCGATCTCGGTCCGCATGGGCATGTAGCCTGACAGCACCACGGCGCTCAGATCGCCGCCGAAATGCTGGTGCAGATACCCCTGCAGCGCCGCGTTGGCCGCCGTGACCCGTGCGGACCGGTCCGGGGCGGCAAAGGCCTGCGCCCTTGCGTGCATGGCGCCCGCGCGGGTGGCTTTCTTCGTCGCGCTCAGATCCTGATCCATACCGTCCCCCGTTCTCCTGCAGTGGGAATGCCACGCCCCTGCCCGCCCTGCCAGCCCGGATGCGGCACCGCGCGGCGCCATTCCGCCAATCCGCACCCTACCGCAGCCG
Source organism: Rhabdonatronobacter sediminivivens (assembly GCF_013415485.1). Taxonomy (GTDB): domain Bacteria; phylum Pseudomonadota; class Alphaproteobacteria; order Rhodobacterales; family Rhodobacteraceae; genus Rhabdonatronobacter; species Rhabdonatronobacter sediminivivens. The sequence continues at coordinate 63,083 of NZ_JACBXS010000002.1, read as the reverse complement.
CCGCAGTTGCGGCATAAGGGGCGCAAAGGTGATTCAGGCACCAGATCCAGAGGGACGCCCATGCACGATATCCGCGCCATCCGCGACAACCCCGCCGCATTCGACGCCGCCCTCGCCCGGCGCGGGCTGCCCCCCATGGCCGAAGATCTGCTGTCCATCGACGCCGCCCGCCGCGCCCGCATCACCGAGGCCGAGACCGCGAAGGCCGAGCAGAACGCAGCCTCGAAGCAGGTCGGCGCCGCCAAGGCCCGCGGCGATGAGGCCGAATTCGAACGCCTGCGCGCCCTGGTCGCCCGGAAAAAGGCCGACATGGCCCGGCTGGAGGACGAAGCCCGCACCGAGGATAGCCGCCTGCGCGACGCCCTGCTGGCCATCCCCAACCTGCCGCATGATGATGTCCCCGAAGGCGCCGACGAGGCCGACAATGTGGAGCTGCGCCGCTGGGGCACGCCGCCCAGCCTCGATTTCACCGCGAAGGAGCATTTCGAGATCCCCGCCGTCGCCCCGGGCATGGATTTCGCCATGGCGGCCAAGCTGTCGGGGTCGCGCTTTGTGGTGCTCTCGGGTGCGGTGGCGCGGCTGCAGCGCGCGCTGGCGCAGTTCATGGTGGACCTGCACACCACCGAACACGGGCTGACCGAGGTCTGGACCCCGGTTCTGGTGCGCGATGAGGCCATGCTGGGCACCGGCCAGCTGCCCAAGTTCGGCGAGGACAGCTACCAGACCACCAACGGCTGGTGGCTGGTGCCCACATCCGAGGTGACGCTGACGAACCTTGTCGCCGGTGAGATCGTGGACGAGGCCACCCTGCCCCGCCGCTACACTGCGCACACCCAATGCTTCCGCTCCGAGGCCGGCAGCGCGGGCAAGGACACCGCCGGCATGCTGCGCCAGCACCAGTTCGAAAAGGTCGAAATGGTCAGCATCACCCGCCCCGAGGACAGCCTGGCCGAACACGATCGCATGACCCGCTGCGCCGAAACCGTGCTGGAGCGGCTGGGCCTGCCCTATCGCACCGTCGTCCTGTGCACCGGCGACATGGGCTTCGGCGCGCAGAAAACCCACGATATCGAGGTCTGGCTGCCCGGCCAGGGCAAGTATCGCGAGATCTCCAGCGTCTCGGTCTGCGGGGATTTCCAGGCCCGGCGCATGAACGCGCGCTACCGCGCCGAAGGCGGCAAGCCCGCCTTTGTCCATACGCTCAACGGATCCGGGCTGGCCGTGGGGCGCGCGCTGATCGCCGTGCTGGAAAACGGCCAGACGGCCGAGGGCGAGGTGATCCTGCCCCAGGCCCTGCACCCCTATCTGCAGGGCCGCACCCGGATCACGCGCGACGGCACCCTGGCCTAGGCATCAACCCCCAGATGCGCGGCCAGTTGGTCCAGCCGGTCCTGGCCCCAGAAGCATTCGCCGTCATCGACCACGAAGAAGGGGAAGCCGAAAACGCCCGCGGCCATGGCGGCCTCCAGGTTGCGGGCGTAGGTCTCGGCCCCGGTCAACATGCCGGAATTGACCAGCCCCGGATCGAACCCGGCGGCTGACAGACACGCGCGGATCACCGCATCCTCGGCGATGTCGCGCTCCTCTTCCCAGCAGGCGCGGGTCAGGCCCGTCAGCAGCGCGGCCAGATCGCCCCCGCCCGAGTCCTGCGCGGCAATCAGCGCGTAAGATGCCGGCGCGGGGTTCGTGGGAAAATGGCGCGGTTTCAACACCATGGGCAGCCCATGCGCCTGCGACCAGCGCCGCAGCTCCTGCATCCTGTAGGCCTGGCGGCTTTCATGACGCTGCGCCAGCGGCAGCCCGCCGGTGCGCTGGAACAGCGCGCCCGGGTCCACCGGCAGATAACGCAGGCTGGCCCCCGCAGCAGCGGCGATGCGCGCGGGGCGGTCACCGGCCATATGCACCCATGGGGACAGGGGCGTCAGGTAGTAATCGATATGTGGCATGGTCCCTCCGGTCTGCGCAGCTTCTTTGCAAGCATTGGTCAGGGTGGTAAGCGGTGTCAACGTGTCGATTCCCCGGCGTTCCCGCTTTCAGCCCCTGACCCCCTGCTCCAGCCAGACCGAGGACCCCATGCCAACCACCGCAGAGCCCAAACTGATTGCCGGAAACGCCAACCCCGGCCTGTCCCGCGCCATTGCCCGTCGCATGTCCATGCACCGCGGCATGGCGGTGGATCTGGTGGATGCGCGGGTGGAGCGGTTCAGCGATCAGGAGGTCTTTGTCGAGGTGTTCGAGAATGTCCGCGGCGAGGACATGTTCATCCTGCAGTCCACCTCGAACCCCGCCAATGACCATCTGATGGAGCTTCTGATCATCGCTGATGCGCTCAAGCGGTCCTCGGCGGCGCGGATCACGGCGGTCATTCCCTATTTCGGCTATGCCCGCCAGGACCGGCGGACCAAGGCGCGCACGCCGATCTCGGCCAAGCTGGTGGCCAACATGATCACCCAGGCCGGGATCGAACGCATCCTGACGCTGGACCTGCATGCCGCACAGATCCAAGGGTTTTTCGACATCCCGGTGGACAACCTTTATGCGGCGCCGATCTTTGCCATGGATGTGATGCACCATTTCAAGGGCCGGTTGCAGGATGTGGTCATCATCTCGCCCGATGTCGGCGGCGTGGCGCGGGCGCGGGAACTGGCCAAGCGCGTGGGCTGCGCCCTGGCCATCGTGGACAAGCGGCGCGAAAAGCCGGGCGAGGTGGCCGAGATGACCGTCATCGGTGATGTGCAGGGCAAGGTCTGCATCATCGTCGATGACATCTGCGACACCGCCGGAACCCTGTGCAAGGCCGCCGAGGTGCTGAAGGACGCCGGTGCGACCGAAGTGCACAGCTATATCACCCATGGCGTGCTGTCCGGCCCGGCGGTGGAGCGGATCACAAGTTCGGTGATGAAATCGCTGGTGATCACCGATTCCATAACGCCCCGCCCCGAAGTGAACGAGGCCGAGAATATCCGCGTGGTGCCGACGGCGCCGCTGTTCGCGCAGGCGATCCTGAACACCTGGCATGGAACCTCGGTGTCGTCGCTCTTCGAACAGGAAACCCTGACGCCGATCTATGAATGGCTCTACCACAGCCCTGACTGACGCGGACCCGCGCCGATCTGGACCGTGAAGGGCGCCGCTGGCCCCGTTTCCCGCCCCCTGACCCGTGGATTGAAGCGCTGCGCGCGATCTGGCCCCGCCGCGGCGCTAAGGCGCGTCATCCTTGCCGGGCAAGCTGCGGCGGCGGCGGTCGGATGCGGGAAGTGAATCGCGCGAATCGAAATCGTTGATATCGGGGCGGGATTTGCGGCGCCCCGCGCTCCAGCGTGACAGGGCCAGCCAGACCGCCAGCCCCAGCCCGGCCCAGATCAGCGCCTGCCAGCCCACCGCCAGGTCCGGCGCCATGAACGCCACCAGCCCGGCGATGGCCGCGCCCACGGCAAACCCCAGTGCCACATAGACCGTGGTCACCATTTCCAGCACCAGAAACACCACGGCAATGATGCCCCAGATCATCCAGCCCGGAAGGTCAAGGAAGCTCATGGTGTTACAGCTCCTTGAGGATCGCCGCCGCCTCGCGGAAGGCGTTGGACGGCCCGCCCGGCAGCATGATCAGTTTGGCATTGTCGGATTTTGCCAGCCCTTCCAGCGCATCGACCTGCATCCGCGCGGTCTGGAAGACCAGCGCTTCGCGCGCGTGGTCCCCTTCCAGCGACGCGGTGATCACGCGGTTGGCTTCGGCATTGGCCTCGGCGATGGCGCGGATGGCATCGGCGCGGCGCTGCGCTTCATAGAGTTCGGCATCGGCGTTCAGCTCGGTGGCGCGGCGCACCCCTTCGGCGCGGGTGATGGCGGCGCGTCGTTCACGCTCGGCGGCCAACACCTCGGCCATGGCCTTCTGCGTGGTTTCATTGAGCTTCACATCCGTGATCTCGGAGCGTGAGATGCTGATGCCGTAGGTCTTGCCCGCATCCTCCAGCGCCTCCAGCAGTGCCACGTTGAGCGAGCCGCGGTCAGACTGCACCTGATCCAGTTCGACCTTGCCCAGTTCGGACCGCACCAGCGATTGCACCAGCCCGATCACCAGATTGTCGATGTTGTTGACCCGGAACACCGCCGCTTCGGGGTTTTCGATGCGATAGACCACCAGAAGCTGGCAACCGTAGACCACGTTATCGGCCGACACGACCTCAAGCGAGATGTCGTTGAGGACCTGATCGTTGACCGGAACCTTGGAATGCACCCGGTCCAGAAAGGGCACGATCACATTCACCCCCGCGTCCAGGGTTCGGTGATAGGCCCCCAGCCGGGTGACGACAAAGTTTTCCGACTGCGGGACAATCTTCAGTCCCAGCAGGACCACGATCACCAGCAGACCGGCAAGCGCAATCACGAGTTCCATGCATGACCCTTTCGAATGCGGTGATCTGACATATCACGGTATATACGACTGTCGGGTTAATGCCAGCCCGGTGAGGAGACGGTCAGAATGCATCCTTGCGGCGGCGGATTTCGGCAAAGACCACCGCATCGGGCGCCCCGGCCATGCCCAGCGAGGCCTTGATATGCGGCGCGGCGGCGCGCAGGAACGGGTTGGTGGCGCGTTCGGTGTCCAGCGGCACAACGGCCATCGGCTTTCCGGCGGCGCGGTCAGCATCAAAACCCGCGATCCGCTCCTGCAGGGCGGTGTTGTCGGGCTCGATGCTCAGCGCGAAACGGGCGTTGGCGGCGGTGTAGTCATGGCCGGAACAGATCAGCGTCTCGCCCGGCAGGGCATTGATCCGCTGCAGGCTGGCCCACATCTGTTCAGGCGTGCCTTCGAACAGCCGCCCACACCCCAGCGCCATCAGGCTGTCCCCGGTGAAGCAGAGTTTCGCGTCCGGAAAATGCCAGGCGATGTGATTGTCGGCATGGCCGGAAACATCCATCACCTCTGCCCGCACCGGCCCCATGGCATGGCTGTCACCCGCCGAGACTGCGGCATCCAGCGGCGGCAGGCGGTGCGCATCGGCGGCCGCACCGACAACCCGCGCGCCGGTACTTGCGCGAAGCTCTGCCACGCCGCCAATATGATCATCATGATGATGCGTGATCAGGATATGGCCCAGGGTCCAGCCCTCGGCCTTCAGCACCTCCAGAATCGGCCCGGTTTCGGGCACGTCGATCACGGCGGTTTCGCCGCTGTCGGTGTCATGCACCAGATAGGCATAGTTGTCCGAAAGGCACGGCACGGCGCGCAACGTCAAGGCCATGGTTTATTTCTCCGAATGTCTCTAACCTGACAAAGGATGCGACACATGCGCCGAGGGTTCAATGCACCTTGATGTCACCGACCTGCGTGATTTCTACTATACCACCACGCTGGGACGCACGGCGCAGAAGGCGGTGCGCGACCGGATTGTCGCGCTCTGGCCGGAACCGAAGGGGCAGACGGTGGCCGGATACGGCTTTGCCGCGCCGATGCTGCGCCCCTTTCTGGACCAGGCCCGCCGGGTTGTCGCCCTGATGCCCGGACCGCAGGGCGTGATGCATTGGCCGCCCGAGCTCGACAACCATTCCGTCCTGGTCGAGGAAACCCGCTGGCCGCTGGCCACGGACAGCGTGGACCTTCTGCTGGTCATGCACGGGCTGGAAAGCACCCACCGCCCGGCAGCGGTGCTGGAGGAATGCGCGCGGGTGCTGTCCCCGCGGGGACAGGCGCTGTTTGTGCTGCCCAACCGCTCGGGCCTGTGGGCACGGCGCGAAGGCACGCCCTTTGCCCTGGGCCGCCCCTATTCGCTGTCACAGATCGAAGCGCAACTGCGTGCCCATGGCTTCGTGCCCGAAGACCATCAGGCCGCGCTGTTCTTTCCGCCGCGTGACACGCCCTTCTGGCTGCGCGTGGCCATGCCGCTGGAACGCGCCGGGCGCAGGCTGTCGCGCTATCATGCCGGGGGCGTGCTGATGGTGCAGGCCCGGCTGGAACGGCCCGCCCCCACGCGGCCAGGGCTGCGCGATGCCGTGAACAGGCCGCTGCGGGTGCTTGATGGCGTGACCCAGCCCGGCGGCGTGCGCCCTGCCCTGCGCCGTGATGGCGCAATGCGGCGGGTTTGCGCAGAATCATCGCCCCCGGGCGCCGGTCGGCGGCTGACAGACAAAGCATGAAAGGACAATTTGCCGCAGGAATATGCTGCACCGCAGCGATCCCGGCGCAGATCAAAGGCACAAAGGCAGCGAAAGCTTTCACGCCGCAGTGACCTTCGCTGTTGCTAGGACCGAAGGCCTCTGCTAAACCCGCGCCGATTTGCAATGCCGCGTCAACAAGTGCATCCCCGTCACCGGACCCAGCGCGAGGGTTGGTGATCAACCAGAATCGAAAGGGTGGACGTGTCCGAACCAGCTTCGATCTCCTCCGGCATAGCCATGCGTTATGCGACCGCCATCTTTGAACTGGCGAAAGAAGACTCCGCCCTTGCCGCGCTCGAAAAGGATGTCGATACCCTCGACAGCGCGCTGGACGAAAGCGCCGATTTCCGGTCCCTCATTGCTTCACCCGTGTATTCACGCGCCGACCAGACCCGCGCCGTGGCCGCGCTGGCCGCCAAGCTGGGCCTGTCGCAGACGGTGGCCGGTGCGCTGGGGCTGATGGCCTCGAAGCGGCGGCTGTTCGTGCTGCCGCAGATGCTGTCCGGGCTGCGCGCCCTGATCGCCGAGGAAAAGGGCGAAGTCACCGCCGAAGTCACCTCTGCCCGCGCGCTCAGCGCCGCGCAGGAGGCCGATCTGGTCCGCACGTTGAAGGACCGCATCGGCAAGGACGTCAAACTCAAGCTGGCTGTCGATGATGCGCTCATCGGCGGCCTTGTTGTCAAAGTGGGCTCCCGGATGATCGATACCTCGATCCGCTCGAAGCTCGCGGCCCTCCAGAATGCAATGAAAGAGGTCGGATAAATGGGTATCCAAGCAGCTGAGATCTCTGCGATCCTCAAGGAGCAGATCAAGAACTTCGGCACCGAGGTCGAAGTCGCCGAAGTGGGGCGCGTGCTCTCTGTCGGGGACGGGATTGCCCGTGTCCACGGGCTGGACAATGTCCAGGCCGGTGAAATGGTGGAGTTCCCCGGCGGTATCCGCGGGATGGCGCTGAACCTGGAAGCCGACAACGTTGGTATCGTGATCTTCGGCGATGACCGTTCGATCAAGGAAGGCGACACCGTCAAGCGCACCAAGTCCATCGTGGACGTGCCCGCCGGTGACGCCCTGCTGGGCCGCGTTGTGGATGGCCTCGGCAACCCCATCGACGGCAAGGGCGAGATCAAGGCCGCCGAGCGCCGTGTCGCCGACGTCAAGGCGCCCGGCATCATCCCGCGCAAGTCGGTCCATGAACCCATGGCAACCGGCCTGAAATCCGTGGACGCCATGATCCCGATCGGCCGCGGCCAGCGCGAGCTGATCATCGGTGACCGCCAGACCGGCAAGACTGCCGTGGCGCTGGACACCATCCTGAACCAGAAGAGCTATAACGAAGCGGCTGGCGATGACGAGAGCAAGAAGCTCTATTGCATCTATGTCGCCATCGGCCAGAAGCGGTCCACCGTGGCGCAGCTGGTCAAGAAGCTCGAGGAATCGGGCGCGATCGACTATACCATCGTCGTGGCTGCCACCGCGTCGGACCCCGCGCCGATGCAGTTCCTGGCGCCCTATGCCGCCACCGCCATGGCCGAATATTTCCGCGACAACGGCCGCCACGCGCTGATCATCTATGATGACCTCTCCAAGCAGGCCGTTGCCTACCGCCAGATGTCGCTGCTGCTGCGCCGCCCGCCGGGCCGTGAAGCTTACCCCGGCGACGTGTTCTACCTCCACTCGCGCCTGCTGGAACGCTCGGCCAAACTGAACGAGGATCACGGCGCAGGGTCGCTGACCGCGCTGCCGATCATCGAAACCCAGGGCGGCGACGTGTCGGCCTTTATCCCGACCAACGTGATTTCGATCACCGACGGGCAGATATTCCTGGAAACGGAACTCTTCTATCAGGGTATCCGCCCGGCCGTGAACACCGGTCTGTCGGTGTCGCGCGTGGGCTCCTCGGCGCAGACGGACGCGATGAAATCGGTTGCCGGGCCGGTGAAGCTGGAACTGGCGCAGTACCGTGAAATGGCGGCCTTTGCGCAGTTCGGCTCGGACCTCGATGCATCGACCCAGCGGCTGCTGAACCGGGGCGCGCGCCTGACCGAACTGATGAAGCAGGCCCAGTATTCGCCCCTGACCAACGCCGAGATCGTCTGCGTGATCTACGCCGGCACCCAGGGTTTCCTGGACAAGATCGCGGTCAAGGACGTGGGCCGGTTCGAAACCGGGCTGCTCAACCACCTGCGCACCAAACACCGCGATCTGCTGGATGACATCACCAACAACGATCGCAAGGTGAAGGGCGAGCTGGAAGAGAAGATCAAGGCCGCGCTGGACGCTTACGCAAAAGATTTCGCCTGAGGGCGTGAGGGGAACGCAACATGCCAAGCCTCAAGGACCTCAAGAACCGGATCAACTCGGTCAAATCGACCCGGAAGATCACCAAGGCCATGCAGATGGTCGCGGCGGCCAAGCTCCGCCGCGCCCAGGAAGCCGCCGAAAACGCCCGGCCCTATGCGGAACGCATGGAGGCCGTGGTCAACGGCCTTGCCGCCTCGGTGCAAGGGTCGGACACGGCCCCGCGCCTGCTCTCGGGCACGGGCAGCGAACAGACGCATCTGCTGGTGGTGATGACCGCCGAGCGGGGGCTCTGCGGCGGCTTCAACTCGTCCATCGTCAAGATCGCGCGCTACCGCGCCGAGAAGCTGAAGGCCGAGGGCAAGACGGTCAAGATCCTGACCGTTGGCAAGAAGGGCCGCGAACAGCTGCGCCGCGATCTGGGCGATCATCTGATCGGCCATGTGGACCTGTCCGAGGTCAAGCGCGTGGGCTATGTCAACGCCCGCGACATCGCCGAGGATATCCTCAAGCGCTTTGCCGCCGGTGAATTCGACGTGGCGACGATCTTCTACAACCGCTTCCAGTCGGTGATCAGCCAGGTGCCGACGCCGCAGCAGATCATCCCCGCCCCGGTGCCCGAGGATGCCGAGGCCAGCACGCTCTATGACTACGAGCCGTCCGAGGAAGCGATCCTGGAGGAGCTGCTGCCACGGTCCGTGGCCACGCAGGTCTTTGCGGCGCTGCTGGAGAACGCGGCATCGGAACAGGGCGCACGGATGAGCGCGATGGACAACGCCACCCGCAACGCGGGCGACATGATCGACCGGCTGACCATCGAATACAACCGCTCGCGCCAGGCTGCGATCACCAAGGAACTCATCGAGATCATTTCGGGCGCCGAGGCGCTCTGACGGAACCGGAGAAACGACATGGCAGACAAGAAATCCGTCGGCAAGATCACCCAGGTGATCGGCGCCGTTGTGGACGTTCAGTTCGAAGGCGACCTGCCCGAAATCCTGAACGCCCTGGAAACCGACAACAATGGCAAGCGGCTGGTTCTGGAAGTGGCCCAGCATCTGGGCGAGAACACCGTCCGCACCATCGCCATGGACGCCACCGAAGGTCTGGTGCGCGGCCAGGACGTGGCCGATTCCGGCCAGGCGATCCAGGTGCCCGTGGGCGATGCCACGCTGGGGCGCATCCTGAACGTGGTGGGCGAACCCATCGACGAAAAGGGTGAGGTCAAGGCCGGGGAATACCGCGCCATCCACCAGCCCGCGCCCGGGTTTTCCGAGCAGTCCACCGAAAGCGAAATCCTGGTCACCGGGATCAAGGTCATCGACCTGCTGGCCCCCTATTCCAAGGGCGGCAAGATCGGCCTCTTTGGCGGCGCCGGTGTGGGCAAGACGGTTCTGATCATGGAACTGATCAACAACATCGCCAAGGTGCACTCGGGCTACTCGGTCTTTGCCGGGGTGGGTGAGCGCACGCGTGAGGGCAATGACCTCTATCACGAGATGATGGATTCGGGCGTTATCAACATCGACAAGCTGGACGAATCCAAGGTGGCGCTGGTCTATGGCCAGATGAACGAGCCTCCGGGTGCGCGCGCCCGTGTGGCGCTGACCGGCCTGACCCTGGCCGAGCAGTTCCGCGACCAGTCCGGCACCGACGTGCTGTTCTTCGTGGACAACATCTTCCGCTTCACCCAGGCAGGGTCCGAGGTGTCGGCGCTGCTGGGCCGGATCCCTTCGGCCGTGGGCTACCAGCCGACGCTGGCCACCGACATGGGCGCCCTGCAGGAGCGCATCACCTCGACCAAGGCGGGGTCCATCACCTCGGTGCAGGCCATCTACGTGCCCGCCGACGACCTGACCGACCCGGCGCCTGCGACCTCGTTCGCGCACCTGGACGCCACCACCGTTCTGTCGCGCGCGATTTCGGAGCTGGGCATCTACCCGGCCGTGGACCCGCTGGACTCCAACAGCCGGATCCTGGACCCGCAGATTGTCGGCGAAGAGCACTATCAGGTCGCGCGTGACGTGCAGGGCATCCTGCAGCGCTACAAGTCGCTTCAGGACATCATCGCCATTCTGGGGATGGATGAACTGTCGGAAGAGGACAAGCTGACCGTGTCCCGCGCGCGCAAGATCCAGCGCTTCCTGTCGCAGCCCTTTGACGTGGCCAAGGTGTTCACCGGCTCGGACGGGATTCAGGTGCCGCTGGAAGACACCATCCGGTCGTTCAAGGCGGTTGTCGCCGGTGAATACGATCACCTGCCCGAGGCTGCCTTCTATATGGTCGGTGGCATCGAGGATGTGATCGCCAAGGCCGAAAAACTCGCTGCCGCAGCCTGAGGAGAGCGCCGCTATGGCCGATACAATGCAATTCGACCTTGTCTCGCCCGAGCGCAAACTGGCCTCGGTCGCGGCCAAGGCGGTGCGCATCCCCGGGGCCGAAGGCGACATGACCGCCATGCCCGGGCACGCACCGACCCTGACCACGTTGCGCCCCGGAATCGTGGCGGTGGAAACCGACGCGGGCGAGGAGCGCTTCGTGGTGACCGGCGGCTTTGCCGAGATCGGTGCCGAAGGTGTGTCGGTCCTGGCCGAGAAGGGCATGGGCACCGTGGATTTCACCCAGGAAATCTATGGCGAGATGATCACGGATGCCCGCCGCGCGCTGGATGAGGCGCCGCAAGAGCATATGGACATGCTGGCCAAGGCTGTTGCCGACCTGCAGGCGCTGGCCACCGAAAACGGATTGCGCGCAGACTGATCGCGCGCAGCTTCCGTGCATTGACGCCCCCGGCCCCTGTGGCCGGGGGCTTTTCCATGGGTGGGATCTGGCGCCCGTTCCAAGCGGGAAGCGCCCCCGCGTCACGCCCCACCCACCCACCCGCGCGCCGCGGGGGCGCTGACCGGCGCGCAGGCGCGCCGATCCGGCAGGTGACTGGGGCAATGCGTCAGTGACGGCGGAGCGAGGCGGCGATCACCAGCGCCAGGCCAAGAAAAGCCAGCAGTGGCAGGCGTTCGGCCAGAAAGATGCTGCCATAGATGACCGAGAAGGCTGGCAAAAGGAACATGGCCAGCGACGCCGCATTGGCCCCTGCCCGGCGCACCAGCACATAGTTCAGCACCGCCGGAAGCACCGTCGCCAGCACCACCAGCGCCGTCAAGGTCAGCAGCAAGGCGCCGTCCGGGGAGAGTTGTGGCAGGCCCTCGACCAGCAGTGCCGCGGGGACAAGGACCAGCGCGCCGCCCAGAAACATGCCGGTGCTGAGCATCAGCGCGTTGACCGGCGGGCGCCGGCGCAGCCAGACATTTCCGATGGCATAGGCGAGCGGCGAGATCAGCGTGATCAGCGTGCCCCAGCCTGCGCCTGATACCCCCTCGGCCAGGAGTTGCGGGCCGACAATCAGCGCCACCCCGGCAAAGCCCAGGGCGATGCGGACCAGTTGCGACAGCCGCATCGGCTCATCGTCCAGAAACAGCGCCGCCAGCGCAAAGGTAAAGAGCGGCATGGTCGCGTAGAGGATGCCGCCCAGACCGCTGGGGATATACTGCATCCCTGCCGCCATGGTCACATAGGTTATGGCAATGACGAAGACGCCGCCCACCAGCGCCGTGATCCCGTCCGCGACCGAGGGGCGCTGCAGCTTGCCGAAGCTGAGCGCCACAAGCGCGATCAGCGGCAGTCCCAGCAGCGCGCGCAGGGCAGCCAGCTGGAAGGGCGGGATCTCCTGCACGGCAAGCGTCAGCAGCAGCGGCGAGGCCCCGAAAGAGGCGGCCGTCACGACCAGCAGCATCTGGTTTTGCCCGCTCATGGCGGCGGGGCTTGCAGCGGGTCGGCTCATCTCTGTTGGCGCAGCCAGTCCAGCACCTGTGCGGCGCTGGCATCGGGGGGGAACACCGGGTGGAAGCAGTGGCGTATGCTGCCCTGTTCGATCACCCAGCTCATGCGGTGCAGGCAGAGGATCCCGTCGGCGGTGAAGCTGGGCAAGGCGAGCGCGCGGCGCAGCGCCCCCGCCGCGTCCGAGAGCAGAGGGAAGGGAAGGTGCAGGCGGCGGGCGGCCTCGGCGCCTTCGGCGAGGGGTTGGGCCGACAGGCCGAAGAGATGATCGACCCCCGCGGCGCGCAGCTCGGCAAAATGGTCGCGGAAGCTGCAGGACTGGGGGGTGCAGCCGCGCGCGCCCGGGATCTCGTCCCAGCCCCGGGGCAGCGCGCGGCCCGGCACCGCTGTCATGGGGTAGACATAGACCACCGTGCGCCCGGGCAGCGCCGAGAGGTCCACCGGCGGACCTTCGGTCGAGGGAAGCGCCAGCGCCGGAAGCCTTGCGCCCTGCAGGTGAGCCGCCGCACCATCATCGGCGGGGGCGGGAATGCGGGACCAGTCGGGCGGTTCGGGGGTGACGCTCATTGGGGTGCGAGGCCCTTGCGATAGACGATGAAGGACGATCGTGGGGTGATGGTATCGTAGAGCGAGCGCGCGGGGCCGTTGTATTCCTGCGTCAGCCAGTAGAGGCGGAAGGCGCCCCTGTCACGGGCAACGGTTTCGCACCCTTCGATCAGCGCCCGGGCAGCGGTGCTGCCACGGGCTGCCGGGTCCACATAGAGGTCCTGAAGGTAGCAGGTGGGGGCCAGCGACCAGGTGTTGGCGTGGAAGAGATAGTTGCACAGGCCGATCACCCGGCCATCCTGTTCGGCCAGCAGGCAGCCCATGGTGCTTTCCGGGTCCAGGAGGCGCGCCCAGGTGCCGGCGGTGACGTCTTCGGGGACCTCGGCCCGGTAGAAGCGCAGATACCCCGCCCAGAGCTGGCGCCAGGCGGGTTCATCGGAAGGGGCGGCGGGGCGGATCTGGAGGGTGGTCATGGTCAGGGACTCCGGCAGATGCGTCAGGGATACGGGGTTGGCGCGGGGGTTGCAATGTGCAGGCGGCATTCGGGGGTGCTGGCAACGGGAGTCATGCGGAGCGCGCGTTCCGCGCGCAAGCCTTCTGGCACTGCGTGCGGACAAGGGGGCATTCTGCCCCCTCTGCGCGCAGGCGCGCATTCACCCCCTGAGCGTATGTGCGGCAAGTAAAACCCGCAGGCGCAGGTCAGCGGCCACGTGCCCAGCCGGAGGCACCCTGAAGGCGGGCGAGCAGGATCACGGCGGCATAGACCAGCGTGCCGAGGGGGGCGGCGCGGAACAGGGTGGTCAGGCGGGTGCGGGATTTGTGATCCTGGCCAGGCAGATGGGGGTAGCGCTCGGCGATCTGGCGCACGCCACGGTCCTGGCGGGCGCGGACGCGGATCAGGGGCCTGAGGCCTTCGGGGAGGGGCCAGTCATACTGCGCGGGCAGTTGGATACGCTCGGACGGGGCGAACTGAAGCCGGGCGAAAGTGTCGTCGGAGATGATATCGGGCCAGTCCTGCCAGCGGGCGCGGCCCGTGGCGGTGACGGCGAAGAGACCATAGCCCGGGGCTGCGCTCTGGTTGAAGGGGACCATGGACCAGGCGCGCGCATAGAGGCGCGTGGCGGCGCTGCGGGGGGGTGCGATACGGGGGGTGCCGGTGACATAGCGCGGTTCGGCGCTGCACAGGGATTGGGAGATCTGGGCCAGAAGGGCGGGTTCGGGGCGCACATCGGCGTCCAGATAGAGCCGGGCGGGGTGTCTTGCGGCGGCATCGCCTGCGTTGAGGGCTGCGGGTTTGCTGCCCTGTGCAAGTTCCAGCACCTCTAGCTGCCAGCCGCGGGCCTGGATCTGCGGGGCGCTGGCGCGGGCCTTTGCGGCAGTATCATCCTGGCAGCCATTGGCGATGACGATCACCTGCACCGGGCCATCGGGCGCGGGCGAGCTTTGGGCCAGGGCCGACAGGCAGGCGCCGATCCAGGGGCCTTCGTTGCTGGCCGGGATGAGGATGCTGAGCCCCCCGGTCATGGCGCGATGGCTTCGGGGTCGAATGTCACCAGCGCCTCCCATCTGGGGTTGTGGTCAAGCGGGTGGCGCAGGGCGCCCCAACTGCCATGCCGCGCGGGGCGGGCAACATCGGTATAGGCATTGAAGAGGTCCCCCCCTGCCCGATACCAGCCCGTCAGCAGCTCTCGGTAGAGCGGGCCCATCTGCGGGGCGTAGTTCAGATGGGCGAAGAATTCGGTCAGGGTGTCATCCCCGGTTTCGGCGCCGATGCCCACGACATGGGTGCCGCCTTCGTACATGATCAGATCCAGCCCCCAGCGCGCGGCCACGGCGGCGTGATAGGGGAAGGTGGTGTCGATCTCGCTCTGCAGGGTATTGGCGTTGTCGCCGCTGATGGACCCATCCCGGAGTTCCTGCGCGGCCAGATCCGCGGCATGGTCAAAACGGTGGGCCGCGATGTAATCCTGCGCCTCACTGCCTTGCAGCCCCTGGGCATCGGCCGCGGCTTCGGTCTTGGCGAGGGAATCGGCCAGCCAGTCGCGGACCATATGGACCTTTGGGTCCTGCCCCAGGGCGCCGCTGAAATAGCCGGTGATGGCATAGGCATCGAAGAGCTCTGGCGGGGCGGGATTGGCGGGGTCTTCGGCCTGCCAGAGGGGAGCGGTAAGCTGTTCCTCCAGCCCTTGCCAGCCGGCCTGGGTGGACAGAACGCGGATCAGCCGGTCACGCTGGTCGGCAAAGACCTCATCCCAGATCATCACCATCCGGGCGGCGCGCATGGCGTAGAATTGCTGCCACTGGCTGTCCTGGCCCCAGCGCGCGCGGGCCTGTTCCTCGGCCCAGTGGGATTGGCTGAATTGCCAGTTCCAGACCTCGTTCGACAGTTCCACATAGGCGCGGCGCGCGGGGTCCAGCTGGTCGCGCACCAGCTCGGCGGCGTTGCGGATGTAGTCATCATCGGCCTTGTGCGGCAGGGTGAACCACGGGTCGGCCTCCAGCTTGTTGGCCAGGCGGATCATGATCTCCATCGGCACGCCCATGGGTTCCCAGCTGTAATCAGACACCCGGGGCCGGTCCTGCCAGTGCTGCAGCGTGGAGTCATTCGTGCGCCCCCAGTCGATGAAGCGCAGCGCCCGTGCGCCGCGCAGCCGGGCGATCCAGTCAGGGTTGAACAGGGCGCCCGCGTCATGGGCGGCCTGGTGGCGTTCATGGATGACCGAGATATCGCGGATGGGATCATCGGGGTTGCTGCGGCGGATGGTGATCATCACGGCGCCATCGCCGGGGGTATAATCGAAGGTATAGCTTCCCGCCATGCGTCCGCGACCAGGGGTCAGGTTCTGCACCCGGCCTGAAATCTCCAGCCGCCCCTGCCCGTCATGGGTCAGCCGGTAGCGCCCGGCCAACCCCTGATGATCCGGTGCCATGTCGGTCAGGAGCAGCGTGGTGATCCCCTCAAGCTCCGAGGGCACACGAAGCGGCCAGCCGTCTTCATCCAGATAGCCGCGGCGGTCCAGTTCATCATGGTCCCATCCGCCCCATTGTCCCGGCAGATGGCCCGTCCAACTCCGCGCGCTGCGCATCTGGTCGATGAAGGGGACCTGCGCGCTCCAGTCACTGACGCCGGACAGATTGAAGGCCAGCCAGGGCGCGGTGCCCGCGGCCTGCGGGGATTCAGTGCCCTGTTGCGCCTGGGCGTGAAGGGGCAACAGCAGGAACAGGCACAGGGAAAGCAGGCGCATGGCAACTCCGTTCAGGCAGGGGGCAGGCCGGTAGTCGGTATCTGGCGGACCACATCATGAACCACCGATTGCATCAGCGCGGCGGCCTCGGCCGAAGGGGCATCCGCCGCAGATCCATCCGCGCGCAACAGGGCATGCGGCAATCCGCGCGGGTCCAGATGATAGAGCGTGGCCACATGCACCAGCGCGATCAGATAGGCGCCAAGGTCATTGAGGTGGATGCGATCGACCGCGCCTTCGGGGTCCAGCGCGAAAAGCCCGGCGCGGTCCGCAAGCCCGGGCAAACCGCCCTGCCCCTCCAACGCGCGCACGAACGCCGCCATGGCACGGCCCCCGGGAATGACATGAACGGTGCCCACACCCTCATGCGCCATGGCCTGTGCCAGGATCGTGCCCTCCCACAGGGCCTCGGGGTCGCTGTCCAGACGCTCCAGCCAGGTATCGCCCGCCGACCAGTGATGCCAGGTTTCATAGAAATAGACGCGCGCTTCGGGGGCGTGCTGGCGCGCCTCATGCGCCCAATGCGCCAGATAGCGGGGGCTGTCGTGGTAGCGGATGGCATCCGAAAGGTCGATCATCTCGGTCAGGATCAGTGCATCCACGCCACCGGCCAGGGCGGTGCGGGCATCGCGGAACCGGGGATGGTCATTCTCCACCTCGAACCCGTTGATGGGCCTGTCAGGGTCCCAGTGATCGCGCAGACTGGTGCCCCAGCCAAGCTGGCTGTGGTAGGTGTGATCCGCAAACCCGGCGGCGGCAGCCAGTTGGGCGACCATGGCGGGCATGTCACGCCCGACAAGGCTGTGGCCCAGATGGAACAGGTCCATCCCGCCCTGCGGTGCCGGCAGCGGAGCGCGGTAAAGCGCCGCGCGCGTTTCGCCATCCAGCGCGGGGGCGGGCGGCGCCAGAAGCCGCCATCCCGCCCATCCGGCCAGCACCACCAGTGCCAGCGCTGCAATCACTCCCATGCGCACCTGCGCACCTCCTGTCCCTGGCCACCGCTCTGCAGGCGCAGCCTAAACCGTTTGCCGCCCCACAGGCCAGCGCAACCCGGTGCCGAAGTCGCCCCATCACAAGACTGTTTCCAGCGCGTTGCAGACATCCACCACCCGCGGATATACGTAGCACAGGGACTGGTGGCGCAAATCTCACAACCCCGTCGCCCGGCCTGAAACATTTTCGCCCATCGGAGCGGACTGCCATAGCGTAGACTGTCCCTCGGAGCCCGCCACGATGCTAGACAGCCACCTGCGCCCGATCATCGACCCGCCGCTGAACCGGATGGGGCTGCGCATTGCCCGGCACGGGATTTCCGCCAATACGGTCACGCTGATTGGCCTGGTGCTGGGGCTGGCCGCAGCGGCAATGATTGCTGCCCAGCAGTTCTGGCTGGCCCTGGCGCTGGTGCTGGCCTCGCGCCTGGCAGACGGGCTGGACGGGGCCGTGGCGCGCGCCCATGGCGTGACGGATTTCGGCGGCTATCTGGACATCACCGCCGATTACGTCTTCTACGCTGCGGTGCCGCTTGCCTTTGTGCTGCTGGACCCGGGCGCCAACGGGGTGGCCGGGGCCTTCCTGCTGCTGACATTCTATGTCAACGGCGGGTCCTTTCTGGGCTTCGCCGTGCTGGCCGAACGGCACAGTATGCGCAGCCAGACCCATGGCACCAAGACGCTCTATTTCACCGGCGGACTGCTTGAAGGAACCGAAACCATCCTGTTCTTCGTGGCGCTCTGCCTTTTTCCGGACTGGTTTGCACCGCTGGCATGGGGCTTCGGGGTGCTGGTGCTGGTGACAACCGCGGCCCGCATCGCACTGGCGTGGAAGGTCTTTGGCCGGTGACCGCCCCTGTCCGGTGCCCAAAGGCACCGGACAGCGCCCCCGAGCAGCGCAGGGTGGGCGGGTGGGCGCGCGGCTCGGGGGCGCTTCCCCCACCCGGCACACACCTGCGTCACGCCGGGCAGACTGCGCTCAGCCGTCCACAAGTCGGCTGACCACCACCGTGATCTCGGGCCGTTTGCCCAGTTCTTCCATGCAGGTCTGCCGAACCACCCGGCGCAGCGCGTCATTCAGCTTGTCATCGTCATTCATGGTCTTGCGGTCGGCCCGGTCCAGGAAATCGGCGGCGGCATCTTCCAGCACCTCGGCCAGATTGCGGCCGCCGCGCCCGCGCTCGGCCAGGCCCATGACCTCGGCCCAGGGCTCGCCCAGGGGCACGCCGTCCTCATCGACGATCAGGGTCAGCAACACATGCCCGCCAAGCGCCATGCGGATACGGTCACGGATGACCCCGTCCCGGGCGCCGACCATCTGGCTGCCATCCAGATAGACCCGGCCCGTGGGGACCTCATCCACCACCTGCGGCGCATCGCCGGTCAGATCGATCATGGTGCCATTGGTCACCACGGCGCTGCGCATTCCGGCCGCAATCGCAATCCGGGCGTGTTCGCGCAGCATCCGGTGATCGCCATGCATGGGGATCATCACCCCCGCGCCCATCAGGCGGTGCATCTCCTCCAGATCCGGGCGGTTGGGGTGCCCCGAGACGTGATACTGCCGGCTGGCATTATCCACCACATCGACGCCCATTTCCGACAGCGCGTTGGCGATGTGGATCACCCCGCGTTCATTGCCCGGAATCGTCATCGAGGAGAACAGAAACAGATCCCCCTCCTTCATGGTCATGCCCATATAGGTTCCGCGCGACAACTGCGCCGAGGCCGCCCGCCGCTCACCCTGGCTGCCGGTGACCAGCAGCATCAGGTTTTCCCGCGGGATGGCCTTGGCCTCTTCCGGGCTGATGGTCGAGGGAAAATCGGTCAGCAATCCGGCCTGCTGGGCGGTGTCGATCATCTTCAGCATCGCACGGCCCATGACACAGACCGACCGCCCGTTCTCCACGCCTGCATTTGCCAGCGTCCGCAGCCGCGCCACGTTGGAGGCAAAGGTCGTCGCCACCACCATGCCCCTGGTATTCGCCACCAGCTCGCTCAGCGCCGGTGCCAGGGAAAGCTCGGACCGGCCAGGGTCCGGCTGGTGGACATTGGTGCTGTCGCAGACCAGCACCTTCACGCCCTCGGCTCCGATCGCGCCCAGCATTTCCGGGTCAAAGGGCTCACCCACGCCGGGGGTCTTGTCCACCTTGAAGTCACCGGTATGCACCACCCGCCCCGCAGGCGTGTCGATCACCAGCCCCGAGGCCTCGGGCAGCGAATGCGAGACCGGAAAGAACTGCACCTTGAAGGGACCTGCCGCGACCGTTTCGGGCAGCGTCTTGACCACATTCACCTGCGCCTCGTCCAGGCCCTGCTCGGCCATCTTGTTGCGCGCGATCCGGGCGGTGAAATCGCGCGCATAGACCGGCGCCTTCAGTTGCGGCCACAGATGCCCCAGCGCGCCGACGTGGTCTTCGTGCGCATGGGTGATGAAGATCGCCTCCAGCCGGTCGGCACGCTCGGCCAGCCAGGCCATGTCCGGCAGGATCAGGTCCACCCCAGGCGTGCTGTCCATATCCGGGAAGGTCACGCCCAGATCCACCAGGATCAGCCGCTCGCGCCCCTTGGGCCCATAGCCGAAGACATAGGCGTTCATGCCCACTTCGCCCGCCCCGCCCAGAGGCACATAGATCAAACGGTCGCTGCTCATGTTTCGTCCTTGTTATGCTCGTGGATGATGCGCAGACCATGCATGGTAAGGTCATCCTGAATATCGTCAAACAGCGCCTCGCCCGTGGCGAAAAGGGGCGCCAGCCCGCCGGTGCCGATCACCCGCATGGGGCGGTCACGCTCGGCCTTTATCCGGTCGCATATCCCGTTCACCAGTCCGACGTAACCCCAGAAAACGCCCGATTGCATGCAGGCCACGGTGTTGGTGCCCACCACGCGCTCGGGCTTGGTCACATCCACATGCGGCAGCGCGGCGGCGGCGGCATGCAGCGCCTCCAGGCTGAGGTTCACGCCCGGCGCGATCACGCCCCCCACATAGGCGCCGTCATTGTCCACCACATCAAAGGTGGTGGCGGTGCCGAAATCCACCACGATCAGATCGCCGCCATAGAGGTCAAACCCGGCGACCGTATTGACCAGCCGGTCCGGCCCAACCTGCGTGCCCGGGTCCACCCTCACATCCACCGGCAGTGCGCATTCGGGCTTGCCCACGACCAGGGGGCGGCAATCGAAATAGCGATTGCACAGGACCCGCAGGTTGAACACCACCCGCGGCACGGTCGAGGAGATGATCACATCGGTGATCTGCACGCTGAGCTTGCGCGCGTCAATCAGCGTGGACAGCCAGACGTAATACTGGTCCGCCGTGCGCTGATGCTCGGTCGAGGTGCGCCAGGTGGCAATGAACCTGGTCCCGTCCCAGATGGAAAACACGGTATTGGTGTTGCCGCAATCGATGGTCAGGAGCATGGGCGGGCCTCGTTTTCATCAAAGAACACATCGGCGGCGGGCACGGTGATCCGCCCGCGCGCCGTTGTCAGGATCAGCGCGCCGCGCGCATCGATCCCGTCAAAGGTGCCGTCATGGGTTTCGCTCACCGTGCGCGCGGTGATCCGCTGGCCCAACCGTGCCGCACGCTGCAAGAACGCCTGGCGCAAGGGTTCGAACCCATAGGTCTGCAACCGGCCCTCCCAGCGGGCAAAGGCCGGGGCCAGCAGGTTGAGCAGGTCCTCGGGGTCCAGCGCGACCCCGGTGGCCGACATCAGGTCCACCGGCGCCACGGCGCCCGGTTCCGGAGCGGGCGCATGGCGCAGGTTCACGCCGATCCCGACGGCCAGATGCAGCGCGCCAGGGGTGGGGATGGTCTCCAGCAGGATACCCGCCAGCTTGCCGCCGTTCAGCAGCACGTCATTGGGCCATTTCAGGGCAAATCCGGGCGGCCGCCCGGTGGCGGCGATCAACGCATCCTGCAACGCCAGCGCCGCCACAAAGGAGCGCAGGGCCAGATGCTCGGGCGGTTCCTGCGGGTGCATGACCAGCGTGGCGGCGAAATTGCCCGCCGGGTCCGTCCAGCCGCGCCCCCGCCTGCCCCGGCCCGCCGTCTGGCGCCGCGCCAGGATCCATTCGGGACCACGAAGCGAGGCCGCGACGCGCGCGGCCTCGGCATTGGTGCTGTCAACACTTTCAAGGATGCGCTTGCCCACACCCTCCGGCCATGGTTCAGCGGACAAGACTGTCCGCCGCCATGGCTGCCAGACCTTCGACGCCAAAGAGGTTCACCACCCCCAGCACCATGATCGCCGCCGAGGCGATCAGCAGCCCGGACTGAATGGGCGGCATGGCGCTGTCCAGCGGGTCGGTCTCGACCCCGAAATACATGTAGTAGACGATCCGCAGGTAATAGAATGCACCGATGACACTGGCGATCACGCCCGCCACCGCCAGCCAGATCATCCCGGCCTCCACCGCAGCCCAGAGCACATAGAACTTGCCGAAGAACCCGACCAGCGGCGGCACCCCCGCCAGGCTGAACAGCAGGATCAGCAGCGCCAGCGCACGCAGGGGTTCGGCCTTGGCATACTGGTTCAGGCTGTCGATGGTGGTCACGGGACGGCCATCACGGCTCATGCTCAGGATGAAGGCGAACATGCCGATATTCATGGTCACATAGATCGCCATGTAGATCAGCATCGCCTGCACACCCTGGGCCGAGCCCGCGGCCAGCCCCACCATGGCAAAGCCCATATGGGTGATGGAACTGTAGGCCATCAGCCGCTTGATGTCGCGCTGGCCGATGGCGGCAATGGCGCCTACGAACATGGACAGCACCGCCAGCAGCGCGATGATCTGCGACCAGTCCCCGGGCACGGCGCCGAAGGCCTCATGCACAACCCGCGCCAGCAGCGCCATGGCCGCGACCTTGGGCGCGGTGGCAAAGAACGCCGTGACAGCAGTGGGCGCGCCCTCATAGACATCGGGCGTCCACATATGGAACGGCGCGGCCGACACCTTGAACGCCAGCCCGGCCAGGATGAAGGCCAGCCCCATCAGCAGCCCCAGCGACATGCCATCTTCATCAATGGTGCTGATGATGCCCGCAAATTGCGTGGTCCCGGCATAGCCATAGGCCAGCGAGGCGCCATAGAGCAGCAGGCCCGAGGCCAACGCGCCAAGGATGAAGTATTTCAGCCCCGCCTCGGTCGATTTCTGGCTGTCACGGCGCATGGCGGCAATCACGTAGAGCGAGAGCGACTGCAGCTCCAACCCCATGTAGAGCGTGATCAGATCCCCGGCCGAGACCATGACCATCATCCCCACCACGGCCAGCGTGATCAGCACCGGGTATTCAAACCGCATCAAGTTGCGGCTGGTCAGGTAGTCTTGCCCCATGACCATTACCACCGCCGCCGAGATCAGGATGATCAACTTGGAAAACTGCGCAAAGGCATCGGCGATGAACAGCCCGCCAAAGGCGGTGCGGGTCTCATAGCTGCCAACCCCGATCACCAAGGCCATCAGCACGAACACCGCCGCCGTGGCCCACAGGATCGGCACCGCCAGCTTGTCCTTGCCGCCATAGGCCCCTGCCATCAGGGCGGCCATGGCAAATACCGCCAGCAGCACCTCGGGCAGGGCAACGGTCAGATCAGACGCGATCATTGGGTGTCCCCTTCTCAGTTCTGGGCCAGACGCACGGCGGCGTCGGTTGTCGCTTCATAAGCCGCCAGCGCGGCCACATGGCCATCCACCAGCGCTGTGACCGAGGGGCCGATGATATCCGTCACCGCCGCCGGATAGACGCCGAGCAGCAGGGTCATCACCACAAGCGGTGCCATCATTGCCTTTTCGCGCCGGTCCATGTCGGTGATGGATTTCAGGCTGTTCTTGATCATCTCGCCCATCACCACCCGGCGATAGAGCCACAGCGCATAGCCCGCCGACAGGATCACCCCGGTCGCCGCAAACAGCGCCACCCAGGTGTTGACCTGGAACACCGCCAGGAAGGTCAGGAACTCACCCACGAAGCCGGACGTCCCCGGCAGCCCCACATTGGCCATGGTGAACAGCAGGAACACCGCCGCATAGACCGGCATCCGGTTGATGAGCCCACCATAGGCCGCAATCTCGCGCGTGTGCATCCGGTCGTAGATCACGCCGACCCCAAGGAACAGCGCGCCCGAGATGAAGCCGTGGCTGATCATCTGGAAGATCGCACCGTCGATCCCCTGCTGGTTGGCAGCAAAGATCCCCATGGTCACAAAGCCCATATGCGCGACCGAGGAATAGGCGATCAGCTTCTTCATGTCGGTCTGCATCAGCGCAACCAGCGAGGTATAGACGATGGCGATGGCCGAGAGCCACAGCACCAGCGGCGCCAGCAGGTCCGAGGCCACCGGGAACATCGGCAAGGAGAACCGCAGGAACCCGTAGCCGCCCATCTTCAGCAGCACCGCAGCCAGAATCACCGACCCGGCGGTGGGCGCCTGCACGTGGGCATCGGGCAGCCAGGTATGCACCGGCCACATGGGCATCTTCACCGCGAAAGAGGCGAAGAACGCGAGCCACATCAGCGTCTGCGCCCCGCCCACGATCTGCCATCCGGCCAGCGTGATCGTCCCGGCGCTGAACTCATGCGTCAGCAGCGTGGGAATATCGGTGGTGCCCGCGTCCACATACATGGCGATCATCGCCACCAGCATCAGCACCGAGCCGAGGAAGGTATAGAGGAAGAACTTGAACGCCGCGTAGATACGCTCCTTGCCGCCCCAGATGCCGATGATCAGGAACATCGGGATCAGACCGGCCTCGAAGAACAGGTAGAACAGCACCAGATCCAGCGCGGTGAAAACACCGATCATCAGCGTTTCCAGCACCAGGAAGGCGATCATGTATTCCTTCACCCGGTGGGTGACGGTCCAGCAGGCCGCGATGGTGATCGGCATCAGGAAGGTCGTCAGCATGACGAACAGGATCGAGATACCGTCCACACCCATCTTGTAGGTCAGGCCCATGATCCAGTCGCGTTCTTCCACGAACTGGAAGCCGGTGTCCTGCGGGTCGAAGCCAAAGAGCAGGATGAGCGAGAACAGGAAGGTCGCCACCGTGGCAATGAAGGCCAGCCATTTGGCGTTGGTGTCCGTGGCCTCGTCATTGCCGCGCAGGAACAGCGCCATGATGGCGGCGGCCAGAAGCGGCGTGAAGGTGATGATGGACAGAAGGTTCAGCATCAGCGTGCCCCCCCGGTCAGCATGACGAAGGTGACGATCGCCACGATCCCCAGCACCATGGCAAAGGCATAGTGGAACACGAAGCCCGATTGCATCCGTCCCGCCAGCCGCGTGAAGAAGGGAATGACCCCCATGGCCAACCCGTTGATTCCGCCGTCGATCACAGCGCCGTCACCTTTCTTCCAGAAGAACCGCCCCACCGCCATCGACGGGCGCACGAACAGGAACTCGTAGATCTCGTCGAAATACCATTTGTTGAGCAGGAACTGATAGGCGCCCGGGAAGGTCGCCGCCAGTTTGCCGGGCAGCGAGGTGTCCCGGATGTAGAACAGCCAGGACAATCCCAGTCCGATCAGCATGGCCACGAAGGGCGAGACCTTGACCCAGTTGGGCACGTAATGTGCCTCGGTGATCAGGTTGTTGTCCGGTGCCATGTAGATGGAGGCGCCGAACCATTCGGAGACCTGCTCGGTCGAGCCGAAGAACGGCCCATACCAGACCATCCCCGCCAGCACCGAGCCCACCGCCAGAACACCCAGCGGAACCAGCATGACCATGGGGCTTTCATGGGCGTGCTCATGCGTGTTCTTGTCGCCGCGCGGTTCGCCCCAGAAGGTCAGGAACATCAGACGCCAGCTGTAGAAGCTGGTCATCAGCGCTGCGATCACCAACATCCAGAACGCATAGCCCGCACCGGCGGCAAAGACGCTCTCGATGATGGCGTCCTTGGACACGAAACCCGCAAAGCCGATCATGGTCAGCGGGATCCCCACGCCGGTGATCGCCAGCGTGCCGATCAGCATGGCCCAGAAAGTATAGGGAAACTTGTCCTTCAAGCCGCCGTAATTGCGCATGTCCTGCTCATGGTGCATCCCGTGGATGACCGAGCCCGCGCCCAGAAAGAGCATCGCCTTGAAGAAGGCATGGGTCAGCAGGTGGAACATGGCCACCGAGTAGACGCCAACACCGGCGGCCACGAACATGAAGCCCAGCTGCGAACAGGTGGAATAGGCGATCACGCGCTTGATGTCATTCTGCACCAGCCCCACGGTGGCCGCGAAAAAGGCGGTAAAGGCGCCGATCAGCACCACGAAGGCCATGGCGGTTTCGGCATATTCCATCAGCGGCGACATGCGCGCCACCAGGAACACACCCGCCGTCACCATGGTGGCCGCGTGGATCAGGGCCGAAACCGGCGTCGGCCCTTCCATCGCGTCCGGCAACCAGGTGTGCAGGAACAGCTGCGCGGACTTGCCCATGGCGCCGACGAACAGCAGGAAGGCGATCAGGTTCACCGCGTTCCAGTCGGTCCACAGGAAGCTGACGGTGGTCTCCGACAGGGTTCCGGCGGCGGCAAAGATGTCATCATACTGGATGGAATCGACCAGGAAGTAGATCACCATCAGCGCCAGGATCAGCCCCATATCGCCCACACGGTTGACGATGAAGGCCTTCATGGCCGCCGCGCCCGCGCTTTGCTTGCGGAAATAGAAGCCGATCAGCAGGTAAGAGGCCAGCCCCACCCCCTCCCAGCCAAAGAACAGCTGCACCAGGTTATCCGCCGTCACCAGCATCAGCATGGCAAAGGTGAAGAGCGAGAGATAGGCGAAGAAGCGCGGGCGGTAGCTTTCGTCCTCGGCGAAATTCTCGTCATGGGCCATGTAGCCGAAGCTGTAGAGATGCACCAAGGCCGAGACCGTGGTGATGACGATCAGCATCACCGCCGTCAGCCGGTCGATCCGCAGCGCCCAGTCACCCACCAGCGTGCCGCTGTCGATCCAGCGCATCATCTGGATCTGCTGAACCCCGCCGTCATGGGTCAGGAAGATGATCCAGGACAGGAAAGCCGACAGGAACAGCAGCCCCGTGGAAACGATCTGCGCGGGGCGCTCCCCGATGACACGCCAGAACAGCCCGGCAATGATGGCCCCCAGAAGGGGGGCAAGGACAAGTGTTACAGCCATATTCTCAGCCCTTCATCACATTGACGTCTTCGACGTCGATCGTGCCCCGGGTGCGGAAGAAACACACGATGATCGCCAGACCGATCGCCGCCTCGGCGGCAGCCACGGTGAGGACGAACATGGTGAAGACCTGCCCGACCAGATCCCCCAGGTAGGACGAAAAAGCCACGAGATTGATGTTGACCGACAGCAGCATCAGCTCGATCGACATCAGGATCACGATGACATTCTTCCGGTTCAGGAAGATGCCGAAAATCCCGATGACGAACAGCGCCGCTGCCACCGTCAGGTAATGTTCAAGTCCAACCATCTGGTCCCTCGTTCCCTTCCGGCGCACGCGGGGTCTGTTGCCCCGTCTGAACGCCGCCCATCGCGTCGGATGCGTGGGGCCGCACTGGCCCCGCGTATCCCCTACAGCCCTTGTCCGGGCTTCACATCCTTCAGCTCCATCGCCTTGGCCGGGTCGCGATACATCTGCGCCATCACGTCCTGGCGCTTGACGCCCTCGCGCTTGCGCAGGGTCAGCAGGATCGCCCCGATCATCGCCACCAGCAGGATCAGCCCGGCCAGTTGGAACAGGATGAAATACTGGTCATAGAGGATCAGCCCCAGCGCCTTGGTGTTGTGCACCTGATCCAGATCCGGGGTGACAGCCTGGCGCAGCCCCAGCGCGCCATCGGCCTGGGTCCAGGCACCGAACAGCAGCGCCAGCTGCATCAGCAGCACCAGACCGACCAGGCTGGCAATGGGGAAATACCGCGCCATCTCGCCCTTGAGCGCGGCGAAATCGATGTCCAGCATCATCACCACGAACAGGAACAGCACCGCCACCGCGCCCACATAGACGATGATCAGCAGCATGGCGATGAACTCGGCCCCCAGGAGCACGAACATCCCCGCCGCCGAAAGAAAGGCCAGGATCAGCCACAACACCGAATGCACCGGGTTGCGGGCCGTGACGACCATCAGGCCCGCCCCCACAATCACGATAGCGAAGGCGTAAAACGCCATATCTGCAACACCCATCGGGTCTACTCCTTCGTCTCGTCGAACACGCCCTGCGCGATCTCGAGCGCCTTGTGCATGGCGGGCAGGCCGCCGAACATGCTCATCTGCCAGATCACCTCGGTGATCTCGCGTTGCGTTGCCCCGGCCTCCAGCAGATGCCGCACGGTCAGGCGGATCTGCGGTTCGGCCTGCGCTCCCAGCGCCACCAGCGCGGCCAGCGATACCATCAGCCGCGTCTTCGCATCCAGCCCGTCGCGGTTCATCGTCTTGCCGAACCACATCTCCATGGCATCGCGCGACAGCATGGGCCAGAGGGCCTCCATCTCCTTGGGATCAAAGGACCGCAGCGCCGGGTTGAAGGCCTGCGCCATGTCCTGCGCCTGGGCCATCATCTCGGCAAAGGGGTTTTTCGGCGCTTCGCTCATGCCCGCCCCCATTCAGGGACAGCCACCCCGCGCAATGCGGGTGCCGCTGACAGGGTGCGGGCGAAACGGGTCATATGATCACCGATACGGAGCATCGATTTCCAAATTGCGGGCGATCTCGGCTTCCCAGCGGTCGCCGTTCTCCAGCAACTTGGCCTTGTCATAGAACAGCTCTTCGCGGGTTTCGGTGGCAAACTCGAAATTCGGCCCCTCGACAATGGCATCCACCGGGCAGGCCTCCTGACAGAAACCGCAGTAGATGCATTTGGTCATGTCGATGTCATAGCGCGTGGTGCGGCGCGAGCCGTCATCGCGCGGTTCGGCATCGATGGTGATGGCCTGCGCGGGGCAGATCGCCTCGCACAGCTTGCAGGCGATGCAGCGTTCCTCACCATTGGGGTATCGGCGCAGGGCGTGTTCGCCGCGAAACCGTGGCGACAACGGCCCCTTTTCATGCGGATAGTTCAGCGTCGCCTTGGGCGCGACAAAGTATTTCAGCCCCAGCCCAAACCCCTTGATGAAATCAACCATCAGGAAGTATTTGGCCGTCCGGCCCCAGTCGATACCCATCACTCGACTCCTTCTGACGATAAGTCGTTAATAGCGAGGTCCATTGCTTCCGACACTTCATTCTCGCCAAGAAAACCGCCGCCCTCCACACGTGCCCCAGACATCTCCAAATGATGGGCCAGAAGCATAGCGAAATGCTGCAAATCGCTTGGGTTGGCGGCTCTAAGTGCCTCGCAAAGTTCCTGCCGGTCCATCTGTCAGCCTCCCATCGCCCAGCGTGCCCACAGGCCGCCGGCCACTTCGAATTTTGCCAGGAACGCCACCAGAACCACCCAGCCCAGCGACAGCGGCAGGAACACTTTCCAGCCAATGCGCATCAACTGGTCGTAGCGGTAGCGCGGCACGATGGCCTTGACCATCGCGAACAGGAAGAAGAAGAACGCCATCTTCGCCACCATCCACAAGGCGCCATCGGGCAGCCCCGGGATCGGCGACAGCCAGCCGCCAAAGAACAGCAGCGAAATCAGCGCGCACATCAGGAAGATGGCGATATATTCGCCCGCCATGAACAGCAGGTAGGGCGTGGAAGAATACTCCACCATGAACCCGGCCACGAGTTCGGATTCCGCCTCTGGCAGGTCAAAGGGCGGTCGGTTGGTCTCGGCCAGGCAACTGACGAAGAACAGCACCACCATCGGCAGGTGCGGCAACCAATACCACCCGAGCACCCCATAGCCGGTGTCCTGCGAGGCAACGATCTGGCCCAGGTTCATGCTGCCGGCGGAAATGATCACCCCGATGATGATCAGACCCAGCGAGACTTCGTAGCTGATCATCTGTGCCGCCGACCGCAAAGAGCCGAGGAAGGCGTATTTCGAGTTGGACGCCCAACCGCCCATGATCACGCCATAGACTTCAAGCGATGACACGGCAAAGACGAACAGGATCGCCACGTTGATGTCCGAAAGCACCCAGCGTTCGTTGAACGGGATCACCGACCAGGCCAGGACCGCCAGCACGAAGGACAGCAGCGGCGCCAGGAAATAGACCGGCCGGTCCACACCGGCAGGAATCACGACCTCCTTGACCACGTATTTCAGCGCGTCGGCGACCGATTGCAGCAGCCCGAACGGCCCCACCACATTCGGCCCACGGCGCATCTGAACCGCGGCCCAGACCTTGCGGTCGCCATAGACCAGGAACAGGAGCGAGATCATCACGAACCCGACGACCAGAAGCGATTGCGCCACGATCATCAGGGTGATGCCCAGCCCGGTATCCAAGAAATCTGCCATCGTTTGTCCCGTCCCTCAGACCGTCGGTATGTTCTGTTCAAGGCAGTCGTCGACGACCACCTCGGAATCGATGGTGCGCAGCCCGCGCGGCAGGGCTGGCGAGATGGTGTAAACAGCATCTGCGCTCCAGATTCCACCCTCTCGCGTCACATTCGTGCGCAGATGGCGCGCAAATCCGTAGCCGCGGATGAGCGCATACTGCGCCGCAGCGCAGCGTGCATAGGCCAGCACATCGGCCTCATCGCGCGCGCCGCGCATGGCAACGCGGAAATTGACCAGATCACCATCCATCAGCCGCGTCTCTACCCCCTTGTAGTCTGGCGCAAACGGTCGGTCATTGCCCCCGGCGCCCTCGGCACAGGCCACGACACCCATTAGCGCCGGAGCGGCGGCAGCCGCCCAACTGGTGCGCGGGCGCGCCATGCTCACTCGGCCGCCAGAGCGGCGTTGCGGCGTTCCTTGGCCTGCGCGGCCAGTTCCCCCATCAACTGCGAGGCCCGCGCAACCGGATTGGTCAGGTAGAACTCACTGACCGCCGCCGCGAAATCGCCGGCTGCAGGCTCCGCCGGTGCCAGCGGTTGCCAGTCGTTTTCCGGCACCAGGTCAATCTCGCCCAGGTGCGGCACGGCCGCAACCATGGCGCGGCGCAGTTGCACCACGCTGTCAAAGGGCAAGGGCGCCCCCAGTTCGGCCGACAGCGCGCGCAGGATCGCCCAGTTTTCGCGCGCATCCCCCGGCGGGAACCCGGCGCGGAATGCCATTTGCGGGCGGCCTTCGGTATTGACGAAAATCCCCGGCTCCTCGGTCCAGGCGGCGCCGGGCAGGATCACATCGGCGCGGTGTGCGCCCCGGTCGCCGTGGCTGCCCTGATAGATGACGAAAGGCCCGGCGGGGATTTCGATCTCATCGGCGCCAAGGTTGTAGATCACCTGCGCCCCATCCATCGCCGCATCAATCCCGCCTTCGGTCACGCAGTCCAGGTCCATGGCGCCCACGCGCGCCGCAGCGGTGTGCAGCACCAGCAGCCCCGCGCCGGTGCGTTCGGCCAGCGCCATGGCCTGCGACAGCACCGCGTCGCCATCGGCGCCCCGTAACGCGCCCTGCCCGAGGATCACCACACCCGGATCATCGCTGGACTTTGCCTCCTGAACCAGCTTCACCAGCGCCTCGGCCCCGGTTCCGGCCTCGATCACGTCATAGGTCAGATCCACAGGCGCGCCAACGCGGGTCACATCGGCGCCGGCCAGCCAGGCCTTGCGGATGCGAGCGTTGAGCACCGGCGCCTCGGCCCGCGGGTTGGCGCCGATCAGCCAGATGCGGCGGGCAAAGTCGATATCCTCGATGGTTGCGGTGCCGACATAGGCCGAACGGTTGCCCGCCGGAAGCTTCGCGCCATCGGTGCGGCATTCCACCTTGCCGCCCTGCCCTTCGATCAGGGATTTCAGCGCAAAGGCCGCCTCGGCCGAGGCCAGATCGCCCACCAGCCCGGCAACCTGTTTGTCCGCCATGGCGGCCTTGATGGCGGCGAAGGCTTCGGCCCAGGTGGCCGGGGTCAGCTTGCCATTCTTGCGCACATAGGGCCGGTCCAGCCGCTGGCGGCGCAGCCCGTCCCAGACAAAACGGGTCTTGTCGCTGATCCACTCTTCATTCACGCCATGGTTCTCACGCGGGAGGATGCGCATGACCTCACGCCCCTTGGTGTCCACGCGGATGTTGGACCCCAGCGCGTCCATCACATCGATGGTTTCGGTCTTCTTCAACTCCCACGGGCGGGCGGTAAAGGCGTAGGGCTTGCTCACCAGCGCGCCCACCGGGCACAGGTCGATGATATTGCCCTGCAATTCGCTTTCGATCAGCGCGCCCAGATAGGTGGTGATTTCGGCATCCTCGCCGCGCCCGGTCTGGCCCATGACCATGACGCCCGCCACCTCGGAGGTGAAGCGCACGCAGCGGGTGCAGGAGATGCAGCGCGTCATGTGGGTTTCCACCAGCGGGCCAAGGTTCAGGTCCTCGGTCGCGCGCTTGGGTTCGCGGTAGCGGCTGAAATCCACGCCATAGGCCATGGCCTGGTCCTGCAGGTCACATTCCCCGCCCTGATCGCAGATCGGACAGTCCAGCGGATGGTTGATCAGCAGGAACTCCATCACGCCTTCGCGCGCCTTGCGCACCATGGGCGAGTTGGTCCGGATCACCGGCGGCGCGCCTTCGGGACCGGGGCGAAGGTCCTTGACCTGCATGGCGCAGCTGGCCGCGGGTTTCGGCGGGCCGCCGACCACTTCCACCAGACACATGCGGCAGTTGCCCGCAATGGACAGGCGTTCATGATAGCAGAAGCGCGGGATTTCGATCCCCGCCTCCTCGCAGGCCTGAATCAGCGTCATCGCCGGGGGCACTTCGATCTCCCGGTCGTCGATGATGATCTTGCGCAACTCGGACATGGCTTACCTTTCGCTCAGACGCCGCCCGATGGGCGTGCGTTCCTCGATCTGTTGACGGCCAAAGGCACAGACGGCCGAGGCATCCTTCGGATCAACCCCATCGCGTTGCAGGTGGCGGTCCACCAGCGTCTGCATCCGTGCCTTCTCGGCCTCGTCATTCACAAAATTCTCGATCTGGTTGCGGCTGAAGCCCAGCGAGCGGGCCTCACGATAGAGCGGCAGGAAAAAGGCCACACGCTCCAGCCGGTTGGGGCCGCGCAGGTCATCGCAGACCTGCACCACATGATGGATCAGCGCCGCCGTGAACAGCGCGTTGTAGATGCTGCTCTCGCCGCGCAGAGTGTCATTGACCTGCGCCTGCGGCATGGCCGCGGCGGCCTGGGGCAGGGCCGCGCCCAGCGGCAGGGTCACGGCCAGGGCAGCGGCGGTCAGAACACGGATCAGGGAGCGGGGGAACATCGGCATTCTCCGGGGGTTGGGGCATGTGTCGCCCGTAGTGTCACAGGGGGTCTGCGCCCCCGCGACCACCCTGCCAGTTGCGCCGGGCGCGGTCACATGACGAATCCGTGCCGCGCGGCCCCTGCCGCTGGCCCCTGTCATGGTCCTGATCGCCCTGCCCCGCATTCCCGCGCCTCACTCAGCGGCAACAGCCGGGCTGCGGCCGGCCTTCTGCGCCTTGATCCGATCCTCGATCTCATCGCGGAAGTTGCGGATCAGCCCCTGAATGGGCCAGGCGGCCGCATCCCCAAGGGCGCAGATCGTGTGGCCTTCGACCTGCTTGGAGACATCCCACAGCATGTCGATCTCTTCCAACTCGGCCTCACCACGCACCAGCCGGTCCAGGACGCGCATCATCCAGCCCGTGCCCTCGCGGCAGGGCGTGCACTGGCCGCAGCTTTCATGCTTGTAGAACTTGGCCAGCCGCCAGATCGCCTTGATGATGTCGGTGGACTGATCCATGACGATCACCGCCGCCGTGCCAAGCCCCGAGCGCAAGTCCTTCTGCAGATAGTCGAAATCCATGATCGCATCGCGCATGTTCTCACCGCGCACGCAGGGCACCGAACTGCCGCCCGGGATCACGGCTTTCAGGTTGTCCCACCCGCCGCGGACGCCGCCGCAATGGCGGTCGATCAGCTCCTCGAAGCTGATGGACATGGCCTCCTCAACCACGCAGGGGCGGTTCACATGCCCCGAGATGGCAAAGATCTTGGTGCCCGCGTTGTTCTGCCGCCCGAAGCCCGCGAACCAGGACGCCCCGCGCCGCAGGATAGTCGGCACCACGGCGATGGATTCGACATTGTTCACCGTTGTCGGGCAACCATAAAGCCCCGCGCCCGCCGGAAAGGGGGGCTTCATGCGCGGCATGCCCTTCTTGCCTTCAAGGCTTTCCAGAAGCGAGGTTTCCTCGCCGCAGATATAGGCCCCGGCGCCATGGGCCAGGAACAGGTCGAAATCCCAGCCCGAGCCGCAGGCGTTCTTGCCGATCAGCCCGGCATCATAGGCCTCGTCAATGGCGACCTGCAGGGCCTCACGCTCGCGGATATACTCACCCCGGATGTAGATGTAGCAGGTATGCGCATTCATGGCGAAGCTGGCGATCAGGCAGCCTTCGATCAGCGTATGCGGATCATGGCGCATGATCTCGCGGTCCTTGCAGGTGCCGGGCTCGGATTCGTCCGCGTTGACCACCAGATAGGCCGGACGCCCGTCGGATTCCTTGGGCATGAAGGACCATTTCAGACCGGTCGGAAAGCCCGCGCCCCCGCGCCCGCGCAGGCCCGATTGCTTCATCTCATCCACGATCCAGTCGCGCCCCTTGTCCAGCAGCGCCTTGGTTCCGTCCCAATGGCCACGCGCCTGCGCCCCCTTCAGGGACCGGTCATGCATCCCGTAAAGGTTGGTAAAGATGCGATCGTGATCTTGCAGCATATTAGACCCTCAGTTGTTCCGGCGGTGTCGCCAGATGCGCCAGGTGACCACCAGCGCCCAGAAAAACGCGGCCAGGGCGGCGAAATCGAACAGGAACACAAAGCGCGCGTCCCAGTTCAGTTGCCCTCCAAGCCATTGCAACCCCATCCAGGCAAGCATCGCCCCCGCCATGACCATCGCGGCCAGCCTGGCCTGCAATGCCAATCTTCTTTCGTCGGAGTCGCGCTTGCGAGTCATCCTTCTCCGTTTCAGCCCACCGGCACCGCGCGTCACCCGCACGGTGCCGGCAAGCGCTCAATCCTTTGCCGTCGCGTCCGACGCAAGTTCGCGCGCCTGATCGATCCAGTTGTCCCGCGCGATCCGCCCCTTGAATTCAAGGAACGAATCCACCCATGTCACCTCATCCTCGCTCCAGGCGGCGATCTGACTGTAGTGGTAGATACCGATCCCGTTGAGCTTCTGCTCCAGGACCGGGCCGATGCCCGTGATCTTCTGCAGGTCATCCGCCGTGCCGTTGAACGGCCCCGAGATCCCTTGCGGACGCACCCCGTCCAGTTTGCTCAGATCGACCGAGGGCGCGGCTGGCGCGGCCTTGGCCGGGGCCGATTTGCCCACGCTCGGCGCATTGCCCGGCCCGATCTGCGGCGGCAGCGCGCGGTCCACCACCGTAAACACCGTGCCCACGATCAGCGCCACCACGGCGCCGATGAACACCGACTGGTTCCCGTCCAGCCCCACCGCGGCCAGCGAGGCCCCGAAGGCGACAGCCCCGGCGCCGGTCGCAATCGTCCAACCCACCAGCGGCGGGGCGTTCTCCATTTTCCGTTCGGTCATTCGTCATGTCCTCCGATTCTGGCACGGGCCTTGGCCCGCCCCGATGGTAGCGCCCCGTTCCCCTTGGTCAGTTCTTGTCCTTTTCCTTTTTCTCTTCCAGCGCCCGCGCCTGCGCGATCCAGTCATCGCGCGCGACACGGCCCTTGAAATTCAGCTGGTCATCCACCCAGGCGATCTCTTCCGCGTTCCACGCCGCGATCTGCCAGAAATGGAAAACCCCCAACTGGTTCAGCTTCTGCTCCAGCACCGGGCCAACGCCGCCGATCTGTTGCAGATCGTCGGCCGCCCCCTTGGCGCCTGTCAACAACTGCGGCTTGCGCCCCTCAGGGGCCTCTTTCGCGGTGGCCTGGGGCTTGGCGGCAGGTTTGGCCGGGGCTTCATCCATGGTGGTGCCAGTCTCGTCGATCACCTCGGCCAGCCCGGGCTTCGAGGGCACGACCTTGGCATCCTTGCGCTTGGCGGGCGGCTTGCCCTGCCAGGGCGTGACCAGCGGAACCTCAGTCCCGTCAATCCGCTTCACGGTGTCCTTCAGCTCCACCGCCAGCGCGACCGAGCCATTGCGCGCCTCCCCCGTGAATTCGGTCAATGAGGTCAGGTTGTCCTTCGGTTCGGACGCAAAACGCCCGTTCTGCGGTCCCGGAACCGGCACCTTGCCCGCGGCCAGATCGTCGATGATCTCTGCCAGCTTCTCCGCCGTCAGATCCTCATAGTAATCCTTGCCGATCTGGGCCATGGGCGCGTTTGCGCAGGCGCCAAGGCATTCGACCTCTTCCCAGCTGAACTTGCCATCCGCGGACAGCATGTGCGGCCGTTTGGCGATCTTTTCCTTGCAGACGGCAACCAGATCCTCGGCCCCGCAGATCATGCAGGACAGAGTGCCGCACACCTGAATATGTGCAACAGAGCCAACCGGTTGCAACTGGAACATGAAGTAGAAGGTCGCAACCTCCAGCGCCCGGATATAGGGCATGTCCAGCATATCGGCGACATGTTCGATCGCAGGCCGGGTCAGCCAGCCCTCCTGCTCCTGCGCGCGCCACAGAAGCGGGATGATCGCGCTGGCCTGACGGCCTTCGGGGAACTTGGTCAGTTGCGCTTCGGCCCAGTCCTGATTGGCGGGGGTGAAGGCAAAGCTCTCGGGCTGGTCTGGGTGCAGTCGGCGCAGCATTAGCGGTCAATCTCTCCAAAAACGACATCCATGGTGCCGATGATTGCGGCCACATCGGCCAGCATGTGCCCCTTGCAGACATGATCCATGCTTTGCAGGTGCAGATAGCCGGGCGCACGGATCTTGGCGCGGTAGGGCTGGTTGGTGCCATCGGCCACCAGATAGACGCCGAACTCGCCCTTGGGGGCCTCGACAGCGGCATAGACTTCGCCTTCGGGGACGTGGAACCCTTCGGTATAGAGCTTGAAGTGATGGATCAGCGCCTCCATCGAGGTCTTCATCTCGGACCGCGGCGGCGGCGTGATCTTGCCCCGCGCCAGCACATCGCCCTGCCCTTCGGGCGCGCGCAGCTTGGCGATGCACTGGTGGATGATCTTCGTCGATTCGCGCATCTCGGCCATGCGGCAGAGGTAGCGGTCATAACAATCGCCATTCTTGCCAACCGGAATCTTGAAGTCGAATTCATCATAGCATTCATAGGGTTGCGCGCGCCGCAGATCCCAGGCCAGCCCCGAGCCGCGCACCATCACCCCCGAATAGCCCCAGTCCAGAATCTCCTGCTCGTTGATCACGCCGATATCGGCATTGCGCTGCTTGAAGATCCGATTTTCGGTCAGCAGGGCGTCGATGTCATCGATGACCCTGGGGAATTCATGCGCCCAGGTTTCGATATCATTGATCAGCTCGGGCGGAAGGTCCTGATGGACACCCCCGGGACGGAAATAGGCCGCATGGAGCCGCGCCCCGCAGGCGCGTTCATAGAACACCATCAGCTTCTCGCGCTCTTCGAACCCCCAGAGCGGAGGCGTCAGCGCCCCCACATCCATGGCCTGCGTGGTGACGTTCAGCAGGTGGTTCAGCACGCGCCCGATCTCGCTGAAAAGCACACGGATCAGCGAGGCCCGGCGCGGCACCTCAACCCCTGTCAGCTTCTCGATCGCCAGGCACCAGGCGTGTTCCTGGTTCATCGGCGCCACATAATCCAGCCGGTCGAAATAGGGCAGGTTCTGCAGATAGGTGCGGCTTTCCATCAGCTTCTCGGTGCCGCGATGCAGCAGCCCGATATGCGGATCGCAGCGTTCCACAATCTCGCCGTCAAGCTCCAGCACCAGACGCAAAACGCCATGCGCCGCAGGGTGTTGCGGGCCGAAGTTGATATTGAAGTTGCGGATCTTCTGCTCTTGCGTCAGCGTGTCCGTGGCGGGGCTTCCATCCATCGTCTCAGACCTCGGTTTTGTGCGAGTCCCATTCCGGCGGAAGATCGCTGCCGAAACGGTTGCGCATGAAGGCGTATTGCGGTTCCAGCCGCGCGCGGGCGGCGGCGGCCAGATCAGGGTCCAGTGTCAGCGGGGCGGCGGCATGCACCCTGCGCTCCAGCGGCGCCGGCATGTGGTCGATCCCCAGAAACCCGGTCAGGCGCCGGATGGCGGCATCCGAGAACAGCCGCTCATGGAACTCCAGATGCAGGTTGCGCGGGTCCAGCGCCCGGTCCAGCCGCTGCAGGATTCCCTGATAATCGGCGCGCGCGGCAATGGCGGCGTTCTCTCCGGCCAGATACTGGCGCAGGGCGCGCAGGGACTTGCGGCGCAGGGTGTCGGCATCGGCGGCCTTGCGGCCCACGCTCTGGCGGATATTGGACCACAGCCGCTCCAGCGGGTCACGCAGGATCAGCACGAAGCGCACGCTCTGGCGCAACCCCTGCATCACCCGCAAAGAGGCTTCGGACAGCAACGCATAGGCCGGGGTAATATCCCCCACCAGCCGCGTGTCCGCGCCCTGCCCGGCGGAAATCCAGTCCAGATAGGCATCGTGACCGGCGCGCGCGCGGGTCAGTTCGATCAGCGCGTCATGGTCGCGCAAGCGGGTCTGCAGGGCCGCGACAGTCCCGCGCCCCCCGGCCTGCGCGCGGGACAGGTCATCGGCGACCCGGTCGCGCACCTTCTCAAGGGTTGCAACACGCCCGTCGAACCGCGCGCTTTCATGGGTGTTGAACCAATGCAGTTCCTTTACCGCGCGCAAATGGCACTGGGGATGGGCGCGCAGGTAGCGGTAGAGCCAGGTTGTCCCTGCCCGCGTCGCACCAATCCCGAACATGAGTGCCGGTTGCGCCACCCTTCAGGCCCCTTTCTTCTCATCCCCCGGGAGCACATACTCGGCGCCTTCCCAGGGAGACATGAAATCGAACTGCCGGTATTCCTGCACCAGCTTCACGGGCTCATAGATCACCCGCTTGGCGGCATCGTCATAGCGCACCTCGGTATAGCCGGTGGTCGGAAAATCCTTGCGCAGCGGGTAGCCGCGGAACCCGTAGTCGGTCAGGATGCGGCGCAGGTCCGGGTGGCCTGAAAACAGGATCCCGAACATGTCGAACACCTCACGCTCGAACCAGTTGGCCGAGGGATGCAGATCGGTGATCGACGGCACCATGTCCTGTTCACCCACTGCCAGCTTCACCCGGATGCGCTGATTCCGATACATGGACAGGAAGTGATAGACCACATCGAAGCGCGTGCGCCGTTCAGGGTAATCGACCGCGGTTATGTCCACCAGCGTAGAAAACCTGCAGTTTTCATCAACCTGCAGAAACTGAACAAAGCGGACCAGATGGTCGGGCGCGATGGTCACGGTCAGCTCGCCCAGTGCGATACCGTGATCCAGGATCGCCTCGGGCTGGCGTTGCTCGATATGCGCGAAAAGTTCCGAAAGGGCTTCGGTCATACCATCCACTCCTTACCGGACCAGCGTGCCGGTGCGGCGAATCTTGCGCTGAAGCTGCAGGATCCCGTAAAGCAGCGCCTCGGCCGTGGGGGGGCAGCCGGGCACGTAAATGTCCACGGGCACGATCCGGTCGCAGCCACGCACCACCGAATAGCTGTAATGATAATAGCCGCCGCCATTCGCGCAGGACCCCATGGAGATCACGTAGCGGGGTTCCGGCATCTGGTCATAGACCTTGCGCAGGGCCGGCGCCATCTTGTTGGTCAGCGTTCCGGCGACGATCATCAGGTCAGACTGGCGCGGGCTGGCGCGCGGCGCGGTTCCGAACCGCTCCACATCATAGCGCGGCATCGAGGTGTGCATCATCTCGACCGCGCAGCAGGCCAGACCAAAAGTCATCCAGTGGAGCGAGCCGTTGCGTGCCCAGTTGATGATATCCTCGGTCGCGGTCAGCAGGAAACCACGGTCCTGAAGCTCCCGATTGAGCTCCTGCGCGGCGATTTCGCGGTCGGGGCCAGCGGTATTGACGGAGGTGCTCACTCCCATTCCAGGGCTCCCTTCTTCCATTCATAGGCGAAACCGACCGTCAGCACGGCCAGGAACACCATCATCGACCAGAAGGCGGTCATGCTTATTTCCCCAAAGGCCACGGCCCAGGGAAAGAGGAAGGCGATTTCCAAGTCAAAGATGATGAACAGGATGGCAACCAGATAGAAGCGCACATCGAATTTCATCCGCGCATCGTCAAAGGCGTTGAACCCGCATTCATAGGCCGAGACCTTCTCCGGGTCCGGGTTGCGCACGGCAATGATGATTGCCGAAAGCAGAAGCACAAGCCCCAGCCCGATGGCAATCGCAAGGAAAATCAGAATCGGAAGGTAGGACCTGAGCAGTTCTTCCACGTCGGGCTCCTCTGGCGCGTTGCCGCAGTGCGGCTTCGGTTGGCTTGAAGATGATCTACTCTTCCCCATACCTGCGGTCAACTCGCACCGGGCCGAAATCGCAATCACTTCGCGCGGACGGTATTAGGTATACCAGAGACTTGCAAGAAAATCCCGCACCCCAGAGCAGGGCGCGCGCCGCCTGCGGCGCTCAGCCGCGCCGGTTCAGGCGGTCCAGGCGGGCGCGGATGCTCAGCCCGTGCGCCTCGAGGCTTTCGGATTGCGCCAGCCGTTCGCCCGCCGGGCCGATCTCGGCCAGCGCCTGGGGGGTCATGCGCGCGATGGTGGTGCGCTTGAGGAAATCCAGCACCGACAGCCCGCTGGAGAAACGGGCCGAGCGCGCCGTGGGCAGCACATGATTGGGCCCGCCGATATAGTCGCCCACGGCCTCGGGCGTCCAGGCGCCCATGAAGACGGCGCCGGCGTGGCGGATGCGGGTCAGCAGCGCCTCAGGGTCGGCGACGCAGAGTTCCAGATGTTCGGGCGCGATCCGGTCTGACAGTTCCGCCGCCTGATCCAGAGTTTCCACCACGATCACGGCGCCGAAATCGCGCCAGCTTGCGCCCGCGATGGCGCGGCGCTCCAGCGTTTCCAGGCGCCGGTCCACCGCCTGCGCGACCCTTTGCCCGAAGGCTGCATCGGTGGTGATCAGCAGCGCCTGCGCGCTTTCGTCATGTTCGGCCTGAGAGAGCAGGTCCAGTGCGATCCAGTCCGGGTCATTGTCGGCATCGGCGATCACCAGAATCTCGGACGGCCCGGCAATCATGTCGATGCCGACGCGGCCAAAGACGCGGCGCTTGGCGGCTGCCACATAGGCGTTGCCCGGCCCGGTGATCTTGTCCACCGGGGCGATGGTTTCAGTGCCATAGGCCAGCGCCGCAATCGCCTGCGCGCCGCCGATGCGATAGACGGTGTCCACGCCCGACAGCCTTGCGGCCAGCAGTACCAGCGGGTTCACCACACCGTCAGGCGTTGGGCAGGCGATCACCAGCCGCTCCACCCCGGCAACCCGCGCCGGGATCGCGTTCATCAGGACCGAGGACGGATAGCTCGCCAGCCCGCCGGGCACATAAAGCCCCGCCGCCCCCACCGCCGACCAGCGCCAGCCAAGATCGGCGCCGCTGGCATCTGTCCAGCGGGCATCTTCGGGCATCTGGCGGGTGTGATAGGCGCGGATACGCTCGGCCGCCAGTTCCAGCGCGGCGCGGTCTTCGGCACAGACCCGGGCACAGTGGGCGTCTATCTCGGCGGCGCTAAAGGCCAGGGATTCGGCGGTCAGTTCCAGACGGTCGAATCGGGCGGTCAGCTCAATCAATGCGGCATCGCCACGGGTGCGCACATCGGCGATGATGGCCGCCACCGTGTCATCCACATCGGGCGCATCTTCGCGCTTGGCGCCCAGCAGTGCCGCGAATTCGGCCGAGAAGCCGGGGTCCGCGGCGTTGAGGAATACGGGCATTCAGCTTTCTCCGTCGGCGCTGTCCTGCGGATGCGACGGCACCCGCCCCGAAGGCGCAACATAGGGCCGTGTCACATCGCGCAAGGCCAGATCCACACATTCCACCGACAACCGCACGCCGCCATCCCCGGCCAGCACCAGATCCAGCGTGCCCGCGCCATCCTCGCCCGGCGTGAACTCCAGCGACAGAAGCGACAGGACCAGATCGGATTCGGCGCGATCCACGCCCTGCGTGGCCGCAGCCAGCACATCGTTGACGATCAGCAGGCTTTGCACCCGTTCGGGCGGGCGGGCGTCATGCTCCCACCGGAAGCGGTTGACCAGCAGCGCGAAGCGGCGGCGGCGGCGGTCATAGGTCATTTCCGTGACCGGAAAGACCGCGTCCTGCAACAGCGCCGCCATGACCTTCAGATCCTCGGCATCCTGCGCGCGCAGGCGCAGCGGGGCCTCGTTCGTATCCTCGAAACGCGCATCTGCCATGGCGTCAACCCTTCACCCGTTCGATCCGCGCGCCACAGGCGCCCAGCTTGGACTCGACGCTCTCATACCCGCGGTCAAGATGATAGACACGGCTGAGCACGGTCTCGCCCTCGGCCGCCAGCCCCGCCAGGATCAGAGAGACCGAGGCCCGCAGATCCGTCGCCATCACCGGCGCCCCGCGCAGCCGCTCCACACCCGTCACCGTGGCGGTGCCGCCATGGACATCGATCTGCGCCCCCATGCGCAACAGCTCTGGCGCATGCATGAAGCGGTTTTCGAAAATCCGCTCTTCCAGCACCGCAGTCCCGTCAGCAATGCACATCAGCGCCATGAACTGCGCCTGCAGATCGGTGGGAAAGCCGGGAAAGGGCTCGGTCACCACATTCGCCGCGCGCACCCGGTCGCCCGTGCGGCTGACCCGCAACCCGCGTTCGGTCTGCTCCACCTCGACCCCCGTTTCACGCAGCTTTTCGGCAAAGGCCGCCACCAGATCCATCCGCCCGCCGATACATTCGACAGATCCGCCCGCAATCGCCGGGGCCAGCATGTAGGTGCCCAGTTCGATCCGATCCGCCACCACCGGATGCGTGGCCCCGCCAAGCCGATCGACGCCCTGAACGGTGATGGTGGAGGTGCCCTCGCCCTCGATCTGCGCACCCATGCGGCGCAGGCATTGCGCCAGGTCCACAATCTCGGGCTCGCGCGCGGCGTTCTTCAGCACGGTGGTCCCGCGCGCCAGCGTCGCCGCCATCAGGGCGTTTTCGGTGGCACCGACCGAGACGATTGGAAATTCAAACGTGGCCCCCTTCAGCCCCCCGGGCGCGCGGGCATGGACATAGCCATCGCGCAGGTCCAGCTCGGCGCCCATCGCCTCCAGCGCGCGCAGATGCAGGTCCACGGGGCGCGCGCCAATCGCACAGCCCCCGGGCAGCGAGACCACCGCCTGCCCGTCCCGCGCCAGCATCGGCCCCAGCACCAGGATCGAGGCGCGCATCTTGCGCACGATCTCATAATCCGCGCGGTGGTTGTCGATGGCATGGCTGGACAGCGCCAGCACCTGCCCGCCCTGCAGCGGCGCCACCTCCGCCCCCAGTGATTCGAGCAGCGCGGTCATGGTGCGGATATCCGACAGCCGCGGCGCGTTGGTCAGCGTCAGCGGCTCCTCGCTCAGCAGGGTCGCCGGCATCAGCGCCAGGCAGGCGTTCTTGGCCCCGGCAATTGGAATCTCGCCGTGCAAGGGCCCATTTCCGGTAACGATGATCGAATCCATGGGCGCTTCCTACTCTTCGCTGTCGCTGCCTGTATCGCCGTCCCGGTCCGCCCCTGCCCCGCGCCGCGCCGCCGCCTGCGCCTTGCGCCGGGCGATATTCGCCTTCAGCGCGGCTTTCAGACGGTCCTTGCGCGGATCCGTGCGGGGCCCGGCGGCCGTTTTTTCCTGTGGCGGTCTTTTCATGGCAAGCTTGGTAGCGCAACTGACATAAACCGTCCAGATTGCCCTTGCACGCCGCAGCAAATCCGACTAATCACCCCGCCGAAGCAGATGCTGCGGTAGCTCAGTGGTAGAGCACACCCTTGGTAAGGGTGAGGCCGAGAGTTCGATCCTCTCTCGCAGCACCATTCCCCCTATATGAGCCGAAGAAAATCCTGTGGCGTCAGGGTGTTGGTGACGCACCCGGTGCCGAAGTCGCGTTTGCGAAGGGCTTCGAAGTGACGTCACGGGAAAGTTGAGGGCGACCGCGTCCGGGGCCGGGCCGCAATCCTGACAGGCCCTGGAGCGCTCTTCACCACCACGCAGAGGTGACCAGCGCCGCGGGCTGCGTCTTTCAGATCGCTGACAGAAGCCAGGTTGCGTTCGCTTCAACGGCGGGTCCGATGGCGGCCCAGGGAACAACTTGCGCAGGCAACATGGGTCCGAAAGGGCAGATCACCGGTCTGGAGTGAATCGCTTTCGGTGGGTTGGGCAGGGTTAGTTTCCGGCGGGGCCGCAAAACTCAGCCAGCCTGTGTGACCGGACCGCGCCGTGATCCTTGGCCGCGCGCAGCAGGTGACTGCGCGCCGGGTCCGCCGTCCCGGAGTACAACAGGGTGGCGGCGAACCGGATATCTGCCGAAGGGGCGTTCGGATGGGCCACCACCTGATGCCTGAGCGCGGTCAGGGCAAGCGGCCTTGCAAGGCTCAGCCAATGGCACAGAGCCGGACTGGTGCGGGCTGCCGTCCACAGGATGGGCAGCCCGAACCCACTGATCCGCTGCGTCGGTCCGGCGCTGATCACTCCTGTTCGATATACCAGTTGCCGCCCACCGTGTAGTCGGACAACCCGCCGGGCCGCCACAGGGTGCCGCCCGCCGCCCCCGAAGCCGCCTGCCCGCCGGGGCCGGAAAAGGCGCCGCCAAGCAAGAGGTTGGCCTGGCCGGTTTCTTCGCCCAATGTCAGCTCACCGCCGAAATTCGACTGGATCGCGCCGGTTGTCACTGTCGTTCCCGCGAC
Organism: Rhabdonatronobacter sediminivivens; assembly: GCF_013415485.1. Classification (GTDB taxonomy): domain Bacteria; phylum Pseudomonadota; class Alphaproteobacteria; order Rhodobacterales; family Rhodobacteraceae; genus Rhabdonatronobacter; species Rhabdonatronobacter sediminivivens. The sequence goes on along the minus strand of NZ_JACBXS010000002.1, from coordinate 19,169 downwards.
GGCCATCTGGTTGATGGCCATGGTGCTTGGCACGCCATTGTCCAGTGCTGCGGCCGTGGTCAGCTCTCCTTCATAGGTCACATCATCATCCCCGACCGTTCCGCGGATGTTATGCACCCGCCCGGTCACGCTCTGCGAGGTCGCATCTGCAAAAGCCTGGCCGAAATCAAGCTGCAACTCGATATCGCCCAGCAAGGTGCCGATGGGTGTGCTGCCCTCGTTCAGGATGGTCTTGACCGACCCTGCGTAGCTGGCGCTCCCACTTGTGGGCATGTCGGTGGTCGGCATCATGGCCGCGATCTCGTCAAACCGGGCATCATGCGCGCCGATGGTTCCGCCTCCACCTCCACCGCCGCCGCCACCGCCGCCGCCGCTGTTGCTGCCAAGGCAGCCCGCCAGGGCGGCAGTCGCCGAAATCACCAAGAGCCTGCGCAGCAAGGGAACCCGCTTGTCCATATTTTCCTCCGGGATATGTCCGATCAGCAAGGGGCAAGACGGCCCGCCGGACCCCTCTCCTCGCCGCGTTGAGGTTACGAACGCCACCCGCAGCGTCACCCCCCTGAACAGGGGGGGCCAAGGCCGCTTTCCCTGATTGATAATGTTCAAGGGGCGGGTAAACTCGGTCTGTTTCCGACTGCCTGTTTCCCTTTCGCAGAACCGCCTGTCCGAACCGGGTGTCGCTCCATTGCCAGTACGCATTCCGCCGGTCGTTCATATCTTCATCCCTGTCGCGGTCAGCCTTGGCCTTGCCGCCCTGACCCTGTGGCTGGCCGTGGATCAGCGCTTTCTGGGATTGCGCCTTGCGGCTGCGGCTCCGAACGCGGCGCCCGGACTGTCCGAAGGCATCCGGATCGACGCGGTGATCCCTGCAAGCCCCGCAGCCGAACGGCCGGGCATCGCGGTGGCGGCCGGTATCGGGACGCTTGTCTCGCTGACCGGTGCCCAGGGCGAGACTTTCGCGCTGTCGCCCGCCGACCTGATCGAGGAACCCGATGCCCTGGACAGCTACGCCGCCATGCACGCCTTCTTTGCCCGCCAGGACATGATCGCGGGAATGCTGCGCGCGGGCCCGGTCACGCTGGAGGTCCAGCTTCCCGGGGGCAGCCGGTCCGAGACCCTTCTGCCCGCGCCCAATCGCCCCGTCACCAGCCTGCCCTTCGCCTTCTGGCTGCAGATTGCTGTGGGGCTGGGCGGGGTATGGATCGGTGTCTGGATATGGGCCTTGCGCAGGGCCGAATGGGCAACGCGCTGCCTTGCGTTCAGCGGCCTGGGGCTGATGGTCTCGGCCTTTGCGGCCGCGGTGTATTCAACGCGGGAACTGGCCCTGCCGGGAGGGGTGTTTCAGACACTCTCGGCGCTCAACCAACTGGGCGCCTTTGTCTTTGGCATGGGGATGATCGGGCTGTTCATGGTCTATCCGCGCCCCCTGTTTGCCCCGCGCTGGCTGGCGGTGCCGGTGGTCGTGCTGGGGCTGTGGTTTGCGCTTGCGCAACTGGGGGCCATGGAAAGCCCGGCCATCGGCATTCATCTGGGGGTGATCCTGGCGCTTCTGGCGATCGTGACCCTTGTGGCGCTGCAATTCCATGCCACGCGCGGCGATCTGCGCGACCGCGCAGCCCTGTCCTAGCTGGGACTGGCGGTGCTGGTGGGATCCGGCGCCTTTGTGGTGACCGTCATCGGGCCACACCTGCTGGGCATGGAGGCGTTTCTGTCGCAGGGCGTGGCCTTTGTGTTCTTCCTGCTGATCTTTCTGGGCGTTGCCCTGGGCGTCGCCCGCTTTCAGCTGTTCCAACTGGAAACCTGGGCCTTTCGCATCCTGTTCTATGTGGTGGGCGTGATCCTGCTGCTGGGGATCGATGCGATCCTGATCTTTACCATCGTGGACGAACGCGCCCCTGCCTTTGCCCTCTCGCTGCTGATCGTGGCGCTGCTCTGGCTGCCCTTGCGCGACAGCCTGGCGCGGTGGGTGCTGCACCGCAAGGACCCCCCGCATGCCGAGCGGTTCCGCATGATCATGGATGTTGCCCTGACCCTGCCGGAACCGGAGCAGAAGCAGCGCTGGCACAGACTGCTGTCCGACATGTTCAACCCGCTGGAAATTGCGCCCGTCGCCCCCGTCAGCGTCGCAGCCCTGCGCGAAGACGGGCTTGCCCTGGCCATTCCTGCGATCAGCACATTGCCCTCGATGGAGCTGCGCTACGCAGATGGCGGGCGCAGGCTGTTTTCGGCGCGCGACCTGGAACGCGCAAGGGAGCTGAGCGCCATGCTGGCACAGGCCCTGGAAAGCCGCGCCGCCCATGAAAGGGGCGTGTCCGAAGAACGCGCCCGGATCGCGCGCGACATCCATGACAATATCGGCGTGCAGCTCATGGCCGCACTGCACAGCCCGGACCATACCCGCAAGGATCTGATGATCCGCGAAACGCTGACGGATCTGCGGGACATCATCAACAACGCCTCGAACCCGGATTTGTCCTTTGACGAAATGCTGGCCGATCTGCGCGTCCGGATCGCCGAACAACTGTTCGTGGCCGGGGTGGCGATGCGCTGGCAGGTCGAAAATGCGCTGGCCGCCGCTCTGCCCCTGCAGACGGCGCATATGCTGCGCTCCATCATCCGCGAGGCTGTCCAGAACGCATTGAAACATGCCGCTCCGACATTGGTGGCGGTGACCGTGCGGCTTGCCGATGGCCAGATCCATGTCAGCGTGACCGATGACGGCCGGGGTTTTGATATGGATGAGGCGCGGCCGGGCAATGGGCTGGCCAATCTGCGGGACCGGACAGAGGCCGTGGGCGGCGCCCTTCGGATTGACAGCGATACCGCGGGCACATGCATCACGGCGGACATACCGCTGGATACCCAGCGCAGAGGTGCCCCATGACCCGGGTGCTCATCGTCGAGGATCTGAGCGAAACCCGCCGCTGGCTGGCCGGGATCGTGGCAGCAGCCTTCCCCGAGGTCAGCCTGCACGAGGCCAGCAGCCAATCCGCAGGGCTGGCGCAATGCGCACGCGCCCGCTACGACCTTGCGCTGATTGATCTGGGTCTGCCGGATGGATCGGGGCTGGATGTGCTGCGCAGGCTGCGCCAGACCCAGCCCGATGCAGTCTGCGTGGTCACAACCGTGATGGGCGATGATGCGTCCATCGTCGGGGCGCTTTCGGCTGGCGCCCATGGCTATCTGCTGAAGGAACAGCCGCGCACTCTGCTGGTCAAGCAGCTTGAACAGGTGGTGGCCGGCATTCCGGCCCTGTCCCCTTCGGTGGCGCGCCGGATCATGCAGCATTTCCAGCGCACCGGCCCCAGCACAGCCGATGACCGGCTGACCGCCCGCGAACGCGAGGTTCTGGGCCTCATCGGGCGTGGCCTGCGCAATGCCGAAGTGGCGCAGGCGCTGCAACTGTCCGAACACACCATCGCCGGGTACATCAAGGACGTGTATCGCAAACTCGGCATTTCATCGCGCGCCGAGGCCTCATGGCATGCGGCGCGGCTGGGCCTTGGCGCGCCCGAAGGCGACTAGGCCGCCGTTACATGGGTGCGGGCGCCCTGCCTGCCGCCGCGCGGACATGGCACCTGCGGCCCCCAGACGCGGGGCCATGCGCCTGGGCAGGCCGCCCTGAATGCCGAACACCCGCGCGATACCGATGCCGCATCCATCCGATCCGATCCGGCGCATGGCGGAAGGCAAAGACCGGATTTCGCGCAACACCTGTTTTTCAGCAGTGCTTGTCGAGCGCATGGAGGATGGCGGCCGCTGGCACCTTCGGGCATGAGATCATGGCAGTGTCCGGCCATTTGACGCTGGCGGAGGCGCAGAGGCACCGAATCTGTGATGCGCAAAGGGGTGGCGGATGATGCCTTGGCCAGGCCTCTGCCGCGCCCATACCGGACGCAAGCCGTCATGAACCTGCCCATAGGTTCGCCGGGAATGCTCCTCGGGCATCTGCCAAGAACCGACAACACCATGAGGTTTGGTAGGCCCGGAGGGACTCGAACCCCCAACCAAAGCGTTATGAGCGCTCTGCTCTAACCAATTGAGCTACAGGCCCGGCGCCTGTCTGCTACGCCGATGCGGGCGCCGGGTCAAGTCGCTGGCCGCGCCCGCTCAGCGCGGATCGAAGCGGCCGATGGGTTTGCGCAGGTAGCTGTGGCCATCAGCCTCGGGGGTGGGCAGGCGGCCGCCGCGGATGTTGACCTGCAGCGCCTCCAGCATCCGGTCCGGCAGTTTCAGCGTGGCATCGCGGGCGCTGCGGGTGGCGATGAACTCTTGCTTGCTGATGCCGTCCTTGACGTGGCGGTTGGTCAGCCGGTGTTCGGCAACCGTGGCCATGTATTGCGGGTCCACCCCCGCGGGCGGATAATCATGGCCCACATAGATCCGCGTCTGCGCCGGCAGGTCCAGGATGGCGCGGATGGAGTCCCACAGCGCCTCGGTGCTGCCACCGGGGAAATCGGCGCGGCTGGTGCCCGATTGCGGCATCATCAGCGTGTCATGCACAAAGGCCGCATCCCCTGCGACATAGGTGATGGAGGCCAGCGTGTGCCCCGGCGAGAACATGACCCGCACCGGGATCTCGCCAACCATGAACGTGTCGCCTTCGGCGAACAGCCGGTCCCATTGGCGCCCGTCCGTTGGGAAATCCTGCGGCAGGTTGTAGAGCTTCTGCCACAGCTCCTGCACGCCGGTCACCCGCTCACCAATGCCATGCGGAGCGCCCAGTTTCTCCTTCAGGTAAGGCCCGGCGCTGAAATGGTCAGCATGGGGGTGGGTGTCCAGAACCCAGTCGATGGTCAGACCGGCCTCTGCCACATAGCGCAGGATCTCGTCGGCGCTCTCGGTGGTGACGGCTCCGGCCTCAGGGTAGTAATTCCAGACCGGGTCGATGATGGCGCCGCGCAGGGTTGCGGGATCATGGAACACGTATTGCAGGCTACCGGTGGGCCGGTCAAAGAATGCGCGCACGACGGGGCTGTGCTGTGGGGTGGTGGACATGATCTGCTCCTATATATTCTAAACTTGGAATGTATTTGGCATCCTTGCGGAGAATGTCAAGGGTCCGGGTCCGGTTGCCCTGCGGCCCGCAATCGGCTATCGCGCGCGCAAGGCCACGCAGCGCAGGGGACAACAGGCATGTCAGAAGACAGGAACGGGCTCAGCTATGCCCAGGCCGGGGTGGATATCGACGCCGGAAACGCGCTGGTCGAGGCGATCAAGCCCGCGGCCAAGGCCACCGTACGGCCCGGGGTGATGTCCGGGCTGGGGGGCTTTGGCGCGCTGTTCGATCTGAAGGCCGCAGGCTTTGCCGATCCGGTGCTGGTGGCGGCCACGGACGGGGTGGGCACCAAGCTGCGCATCGCGATCGACACCGGGCATCTGGATACCATCGGGATCGACCTGGTGGCCATGTGCGTCAACGATCTGGTCTGCCAGGGGGCCGAGCCGCTGTTCTTCCTGGATTACTTTGCCACCGGCAAGCTGGAGGTCGCGGATGCAACCCGCATCATCGGCGGCATTGCCGAAGGTTGCCGCCGGTCCGGCTGCGCCCTGATCGGCGGCGAGACGGCGGAAATGCCCGGCATGTATGCCGAAAAGGATTTCGACCTGGCGGGATTCGCCGTCGGCGCCATGGAGCGCGGCGCCGCCCTGCCCCGCGATGTGGCGGCGGGCGATGTGCTGTTGGGGCTGGCCTCGGACGGGGTGCATTCCAACGGCTACAGCCTGGTGCGCAAGGTGGTGGAGCGTGCGGGTCTGGGCTGGGGCGCGCCCGCGCCCTTTGCTGATGCCGCCCTGGGTGCGGCGCTGCTGGCGCCCACGCGGCTTTATGTGAAACCCGCGCTGGCGGCGATCCGCGCGGGCGGGGTTCATGCGCTGGCCCATATCACCGGCGGCGGCCTGACCGAAAACCTGCCCCGCGTCCTGCCCAAAGCCCTGGGCGCCGATATCAACCTGAACGCCTGGCCCCTGCCCCCGGTCTTTGGCTGGCTGGCGGATGAAGGCGGGCTGGACCAGGCCGAGATGCTCAAGACCTTCAACGCCGGGATCGGCATGGTGCTGGTGGTGGCCGCCGACCGGGCCGATGCGCTGGCCGATCTGTTGGCGGCGACGGGCGAGACCGTCCACCGCATCGGCACCGTGACCGAAGGCGCGGGCATGCGCTACACCGGGGCGCTTGCGCGGGCATGAGCGGGGCCAGGCGGGTTGCCATCCTGATCTCGGGCGGGGGGTCGAACATGGTGGCGCTGGCGCGCTCCATGACCGGCGATCACCCGGCGCGGCCCTGTCTGGTGCTGGCCAATGACCCGGATGCCGGGGGGCTGGAGAAGGCCCGCGCCATGGGCATCCCCACCGCCGCGCTGGATCACCGCCCCTTTGGGCGCAACCGCGCGGCGTTCGAGGACGGGCTGATCGCGCTGCTGGACCGCGCCGCGCCCGACCTCATTGCGCTGGCGGGCTTCATGCGGGTGCTGACCCCGCGCTTTGTGGATCATTACCGGGGGCGGATCCTGAACATACACCCCTCGCTTCTGCCGAAATACCCCGGGCTGCACACCCACCGCCGCGCGCTGGAAGCCGGGGACGCGCAGGCGGGCTGCACCGTCCACGAGGTTACCGCCGAACTGGACGCCGGGCCGATCCTTGGTCAGGGGCGGGTGCCGGTCCTGCCCGGCGATACCGAGGATACCCTTGCCGCCCGCGTCCTGACCATGGAGCATCAGCTTTACCCGGCCGTCCTGCGCCGCGTGGCCGAAGGGGAGCGCGCGCCGCTCTACCTGCCCTGAGCCGCGCTAGCGGTTGGTGCCTTCCACAAAACGTCCCGCATCCTCGGCGGCGCGGCGCAGGGCGCGGGATTTGTTGACGGTTTCCTGATATTCGGACTCGGGGTCGCTGTCATGGACCACGCCGCCCCCGGCCTGGATATAGAGCACCTGATCCTTGACCACCGCAGTGCGCAGGCAGATGCACATGTCCATCTCGCCATTGGCGGCGAAATAGCCCGCGCCGCCGCCATAGACGCCGCGCTTTTCGGGCTCCAGCTCGTCGATGATCTCCATCGCGCGGACCTTTGGCGCGCCGGACACCGTGCCCGCCGGAAGCCCCGCCAGCAGCGCCGACAGCGCGTCATGTTCAGGCGCAATCTCGCCCACAACGTTCGAGACAATATGCATCACATGGCTGTAACGCTCGATGATGAATTCCTCGGTCGGGCGGACGGTGCCGATCTTCGCCACCCTTCCCACATCGTTGCGGCCCAGATCCAGCAGCATCAGATGCTCGGCCAGTTCCTTCTGATCGGCCAGCAGATCGGCCTCCAGCGCGCGGTCTTCCTCAGGCGTGGCGCCACGGGGGCGGGTCCCGGCGATGGGGCGGATGGTCACCTCGCCCTCGCGCAGGCGCACAAGGATTTCGGGGCTGGCGCCAACGATCTGGAAGCCCGCGCCGGGGCTACCGAAATCGAAGTAGAACATGAAGGGCGAAGGGTTCGTCCGCCGCAGCGAGCGATAAAGCGCGAAGGGCGGCAGCGTGAATTCCTGCGCCCAGCGTTGCGAGGGCACGACCTGAAAGATATCGCCCGCGCGGATATATTCCTTGGCCTTGGCCACGGCGGCCAGATAGTCCGGCTTGGCAAAGTTCGACTGCGCTTCGCCCACCGGCGTCGCCTCGCCGAAATCGCGCGCGGCACCGGCCACGGCGCGGTCCAGATCGCGCACCGCGTCCATCACCCGTTCGGCCGCCTGCGCATAGGCCGCCCGCGCCGACAGGCCAGAGCCCACCCAAGCCGGGGCGACGACGATCACCTCGCCCTTCACCCCGTCCAGCACCGCCACCACCGACGGGCGCAGCATCCGCGCATCCGGCACCCCAATGGGATCAGGGTTGACGTTGGGCAGGTGTTCGACCTGACGGATCATGTCATAGCCCAGATAGCCGAACAGCCCCGCCGCCGCCGCAGGCAGGTCGGCGGGCATGTCGATCCGGCTTTCGGCCAGCAGCGCGCGCAGGCTGTCCAGCGGCGGCAGGGGTTCGGGGACAAAGGCCTCGGCGTCGAAGCGCGCCTCGCGGTTCAGGCGCGCCTGGGTGCCGTGACATTCCCAGATCAGATCCGGCTTCAGCCCGATGATCGAGTATCGGCCCCGGACCTCGCCCCCGGTGACCGATTCCAGCATGAAACTGTCCCGGCTGGCGCCTGCCAGCTTGAGGTATAGCGACACCGGCGTGTCCAGGTCCGCCGCCAGCCGGGCATGAACAAGCTGGTTTCTGCCCCGCGCCCAGCCAGCCTCGAATTCCGCGAAATCGGGGGTCAATCTGGCCATGGCCCGGTCCTGCCTTATTGAAACTGCGCGTGAACGGCCTCGATCACCGACTGGTTCAGCTGGATCGAGACCTCTGACTGCAACGCGGTGGTGAAATAGGCGAACACATCTTGCGCCACGCCCTGTTCCAGTTGCTGCTGGATCACCATGCCAAGCCGCTGGACATCGGGGTTCATCCGGTCCGGCCCCCGCGTATCGTCCAGCATGATGACATGCACCTGCGCGCCTTCGGCCATGACGGCGGTTTCACCGGGGCCAAGATCGAAGGCCATGGTCACCAGATCGCGCGGAAGATCGGGCAGGAAATCCGTGCGGGTCAGCCCTTCGAAACTCACCTGCGTTCCAGACAGCGCATCCAGCGGCTCCCCCTGCATCATGCCCTCGCGCACCGCTTCGGCCTGGCGCAGCAGGCGGGCCTCGATCTCGGTTTCCTCCCAGGCGCGCAGGACCTCCTCGCGCACATCCTCGAAGGCCTGGGGCATCGCCGGCAGCGGCTCCACCAGTTCCACCGACAGCAAACCGCCATTGTCCAGCAGCAGGATTTCGGGGAAATCGCCTGGCTCGGCGGCGCGGGCGGCCTCGCGGAATTCGGCATAGGCGGCCACACCGTCACGCTCGCCCTCACGCCAGTCGATCTCGCCGCCCTCCATCTCGGTCTCGGCGACCAGATCGGCGACATCGGCGCCCCCGGCCAGCAGGTCTTCGTAATCATCGAGCTGCTGGGCCAGGATGCGGGCGGCCATGTCGGCGCCCAGTTCCGCGCGCAGGTCATCGCGGACGGCTTCGAACGGCGTTTCCTGCGCGGGCAGGACCGCATTCACACGAAACAGCGCCGGACCCAGCGTTGTGGGGTGCGGACCGGTCGTTCCAGGGCCGTCAAGGGCAAAGACCTCGGCCCCCGCGGCGCCAAGCTGGTCCTGCGTCACATCGCCCATGTCGGTGTCTTCCAGGTCCAGCCCACGCTCGGCAACCAGGGTCTCGAACGTGGCCTCGCCCTGCTCCATGCGGGCCATGGCCTCGGATGCGGTGGCTTCATCGCGATAGACCAGCCGTTCGACCAGGCGCCGCTCGGGGCGGCGGAATTCGCCGGCGCGCCGTTCATATTCTTCCCGCAGGGCTTCATCTTCGACGTCAAGCGTTTCCAGCAGCATTGACGGAGTGACCAGCGCATAGGAGAGGCGCTTGCCCTCGGGCAGGGTAAACTGGTCGATATTGTCCTGATGGAACTGGCGCAGGATGGCGTCACTGGCTGTGGGCAACGGCGCATCCAGGTCGAACCGGCCCAGCGTCACAACCGTGAAGTCACGCTGTTCTCCGGCGAATTCCAGCAACAGCTCGGCCTGCGCGGCGGGTGCGGTAACCCCGGCAACAACGGCGGTCTGCAGAAGGCCCCGGGCCGCATCCGCGCGCAACTGTTCCTCGAACTGCGTCTCGGACAAACCGGCGCTCTGCAGGGCAAAACGATAGGATTCGCGGTCAAAATTGCCGTCCAGCCCCTGAAAGGCCGAGATCGCAAGAATCTCCTGCTGCACGATGGAATCGCTGACCGAGACGCCAAGCGTGTCAGCCTCATTGTCCAGCGTGGCGCGCATGACCAACTGGCGCATGACCGATTGATCAACGCCCATCATCTGCATCTGCTGCATGGTTGCGGCTTGCCCGGTCTGCTGGGACAGGGCGCGCATCTCTTCCTGAAGGGCGCGCGCATACTCATCGGTGGAGATATCGCGATCACCCACGCTGCCAATGCTGCGCACTGATGTGCCGAAGCCTTCAACGCCGAAACCCGCCATGGCGACAATCAGCAGAAGCAGCAGAAAGCCGCCGCCGATCTTGGTGGCCGTGCTGGTTTTCTTCGCCATGTCCTGCCTCATGTCACGTCGGAGTTGACCCCGGTGTGTAAGGAAAGCCGCGCGCGGGGGCAAGCGCTCTTGCCTGTGCTGACGTGGCCGTGAGACGCCTCGGGCCGAGCGGTGTGCAACGGGCGTGCCGCGGGGGCCATGCCCCCGCGATGCCCGGGCCTGGCCCGGGCTGCGCTCCCGGGCGCTGCCCGGGAGCGCTCACGCCCGCCGCGCCCCTGCCCTCTGATGGCACATCAGGCGCCAAATGCGCCCGGAGCGCGCCGCAGCACCCCCACGCGCTGCGGGACAGGTCAGAGCCGCTCCATGGCCAGGGCAATCCCCTGCCCGCCGCCGATGCACATGGTCACAAGTGCCCGTTTGCCACCGATCCGCTCCAGTTCATGCAATGCCTTGAGCGTTATGATCGCACCCGTGGCCCCCACCGGATGCCCAAGCGCGATCGCACCACCATTGGGGTTCACCTTTTCAGGGTCGAGGCCCAGTCCGCGGCTCACCGCCAGCGCCTGTGCCGCAAATGCCTCATTCGATTCGATGACATCGAAATCCGCGACCGTCAGTCCGATGCGCGCGCAGAGTGCCTGCACCGCCGGGATCGGGCCAATGCCCATAACCTCGGGGCGGACACCGGCATGGGCATAGCCCAGCAGACGCGCGCGCGGGCGCAGCCCCGTGGCCTCTGCGGCTTCGGCCCGCGCCAGAACCAGCGCCGCCGCGCCATCGTTGATCCCGCTGGCATTTCCCGCGGTCACCGTGCCGTCCTTCTGGAACACCGCCCGCAGACCGGCCAGCGCCTCGGGGGTGGTGGCCTTGGGATGTTCGTCCCGGGCGAATTCCACCTCACCCTTGCGGGTCTTCAGCGTCACCGGGACGATCTGATCCGCGAACCGCCCTTCCTCAAGGGCGCGCGCCGCCCGCTTCTGGCTTTCCAGCGCAAAGGCGTCCTGGTCCTCGCGGCTGATGTCATGCTCGCGCGCCACATTCTCCGCTGTCACCCCCATGTGCCCTGTGCCGAACGGGCAGGTCAGTGCCCCGGTCATCATGTCCAGCGCGCGCACATCGCCCATTTTCTGGCCACTGCGCGCCGCTTGCAGGATATGGGGTGCGCGGCTCATGGTCTCGGACCCGCCAGCAAGGGCAAAATCGGCATCCCCCAGCGCCAGGGACTGCATGGCCGAAACCACGGCCTGCGCCCCGGAACCGCACAGCCGGTTGACATTCATCGCCGGTGTGCTGTCCGGAATCCCGGCCGCAACAGCCGCACGGCGCGAAAGATACATATCCGCGGGCTCGGTGTTGATCACATGACCGAAGACAACATGTCCCACCTGCGCCGCCTCGACCCCGGCGCGGTCCAGCGCCGCCTGCGCGACAATGGCGCCAAGCTCGATGGCACTGGTGCCCGCAAGACTGCCACCAAAGGTCCCGATAGCCGTCCGGGCGCCGCCCAAAATCACGATTTCATCCATCTCCACTCCTCACCTTTACGCTTGCCATTGGATTGCCACCATTCCCTTCGGAATCGCCATGCCCTGTCAAGCCCGCGTCGCGCCATTCGCATCGGAACAGGGGGCAGGCCACCACCGCAGACGTCCCGTGTCTTCCGCAGCATGTCACATCAGCCAGAGCGCCATCGCGCGCCGCAGGCGCGCGCCCGGCCCAACGGGAGGTGCGGCGCCTGCGCCGCGCCGACGGGCGGGAGAACCCCCTACCCGCGCCGCTTGCGTTCGGCCTTGCGCTGCGCCTTGGCCTTGCCCGCACGCAACTTGCCCGCCTTGCGCCCCACCGCGCCGCGCCGACCCGGGCGTGCGCGGGAGCGGACCACGGCCTGGCCCTCGATCTCCAGCAGTTCCAGCACCAGCCCCCCGGTCTCGGGCTCGGCCTCGGCCAGCTTCACCACCGCCCGCTGCCCCAACCCGAACACCACGCCCGAGCGTTCGCCCACAAGCTGCTGCGTCTCGGCGTCATGGCGGAAATACTCATCCCCCAGCGAGCGCACCGGCACCAGCCCATCCGCCCCGGTCTCATCGAGCTTGATGAACAACCCGTAGCGCGTCACGCCGGACACCCGCCCCGAAAGCTCGTCCCCGATCCGATCCGCCAGGAACGCCGCCAGATAGCGGTCATTGGTGTCCCGCTCCGCCGCCATGGACCGCCGCTCGGCCTCGGAAATCAGCGTCGCGGTTTCCTCCAGCCGTTCCGTGTCCGACCGCGCCAGCCCGTCATCCCCCCAGCCATGCGCCGCAATCAGCGCCCGGTGCACGATCAGATCCGCATAGCGCCGGATGGGCGAGGTGAAATGCGCATAGGCCCGCAGCGCCAGCCCGAAATGCCCGAAATTCTGCGGCGCGTAATAGGCCTGGGTCATGGACCGCAGGGTCGAGATATTGATCAGCTCGTCAAACTCCGTCCCTTCGGCCTGCGCCAGCAGGTTGTTGAGATGCCGCGTCTGCAGCACCTGCCCCTTGGCCAGCGTGAACCCCGAGGCCACGGCAACCTCGCGCAGGGCGTCCAGCTTCTCGGGGCTGGGTTCCTCATGCACTCGGAACAACAAGGGGCTGCGGCGGCGGACCAGTTCCTCGGCGGCGGCAACATTGGCCAGCACCATGAACTCTTCCACCAGCCGATGCGCATCCAGCCGCTCACGAAACGCGACCGAGGCCACACGCCCGTCCTCAGACAGCTCGATCCGCCGCTCGGGCAGGTCCAGGTCCAGCGGCTGGCGCTGCGCCCGCGCCGCGCGCAACGCGCGATAGGCGGCAAACAGCGCGCCGATCTCGGCGGCCAGCGGTTCAGTCTGCGCGTCATGGCGCCCGTCCTCGGCCGCCTGCGCCTGCCCATAGGTCAACGAGGCGCGCGAGCGCATCACCCCGCGCACGAACCGATGCGCCAGCTTCACCCCGCGCGCGTCGATCACCATGCGCACGGCCATGCAGGCCCGGTCCACCCCTTCATGCAGCGAACACAGATCCCCCGACAGCCGGTCCGGCAGCATCGGCACCACCCGGTCGGGGAAATAGGTGGAATTGCCGCGCATCCGCGCCTCGCGGTCCAGCTCCGATCCCGGGCGGACGTAATGGGCCACATCGGCAATCGCCACCCAGATCACAAAGCCGCCATCGTTGCCCGGGTCGTCATCGGGCAGCACGGCGATGGCATCGTCATGGTCGCGCGCATCGGCCGGGTCGATGGTCATCAGCGGCAGGCCGGTCAGATCCTCGCGCCCCTCAGGGCCCGCCGGCGTCATGGCGTCGGCCTCGGCCACCACGGTATCGGGGAAATGATCGCGGATGCCATGCTGATGGATCGCAATCAGCGAAACCGCCTTGGGCGCGCCGGGATCGCCCAGCCGATCCGTCACCTTCGCCCGCGGCAAGCCCATCGAGGCCCGCCCCAGCGCCTGCGCCTCCACCAGCTCGCCGTCCTGCGCGCCGCCGGTTTCACCCGCCGGGACGATCCATTCGCGGTCCGCGCCCTTGTCGATGGGCGTGATCCTTCCGCCCTGGCTGCCGGCGCGAAAGATCCCCAGAACCCGGGCCGGGTTGGTGCCCAACTTGCGGATGGGCCGGGCCTGATAGTCGTGGTCCGGGGCGCGCACCTCCTGCAGGCGCGCCAGCACCCGGTCGCCCGCCCCCAGCGCCCCGTCGCGCGGGCCCGTGACCACCAGGATACGCGGGGTCATGCCCTCCAGCCGCGCTTCCACCGGCGTGGCGAACAGATCGCCCGCGTCATCGGGGCCGGTGATCTCCAGCACGGCCACGGGGGGCAGACGGCCCATGTCGCGGGCATTGGCGCGGCGCCGGGGCAGCAGCCCCTCGTCGGCCAGGGCATCGGTCAGCGGGCGCAGCTCGCGCCGCATGGGGCCCTTGATGCCAAAGGCGCGCGCAATCTCACGCACGCCCGAACCAGGGTTCTGCGCCAGCCAGTCGCGCAATTCATCCAGAGAAGGGAGCTGTTTCATCCCCTGCCCCTAGCATGGCCGCCAGGGCGCGTCACCGGTCATTTGCCGGGATGCAGCGGGCGGGCCATCATCCGGTGCGGGATGCCCGCGTCCATGAACTCCGGCCCTTCGGCCACGAAGCCCAGCCGGGTGTAGAATTCCAGCGCATGGGTCTGCGCGCCCAGCCGCGCCTCGGCCACGCCGTCCATGGCCGACAGCTCGGCCACGGCGGCGCGAATCAAGGCCGCGCCGATCCCCTGCCCCCGCGCCGCGCGCAACACGCACACGCGCCCGATCTTGCCCGCATCCCCCTGCACAAGGATCCGCGCCGTGCCCACCGGCTGCCCCGCCCAGCGCGCCAGCAGATGCAGCGCCTGCCCGTCGCGGCCATCCACCTCGTCAACCTCGGACACGCCCTGCTCCTCAATGAACACTGCCCGGCGCAGGGCCTGACAGGCGACCAAATCATCGCTGCGCGCAATCTCAAGCATCAACGCCCCCTTTTGCGAAATAGTCCCGCAGGATGCGCCCGTAGATCGCGGTCAATTGACGGATATGGGCGACCTCGGCATGTTCATCCACCTGGTGCATGGAACTGCCCACCAGGCCGAATTCCACCACCGGGCAATGCGCCCGCACAAACCGCGCATCCGACGTCCCGCCCGAGGTCGAGAGCACCGGCGCCACGCCAGTTTCAGCCTCCACCGCACCGGCCACCAGGTCCGACAACGCGCCGGGCGGCGTCACGAACGCCTCGCCCGAGACCGAGACCGCCACCTCCAGCGCCACGCCGGTCTCGCCCGCCACCGCCGCCGCCTGCGCGCGCAGCCAGTCGCCCAACGAGGCCCCGCTGTGCAGGTCATTGAACCGGATGTTCACCACCGCCCGCCCCTGCGCCGGGATCACATTGGAGGCAGGGTTGCCCACATCCACCGTGGTGATCGCCAGGGTCGAGGGGTCGAAGGCTTCGGTTCCCGCATCCAGGCGCGCCCGCGCCAGCCGGTCCAGCAGCGCCACCAGCGCCGGCAAGGGGTTCAGCGCCCGGTGCGGATAGGCCGCGTGGCCCTGCCGCCCCGTGGCCGCGATGGTCGCCGTCAAGGACCCCCGGCGGCCGATCTTGATCATCTCGCCCATCCGCGCGGGGCAGGTCGGCTCGCCCACCAGACAGACCTCCATCCGCTCGCCCTGCGCGTCCATCCAGTCCAGCAGCGCCACGGTGCCATCGGTGGCGGGGCCTTCCTCATCTCCGGTGATGGCCAGGATCACCGCACCGTCAGGCGGCGTATCGCGCACAAAACCGACCGCCGCCGCCACAAAAGCCGCCACCCCGGATTTCATGTCGCAGGCCCCGCGCCCCCAGACCTTGCCGTCCAAGACCGCGCCCCCGAAGGGCGCCAAGCTCCAGGCCGCTTCGTCGCCCACAGGGACCACATCCGTATGCCCGTTGAACCCGAAACTCCGCGCCGCCCCCTTTGCCCCCCAACGCGCAAACAGGTTCGCCGTCTCGCCCCGATCCACGCGCGTGCAGACAAACCCGGCCGCCGAGAGCACCTGCTCCAGCAACACCAGCGCGCCACCCTCGGCGGGCGTGACCGACGGGCAGCGCACCAACGCCGCCGTCAACTCCACCGGATCCACCTGCCCTGCCATCGCCACCCCTTCCCGCATCTGCCGCTTTCACCCTTGCAAAATATCCTCGGGGGGAGTCGCCCGGAACGGGCGACGGGGGGCAGACAGCCCCCCCGACCACGCCAGCCTATGCGTCCCCGAACCAGGTCTTCTGCGCCACGATCACCGCATTCTCCGCCAGCGCCCGCGCCATCAGCGCCTCATCCTCGGGGCCGATCTCCTCGCCCGCCGCGCGGCGCTCGGCCAGCGTTCCCTGGCCCGTCACCTCCAACGGGTTCAACCCCGCGGTCTTCAGCACGGCCACGGTTTCGCGCACCGCCTCGGCCTCGTCCCGCCCGGCGGCGTAGCACAGAAAGGCCCCGCCCGTGGCGCCCTCGGGCAACCCGTCATCGCGGGCGCGGCCCAGTTCGACCAGCAGCGTGAACACCTCCACCCCGCCGCGCTCCGGTTTTGCGTCAGCCATCGCCACCCTCCCTGCCGTGACCGCCGGGCGCGCCGCGCTCAATCCCGCAGCAATTCGTTGATCGAGGTCTTGGCCCGGGTCCGCGCATCCACCCGCTTGACGATCACCGCGCAATAGAGGTTCACCCCGCCGGTGGAGGGCATCGACCCCGAAACCACCACCGACCCGGCGGGCACCTCGCCATACATGACCTCACCGGTGGCGCGGTCCACGATCTTGGTGGACTGGCCGATATAGACGCCCATCCCCAGCACCGCCCCCTCGCGCACGATCACACCCTCGACCACCTCGGACCGGGCGCCGATGAAGCAGTGATCCTCGATGATGGTCGGCCCGGCCTGCATCGGCTCCAGCACACCGCCGATCCCTACACCACCCGAAAGATGCACATTCTTGCCGATCTGCGCGCAGCTGCCCACCGTGGCCCAGGTGTCCACCATGGTGCCGCTGTCCACATAGGCGCCCAGGTTGACGAAGCTCGGCATCAGCACCACGCCCGGCGCGATATGGGCCGACCGGCGCACCACGCAGTTGGGCACGGCGCGAAACCCCGCCTCCTTCCAGCGCGCGGCATCCCAGCCCTTGAACTTGCTGTCCACCTTGTCCCACCAGCCGCCGCCCTGCGGCCCGCCCGATTGCGGCTCCATGTCCTTGATGCGAAAGCCCAGCAACACGGCCTTCTTGGCCCATTGGTTCACATGCCAGTCGCCTCCGTCGCGCCGCTCGGCCACGCGCAGCTGGCCGCTGTCCAGCGCGTCCAGCGTAGCCTCGATCGCGTCACGCGTGGGCCCGGTGGTGGCCGGGTTGATAGTGTCGCGCGCCTCCCATGCGGCTTCGATGGCGGCTTCCAGCTGGTCGTTGCGGTCGGTGTCGGTCATGGGTTCTCTGCTCTGGGCTGGTGAAACGGTTGCGCAGCCTATAGCCTTCGCAATTGAAACACGCAACGTCAGGAGCTTCGCTTGAGCAAGGATGACCATTTCCGCCCCTTCCCCGATGCGGGCGAAGACGCCCGCCACGCGGCCGAGATCCGCGACACCTTGCAGACGCGGCACCCGGCCTATCGGCTGGCCTTCCATGACGCCGATTTCATCCTGCGCGATGAATTGCGCCCGGTGCGGCTGCAGTTGGAACTGCTCAAGCCCGATCTGCTGATGACTGAGCGGGGCATCACCTCCACCGTGGTGATGTTCGGCGGCGCCCGCATCCCGGCGCCCGAGGCAAAGGACACCGCCGCCACCCCCATGCTGGCCGAACTGTCGCGCTATTACGAGGAGGCCCGGAAGTTCGCGCGGCTGATCACCGAACGCTCGGTCCGGTCCTACGGGCGTGAGGATGTGATCGTCACCGGCGGCGGGCCGGGGGTGATGGAAGCGGGCAACCGCGGCGCTGCCGATGCAGGCGGCATTTCGATCGGCCTGAACATCGTCCTGCCCCATGAACAGGCGCCCAATGAATACGTCACCCCGGACCTGAGCTTCAACTTCCACTACTTCGCCATCCGCAAGATGCATTTCCTGATGCGGGCAAAGGCGATCACGGTCTTTCCCGGCGGCTTTGGCACCATGGACGAATTGTTCGAGGCCCTGACCCTGATCCAGACCCGGCGGATGCGGCCGATCCCCTTCCTGCTCTTTGGCCAGGGGTTCTGGGAACGGGTCATCAACTGGGACGCGCTGGTCGAGGCCGGAACCATCAGCGCCGAGGATCTGAACCTGTTCCACTATGTCGACAGCGCCGATGAGGCACTGGCCCGCATGGATGCCTTTGCCCCGCAGCCGACCACGACCAGCGGCTCCGACTGAGGCGCCCGCGCCACCGAAACCCCCACGACCAGCACGAAACCGCGCCCCGGATGTCCGGGGTGCGGTCCGTTGCCGGGCCGGGCAAGGGGATCAGGCGAACTCCTGCATGTTCCCCAGCAAGATACCGGTCATGCTGACGTCGATGTCCGCCTCGATATCGTCCAGCGCCACGCCTGTCTCATAGGTCACATTGTCCCGGCTGACAGCGCTGAGATCAGCCGCATCATCCACGAATACCCAGCGCGGTGCAGCCTCGGTTTCCAGACCGACAACATGGCGCAGCACTTCCAGCGCATCCATTGCCGTCACCGCACCATCCCCGTTGACATCTGCGGCGATGAAATCATGCGCCGTCGCCGGGGCGCCCCAGCCGGGGTTCAGCCCCACAGCCAGGCGCAGTATGTTCAGCGCATCCATCGCCGTGATATCGACATCGCCGCGGTTATAGTCCCGCGTGGCATCCAGCACCCCGGCGTCGCCCGTGGGCACCTCGAAGCCGAAGGCACCTGCGGCATCGGTCTCGGTGCTCAGATCCGCATCCGTGGCACTGGCAAAGGTGACGGTGGTGTCCTTCGACCCGTCGCCCATCCGGTCGGTGACGGTCCCGCTGATCTGGGCGTTCGGCAACCCGCTGCCGGTCACGGTCACGGCGATGGTTTCCGACGCGGTGCCGTCCAGACTGGTCACGGTCAGGCTGTCGGTGACCTCGACCCCCTTGTCCAGCAGTTGTACGGCTTCGGCGTCATTGTCCAGCGTGTAGCCCCAGGCGCCGGTGTCGGCGTCGAAGGTGAAGCTGCCGTAGGTGCCGACCAGCGCGTCCGGGTCCAGATCGGCGAAGACATCCTCGCCCATGTCCGGGTCGCTCACGCTCAGGACCCCCGCGGCGGTCTGGGCGTCGGGGTCATCCTCGGTCACCGCGCCGGTGGTATCGCCGTCGATGCTGGCAGGATCGTTGACGCCGGTGATGGTGACGGTGACGGTTTCCGATGCGGTGCCGTCCAGGCTGGTCACGGTCAGGGTGTCGGTGACCTCCATCCCTTCGGGCAGCGCCTGGACGTTGTCGGCATCATTGTCCAGCGTATAGCCCCAGGCGCCGGTGTCGGCGTCGAAGGTGAAGCTGCCGTAGGTGCCGACCAGCGCGTCCGGGTCCAGATCGGC
>NZ_JACBXS010000029.1 GCF_013415485.1 Rhabdonatronobacter sediminivivens | reverse complement strand
CGCGATCCCCAGCAGCTCCCCGCCGCCGGTGAGCGCTATCTAGGTCCACAAACAAAACTCCGCAAGTGAAAAAAGACCATGAGGCACGAAAAAAACGACCCTCGCTGAAAGATTGCGCAAGATCATGGCCTTGCGCAAGGTTTGCTCTGCAAGCCGGCCTTGAGCTTTCGGAACCTGTCGCAGCGCGGGCAGGCCCCCTGCGCGCGGCCTGGCCGTCTCGCCCGTGCGACCCGGCGGATTCGGCGCGCGATTCCCGTCGCTCGGCCTGAATCGGATGGGCAAACAGTCATCCCGGCTTGCGGTGCGACCATCAGCGTCCGCGCGCCTGGCATCCTGCATGAACTGGCAGCTATGAGGGTCAGATCAGCCGATATTCTGACAAGTTATTGATTTGAAATCGGATAAACGCCGCGGCTTAGGCGCCGTGTTGCAGCTGTCCAGTCGGACTCACCTGATTTTGTGCGTCATCCGGACCCTCGAAGGCCGCGTAACCCTGCCGTTGACCAACTGCAGGACTGTCCTGCGCAAACGACAAAGGAGTTCACGATGCTTCGCAAGACTGCACTTTCGATCACCGCTGCCGCTGCCATTGCCCTGCCCGCGGCCAGCTTCGCCAGCGGTCATGAGTCGGATATCGTCGATATCGCCGTGGCCGATGGCAACTTCACCACGCTTGTTGCCGCAGTCGAAGCTGCCGGGCTGGTTGATACGCTGAAGGGAGAAGGCCCTTTCACCGTGTTTGCCCCCACCGATGAGGCCTTCGCCGCGCTGCCCGAGGGGACGGTTGAGGCCCTGCTGGAGGACATTCCGACCCTGACCGCGATTCTGACCTACCATGTGGTTCCCGGCGCGGTCATGTCCGGTGATCTGTCCGATGGCATGATGGCCGAGACCGTGAATGGCAAGTCGGTGACCATCGGCACCGAAGACGGCGTGACCGTCGATGGGGCCAATGTGGTTCTGGCGGATATCGAAGCCTCGAACGGCGTGATCCACGTCATCGATGCCGTGATTCTGCCCGAGTGATCGGACAGTATCGAGGACTGCATTGAGGATTGCGCCCCGCCCGTATGGCGGGGCGCTTTTGATTCAGGGTTTCAGACCCGGCGCGCTGACCATGGCGCAGAGCAGTTCGAACATGATCGACGCCCCCAGATAGGCGGTGCCGCCGGTCTGGTCGAAGGGGGGTGAGACCTCGACCAGATCCGCACCCACGATATCGACACCTGCCAGCAGCCGCGCGACCTCCAGCGCCTGCCAGGAATTCGGCCCGCCAACTTCGGGCGTCCCGGTGCCGGGGGCAAAGGCGGGATCCACGAAATCGATGTCATAGCTGACATAGGTCGGCCCGCTGCCGACGATGCCGCGCGCTTCCTCCATGATATCGACGGGGGTGCGGGTGTGGAATTCCTCGATCGGGATGACGCGGATCCCCTCGGCGCGGGCAAAATCGCGGTCCTCGCTGTCATAGGCGGTACCGCGGATCCCGATTATGCAGACCCGCTTGGGGTCCAGCAGCCCTTCTTCGACGGCGCGGCGGAAGGGGGTGCCGTGGGTATACATCTGGCCGTCGAAATAGCTGTGGAACAGATCGGTGTGGCTGTCGAAATGGACCATGCCCAGGGGGCGGTCCTTTGCCAGGGCGCGCAGGATCGGCAGGGTGCACAGATGGTCGCCGCCGCCGGTCAGCGGGATGATCCCGCGGGCGCGGATATCGGTATAGAAGTCCTCCATCCGGCGCAGGCTGTCGGCCAGATCGGCAGGGTTGGGGGTAACATCCCCCAGATCGGCGCAGTTCAGGGCCTCGAACGGGCGCACGCCGGTGACGCCATTCTGCGCGCGGATCATGGTCGATGCATCGCGCAGCGCGCGCGGCGCGTGGCGGGGGCCGGGCCGGTTGGTTGTGCCCCCGTCCCAGGGCGCGCCAACCAGGCCCACCTGCACATCGTCGATGCGGGGATGATCCGGCGGCACCACCGGCAGCCGCATGAAGGACGCCACCCCGGCAAAGCGGGGCAGCACAAAGCCCGAAACGGGCTGAAAGAAGGACTTGTTGGTCATGAGCGCCTCTGTCATTTCTGCCCCCATGTATACAGGTGGCGGCAGGCCTGTCACCCTGGTGGATCAATCGAGGCAATCCCATGCAAAAGAAAACGGCAATCGTCACCGGTGCTGCGCGCGGAATCGGTCTGGCAACAACACGGCTGTTCCTGAACGAGGGCTGGCAGGTCGCCATGATCGACCGCGACGCCCCGGCGCTGGAAGACGCCGCCAGCGGTCTGGACGGGGCGCTGCCCTTTCTGTGCGATGTCTCGCAGCCCGATCAGGTTGACGCCACCCTGCCCCGCATCATCGATGCCTTCGGCGGGGTGGATGCGCTGGTCAACAATGCCGGCATCGCCGATTTCGGCCCCATCGCCGAAACCGATTTCGCCCGCTGGCGCCGGGTGATGGAGACCAATCTGGATGGCGTATTCCTGATGTCCCAGGCCGCGCTGGGGCCGCTTTGCGCCCGGCGCGGCGCGATCGTCAACATCGCCTCCATCTCGGGGCTGCGCGCCTCCACGCTGCGGGTGGCCTATGGCACATCCAAGGCCGCGGTGATCCAGCTGACCAAACAGCAGGCCGCCGAGCTGGGCGAGTTCGGTGTGCGCGCAAACTGCGTCTGCCCCGGCCCGGTGCGCACCAAGCTGGCGATGGCCGTCCACAGCCAGGAGATCATCGACGCCTATCATGACGCGATTCCCCTGAACCGCTACGGGTCCGAAACCGAGATTGCCGAAGTGATCGTCTTTCTGTGTTCCGGGCGCGCCAGCTATGTCAGCGGGCAGGTGATCGCCGTGGATGGCGGGTTCGAAAGCACGGGTGTCGGCCTGCCCGCCCTGCGCACAGATGACACCATTCCCACCGGGTAACCGCCCGGGGACAGCCACGCCGAAAAGAAGGGGCGCCCAAAGGCGCCCCGATGTCGTGATGGCTCAGCCGTCCTTGCGGATGGTCTCGTTCTTCGGGTCATAGGGGCTGTCACAGGTGACAGTCGCCTCCCACAGCCGGTCGAACATCCGAACCTTCAGCGTCTGGCCTTCGACCGCCAGATCAGGGCGCACGTAGCCCATGCCGATGGATTTGCCAAAGGCCACCGAATACCCGCCCGAGGTCAGGCGCCCGACCTTTTCCTCACCCAGATACAGCGCCTCGCGCCCCCAGGGATCGGCATCGGCCGGGCCATCAATCAACAGCGTGCAGCATTTGGAGCGGATTCCGGTGGCGGCCATGGCGTCCTTGCCGTGGAAATCCTTGGTCATGTCCACGAAGCGCGGCAGATCGGCCTCCAGCGGGGTCGCATCGCGGCCCAGTTCGTTGCCAAAGGCGCGGTATGACTTCTCCTGCCGCAGCCAGTTCTGCGCCCGCGCGCCCACCAGCTTCAGGCCCACACCCTCACCCGCCGCCATGATCTGGTCGAACAGGTAATTCTGCATCTCGATGGGGTGGTGCAATTCCCAGCCCAGTTCGCCCGTATAGGCCACGCGGACGGCCCGGACCGGGCACATGCCCAGTTCGATGTTGCGCACCGAAAGCCAGGGGAAGCGCTTGTTGGACAGCACGGTTGCGGGGTCGGCATCCCTGACCAGCGGGTTCAGCAGGTCGCGCGCGCGCGGCCCGGCCACGGCAAAGACACCCCATTGCGTGGTTACGTCATGGATGTCGATCCAGCCGAAATCGGCCATCCTGTCCTCGGCGGCCTTGCGCAGGAAGTCCCCGTCATAGGTGGTCAGCGCGCCCGAGGAGATCAGGTAATATTCGTTCTCGGCCAGCCGGACGATGGTGTATTCGGTACGCGTGGTGCCGGCCTCGGTCAGGGCATAGGTCAGGTTGATACGCCCCACCTTCGGCAGTCGGTTGCAGGTGAACCAATCCAGAAACGCCGTGGCGCCGGGGCCGCGGACCAGATGTTTGGTAAAGGCGGTGGCGTCGATCATGCCGACGCCCTCGCGGATGGCGCGGGCCTCATCGACCGCATATTGCCACCAGCCGCCCCGGCGGAAGCTGCGCGCGTCATGGTCGAACCCTTCGGGCGCGTCCACCGGGCCAAAGTAATTCGGCCGCTCGAACCCGTTGACACAGCCGAACTGCGCGCCAAGCGCCTTTACCCGGTCATAGCAGGGCGCGGTGCGCAGGGGGCGGCAGGCCGGGCGCTCTTCATCCGGGTGGTGCAGGATGTAGACGTGTTCGTAGGCTTCCTCGTTCTTGCGCGCGCCGTATTCGGTGGTCATCCAGTCGCCGTAGCGCTTGGGGTCCAGCGATGCCATGTCGATCTCGGCCTCGCCCTCCACCATCATCTGCGCCAGGTAGTACCCGGTGCCGCCCGCGGCGGTGATGCCGAAGCTGAAACCCTCGGCCAGCCACATGTTGCGCAGGCCGGGTGCGGGGCCCACCAGCGGGTTGCCATCGGGGGTGTAGCAGATCGGCCCGTTGTAGTCGTCCTTCAGCCCCACGGTTTCCGAGGACGGAATCCGGTGGATCATGGACATGTATTCTTCCTCGATCCGCTCCAGATCCAGCGGGAACAGATCGGCACGGAAGCTTTCGGGCACATCATAGAGGAAGCGTGCGGGGGCATTGCGCTCGTAAGGGCCAAGAATCCAGCCGCCGCGTTCCTCGCGCACATACCATTTGGCATCTGCATCGCGCAGGACGGGGTGTTCGGGGTTGCCCGCCGCACGGTAGTCGCGCAGCGCGGGGTCGGGTTCGGTGACGATATATTGGTGTTCGACCGGGATCGCCGGGATCTTGATGCCCAGCAGACGCGCGGTGCGCTGGGCGTGGTTGCCGGTGGCGGTGACCACATGCTCGGCGGTGATCTCGAAACGCTCGTTCGAGGGGACAAGGTTCCCGCCCTTCTCCACCATCTTCGTGCAGGACACGATCCATTCGGAGCCGGTCCAGCGGTAGCCATCCACCTGCACGCGGCGCATGATCTCGGCCCCGTGCTGGCGGGCGCCCTTGGCCATGGCCTGGGTCACATCGGCCGGGTTGATGTAGCCATCGCTGGGGTGGAAGATCGCGCCCTGCAGATCCTCGGTCCGGACCAGCGGCCACCGCTCCTTGATCTGCGCGGGCGTCATCCACTCATAGGGAATGCCCACCGTCTCGGCGGTGGCGGCATAGAGCATGTATTCATCCATGCGCGCCTGGGTCTGGGCCATGCGCAGGTTGCCCACCACATAGAACCCGGCGTTCAGGCCTGTCTCAGCCTCCAGCCGCTTGTAGAATTTCACGCTGTAGTCATGGATGTGGCTGGTGGCATAGCCCATGTTGAACAGCGGCAGCAGCCCCGCCGCATGCCATGTGGACCCCGAGGTCAGCTCATCGCGTTCCAGCAACAGGGTGTCCCAGCCCGCCCTGGCCAGATGATAGGCAATCGAGGCCCCCACCGCCCCACCACCGACAACAAGGGCTTTGACATGCGTTTTCATGGCGCTTCTCCAGCACGGAATTCTGGGCCTTCATTGCCGCAATTCCCCCGGGCCGGAACAAGCCCCCACGACGCCTGAACGCACGAAAGCGACAAGCCCGCCGGGGTTTTGCGACGGGTGATCGGCGTGGGGGCACGCAGCATCCTGTTTCGGACAAAGCTGCAAATCAACATATAGACGCCGACATACGTTCAAACGCAACATGCTTGATTTTGTCCATGCTTTGTTCTATATTGAGGGTTGAAAGGAGCGTGACCATGACCGAGCAGTCCCAGCTTCCGCCGACTGAAAAGCAACTGGCCTATGCCCGCAAGCTGGCCCTGCGCAATCAGGTGATCGTGCCATGGGAGGCGCAGCAAAATCGCCTGAGCCTGAGCCGCTGGATCGGCATCCAGGCCGCCCTGCGCCCTGCCGAACGGCCCAACACCCCCAGCAACAAGCAAGTCGCCTTTGCCGAAAAGCTGGCCCGGATCAAGCGGCGCCAGGTGCCCGAGGAATGCTTTCGTGACCGGGGCCTGATGTCGCGCTGGATCGACAGCAACCGCTGAGCGGCAACCTGAAGGCGCAGAGCTGGGCGGTCGCATCACGCCATGCGCAGCCCCGGCCGTTTTCGGCCGCCCGATGACGCGGGGATATATCCTGCAGAACGCCAAGGCGCGCTGCCGCGGCCGAAACGCCCGGCGCCGCCTGTCAGATCTGCTTTTCGGGCATGAAGACCTTCAACCCGTCCAGATCGTCAGAAACCTTGATCTGGCAGGTCAGACGCGAGCGCTCGGCGTCAGGCTCATAGGCAAAGTCCAGCATATCCTCTTCCATCGCATCCCGTGCAGGCAGTTTTTCAACCCAGGCGCTGTCCACATAGACATGGCATGTGGAACAGGCGCAGGCGCCACCGCAATCGGCCTCGATCCCCGGAATGCCGTTGTCGCGCGCGCCTTCCATCACGGTCATGCCGTTGGCCACATCGACCACATGCTCGGTGCCGTTGAATTCCACATAGGTGATACGTGCCATGCCTTGCCTCTTGCCGAACCAAACTGCGCCATCGGGCGCCCCGCGTTCGACATAAGGCAGCAGATCGGGTTTGACCAGTCATCCGGGCACCAGCCTCACGCAGCGCGGTGCTGCAATTTTTTCCCCAGCCCTGCCCCAAAAGCGCCTGATTTCGGCAACAGATTGTTTCCTGCTTCAAGAATCGGCCTGGAAACATCAGACTGTCACCATGCGCAGCAGAAAACGGATATCGCGAAAGACGGTCGCAGGCGCCATGATCGCCTGTGCAGCCGTGCTGGGCGCCTGTCAGACCGCAGACATGCCAATGGAGGTCACGCGCGGCCTGGGCACTGCGGAGGTCACGCAGATTTCGGACCGCCAGGCCCATGGATGCTGGGGGCACACCGATGTTCCGGGTCAGTCGCTGGTGCAGACCCCCTGCCCCGAGGATGTGACCCCCGCCTTTATCGAATCGCTTCAGCGGGCCTTGTCGGTGCGCGGCTACATGGCGCCCGAAATCACCGGTGATGCCGATGATCGCACCCGCGCCGCTGTGCAGGCCTATCAGGCCGCACGCGGTTTCAACAGTCCGATCCTGTCCCTGCAAACCGCGCGAGAGCTGGGCCTCGTCCCCTATGATGCGTCGGAGTTCTGACAGCTGGAGGCGCGCGTGGTGACTGCCATGGCAGACATCCGCTGCGCCGCCGCGCATGTTCCTTCGCCCTCCCGCAAATGACAGCGCGGCGCGAACCCGAAGGTCCGCGCCGCGCGTGGCAGTGCTGATGGCCTGCGCAAATCCGGGGCTCAGTCTTCCTCGACACTCAGCGCCACGAAGCGCGGATCACCACCGCGGCGCAGAAGCACCAGCAAAGAGCGGCGCCCGGCCTCGCGCGCCTCTTCGGCCCGCTCGCGCAACTCGGCAACGGTGTTGACCGGGGTCTGGCCAGCCTCGGTGATGACATCGCCGGGGCGCACATCCTTCTGGGCGGCATCGCTTTCGGGGTCGACATCCCGGACCAGCAAGCCGCTCATGCCCGATGCGATGCCCATTTCCTCGCGCAGGGCATCGGTCAGCGGCTCAAGACGCATTCCCATGTAGCTGCCCGCGGTTTCTTCCTCGGGTTCGGGGGCGGCCTCGTCCGGCGGGGTCATGCCGTTTTCCACCAGTTCGCGCTGACCCAGTGTCACGGTCAGGGTCAGTTCCTCATTGTCACGGAACACCACCACCTCGACATCGCGGCCAACGCCCGCATCGCCCACGCGGCGCACCAGCTGGCGCGTGTCGCGCACGATGCCGCCATCGAAGCGCAGAATCACGTCGCCGGTCTGCATCCCGGCCTCGCGCGAGGGGCCTTCCATCACATCGGTGACCATGGCACCTTCCGCCCGGTCCAGGCCCAACGCCTCGGCCATGTCATCGGTCAGATCCTGGATACGCACGCCCAGCCAGCCGCGCCGGGTGGTGCCGAATTCGCGCAGTTGTTCGATCACCCCCACGGCCACATTCGAGGACATGGCAAAACCGATCCCGATGGAGCCGCCGGTGGGCGACAGGATCGCGGTGTTCACGCCGATGACCTCGCCCTCCATGTTGAACAGCGGCCCGCCCGAGTTGCCACGGTTGATGGCGGCGTCGGTCTGGATGTAGTCATCGTAATTGCCCTGCAGCGCACGCCCACGGGCCGAGATGATGCCCGCACTGACCGAAAACCCCTGCCCCAGCGGGTTGCCCACCGCAATCACCCAGTCCCCCACGCGCGAGGCTTCGGAATCGCCCCAGGGCACATAGGGCAGCGGGCTTTCATGTTCGACCTTCAGCAAGGCCAGATCGGTGGCTGGGTCGGTGCCGATCAGTGTTGCGGGCAGTTCCAGCCCGGCGAAGAATTCCACCAGAATCTCATCCGCGCCTTCGATCACATGGTTGTTGGTGACAATGAAACCGTCCTCGGAGATCACGAAGCCTGATCCAAGCGCCTGGCTTTGCCGTGGGCGATCTTCACGGTCGAAGAAGTCACGAAAGAAATCCTCGAAGGGCGAACCCTGGGGCGGGGTGGGCATCGGATCGTTCCGGGATGCCACCGTGGTCGAGGTGGTGATGTTCACCACGGACGGGCTGACACTTTCGGCCAGATCGGCAAAACTGGCAGGGCGATCCTGGGCGGCGGCCTGCACCGTTTGCATCGCCAGAAGCAGCACGGCCAGCATCAGGACCGCAAGCCCCGGCCAGAGATACCGGCGTGTATCGCACGAAAGGGTCATGGCACGGCTTTTCGTCATGGTCACTCCAGATATGGCTTTCGGGCCGCGGGGGCGCGGCCTGGACTCAGGTGCAACATAGGGGTCAGCGCGGAAAACGCAAAGCCCGCGCGCGCCGCTCAACCACACGTGAAACCCTGTCAGCAGCAGGGATCAGCCCGCCGGATCAGGATTTCGCAGGTCACACAGACCCCGCAATGCCCGCGTTCCAGCCCGGCCAGCGTGATCCGCCCGCCAAACCCCACCACCAATGCCGACAGGGCCGCATGACCGTTGACGATCTGCCCATCCGTGATCAGGATTTCCGTGGCGATGCTAGCCTCGGCCCCCATGGTCAGGCGCGGCGCCACCAGGCTGCCCAGCCCGTGCACCGTACCATTCCGGATGCCATGGGCCGCAGCGGCCGCTTCCACGGCCAAGGTGATATCCTGGTTGGGCCGCAGGGTCAGCAGCACGGCATCGGGGTCTTTGACCGTGGCATCCGGCACCGGCTGAAACAGGTCGAACCGGGTCTCCGGGTCCGGTGTCACCTCCAGCATGGCCCCCTCCAGCGCCCAACCCCGTGCCCGGGCGGGTTCGGCCAGCACCGTGGCGCTGGGCAGCACATGCCCGCCACCGGCGCCGCGCGCGCCCTGCCACCCGCCATGACCATGCAGCCAGGGCTCCCCACCACGGCGCCCCAGATGCAGGCTCAACCGTGTCATTACCGCGCCATCGGCCCGGTGCGGCCCGTCATACCAGGCGGCGTGTTCGCCTGTCGGATCCGGGCCGGGGCGCAAATAGTCCAGCCGTGCCATGGGGACATCGGCAAGTTCCAGCCATGCGGCGCGCAGGCCGGTGTCTGCCAGCGCCTCCAGCAGGGGAACACCCGCCGGCAGAATGAGGGTCAGCGGCTCGGCCCGCACGGGCAGCGCGCAGAAGCGTTTTGCCGCCACCGGTCCGGGGTGGGTCAGCCGTTCGATCACGGCGCCGGCCACTGGCCCCGGCGTTCCAGTTCGGCACGGATCAGCTTTCTGGTGACCTTGCCATAGCCGGATTTGGGCAGTTCCTCCCACAGGACCACCGATTTCGGCAGCTTGTAGCGCGCCAGGTGCGGGGCGATGCCCGCCTGCACCGCCTGCGGGTCCAGCGCGGCACCGGGTTCGGGGACCACCACAGCCAGGCCAACCTCCCCCCACTCCGGGTCCGGGACGCCCAGGACGGCACATTCCGACACGCCGGGGATGCGCAGGATCACCTCCTCGATCTCGCGCGGGTAGATGTTGGACCCGCCCGAGATATACATGTCCGAGGCCCGCCCGGTCAGATAGACAAACCCTTCGGCATCCATATGGCCCAGATCGCCGGTGCGGAACCAGCCGTTGCGAAAGGATTTGGCGTTGGCCTCGGGGTTGTTGTGGTAGCCGGCAAAGACGGCGGGGCCGATGACGCAGATCTCGCCGGTTTCATTCGGGCCCAGGGCGCGGCCGTCGTCATCCTGCACCTGCACCTCCATGCCGGTGCGGGCAAAGCCGCAGGTGCCCAGCCGCATCTGCGAATCGTCGGTGGTATGGTGCACGGGGGGCAGCACGGTGATGCTGCCCGTCACCTCGCCCAGCCCGAAATACTGCACCAGCACGGCGCCGAGTTTCTCCAGCGCGCGGATCTGATCGGCGCGATACATGGGCGCGCCCGCATAGATGACATGGCGCAGCGCGGAATGGTCCGCCGTGTCCACCGCCGGGTGTTCCACCAGCCGCTTGAGGATGGTGGGCACGGTAAAGGCATTGGTGATGCGCCAGTCCTGCACCAGTTGCCAGATCACGCCCGGGTCAAATCCGGTGCCGGGCGGCAGCACCGTCTTGACCCCCTTGGCCACCTGCCCCAGCAGATGCACCCCCGCACCATGCGACAAGGGCGCAACGACCAGGGAGGCATCCCCCGGCCCGCTGTCCGGCATCAGGTCGCACATGAAATTGGTGATGACAAAGGCCATCTGCCCATGGGTCAGCACCGCCGCCTTTGGCCGCCCCGTGGTGCCCGAGGTGAAGAAGAACCACGCCGGGTCATCACGGTCCACGGCCACGGCATCAGGCGCCTGCCCCATATGCGCGGCGACCAGCGCGTCATAGTCAGCCTCGCCCCCGCCGATGGTCACGGTGGCCTCCACCAGCCCGGCGCAGGCGCGGGCGTGTTCCGGGAAAGCTGCATGGCCGATCAGCAGCTTCGGCGCGGCGGTTTCGGCCAGCCCGGCCAGTTCCGCAGGTGCCAGCCGGAAATTGGCGGGCACCCAGACCGCGCCCAGCCGCCAACAGGCGAACATGGCCTCGATCATCTGGATGTTGTTCGACGAATGGACCAGCACGCGGTCGCCCTTGGCCACGCCCAGCCCCTGCAGCGCGGCAGCGCAGGCGCAGGCGCGGGTCTCCAGCTCGGCCCAGCTGAGGCGCAGATCGCCCCAGACCAGCGCCAGATCCGGCCCCAGCCGCCGCGCGGTCTGGCTGAGCATCGAGGCCAGGTTCATCACCCGGGTGCTGACCGGCGCCGCGCTCATGCCACACGCTCCAGGATGGAACAGTAATTGGCCACGGCGACGCCCCCCATGTTGAAGACGCCCGCGGTTGTGGCGCCGGGGATCTGCATCGCGCCGGCTTCATCCGCCACCTGCATCGCGGCCATGACATGCATGGAGACCCCGGTGGCGCCGATGGGGTGGCCCTTGGACTTCAACCCGCCCGAGGGGTTCACCGGCAGCCGCCCGTCGCGCGCCACTGTGCCGTCACGGATCGCGCGCGCGCCCTGCCCGGGGGCGGTCAGGCCCATGGCCTCGTATTCCAACAGTTCGGCGATGGTGAAGCAATCATGGGTTTCCACCAGCGCCAGATCATCCAGCGTCATCCCCGCCTTCGCCAGCGCGCCCGCCCAGGCCCGGCGCGCGCCCTCAAACGCCAGCACATCGCGGCGTGACATGGCCAGAATGTCATTGGCCTGCACCCGGGCGCGGAAACGGATCGCACGCGGGGCGTCCGCCGCCGCCACCGGCGCCGCCAGCACCAGCACCGCCGCCCCGTCCGAGATCAGCGAACAATCGGTGCGCCGCAGCGGCCCGGCCACGCGGGGGTTCTTCTCGGACGGGGTATTGCAGAAATCGACGCCGAAATCCTTGCGCATATGGGCAAAGGGGTTGGCCATGCCGTTGCGGTGGTTCTTGGCGGCGATCATGGCGAGCGCCTCGGACTGGTCACCATGGCGCTGGAAATAGCTTTGGGCAATCTGGCCGAAGAGCCCTGCGAAGCCGCCCTCGACCACCGCTTCCTCGGCCACGTAGCTTGCCCCCAGCAGGATGTCGCCCACGGCGGCGGTGGGGGTGGCGGTCATCTTCTCCGCGCCGATGACCACGGCGATCTGACCACGCCCGGCATCCAGGAAATCCAGCGCCCCGTGCAGCGCCGCCGAACCCGTGGCGCAGGCGTTTTCAAACCGCACCGCCGGAGTGTGGCGCAAACGCTCATCCCCCATGGCCACCAGTGCGGCCTGAAAATCCTGTTGCGAAAAGCCGTTGTTGAAGACGCCGACAAAGAGGCCGTCCACATCCTCGGCGCCGATCCCGGCGTGGGCCAGCGCCTGCGGAAGCGCCTCGGCCATGAGCGATTCGGTGTCCGGGGCTTCGGACTTGCCAAAGCGGGTATGCGCCCAACCGATGATCTGCGCGCGGGTCATTGCGGCCTCCTCCCTGATCTCTGTTTCGGCGCAATCCACCACAAATCCGCGCCCTTGCCCAGTGGGTGCCGCGATTGGGCTGCATCTGTGCTATGGGCAGAAGGTCTGCAGCGATGAGGGAAAGATGGCGGTAATCGACGCGGTGGTGATCGGCCGGAATGAGGGGGCGCGGCTGGGCGCGGCCATTGCCGCCCTGCGCGCGGATGTGCGCCGCGTGGTCTATGTGGACAGCGCGTCCTCGGATGACAGCGTGGCGGTGGCGCGGGCGGCAGGGGCGGATGCCGTGGTGGAACTGGCCCCGCCGCTGAGCGCGGCGCGGGCGCGCAATGCGGGGCTGCGCGCACTGTCGGATGATCCGCCCGAGTTCATACAGCTGGTCGATGGCGATTGCGTGGTGGTTGCGGGCTGGATTGCTGCGGGGCTGGAGGCGCTGAACGCCCGGCCTGACCTGGCCGCGGTCTTTGGCCGGGTACGCGAAGAGGCGCCGGGGACGTCGGTCTATAACCGGATGCAGGACCACGAATGGGACATGGTGGTGCGGGGCGGCGCCAGCTTTACCGGCGTGTTCCTGGGCCGGTTTGCGCCGCTTCTGGAAACGGGCGGGTTCCGCGAGGACCTGATCGCGGGCGAAGAGGGCGAGTTCTGCGACCGCTTGCGGGCGGCGGGTTGGCAGGTCGCGCCGGTTGGGCAGGAGATGGCAACCCATGATCTGGCCATGCACCGGCTGGGCCCGTTCTGGCGCCGCGCGGTGCGGGCAGGGCATTCCTTTGCGCAGGTGGCAACCGTGACGCCTGGCGCCTATCGCGCCGAACGGCTCCGCGCCTGGGTCTGGGCGGTCGTGCTGCCGCTGGCGGCGGTGCTGCTTCTGCCCTGGATCGGGGGGCTGGCGCTGGCGGGCCTGGGCGCGCTTTACCTGGCCTCGAACCTGCGCAATGCCCGGCGCCTGCGCGCCGAAGGTTTCAGCCGCCGCCACGCGGCCGCCGGGGCCGCGTTGCTGACGCTGTCAAAATTTGCCAACCTGCAGGGGATGCTCACCTGGGCGATACGGCGCTGGCGCGGGCGGGAGCCCGGGTTGATCGAATACCGGTGAGGCGCCGGACTTTCATCCATGCGCATCTGGCCGGTGCCGGGGGGCCAGCCCCCCGGACCCCCCGGGATATTTCGACAAGGATGAAGGGGATCGGGGGCGCAAGGGAACCGAGAGTCAGGGGCTGCCGAGGGGGTCGGAGCTGTGCCAGGCAAGGTGTTGCCCGCCGTCAACGGCAATCATCTGGCCGGTGACCGATGGCGCCTCGAGCAGGTAACCAAGCGCTGCGGTAATATCGGCTTCGGAGGCGCCGCGATGGAGCAAGGTTCCGGCGCGTTCGCTGGCGAAGTCCTCGGGGGTCTGGTGGATTGACCGCAAGGTGGGTCCGGGGCCGATGGCGTTGACGCGCACATCGGGCGCGAGGCCCTGGGCAGCCGTGCGCGTGAGGGTCCAGAGCGCGGATTTTGCCAAGGTGTAGGTCATGAAATCGGGGTTCAGGCGCCAGACCTTCTGGTCGATGATATTGATGACCTGCGCCTGGGCGCGGGGTTCGTTCATGGGATCACGCGCGGCCGGGGGCGCCTGGGCGGCAAAGCGCTGGGTCAGAACGAAGGGCGCGCGCAGGTTGGACATGAAGTGCCTGTCCCAGCTTTCGCGGGTGGCGGTGGCGATGCTGTCCTGCTCGAAGATCGAGGCGTTGTTGATCAGCAGCGTCAATGGGCCGCCGAGCACCTGCACGGCGCGGTCGATCAGGGGCGCGATCTGGGCGTCATCCAGCAGATCGGCCTGCAGCGCGGCGCTGCGCTGGCCCTGTGCGGCGATTTCATCGGCCACGGTCTTGGCCTGTCCGGCAGAGCTGCCGTAGTGCACCGCCACGTCCCAGCCGCGCGCGCCCAGCCACAGAGCCATCGCGCGCCCCAACCGCCGCCCCGCACCCGTCACAAGTGCCTTGCCTGTCATGTCTGCCCCTAGCCGCCGCGTATCACCAGGAAAGTGATGTAGCCCGCATAGGCCAGAGACAAGGCCAGCCCCACCGGCCGCGTGATCGGCGCGCCGCGCAGGATGAAGGGCAGCAGCAGCAGCGAACTGCCGGCCATGACCCACAGGTCAAGGCGCAGCATGGATTCGGGCACGGCGATGGGGCCGACCATGCCGGCCACACCGATGATGCAGAGCAGGTTGAAGATGTTGGAACCGATGATATTGCCCATGGCGACCCCCGCCTCGCGCCGCCAGGCGGCGAGCAGCGTGGTCGCCAGTTCCGGCAGCGATGTTCCCACCGCCACCAGCGTCAGCCCGATCACCGCATCCGAGACGCCCAGCGCCGAGGCGATGTCCACCGCCCCCGCCACCAGCAGTTGCGCCCCAAGCGGCAGGCCGAGGATCCCCAGCACCAGGAACAGGGTCAGCTTCCAGCCTGGCAGCGCGGGGTCGGCGCCTTCGAGATCGCCGGGATCATCGGCCTCGGCGGGGGCCGCAGCCCGGATCGCCCGGGCGCGGCGCAGATTGTCGCCCAGCATCAGCCCCAGCCCCAGCAGCAGTGCCAGCGCCTGCCAATGGTGGAACACGCCGCCCATGGCCAGCGCAAGGAACAGCACCGTGGCGGCAATCATGATGGCGAAATCCCGGCGCAGCGCCGGGTCCACGGCCAGCGGCGCGATCAGCGCAGGCAGGCCCAGCACCATGAGGATATTGGCAATGTTCGATCCCACCACATTGCCGAGCGCCAGACCGCCCGCGCCGATCCAGACCGCCTGGACCGAAACCACCAGTTCCGGCGCCGAGGTGCCGAAGGCGACCACCGTCATGCCGACCATCAGCGCCGGGATGCCCAGCCGCAGCGCCAGATTGACCGCCCCGCGGACCAGCAGATCGCCTGCCACCAGCAAAATGACCAACCCGGCCGCAACCTGTGCAAGATCGATCAGCATCACATGGCCCCCCGGCGCAGCGGCGCGGTCAGTTCTTGCAGGTGCACGTCCCGGTTCCGATCAGGAAACGCCCGCATTCGGGGCATTTGCGCGGGCGTCCCAGGCGGGTCTGGTCGCGCTTGCCGATCTTGCGCTTGGGATTGATCCAGCGCTGGACAGCCCCCATAACCACCATGAACACCAGAAACAGGGTAACGATCTTGACCAGCATGCGCCTCAGGCCCCGTAGCGTGCGCGCAGGGCGCGTTCTTCAGCGGTGGCCAGGGCATCCTGCATCAGGCTCAGGCCGAAGCGGCGCAGCAGCGGGCGACGGGGGCCATAGGGGATGAAGCGCAGTTTCTCGCCATAGAGCGCCTTCATCTTCGGCACCAGATGGTCGATCCCGTCGGCCAGCCCGGCGCTGACCGCCCTGGCGCCGATGCGGATGGAGCCGTCGAACAGGTCCTCGTCGGCGTGCAGGCGGGGGCCGCGCCGGGACTTGACCTGATTGATGAAGGTTTCATGGATCTGGGCCTGCCAGTCGCGCAGGCGGGCGACCTCTTCGGGGTTTTCGGGGCGGAACGGGTCCAGCATGGACTTGCGTTCACCGGCGGTGTGCACGCGGCGCTGCACCCCGTAGCGTTCTATCAGCCCGTCGAAGCCGAAACCCGCATAGATCACCCCGATGGAGCCGACGATCGAGTTGGCATCCACCCAGATGTCATCTGCCGCCGTTGCCAGCCAATAGCCGCCCGAGGCGGCCAGATCCTCGACAAAGGCATGGACCGGCACCTTGTGCTCAGTGGCCAGGCGGCGGATGCGCGCGGCGATGAGCGAGCTTTGCGCGGGCGAGCCGCCGGGCGAGTTGATCGCCAGCGCCACCGCACGGGGCTTGCCGCGGCGAAACGCGGCTTCGATCACCGGGGCGAGAGTCTGGTCATTCAGCCGCCCGGACCCGGAGGCGATCATGCCATCGAGCCGAACAACCGAGACCACGGGCCCGCGCCAGCGCGAGAGGGAGAAAAACCTTGCCATGCCGTCGCATGTAAGCCGATGCCCCCCGGCCAACAAGATCCTGCGGCGCTTTATCTGCGCGCTGTTGCGCCCACCCCCGCCCCGGCGCAGGATGGGCAAAGCGCAACGGAGGCCATTGCAGATGCTTGACAAGCTGGAAATGTTCATCGCCCTGGCAACAGAAGAGCATTTCGGCCGCGCCGCTGAACGTTGCGGTATCAGCCAGCCATCGCTTTCGGGGGCGATCCGGCAACTGGA
This sequence comes from Rhabdonatronobacter sediminivivens, assembly GCF_013415485.1. Lineage (GTDB taxonomy): Bacteria > Pseudomonadota > Alphaproteobacteria > Rhodobacterales > Rhodobacteraceae > Rhabdonatronobacter > Rhabdonatronobacter sediminivivens. The sequence continues at coordinate 31,358 of NZ_JACBXS010000029.1, read as the reverse complement.
AGCGGAACTGGGGGTGCAACTGGTCTGGCGCGGGTCGCGCTATCAGGGGCTGACCCCCGAAGGCGCGCGGGTGCTGGACTGGGCGCGCCGGATCGTTGCCGACGCCCGCACCCTGCGCGAGGAAATGCGCGCCGCCCGTCAGGGGCTTTCGGGCAATCTGCGGCTGGGCGTCATCCCCACCGCGCTGCCGATGGTGGTGCGGCTGACCGACCCCTTTCTGAAGCGCCACCCCAATGTGCGCATCCGCATCCTGTCGCGTAACTCGGTTGAAATCCTGCAGGAGGTCGAGAATCTGGGCCTTGATGCCGGGATCACCTATCTGGACAACGAACCGCTGGGGCGGGTGTCCAGGGTGCCGCTGTATTCCGAACGCTACCGGTTGCTGATGCGCGCCGATGGCCCTCTGGCCGCGCGCGACGCGATGGCCTGGTCGGAACTGGCCGGCCTGCCGCTGTGCCTGTTGACGCCGGACATGCAGAACCGGCGGATCGTGGGGCGGCTTATGGCCGATGCCGGGGTCGAGGCTGCGCCGATGGTGGAATCGAACTCGATCCTGGCGCTGATTGCCCATGTCACTGCCGGGCCCTGGGTCAGCATCGTCAACGAACATACCACCGCGCTCCTGTCGGGGGATACCCGGCTGCGGTCGATCCCGCTGACCGGCGGGCGGCCGGGGCTGCAGGTCGGGCTGATCGCGCCATGGCGAGAGCCGCACACCCCGGTTCTGGCCGCCCTGCTGGCCGAGGCCCGCCGCATATCCGAGGTCGAGGGCGCCTGACGCTCCATCCGCTTGCCCGCCCTGCCCAGCGCCGCTATCACCGCGCCATGATCACCCGCAGCCATACCAAGGGCGATGCCCCCTCGAGCGCGATATATTCACCGTGCGAGCAGTATCGTTACGCGCTGACCCGCATCTGGGACAGTGCGGGTGACAAGGTGTTGTTCGTGATGCTGAACCCGTCCACCGCGACCGAGGTGCAGAACGATCCCACCGTCGAGCGCTGCGAACGCCGCGCGCGGACACTTGGGTTCGGCGCGTTCCGGGTGTGCAACATCTTTGCCTTCCGCGCCACCGATCCAAAGGTCATGCGCACAGCCCCCGACCCCATCGGCCCCGATAACGACGCGGCAATTGCCGAAGGGGCGGCCTGGGCGGACCGGATCATCTGTGCCTGGGGCACTCATGGAGCGTTTCTGCAGCGCGGGGCGGCGGTGGAACGGCTGTTGCGCGCCACGGCGCAGCCGCTGTTCCACCTTGGCCTCAGCAAACACGGTCACCCGAAGCACCCGCTTTACATCGGCTATGCCCAGCAGCCCCGGCACTGGGCCTGAAACGCAGCGCGGGGGCCGGGCCAGTGGCCGCGGCCCCCGCACAGGGTATCCGGGATCGCGGTTGCGCGCTCAGCCGCGGGCCAGTTGCTCGATCGTGGGGCGGAACTGTTCGGTGGCGTAGCCATATTTTGCTCCGGCAGCGACCAGTTCATCCGTGGGGCGCTTGCCCGCCTGCGACAGCGCCCAGACGATGGACGAGCGGTTACCCGAGGCGCAATAGGCCAGCACCGGCCCCCCGGCCCCATCCAGCGCCGCGCCCTGGGCTTCGACATTCTCCATGGTGATGGCACCGCCGACAACCGGGTTCAGGACAAAGCGCATGCCCGCGCCTTCGACCGCGGCGCGGATGGCCTCGGCCTGCACCTCGGGCGGGATCTCGCCGTCGGGGCGGTTGCAGATCACCGTGGTGAAACCGGCCTCGCGGATAGCGGCCACGTCTTCGGGGGTGATCTGCGGGGAAACGGCATAACCGTCGGCGATGGGGCGGATATCCATGGATCTGTCCTTTGCTGCTTGTGGCTCAGGCGGCGGCCAGCCGGTCCACACGGGCGCGAATCGGTGGTGCGGCCACCATACCCGCCACCATCGCAATCAGAAACACGATGCCGCCAGTGCCGCCCCAGCTGATCGAGGCAATCGCCGGGCCGGGGCACAACCCCACCAGCCCCCAGCCCGCCCCGAACAGGACCGAGCCCAGCACCAGATTATGGCCCAGCCGCGGGTCCGGCCGGGACGGAAATGTCCCGCCCAGCGCCGGGGCCGCACGCCGGTTGGCAATCTGCCAAGCCACCAGCATCGGCAGGATCGCGCCCCCCAGCACAAAGGCCAGCGTGGGGTCCCAGGCGCCGAACACATCCAGCCATCCCTGAACCTTGGTGGTGTCGGTCATGCCCGAAACCAGCAGACCCGCCCCGAACAACCCGCCCGAAGCGGCAGAAAGGAGTACACGTTGCATCAGATCACCCCCAGAAGATGCCGGAACAGGACCACGCTCAGGCCCCCCGCCAGCAGATAGAACACCGTTGCCACGATCCCGCGCAGCGAGAAGCGCGAAATCCCGCACACCCCGTGCCCCGAGGTGCAGCCGTTGGCCAGCCGCGTGCCGATCCCCACCAGCAGGCCCCCGGCGATGACCACCGCCAGGTTCGAGGTTATGTTGGTGCTGACCTCGACACTGTAGAGCGGCAGCATCAGCGCAGGCACCACCACCAGCCCGGCCAGAAAGGCCCCGCGTTCGGCCCAGTCATGCAGGCCCGAGCGGTCCACAAGCCCGCCAATGATCCCGCTGGCGCCCATGATGCGCCCGTTGAACAGAAGAAACAGCGCCGCGGCGCTGCCGATCATCAGGCCGCCGACAAGGCCCCAGATCCAGTCCGGTTGAATGAAGCTCATGATATCAGGTTCCGTTTGGTTGGCGCGCCCAAGGGGCGCGAGAGGGCCGGGGCAGCGCCCGGCACTGGCTTACAGCTTGTTGACCGGCACCTTCAGGTAGACGGTGCCATTGTCCTCGGCGGGCGGCATCTGGCCTGCGCGCATGTTCACCTGCAGCGAGGGCACGATCAGCCGTGGCATGGCCAGGCTCGCATCGCGTTCGGTGCGCATCTGCACGAAATCCTCGCGCGATTTGCCTGCGCCCACATGGACATTGCGGGCTTTCTGCTCGCCCACGGTGGTTTCCCAGGCGTAGTCCTCGCGCCCTTCGGCCTTGTAGTCATGGCCCACGAAGATGCGCGTCTCATCAGGAAGGGCCAGTATCTTCTGCACCGAATCCCACATGGTATCGGCCGAGCCGCCGGGGAAATCGCAGCGCGCGGTGCCGAAATCGGGCATGAACAGCGTATCGCCCACGAAAGCCGCGTCACCGATCACATAGGTCAGGCAGGCCGGCGTGTGGCCCGGCGTGTGCAGCACATCGACGCGCAACTGGCCGATATGGATCGAATCGCCCTCGTTGAACAGCTGGTCGAACTGGCTTCCGTCGCGCTCGAACTCGGTCCCGGCGTTGAAGACCTTGCCGAATGTGTCCTGCACCACGGTGATCTTGTGCCCGATGCCGATCTTGCCGCCCAGTTCCTGCTGCAGGTACGGAGCTGCGGACAGATGGTCGGCATGGACATGGGTCTCCAGCAGCCACTCCACCCGATAGCCCTTTTCGCGCACAAAGGCGATCACGGCATCGGCGGATTTGGTGCTGGTCCGCCCCGAGGCATAGTCGAAATCCAGCACCGAATCGATGATGGCGCAGGCGCTGCCGCCCGGGTCGCGCACCACATAGGTTATGGTGTTGGTGTCATGATCGAAGAACGAGGTCACTTCCGGTTGCATCGTCTTACCCCTGGTTGATGTCCTGGGCGCAATATAGCCACAGGAAAACATATTGCAAGAAGTGAATGTTATTTGCGCGCAGAGTAGCAATGGCGCCGGATCATACCTAGCTGATGGGCAGCACGGAAATCGGAGGGGACAGAATGCGCAGCGAACGGATCACATTCACCGGCCATGATGGCCACCAGCTGGCGGCCCGGCTCGACCGCCCCGAAGGCACGGTGCGGGCCGCGGCGCTGTTTGCGCATTGCTTCACCTGCTCCAAGGACATCCAGGCCGCGCGGCGGATCGCGGGGCGGCTGGCGGCGCGGGGTATTGCCGTGCTGCGGTTCGATTTCACCGGGCTAGGGCATTCGCAGGGCGAATTTGCCAACACGGATTTTTCCTCGAATGTGGATGATCTGGCGGCGGCGGCGGACTGGATGGCGGGGCAAGACATGGCACCGCAACTGCTGATCGGCCATTCGCTGGGCGGGGCGGCAGCGATTGCCGCAAGCCCCCGGATCGACAGCCTGCGCGCCCTGGTCACCATCGGCGCCCCGGCCGATCCCGGCCATGTGCTGGGCAATTTCGGCACCGCGCTGGAGACGATCCGGGCCGAGGGCGAAGCGACCGTAACGCTGGAGGGGCGCGATTTCACCATCCGGCGCGGCTTTGTCGAGGATGTGGCGCAGGCGGCGCTGGAACCGGCGCTGAAATCGCTGCGCGCCGCGCTGCTGGTGCTGCACGCCCCGCGCGACATGGTGGTGGGAATCGAAAACGCGCAACAGATCTTCGTGGCGGCCAGGCATCCGAAAAGTTTCGTGACGCTCGATGACGCGGATCATCTGATCTCGGACCCGGCGGATGCCGAATATGCCGCCGATGTGATCGCCGCCTGGTCCGCGCGCTATATGGACCTGGCATCGGCCGAGGCACCACCCGACGCCCCCGAAGGCGTGACCCGCGTGGCCGAGGCCGAGGGCGGGCGCTTCCGCCAGGATATTGTCATTGACGGGCGCCACCAGCTTGTGGCCGATGAACCGGCCTCGGTGGGGGGTGACGGGCTGGGGCCGTCGCCCTATCAGCTGCTGGCCGCCGGGCTGGGGGCCTGCACCACCATGACCCTGCGCATGTATGCCACCCGCAAGGACCTGCCGCTGGAGCACGTCAGCTGCGATGTCACCCACACCCGCTGCCACAGCACCGATTGCGAGGGGGGCGAAGGCAAGGGCCGGATCGATGTCTTCACCCGCGAGATCCGCCTTCGCGGGGATCTGGATGACAACACACGCCAGCGATTGCTGGAGATCGCCGACAAATGCCCGGTCCACCGGACCCTGGAAGCGCAGGCGGTGGTGCGGACCCATCTGGCGGCGTAGCCCGCGCCGCACCGACCGGCAGCCCCGGCACAGGCGCCCCCACACCCACGCGCGCGCTGCGGGCGCCGCCCCTGTCTATCACAGGGGCAGGTTACAGCCCGTGGGTCCGGTCATAGCCATTGGGCGATGGCGGATGCCAGCCCGCCAAAGCGCCCGGCGCGGGGGCAAAGACCTCGACCTGCAGCGGGTGGCAAATGGCCCGGTCCGAGGAATGCTCCGCCCCGCAATCCCCGCCCGGACAGGCCGAGAGCACACCCAGCAGGTCGATCTCGGCGAAGAATTCGATGTGATCCCCCGCCCGCGCCGGGGTGGCCTTCATGAAGTATTGCCCGGTATCGGCGGTAAACCCGGTGCACATGAAGACATTCAGAACGTCATGCACCAGCGGTTCGGCCTGCGCCGGCGCCATTCCGGTTTCCGCCGCCAATGCGCGGGTCAGGTTGGAATGGCAGCAATGGTGGTAATCCTGCCCGCTCAGCAGATGGTGGGTGTAGGGGTCACAGCGGGTGCCGATCACGTCATGCACCGCACAGCCGAAACCATCACGCCCGTACCAGGCTAGCGTGTCGGTGGTGATGGTGGCCATGGGGCGCAGATGCGGAAACCCGGACCACAGCCGGTCGCCGGTGCTGACATGGGTGCCATGCAGCGCGCGGGTCTTGCCCGAGAAGAACCGCTCGGACAGGTCCGTGGCATGGAACAGGTTCAGATCCCCGACCTGCGGCCCCTCGGCGCAGGTGATACGAAAGAACTGGCCCGCAGCGACACGAAAGGCGCGCGCCTCACGTGCGGGGACGCGTGTGGCGGCGGTGCGGGTGGCCTGCGCCCGCGCGGCGGCATAGAGCGCCAGGTCCGGCCGGGGCAGGCTGTCCACCGGGTAGCAGATCACCGGGGCGACGGCACGGCGGGTGTCGGCATCGGGGGGCAGTGGCAGGGTCATTGCTGGCTCCGATCGGCAAGGCAGGCCGCGGGTTTGCGCCCCTTTGGCAGGGCGATCTCGGCCCCGCAGGCGGCGCAGCGATGCAGAACCCGGCCATCGGCCAGGGCGCGGCGATCCTCGCGCCAGCGGCAGGCGCGGCGCTTCCACGGTTGCAGGATCAGGATCACCGCCACGGCGATCAGCAGGGCAAGGATGATATACATGCCCATGGCTTCGCCCAAATCCGCGCCGGGGGCAAGGGTGAGGCGCGTTCAGGGAACGGTCAGCACCCCCGCCGCCCGCAGTTCCGCATGATCCGGATACCACATCGGCGCGCGCGGCAAGCTGGACAGCCGCGCGATGAAGGCCTCGGATACCGCCTGGGCGCGAAAGATCGCCATGTCGCGCTGCATCTCGCGCACCGGGTCGATCATGCCATAGGCGCGGTGGGCGGGGATGAAATAGCCGTGAAATCCAAGCCGTGCCTGCGGCGCCATGCTGCGCCCCTGACCGCCCGCAAAAATCAACGCACAGGCCGATGCACAATGCCCCGCGACATGGGTTGCCAGTCCATGGGCGCGGATCACGCTGACCGCGCCGCGGGCCTCGTAGATGTTGCCGCCATTGCTGTCCAGCGTCAGTCGCCGCACATCCGGGGAGGCAGCGAGCCGAAGGCGCAGGGCCTCGGTCAGCCCGAAATCCACAGTGCCGGAAAAGGCCAGTGTGCGCCCGTCCGCGGAAAGGGACAGAGAGAAATCGGGCGGCGGTATCTGCAGGGGCGGCGGCGGGGCCGCAGGTTCGGTCCGCGCCAGCAAGACGCCCACCAGCATCAGCCCAGACAGCGCCCCCCCCAACAGGACGCGCAACACCAGCTCATCAATCCGAAGTCCTGTAACACAAGGCAGTCCCATGGCAAAAGAGTGCAGCGAACCGGGGTCCGGCGCCAGCAGATCGCCACTCACATGACGGTGATCCGAGGGCCACAATGGCGCAGGGTGACGCTGCTACCGCTCGAATTCCTGCCTCTCAGACCCATCTTGCAGTCGGAACCGTTCAAGTTGTGCACCGCAGGCAAGGCCGGTTTTCGTTGGTCACAAAAATGATAAGTGATTCAGGCGGTTGGGGCTGGGAGATAATTTAGTTGATTTATTTCAACACCTTAAAACTTTGCCTATTTTTTGTGCAACCCTTGGAGGGCGCCGGGATTCAAGGGATAATCTCCCTGCCCGGCAATCTTCCCACAGGGTTATCCACAGAATTGGTGGATACCTTAACACTTGAAACCTGCAGCCGGACATTGCAGCGAGAACCAGAATCACCAACCCTTGGAACCTGATGTCACAGACCCCGCCCGATCCCCCCGAAGCCCCGACCGGACATGCCTGCATCCAGTCCTATCTGCGCACGCTGGACAATTCCCCCGGCGTCTACCGGATGCTCAACGCCCAGTCCGAGGTGCTCTACGTCGGCAAGGCGCGGCAGCTGAAGGTGCGGGTGGCGAATTACGCGCGCCCTTCGGGGCATTCGGGGCGGATCGCGCGGATGATCGCCGAAACCGCCTCCATGATGTTCCTGACCACACGCACCGAAACCGAGGCGCTGCTGCTGGAGCAGAACCTCATCAAGCAGTTGAAGCCGCGCTACAATGTGCTGCTGCGCGATGACAAGAGCTTCCCCAACATCCTGCTGCCAAAGGATCACCCCTTTCCGCAACTGCGCAAGCATCGCGGGCGCAAGACCGTCAAGGGCAGCTATTTCGGCCCCTTCGCCAGCGCCGGCGCCGTCAATCGCACGCTGACGCAGTTGCAGCGGGTGTTCCTGCTGCGCAACTGCACCGATTCGGTGTTCAACAGCCGCACGCGGCCCTGCCTGCTCTATCAGATCAAACGCTGCAGCGCGCCCTGCGTGGGCCATATCTCCGAAGCGGACTATGCCGCGCTGGTGGCCGATGCCGAACGCTTCCTGTCGGGCAAGAGCACCAAGATCCAGGCCCAGCTTGCGCAGGACATGCAGGCCGCCGCCGAGGCGATGGAGTTCGAGCGCGCCGCCGCCCTGCGCGACCGCATCCGCGCGCTGACCAATGTGCAGCAAAGCCAGGGCATCAACCCCCAGGGCGTGGCCGAGGCCGATGTCATCGCGCTCCATATGGAAGGCGGGCAGGCCTGCGTGCAGGTCTTCTTTATCCGCGCGAACCAGAGCTGGGGCAACCGCGATTTCTACCCCCGCACCGGCGCGGGGGCCGAAGCGCCCGAAATCCTGCAAGCCTTCCTGACGCAGTTCTACGATGACAAGCTGCCGCCCCGGCTGATCCTGCTGTCACACCCGCCCGAAGATACCGAACTGGTCGCCGATGCGCTCAGCGAACGCGCCGGGCGCAAGGTCGCGCTGGCCGTGCCCCAGCGGGGCGAGAAGCTGGATCTGGTGGTCAATGCCAGCCGCAACGCGCGCGAAAGCCTTGGCCGGCGCATGGCCGAGGGGGCCGCCCAGTCCAAACTGCTGGCCGGCCTGGCCGAGGCCTTCGATCTGGACGCCCCCCCGCAACGGGTCGAGGTCTATGACAACTCCCATATCCAGGGGGCCAATGCCGTGGGCGCCATGATCGTCGCCGGCCCCGAAGGCTTCATCAAAAGCCAGTATCGCAAATACAATTTCAAGGAAGGCGAGGTCACCGCCGGGGATGACCTGGGCATGATGATGGCCATGCTCAAACGCCGCTTCGAACGCCTGCAACGCGAAGACCCCGACCGTCAGGGCGACACCTGGCCGGACCTGCTGCTCATCGATGGGGGCGCGGGCCAGGTGGGCGCCGTGGCCCAGGCCCTGGCCGAACTGGGGGTCGAGGACATCCCCCTCATCGGCGTCGCCAAGGGCGTGGACCGTGACCAGGGCAAGGAGGAATTCCACCGCCCCGGCGCCCGCCCCTTCGCCCTGCGCCGCAATGACCCGGTGCTCTATTTCATCCAGCGCCTGCGCGACGAGGCACACCGCTTCGCCATCGGCGCCCACCGCCAGAAACGCGCCGAGGGCGTCGGCGCCACCCCGCTCGATGATGTCCCGGGCGTGGGGGCGGCGCGCAAACGCGCGCTGCTGGCGCATTTCGGCTCGGCCAAGGCGGTGACGCGCGCGGGGCTCGCGGACCTCAAGGCCGTCCCCGGCATCTCCGAGGCGCTGGCCCAATCCATCCATGACCACTTCCACACCCGCGACTGATCACCCCGGCACGCCCCCTCCGCCGGGGTGCTGGCGCCCATGCCCCGCCGCCCGAAGCAGCCGCGCCCCGGGCCGCCGCGTGGGCGCTCCTTGCCTCTGGACAGCGCGCCCCGGCGCCCCACATCTCCCCCATGCAGACGCTCACCATCCTTTACAACGACCGCTGCCCCATCTGCCGGGCCGAGATCGCGCATTACCGCCGCCTGGCCGAACGCCATGACGCGCCCGTGCGCTTCGATGATCTGCACCGCGCGCCGCTGGCCGATTGGGGGCTGGACCGGGACCGCGCCATGCGCCGCCTGCACGCGCTGCAGGGCGAACGGATGCTCGATGGCGTCGATGCCTTCCTCGCGCTCTGGCGTGCCCTGCCCGGCTGGCGCTGGCTGGCGGCGATCGTGGGACTTCCGGGGCTGCGCCAGATCACCGGACTGGTCTATGACCGTCTGCTGGCGCCCTGGCTCTATGCCCGCAACCAGCGCCGCGCCGCCGCCCTGCGCTGCGAAGAAGGCGGTTGACTCCGCGCCCCGGCCGCGAAAAAGAACCGCCATGACCCGGATCGCACCCCCATTCGGAACGGCGCCATGAGCGGCGTTCAGACCCTGACCATCGGCGCCGATGAAGGCGACCAGCGGCTGGACCGCTGGCTGAAGCGGCGTTTCCCGCAGATCACCCAGGGGTTCGTGGAAAAGGCCTGCCGCAAGGGCGAAATCCGGCTTGATGGCGGCCGCGTCAAGGCCAACACCCGCGTGGAACCCGGCCAGAGCGTCCGCCTCCCCCCTCTACCCAGCGCGCCCCCGGCACCGCCACCCGCACGCGCGGGCGTCTCGCACTCCGATGCGCAGATGATCGAAGCCGCGGTCCTGTGGAAGGACCAGCATATCATCGCGCTCAACAAGCCGCCGGGCCTGCCCAGCCAGGGCGGCAGCGGGCAGGGCCACCGCCATGTGGATGGCCTGTCCGAGGCGCTGATGTTCGGCTACAAGGAACGCCCCGTGCTGGTGCACCGGCTGGACAAGGACACCTCGGGGATCCTGCTGCTGGCGCGCACCCACCGCGTGGCCCGCCGCCTGACCGAGGCCTTCCGCCACCGTGAAACCCGCAAGCTTTACTGGGCGCTGGTGGCGGGCGTGCCCACCCCGCGCATGGGCACCATCCGCTACGGGCTGGTCAAGGCCGGCGGCCCCAATGCAGAAAAGATGCGCTGCCTGCACCCCGATGAGGTCCCCGCCACCCCCGGCGCAAAACGCGCCACCACCGATTACGCGGTGCTCTCGGCCCTGGGTCGGCGCGCCGCCTGGATGGCGCTGGTCCCGGTCACCGGGCGCACCCATCAGCTGCGCGCGCATATGGCCGAACTGGGCCACCCCATCGTGGGCGACGGGAAATACGGCGGCTCGGGGCAGGAAAACCTGGGCGATGGCTGGGGCGCCCAATTGGGCGGCGAGATCAGCCGCAAGCTGCACCTGCACGCCCGCATGATCCGCTTCCAGCACCCGGTCACCGGGCGGCCCGTCACCCTCACCGCCCCGCTGCCCGAGCATATGGCCCGCAGCTGGAAAACCCTTGGCTGGACCGAAGACGAAGTCCCCGAGGATCCGTTCGAGGACACCCCATGACCCTGCGCCTTCTGGTCTTTGATGTGGATGGCACGCTGGTCGACAGCCAGGCGCTGATCCTGGGCGCCATGGCGGCGGCATTCGACGCAATCGCGCATCCCTGCCCGCCCCGCGCGCAGGTGCTGGGCATCGTGGGCCTGTCGCTGCCCGTGGCCATGGCGCGGCTGGCCCCCGATCTGGGCGCGGATGACCACGCGCGGCTGGTCGATGCCTATCGCGCGGCCTTTGGCCAGATGCGGCTGGATCAGGTGGCCCCGCTCTATCCCGGCGCCCGCGCGGCGCTGGACCTGCTGGCGCAGGATGACAGCCTGCTGCTGGGCGTGGCCACCGGCAAATCCCGGCGCGGCCTGTCGGCGCTGCTGGCCGCGCATGGGCTGGCCGACCGCTTCACCACCCTGCAGGTGGCCGATGACCACCCGTCAAAACCCCACCCGGCGATGCTGCTGGCCGCGCTGGCCGAAACCGGGGTCGAGGCCACGAGCGCCGTCATGCTGGGCGATACCAGCTATGACATGGAGATGGCCCGCGCCGCCGGCGTTACCGGGATCGGCGTCAGCTGGGGCTATCACCCCGTGGCGCAGCTTCACGCCGCCGGCGCCGCGCAGGTGATCGACGCGTTCGACGCGCTGGCCCCGGCGCTGGGCGCGCATTGGCACAGGGCGGCATGATGGCAGGCTGGGCGCGCAAACGCTTCTGGACAACGGTGGACACCCAAACCACCGAGGACGGCCATGTGGTCACGCTGGATGGCCGCCCCCTGCGCACCCCGGCCCGCGCCCCGCTGGCCGTGCCAACCCGCGCGCTGGCCGAAGCCATCGCCCGGGAATGGCGCGCCCAACCCGAGGTGATCGACCCCGGCGCCATGCCCGCCACCCGCACCGCCAATTCCGCCATCGACAAGGTGCGCGGCCAGCAGGCCGAGGTCTCGGCCCTGATCACGGCCTATGGCGACAGCGATCTGATCTGCTATCGCGCCGAAGCCCCGCAGGAGCTGATCGCGCGCGAGGCCGAGGCCTGGGACCCGCTGGTGGACTGGGCCGCGCGGCACTATGGCGCGCGGCTGACGCTCTGCCATGGCGTCATCCACCACCCGCAACCGCCCGCGGCACTGGCCGCGCTGGAGCCTCCGGTCGCGGCCATGTCGGCGTTTGAACTGGCGGCCTTCCATGATCTGGTCGCGCTTTCGGGGTCGCTGGTCATCGGCCTTGCGGTGCGCGAAGGCTTCGCCCCGCCCGAAACCCTGTGGCAGGCCGCGCAGGTCGATGAGACATGGCAGATCGAACAATGGGGCGCGGATGACGAGGCCGCCGCCCTGACCGCCGGGCGCCGGGCGGCGTTTCTGGACGCCGCCCGCTTCATCGCCTGCCTGCAGCAGGACTGAGGCCCCTCAACTCTTCTTCGGCGCCATCTGCTGGATCATCCCGGCCAGCTCGGTTGGGAAGGGGAAGACGATGGTCGAGTTCTTCTCGGCCCCGATGGTGGTCAGGGTGGACAGATAGCGCAATTGCATGGCGCCCGGGTCCGCGCTGAGGATCTGCGCCGCCTCCAGCAACTTCTGCGCCGCCTGTTCCTCGCCCTCGGCATTGATGACCTTGGCGCGGCGCTCCCGCTCGGCCTCGGCCTGGCGGGCGATGGCGCGGATCATCGATTCGTTGATATCGACATGCTTGATTTCCACATTCGCCACCTTGATCCCCCAGGTGTCGGTCTGGCTGTCGATGATCTCCTGAATGTCGTTGTTCAGCTTGTCGCGCTCGGACAGCATTTCATCCAGCTCATGCTTGCCCAGCACCGACCGCAGCGTGGTCTGCGCCAGTTCGGACGTGGCCTGCATGAAGTTCTCCACCTGGATCGTGGCCTTTTCCGGGTCCACCACGCGGAAATAAATCACCGCATTCACCCGCACAGACACGTTGTCCTGGCTGATCACATCCTGGCTGGGCACATCCAGCACCCGCACCCGCAGATCCACGCGCACCACCTGCTGGATGACCGGGATCACCAGGATCAGCCCGGGCCCCTTGACCCCGGTGAACCGCCCCAGCGTAAAGACCACCGCGCGCTCATATTCGCGCAGCACCTTGATGGCCGAGCCCAGAAAGGCCAGCACCAGCACCAGAAGAACGGCCACAAAGGCCAGATCTCCGAAGATCGCAAAGATATCCATGGTTTACTCCTGTGTCGGAGGCGTGCGCACGGCACGTCTGTTGTCTGTGTCCGGGGTGACATGCAGGGTCAGCCCGTCGATCTCGATGATCCGCACCGCCGCGCCCGGTGTCAGCGGCGGGCCGTCATGCCGGGCATTCCAGCGTTCGCCATGGACCAGGACATGGCCCCTGTCGCCCGTCCAATCCTGCACCTGCGCCTTCGCGCGCAGCAGATCATGCGACCCGGTGGTCACCCCGCGCTTGTGCGAGGTCACCGCCATCCGCGCGATCAACATCGTGAAGGCGAGCGCTGCCACCACAACTGCGGCCAGCATCGGAATCGAGGTTTCCAGCCCCGGCACCTCCGAATCGAACAGGAAAACGCCCCCCGCCGCCAGTGCAATCGCCCCGCCGATCCCCAGGACACCAAAGGAGGGGCTGAAGACCTCGGCCAGCAACAAGGCCAGCCCCAGCCCGATCAGCGCCAACCCGGCAAAGTTGAAGGGCAGGATCGACAGCGCAAACAGCCCCAGGATCAGGCTGATCCCGCCGATGGTGCCCGGGATCAGCGCACCGGGGTTGAACAGTTCGAACACGATCCCGTAAAACCCCACGATCATGAACAGCAACGCCAGATTCGGATTGGCGATGATCGACAGGATCTGCGTGCGCCAGTCCGGCTCCAGCATGACAATGCTCAGGTCACGGGTCTGCAGCACCATCTCCTCACCATCCATCTGCACGCTGCGCCCATCGGCCAGGTCCAGAAGCTCGGTCAGGTCGCGGGCGATGAAATCGGCCACATTCTCCTCCACCGCGGCGCGGGCGGTCAGGGTGGCGGCATCGCGCACCGCCGCTTCCGCCCAATCGGCGTTGCGCCCATGAACCTCGGCCAGACTGCGTATCTGCGAAACCGCATCGTTCAGCGCCTTGGCCATGGCGGCATCGCCCGCGGGGCGCGGCGCGTCATCCGCGCCGTTTTCATCCTCTTCGGTCGGGTCCGGGCCGCCGAAGGGCATGCTGCCGCCGCCCATACTGACCGGCGTTGCCGCGCCAACAGATGTGCCCGGCGCCATCACCGCCAGATGACTGGCATACATGATGAACGTCCCCGCACTGGCCGCCCGCGCCCCCGAAGGCGCCACGAAAGTCGCCACCGGCACCTCCGAGGCCAGAATGGCGCTGTTGATCTCGCGGGTTGAGGTCACAAGCCCCCCGGGCGTGTCCATGCGCAGGATGACCAACCCGGCTTCCCGCTCGGCCGCGCTGCGCAGGCCGCGGATCAGATAGTCGGCACTGGCGGGGCTGACGGCATCGCGCAGATCCAGCACGATGGCCAGCCCGCCCGGCTCCTCCTCGGCCTGGGCCAGAATCAGCCCGGCCAGCCCCATAAAGGCCAGCACGGCAAAGGCAAGAACCCTGAGACTGCGTAAGGTCACGGTCATCGCTCACTCCTGCCCCGGGATCAGGGGGCGCTTGTGACAAGGCGTAGAGCGCCCGCAGCCCCGATCAAATCACGAGACGTCCATACCCCGACTGACCGGCGCCCTGCGACGGTCAGAGCGCCCCCGAGGCGCGCAGGGTGGGTGGGTGGGCGCGGCTCGGGGGCGCTTCCCACGTCTGCCATCCTGCGCACCGGCTTGCCCCTGGGCGAATCGCCTCAGCCCGCCGCGCCGGGCGCTGCCAGCATCCGGTAATGATACCCGCCACAGACCATCATGCCCAGCCCGTCATAAACCGCGCGGGCAGCCGCATTGTCGCGCGTGACGGCCAGGGCCAACCAGCGCATACCCTGCTCCTGCGCCCACCAGGCCGCACCGGTGACCAGATTGCGCGCGCCCCCCTGCCGGCGCAGGTTCGGCAGGACCTCGACCGCATGCAGCATGGCGATATCCCCGTGACAGGCAACAAAAGCCGCCCCCGCCGCCCGGTCCGCCACCCGGGCAATCAGGGCCGCCTTCGGTGCAGCGGCACGCGCCATCACCGCCTGCCGCGCCGCGCCGATGCCCCGCTCGGTCCAGATATCGCGGATGATCTGCAGCGGTGGCCAGATCGGAAACAGGGTGATCGGCGCAGGCTTGCGGGCCAGAATGCCAACCGGTGCGGCATAGAACAGGGTTGTGTCAATTTGCGCATAACCCCGTGCCGCCAGCGCATCATCGAGCGCGCCATCGCCCGCGCGGATCATGAACAGCGGCTGCTCCCCCCGGGCGCGCATGGCAGCTTCGGCGGCGGCGATGTCGGCCTCTGTGGCCTCGGCCATAGCCACGGCGGCGGACACGCGCTTGCCGCCGCCCGCCCCGTCGCGCAGCATGAAGGCACCCACCGGCATCCGGGCGGCGGGGGGCCATGTGGCCTCCAGCGCCGCCATCAGCGGCGCGGGGGCGGGTGCGCTCACGCGGTGGCCTCGGGGAAGAGCGCGCACAGGCGCACCATGGCCGCATCGATCGCCACCCCGTCGCTGCCCCGGATCACCACATTCGCCCCAAAGGCACCATCCTGCACATAGGGATAGGAGCCGAAGGACAACTGCGGATATTCCGCGGCCAACGTGCCCAGCGGTCCGGCGATCTCACCCTCGCCGCGGGCGATGCGCAGGGTCTGGCTCATCAGCGGCTTACCGGCGCTCAGCGTCGGCAACAGCCCCGCCACCATCGCCTCGAAGATCGAAGGGACCCCGGCCATGACATGCACATTGCCGATGCTGAACCCCGGCGCGGCTGAAACCGGGTTTTCGATCAGCACCGCCCCGTCCGGCACGCGGGCCATGCGCAACCGCGCGGCGTTCAGTTCCAGCCCCGTGCGCTGGTAATGGGCGGTCAGGATCGCGCGGGCATCGTCACGGACCGCCAACCCCACGCCAAAAGCCGCGGCGATGGCATCGGCGGTGATGTCATCATGGGTGGGACCGATCCCGCCCGAGGTGAACACATGATCATACGACGCCCGGAGCGCATTCACCGCATCGACGATCCGCTGATGCACGTCCGAGACAAAGCGCACCTCGCACAGGTCGATCCCGGAATTGGCCAGCTCTCCGGCCAGATGGTGCATATTCGCATCCCGGGTCCGCCCCGAGAGGATTTCATCGCCGATCACCAGCATGGCGGCGGTGGGATTGGGCATGTGCAGCGTCTCCTTGCGGGTGGGGTGGCACTGGTATAGGCCCCTGCTCATGCAGTTTCAAACCCCGCTTTTGCCCGCCCGCCTGCTGCGCCGATACAAGCGCTTTCTGGCCGATATGGTGCTGGAGGACGGGCGCGAGGTCACCGCCCATTGCCCCAATCCCGGCGCCATGACCGGGCTGGCCGCCCCCGGCGCGCGCTGCTGGCTGGAATCTGCAGCGCCGGGGCGCAAGCTGCCCTATGGATGGCGGCTGGTGGAACTGCCGGACGGGCACCGGGCCTGCGTGGATACCACCCTGCCCAACCGCGTGGTGGCCGAGGCCCTGGCCAGCGGCGCCATTGCCGGGCTGGAGGGCCTGACAGACATCCGCCCCGAATTCACGCTGGCCCCCGGCACTCGCGTTGATTTCGCCGCCACCGGCGCCGACGGGCAGCGCGTGCTGATCGAGGTGAAAAGCGTCACCCTGCTGCGGGACGGCTGGGCGGAGTTTCCCGACAGCGTCACCGCCCGGGGCACGAAACACCTGCAGGAACTGACCATCGCCGCCGCAACCGGCGCACGCGCGATCATGCTGTATCTGATCAGCCGCAGCGACGGGGCGCGCCTGCGCATCGCTGCCGATATCGACCCCAGCTACGCCCGCGCCTTTGACGCAGCGCGCGCAGGCGGGGTTGAGGTTCTGGCCATCGGAAGCCGGGTTTCCCCCCAGGGCGTGCATATCGGCGCGGCGATCCCGGTTGATCCGGGCCCGCAGGCATGAGAACGGGTGGAAAACCGGCGCATCTGCCGTTATCTAACACGCGAAACCCTGCAACACCGGAGCATCCCTTGGACAGCGGCCAACCCGTTCGGATCACCAAAGACGGCATCCACCTGCACGCGCCCGAAGACTTTGCCGGGATGCACAAGGCCGGGCAACTGGCGGCCAGCATACTGGACCGGATCGCCCCGCATGTGGTGCCGGGCCAGACGACGGGGGAACTGGACCGTCTGATCAACGCCATGGTGGATGAGGCGGGGGCGACCTCGGCCACCATCGGGTATCGCGGCTATCAGCATGCCAGCTGCATCTCGGTCAATCACGTCGTCTGCCACGGCATCCCCGGCAGCCCCATTCCCGCCAGCAAGCATGAAGCCCGCCCCCGCGGCAATGACCTGCTGGTGGATGGCGATATCCTCAATATCGATGTCACCGTGGTGGTCGATGGCTGGTATGGCGACACCAGCCGCATGTTCGTGGCCGGAACGCCCAAACCCTATGCCGAAAAACTGATCCAGGTCACCCATGACGCGCTGATGATCGGGATCGAGGCCGTACGCCCCGGCAATACCTTCGGCGATATCGGCCATGCCATCCAGAGCTTCGCCGAGGCCCGCCGCATGTCGGTGGTGCGTGATTTCTGCGGCCACGGGCTGGGCCGCGTGTTCCATTCGCCGCCCAATGTGCTGCATTACGGCCGCGCAGGCACCGGCCCGATGCTGGAGGAAGGTATGTTCTTCACCATCGAGCCGATGATCAATCTGGGCCGCCCCGAAACCAAGGTGCTGTCCGATGACTGGACCGCGATCACCCGCGACAAGGCGCTGTCGGCGCAGTTTGAACATTCGGTCGGCGTGACGGCCACGGGGGTGGAGATCTTCACCCTGTCGCCCGCGGGCAAATTCCACCCGACCTGGGGCTGACCCCGGGGCCGGAAAGCGCCCCCGAGCCGCGCTGCGCGCCTTAGGGGGCGCTGCCCGCGCAAAGGCGCGGGCGGGTGCATCACTCCAGAAGGTGCAACCAGACCCATCCGGTCAGCGCGCAAAGCACCGTGCCCAGCAACACGCTGGAGGCCGCCACCCGCCGCGCGCGGCCATACATGTTGGCAAAGACATAGGCATTGACCCCCGGCGCCACAGCCGCGGTCAGCACCGCAGACCGGAACTGCCCCTGATCCAGCGCCAGCCCCCGCCCCATGGCCCAGACGATGGCCGGATGCAGGATCAATGACACCGCCACGACATAGCCGATGGTACGCAGATCGCCGTCCGGGCGGTAGCGGTACAGCACCCCGCCCAGCCCGAAGAGCGCCGTCGGAATCGCCGCGCGCACCATCAGGTCCAGCGCCTCATCCACCACCTGCGGCAGGGCAATGCCCCCCAGATTGACCACGAAACCCAGCCCGATGCCGATCACCAGCGCGTTTCGGAACATGGCCACGAAGACCCGCCGCCCCGTGGCTGCCATCCCTGACCCGCGATTGCGCACAAATTCCATGGCGGTGATCCCCACCGCATAGCAGATGGGCGAATGCACGGCGATGATGGCATAATTCGGCGCCAGCGCGTCCGCTCCATAGGCGCGCTCGGTGATCGGCAGGCCCAGAAGCAGCGAGTTGGAGAACAGGCAGACAAAGCCGATGGCAATGCTGTCTTCCCAGTCGCGCTTGAAAAACAGCCGCGCCCCGGCAATCCCGGCCACGAATCCCGCCAGCGCCCCCAGATAGAAGCTGCCCAGCAGGCGCAGGTCGAAATCCTGCCCCAGATCCAGCCGGGCGATGGCCACGAACAGCAGGCAGGGAATGGCGAAATTCTGGGCAAAGACCATCACGCCATCGATATGCGCATCCGTGATCAGTTCGCGCCAGCGCATGGCATAGCCGAAGCCGATCAGCAGGAACACCGGCAGGATGACCGAGACCAGCGCCTGCATGGCCGCTCAGTCCGGGAAGTCCAGGACCATGCCGTCATGGGCGGGCACGACATGGTCCGGGGTTTCGGTGGCAACGGTGACGTAATCCAGATCCACATGCATGTTGGTCAGCACGGCGCGGGCCGGCCGGGCGCGGGCGATCCACTCCAGCGTCATCTCCAGATGCGCATGGGTGGGATGCGGGCGGCGGCGCAGGGCATCGACGATCCAGCAGTCCAGCCCTTCAAGCTGCGCCCAGGTGGTGTCAGGGATCACCACCGCATCGGGGACATAGGCCAGCCGCCCGATGCGAAAGCCCAGCGCATCGATGGTGCCGTGGTTTACGGGCAGGGGCTGCAGCCGTATCTCGCCCCCCTTGCCCGGGACAGTCACATCACCGGCGATGGTATTCATCTCCAGGATCGGCGGATAAGGGGAGCCCTTTGGCTGGACAAAGGCGTAGCCGAAGCGGGAAAACAGCGCTTCCTGGGTGGGCCCATCGGCCCAGACCGGCAGGCGGCTGCCCGTGTTGAAGACGATCATGCGCAGATCATCGATGCCATGGACATGATCGGCATGGGCATGGGTATAGACCACCGCATCCAGCCGTCCCACCCCGGCGGCCAGCAACTGCGCGCGCATGTCGGGCGAGGTATCGATCAGCACCCGCGTGGTGCCAAAATCGGTCTGGCGTTCGATCAGAAGCGAACAGCGGGTGCGGATGTTGCGCGGCTCGGACGGGTCGCAATCGCCCCACAGCCCGCCCAGCCGCGGCACCCCGCCTGAGGACCCGCAGCCCAGGATGGTAAAGCGCAACACCGCCGTCATGCCACCGCCTTGGTGAACAGCCGGTCGAAATTGCCCGAAGTGGCGGCGGCGAATTCGGCATAGTCCAGACCGAACAGTTCCGCCCCCACCTGCGCGGTGTGCACCGTATAGGCCGGCTCATTGCGCCTGCCGCGATAGGGGGGCGGCGCCAGATAGGGGGCATCGGTTTCCACCAGGATACGCTCCAGCGGCGCGCTGGCAAAGATCGCGCGCAGCTCGGCGCTTTTGGGGAAGGCGGCGATGCCGGACATGGACAGATAGAAACCCAGACCTACCGCCACCCGCGCCAGTTCGGCACCGGAACTGTAGCAATGCATCACGCAGCCAAAGCCGCCGCGGGCGTGCTCCTGCGACAGGATGGCGGCCATGTCCTCATCGGCGGCCCGGGCATGGATGATCAGCGGCAGGCCGCTGCGGCGGGCGGCCTCTATGTGGATGCGCAGGCTGTCCTGCTGCAGCGCGGCACTGGCGGCGGTGTAATGATAATCCAGCCCGGATTCGCCGATGCCGATGCATTTGGGATGCGCGGCAACAGCCAGCAGGTCATCGACGCTGGCCATGGGTTCGTCCGCCACGCTCATCGGATGGGTTCCGGCGGCATAGAACACGCCGTCATGACCTTCGGCGATGGCGCGAACCTGCGGTTCGTTGCGCAGCTTCGTACAGATGGTCAGCATCCGGGTCACACCGGCAGCGCGGGCGCGGGCGATCACCTGATCCAGTTCATCGGCCAGTTCCGGGAAGTCCAGATGGCAATGGCTGTCAACGATGGGCGGAGGAAGGGTCATGAGGGCTTTCGCTGCGCTTTGTCGCCTGAAGGGTCACGCTATCTGGCGGGCAATCGCTTCGACCCGCAACCCCATATCAAGCACCAGCCCGACAGGGTCAAGGTTCACCGCCCGCCCCTGTCGCGCCCGCGCCACCAGCCCCGAGGCCGCCCCCGCCCAAAGCTGCGCCGCCCCCACCCCGGGCGCCAGCCGGGCCAGAACCTCGGCCTCGCCCGGGGCGGCTTCGGGCTGCGGCGGGCCGGTGACCCCGGCGCGGGCCAGCCGGGCCAGCCAGAGTTCGGTCAGCGACAGCAGCAGGTCAAAGCGTTCCTCGGCGCCGCGGCCCGCGGCGCTGTTGGCCAGGGCCAGAAGCCGCGCGCGGTCGATCCGGGGCGCCGCCCCCAGCACCTGCGTCAGCTCGCCATAGAGCGCCAACCCGTCCGCCGCCAGCAGCCGCACCGCCGTGCCCACCGACCCGCCCGACAGCGCCGCCAGCGCCGCGGCCTGCGCGCCCGGGTCGAACCCGGCCTGGGTCAGCGCCGCGGCCATGTCTGCCCCGTCCAGCGGCGCCAGCGGCAACATCCGGCAGCGCGACCGGATCGTCGGCAACAGCGCCGAGGGGCAATGCGCCACCAGCAACAGGATCGCCCGCGCGGGCGGCTCCTCCAGCGATTTCAGCAGCGCATTGGCGGCATTGGGGTTCATTTCATCGGCGGCATCGACAATCACCACCCGCCAGCCGCCATCGGTGGCGCGCATACCAAAGAACCCGTGCAAGCGGCGCATTTCATCGACAGTGATCACGGCGCGCAGCCGCTTGGCCTTGGTGTCATAGCCGCGCCGCAGCACCAGAAGCCCCGGATGCGCCCCCGCCGCCAGTTGGGTTGCCGCCGGATGTTCCGGGGGCACATCCAGCGATGTGGCAGGGCTGCCCGAAGGCCCGGTCTGCGCCAGCAGGAACCGCGCGATGCGCCAGGCCAGGGTCGCCTTGCCCACCCCGCGCGGGCCGGTGATCATCCAGCCATGCTGCAACCGCCCGGCGTTGAAAGCCTCGAGGAAGGCTGCTTCAGCATCGTCGTGGCCGAAGAGCGCGCGCGCCTCGCGCGGGTGGGGAACGCCGTCAATCCGGTCCGGCTCGGGAAGGTCCTCGGGGTCGCTCATGGCCGCGCCACACCTGACAATGCGCGTTCGACCACGGCCAGCACCTCGGCGCCGACGACCTCGGGCGGGCGGTTGCCATCGATCAGCCGACAGCGCCGGGGATATTCCCGCGCAAGCGCCAGAAAGCCGCCGCGCAGGGCCGCCTGAAACGCAGCGCCGAAGCGCTCGAACCGATCCTCGGCGCCGGGGCGGGCCAGACCGCGGAGAAGCGCGGCCTCGGGGTCGGTGTCGATGATCAGGGTCAGCTGCGGCTCGGTGCCGATCATCAGCCTGTGCAGACTGTCCACAACGGCGCGCAACTGGGCGCGCACGGCCCCCTGATAGACCCGTGTGGAATCCGCAAACCGGTCACAGATCACCACCTTGCCTGCGGCCAGCGCCGGCCAGATGGTGCGTTCCAGATGGTCGCGCCGCGCGGCGTTGAACAGCAGGATTTCGGTTTCCGGCGACCAGCGCGCGCCATCGCCTTCGACCAGCAGGCGGCGGATTTCCTCGGCCCCGGGGGCGCCGCCGGGTTCGCGCGTCAGCACCACCTCATGGCCGCGCCCGCGCAGGGATTCGGCCAGCATCCGCGCCTGGGTGGTCTTGCCGGACCCGTCGATCCCCTCTAAGCTCAGGAACAGCCCGCGCCCGGCCCCGCTGGGGTGCCCATGCCCCCATTCGCTCACTGCAGGGCCGTGGCGTCGCCGTCCCGCGCGCCCTGAATCTCTCGCAACAGCACCTGCGCCGCCGCCTGCATGCGGACCATGAACCCGCCCTCGGGCACCGCGGCCGCCGCAATCAGCGGCACGCGCCGGTCCTCCATGTCCGGGACCGAGATCACCAGATCCCCCACGCGCTGCCCGGCCTGGACCGGTGCGGGCAAGGGCGCGTCGAACACCGCGCGGGCCTCGATGTTGCGCTGCGCGATCGACGGGATCAGGATGCGCAGATCCTCGGCCAGGGTCAGGGGCACGCGGGGCGCCTCGCCCATCCAGACATCGGCCTCGGCCAGAACCGTGCCTGCCCGCGCCACCGTCACCGAGGCAAACTGCCGAAACGCCCAGTTGATGATCCGCTCAGCCTCTTCCAGACGCTCCCGTTCGCTGCCCAGCCCCGAGAACGCAAAGATGATCCGCCGGTCCCCCTGCAGCGCCGACCCGGTCAGGCTGTATCCGGCCTCCGAGGTAAAGCCGGTCTTCAACCCGTCCAGCCCCACGCCTGCCCCCAGCAGCGGCACGCGGTTCGACTGGGTGATGTTGTTCCAGGTGAACTCAGGCTCGGCCAGATAAGGGTAGAATTGCGGAAACTCGGTAATCATGTGCTCGGCCAGGATGGCCAGGTCGCGCATGGACATGCGGTGTTCCGGGTGCGGCCACCCCGAGGCATTGGCGATGGTCGTGTTCTCCATCCCCAGATCGCGGGCGCGGCGTGTGGCCATGGTGGCAAAGGCTTCCTCGGTCCCGGCCAACCCCTCGGCCACCACCACCGTGGCGTCATTGCCCGATAGCACCGCGATCCCGCGGATCAGATCCTCGGCGGTGGGTCGATGGCGCGTTTCCAGAAACATGCGCGAGCCGCCCATCGCATGGGCACGCTCGGACACGGTAAAGGTGGTGTCCAGCGACAGCCGCCCGTCCTCGATCGCCTCGAACAACATGGTCAGGGTCATCAGCTTGGACATCGAAGCCGGTGGCAGCGGAATGTCCGAACTCACATCCAGCAACACGGTGCCGGATGTGACATCGATCACATAGGCCGCCGAGGCCCGCGTTTCGAAGCCGGTCTGCGCAGCCGAAGGCACCGCCAAGGGACCGGCCATCAGCGCCACCACCGCAACAACCGCCGTAAGCAATCGGTGCATCATGTTCGTTCCCCCAGCAATGCCGCGCATCAACACCGCGCCCCTATCGTGCAACCGCATAGGCATCAGTAAAGCCCAGATCGCGCACCCGGGACAAGATCCGGTCACGCTCGGCCGTGGTGGAGGACGGGCCGACGATCACCCGCCAGAACCGGTTGCCGCTGCTTTCGCCTTCAACAACCCGCCCCGACATGCCGGCGCCCCTTGCCATGCCCAGCGCCCGGTCGGCATTGGCCTCGACGCTGAAGATACCCAGCTGGATATAGCCCCGCGCCAGCGCGGAGGTCGGCGCCTGCGCGGCAGGTTGCGCCGCGGCAACAGGCGCCTCAGGCTCGGCCGCAGGCGTCTGGGCCACGTCATCCTCCAGCGGGCGCATGCCGATCTCATCCGTCTCGGCCTCGGCCCGGTCGCGGCGGCCAAAGGGCCAGAACCGGCGCCGCTCGCGCGGAGGCTCCGCGGCGGCAACCTCCACCGCCTCGGCTTCATCCGCAGGCGCCTCGGCAGCCTCAGCCACTTGCGGGGCGGCCTCTTCTTGCGGGGCTGCCTCTTCGGGCGCGTCCGCGGCTGCGCGCGGCGCGTCAGACGGGGCGCTGACCTCGGTGCGCAGGGCGGTGACCTGCAGGCCCGCAGGATTACCCGCCAGCATGCCCAGCGCCGAAGCCGCATCCGAGGACACCTGAAACGCCGGCCCCGGATTCTCACGCTCACGCCGGAACAGCGCACCGACCACTTCCTGCCCGTTGTCGGGGTTGCGAATGATCACGCGCTCGGGATCGCGCACATCGGGATGGGCCACCCAGACCCCACCAAGCGAGGGCCGTCCATCCCACAACCCCCGGTCCGATTCCTGGAATACGTCGGGCGCCTCGACATCGCGCTCCACACCCGCCCGGCTGGCTTGCTGCGATGTTGGCCGCTCACTCTCCGCCGGACTGCCCTGCCCGTCCATGCAGCCCGCAAGCAGCACCGCCAATGCCGTGCCGACCAGCCCCACTCGAATACGCCGTAATGTCATACTGCCCTCGCCCTGCGGTGCGACCGTCCGTTCTGCGTCGGATCTTGCCTATCGCCCCGGTGCAACACATTGGCCGCCCGAATGGCCGACCAGAATGCGCAGATACTAACCCCAACCCCGGATCAAGAAAAGCCGCAGAACACCGAAACCACGCAACAAGCCCGTGAATATGCCCCCTGCACCCGAACCGCCCCGTGCGCGCCCTGTGGACGGCGCGCATGGGTGGGCGGGTGGGGCGCGGCGTCCGCGGGGCGCGCACGGGGCGCGGCGCGCCCATGTCCGATTTCTGCGCCCCATGGTCGCTTGCGGCCATGGCGCCCGCGCGGAAATCCTGTAGGCCTGTGCAGAATGTCCCTGTCCCGGAGGCCCCATGTTCCTGTCGGTGTTCGATATCTTCAAGATCGGAATCGGCCCGTCCTCGTCCCATACCATGGGGCCGATGGTCGCCGCCGCCCGCTTCCTCGACCACCTGCGCGCGCAACCGTTTAGCGTGGCCGGGCTGCGCGCGACCCTGCATGGCTCGCTCGCGTTCACCGGCGTGGGGCATGCCACCGACCGCGCGGTCATCCTGGGCCTGGCCGGTTTCCTGCCAGACAGCTATGACGCCGCCCGCGCCGAAACCACCCTGGCGGCGATCCGTGAAACCTGCCGGATCGACATCCCCGGCCTGGGCCAGGTCAGCTTTGACCCCAAGGCCGATCTTGTCTTCGATTTCGGCCCTCCCCTGCCCGGCCATGCCAATGCCATGGTCCTGCGCGCCACCGATGCCCAGGGCGATGTGATCGCGCAGGAAACCTATTTCTCCATCGGCGGCGGCTTCGTGGTGACTGCAGCCGAACTGAACAGCAGCGCCGACGCCTCGCCTCAGACCCCTTGCCCCTATCCATTCCACTCGGCTGCCGAAATGCTGGCCATGGCCCGCGACTCCGGCCTCTCCATCGCCGAGATGAAGCGCGCCAACGAACTGACCCGGCATGACCCTCTGAAACTGGACCAGGGGGTCAGGCGCCTTTGGTCGGTCATGAACGCCTGCATCGACCGCGGGCTTGAAGGCAGCGGCGAATTGCCCGGCGGTTTGCGGGTGCGGCGCCGGGCCGGTGCCATCCTGACATCGCTGCGGGCCGAACACGGGCTGAACCTGGCGCCGCCGCATGTGATCAATGACTGGATCAGCGTCTATGCCATGGCCGTGAACGAGGAAAACGCCGCTGGCGGCCAGGTGGTGACCGCGCCGACCAATGGCGCCGCGGGCGTGGTCCCTGCGGTGATCCGCTATTGGCTGGACCATGTCCCCGGCGCCAGCGCGACCCGCGTGGCCGAGTTCCTGCTGACCGCCGCAGCCATCGGCGGGCTGATCAAGCACAATGCCAGCATTTCCGGCGCCGAATGTGGCTGCCAGGCCGAGGTCGGCTCAGCCGCGGCCATGGCTGCCGCCGGATTGGCCGCCGTGCTCGGCGCCACCCCCGAACAGGTGGAAAACGCAGCCGAAATCGCGCTCGAACACCACCTCGGCATGACCTGCGATCCGGTAAAGGGGCTGGTGCAGGTGCCCTGCATCGAACGCAACGGGCTGGGCGCGATCAAGGCCGTTTCCGCCGCCTCGCTGGCGCTGCGCGGCGATGGCAGCCATTTCATGCCGCTGGACAACTGCATCGAGGCCATGCGCCAGACCGGCGCCGACATGTCGGAGAAATACAAGGAAACCGCGCTTGGCGGGCTGGCCGTGAACGTTCCGAACTGCTGAAACACCCCGGGCACAGGAAAGACTTGGCGCGCGCGCGCCGCCATGGCACTCTGCCGTCATGCACTGCGAACCTGCCCCCCGCCCGCACCACAGCCTGCGCCTTGCCATCGCGGCCCTGGCGCTCGTGTCTCTCGCCGCCTGCAATCCCTTTGCGGGTCCTGCTGCAGGGGCGCGTCTCTATGACCAAAGCTGCGCCGGATGCCACGGCCCGGGCGCGACCGGTGGGCCGGGCGGGCCGGATCTGACCGGCCTGGCCACGCGCGCGGGCGGTTTCCCACGCGCCGAGGTGCTCAACCGCCTGGATGGCTACGGGCGCGGCCTGACCTTGCATGAGGCCGCCATGCCCGACCTCAGCTACCTGATGACCGGGCGGCTGATGCATGTGGACATGGGCCGCGGTGCCAGCCGGATGATGCCGGAACGCGTGGTCGCGCTGGCCGCCTATCTGGAAAGCATCCAGCGCTAACGCGCCGCGCCGTGATATTCGGCATTCGGCTCCATCCCGATGGCCGAGGCCACCCGGTTCGACATGGAAAAGAATCCCACCACCGCCGAAATGTCGAAGATATCGCGATCGGAAAACCCGTGCCCACGCAGCGCCTCGCGGTCGGCTTCTTCCACTTTCGCGCTGGATTCGGCCACCAGCGCAGCAAAATCCAGCATGGCGCGCGTGCGCGGGTCCAACGGTGCGGCGCGGTAATTCATCACCATCGCCTCGCCCAGTGCCGGATCGCCGGACAATTCGCGCACCGCCGCGCCATGGGCCACCTGGCAGTACCAGCAACGGTTGATCGAAGACACCACCACGGCAATCATCTCGCGCTCCAGCTTGCTCAACCCGCTGTCGGCCAGCATCAGGTCGTTATACATGGCCACAAAGGCATCGAATTTCGCGATATCGAAACTGTAGGCGCGCAGCACATTTGGCACGAAGCCCAGCTTTTCGGCGCAGAGGTCCAGGTATTTCCGGGTGCGCTCAGGCATCGGATCGGCCGGGGGCAGGTCCAGCGCGGTGATCTTCTCGGGCATGGGTACGTCCTTTCCTTTGGGCGGCCAGGCGCAGCCTATCCGCCGCCGCCCGCCCCGCCAAGCCCGGCTGCGACGCCGCGGCGCGTGACGGCGGCGCAAATCCTGCTAGATTGAGCAGACCACATGCAATGACAGACCCATCCCATGCGCCACTATATCCAGCCCTTCGCTCTGGCCACCCTTGTCCCGGTGGCCCTGCTGGCCCTCGGTGGGGTCATGGGCGGGGCCTGGATCTGGGCCGCAGTCCTCTACATGTCCGTCTTCGCCCTGGGCATGGACCAGATCCTGAAGGTCGCCAACCGCGATGGCGCGCCGGGCGTGGAATTCCCCGCCGCCGACGCGCTGTCCGCCACGCTTGCACTGGCGCATCTGGCGCTCATGCCCCTGGGCGCGGCGGCGGTGGCGGGGCTCACCGGGCTGAGCGGGGCCGAGCGTGCGGCAGCCTTCTTCGGCTTCGGCCTGTTCTTCGGGCAGGTCAGCAACTCGAATGCGCATGAATTGATTCACCGCGGTAGCCGAGTGCTGTTCTCCCTGGGGAAATGGGTCTACACATCCATGCTCTATGGCCACCACACTACGGCGCACCGGCTCTTGCACCATGTCCATGTGGGCACGCCGCTGGACCCGAATTTCCCGCGCAAGGGCGAAAGCTTCTACCGCAATTTCGCCCGCGGCTGGACCGGCAGCTTCCTCCAGGGGTTCCGCGTGGAACGCGACCGCATCGCCCGGCGCGGCAAACCCGCCTGGACCAACCCCTATGTCACCTATGTCGGCGGCGCGCTGGGGCTTCTTGCCCTCGCCTGGATCACTCTTGGCCCGACGGCGGTGCTGGCCTGGCTGGGCCTGTCCTTTTATGCGCAGACACAACTGGCCATGGTGGACTACCTCCAGCACTACGGGCTGGAACGCCGCCGCCTGCCCGATGGCAGCTATGAGCCGCAGACCATCTACCACTCCTGGAACACGCCGCACTGGTTTTCGTCGCACATGATGGTCAATGCCCCGCGCCATTCGGACCATCACGCCAATCCGGGCCGCCCCTATCCTGCGCTGCGCCTGCCGCAGGAGATGCCGGTCCTGCCCCGATCCCTGCCCGCCATGGGCGTTGTCGCGCTCTGGCCAAGACTGTGGTTCCGCCTGATGGACAAGCGCGTTGACCAGGTGCTGGCCCAGGCGCGCGCCGCCGGAAGTGACCAGCCCGCCACTGGCCCCGGCGCTGCGTCTGTGGCAGGGTCAACGCCTTAACCCTTGCGGAGTCGCCATGCCTCGTCTGACCCTCGCCATCATGCTGCCGGCTCTGGCCTTTGGCACCATCCTCCTGGCCCTTTCCCCCGGGGCCGCCGAGGCCGAAACCCCGATGACTGCCGAGGAGTTCGACGCCTACGTCACGGGCCGCACCCTTACCTTCGGCACCGGCGGCGTGCCCTATGGCGTCGAGCAATTCAAGCAAGGGCGGCGCGTGCTCTGGGCCTTCATCGGCGAGGAATGCCGCGAAGGTGTCTGGCATCCGCAGGGCGAACAGATCTGCTTCGTCTACGAGGATGAGCCGCGCACCCATTGCTGGTATTTCTGGATGACCGACGAGGGCCTGCGCGCGCGCTTCGCCGAAGACGGCCCCGGCGACGAACTGTATGAAATCGAACAGAGCGCGCGCCCGATGTTCTGCCCCGGCCCGCAGATCGGCGCCTGACAGGCGCGTGACCCGGGCGCCATCCGGCACGTTCAACCGCCTACGCCCGGGGCGCGCGCGGCGACATCCTGGCCAGAAACCGCGGCGCCGGTCAGCGCCGTGAACATGCCTGATTGTCTTGCCCCTTCAGCGCCGCCGGTCGCGGCGCGAGGACATGGGCTGGAACGCCACGCCCACATGCGCTTCGCAATAGGGCTTGCCCGCCTGGGTCGGCAGCCCACAGAACCAGAAATCCTCGGTCGCCGGATCGCCCACGGGCCATTTGCAGGTGCGCTCGGTCAGTTCCAGCAGCGACAGCCTCCGGGCCTTCTTCTCCACCTCGCGCACGGTGGCGAGGGCCTCGGCGCTGACCTCATTGGCCGAGGGCTGGGGCGGCAGCGGCTGGCCGGCAGGCACGATCGGGCGGCGCGAAAACGGGATCGGTGCGGACGGTGGGTCGGCGGGCGCTGTTTCCTCGGCGGCTTCCGGCTTCGGGGTTTCCTCGGGTGCCGGGTCGCTGGCGGTTTCGGGTTCCGGCGCAGCGGCCTGAGCCTCGGTCCGGGCAGGCTCCGGCTCGGGCGCGGGCGGCGCCGGTGCCGCCTCGGCGGCGGCGGGCACGGGCTGGGGCTCGGGCTCCGGTGCTGCAGCCGCCACGGTTGCCCCCGCGCCCGTGGCCCCTGCCCGGTTCGAAAGCCCCAGACGATGGACCTTGCCGATCACCGCATTGCGGGTCACCCCGCCCAGTTCCTTGGCGATCTGCGAGGCCGAGAGCCCCTCGCCCCACATCTGCTTCAGTCTTTCCACACGCTCGTCCGTCCAGGACATGCTCGCGCCTCCGGCTGGCCACCCCGGCACCTGTCTTGATCGGTGGGGTTGGAGAATTACATTTCCCTTCCTATTCTAGGCAGGGTGCGCCGGGATACAAGGCACGGCGGAAAATTGCAAACCGGGAGTCACATGTCAGCACAGGATCACACACGGCCCGGCGCCATGGGCGTGCGGCGCTTCGGACGGGTCAACTGGCTGGGCATGATGACGCTGGCCCAGCGCGAGACCCGGCGCTTTCTGGTGGTCTGGACCCAGACCCTGGCCGCACCGCTGGTGACAGCGGGGCTGTTTCTGGCGGTGTTCGCGCTGGCCATCGGTCCGTCCCGGGGCATGGTCATGGGGGTGTCCTTCCTGGCCTTTCTGGCGCCCGGGATCCTGATGATGACGGTGATCCAGAATGCCTTTGCCAATACATCGTCGTCGATCGTCATCGCCAAGGTGCAGGGAAATATCGTCGATACGCTGATGCCGCCGCTGTCGCCGATGGAGCTGGTGGCGGGCTACATGGCGGGCGGGGTCGCGCGCGGGCTGTGCGTTGGCGTGGTGATCACGCTTTCGATGGTGCTGTTGCTGGGGCTTCAGGTCGCGCATCCGCTGTGGCTGCTGGGCTTCGTCCTGCTGGGGGCGGCCATGCTCTCGGCGCTGGGGATCGCGGCGGGGATCCTGGCCAACAAGTTCGACCAGATCGCCGCCATCACCAATTTCATCGTGGTGCCGCTGTCCTTCCTTTCGGGGACCTTCTATTCCATCCAGACCCTGCCGCCGATGCTGGAAGCGATCACCCGCGCGAATCCGGTCTTCTATCTGATCGACGGGGCACGATTCGGCATGATCGGCGCCTCGGATGCGCCGCCGCTGCTGGGGCTGGGCATTGTGCTGGCCAGCACCGCGGCGCTTGCCGCCCTCTGCTGGCTGTGGCTGGCGCGGGGGTACCGGCTGAAACCATGATGATGACGGCTGACAGGCGCTCCGAATTACGCCGATGGTAAAGGACCCGCGCTTGCGATAGGCTGAGGCAATGAAGCGAAGGAGAATGACATGCGCCCATGGCGGCCCCTTGCCCTTGCACTGATCGCTGTTTCAGGCAGCCTCGGCGTCGGCCCTGCAGCCGCAGCGGGTCAGGAATTGTGGCGCGAATGCCGGGTCTGCCATATGGTAGCAGCCCCTGACGGGACCGTGCTCGAACGCGGTGGCCGGTCGGCGCCCAATCTTTACGGGGTCGCCGGGCGCCAGGCCGGTTCAGACCCGGATTTCCGCCGCTATTCGGAACCGATGCTGCAGGCCGGGCGCGAAGGGCTGACCTGGACCGAGGATAATTTCGTCGCCTATCTGCGTGATACTCAGGGCTTCCTGAGCCGTTTTGCCGGCACCCCCGACAGCCGCGGCCACATGAACGCCAGTCTGGCCGATGGCGCGGCCGAGCTGTTCCGCTATCTGGAAAGCCTGTCGCGCTGAGACGTCGCGCTGAGACAAGGCGAAGCGAGAGGCTGGACACCGACCCGGAGACGGATTGCTACGGCTGCTTCCTTCCGGACCTGACCGGGTTCGCAAGGCCCCCGCCCGGGCCAGCCCCTCGCGCCCTGCAATAGTCGCTGGCGTCAGGCGATGCAAGCGTCGTTGCCACCACGCCCCCGCTGCCTGTCCGATTTCGAACACCGATCAGCCCATGGCGAGCAGCGCGCGCCATGCGTCATACGGTTTCCGGCTGATTGACTCGCGTTGGCAGGTATTCCCAGCGAGAATCGAGTGTTTTACTGTCTGCCCAAC
>NZ_JACBXS010000028.1 GCF_013415485.1 Rhabdonatronobacter sediminivivens | reverse complement strand
CTCCGTTCTGTGTCGCAACTGAACAGAATCACAACCTGCTGAATTCACTCAACTCATTTCCGATTGGCCTCTCAGGCGCCGTCCCATCGGTTGCGCATAAAGGCCAGAGCCTCGCGGGCCAGCGCCAGTTCGTCGTCGAACATCCGGCGCCAGATGCGGGTCGGGTCGGTCTCGACTGGACTCTGTTGCGCAAATCAGGTGATCGCCGAATTGCCCCTTTCCCCGGACAGACTCATCCCACGTCTTCTGTAATGGGGATGCCGAGCGCGGTGAAACCGTTGAGCAATGAGCCATATCGCGCCGTCGCCCATTGGGCCTGAACCAATGGCGCCACAATGGGCGACTCCGAGCGACAATGGCGAATGACGCGGATTTGAAACTCTGCGACCTGACGGTCAAAGTCCCTTGCGTTCAACCGTTGGCCGAGTTGCTTCACGCAATGCATCTTTGCTTCGACGCGGCTTCGGCGGTGATACCGTTCGGGGCCGCCCTCGGACCGATGGCGGGCTGGCCCCTCACCATCGTCGCCAGATGGTTCGACCGACACGCTTGGATGTGCGCAGGATCTCATTGCGGTGTTCCTGCATCTGTCAGTCCGGAACAGGCACTGTCAGCCTGTGCGCAAGGGAGCGTATGTGCGAATCGGTCGGATTCAACTATAGTCTCTGAATTTATATTCATAGATTTTGGAGGGGGCGGTGTCGGAAGCACTCTTTCAGGGAGCTGGCAACGGCAGGATCTGGACCGCGGGAACGGGCAGTGCCCATCCGAACACATGGGCTGTCGCGGCGTTGACGGCGGACGGCGCGGTCATCACCTGGGGAACTCAGTGGAACGGCGGCGACCCGGGCGTCTATTCGGTGTCGCAGACCACCGGCGCGACGCTGATCGCGGATGTCTCGGATCAGTTGCAGGAGGGTGTGGTCGCGCTTTACTCCTCCAGCCAGGCCTTTGCGGCCGTGAAGGAGGATGGCGCGGTCATCGCCTGGGGCAACCAGTTCAGCGGTGGCGACACCAGCGCCGTGGCAGAGGCTCTGGAAAGCGGCGTCATGGCAGTCTACTCCACCCAGGATGCCTTTGCCGCCGTGACCGAAGGCGGTGCGGTCGTCACCTGGGGAAGTCAGGCCCGGGGCGGCAATTCCAGCGCCGTCGCCGATGATCTGGCCGGGGGCGTGGTCACCATCCATTCCACCCAGACCGCCTTTGCGGCGATCAAGGCCGACGGATCCGTCGTCACCTGGGGCCAGGCCGCCTGGGGCGGTGACAGCAGCGCCGTGGCCGAAGATCTAGCCGGGGGCGTGGTCACCGTTGCCTCGACCGAACGCGCCTTCGCGGCGCTGAAGGCGGATGGCTCGGTCATCACCTGGGGGGTGGCGGATTATGGGGGCGACTCCTCGGCGCTGGCGGATGAGTTGTCCGGCGGGGTCAGCGCGCTGTATTCCACCGGCCGCGCCTTTGCGGCGCTGAAGGAGGACGGCTCGGTCGTCGCCTGGGGCCAGAGCGCCACCTACGGCGCCGACACCTCTGCCGTGGACGACGATCTGTCCGGCGGCGTGGTGGACATCTACAACACGAACACGGCCTTCGCGGCGGTGAAGGAGGACGGCTCGGTCGTTACCTGGGAATGGGCCTCGGGCGGCGGCAATTCCGCCGCGGTGGCCGAGGCGCTGTCGGAGGGCGTGGTCACGATGGTCTCCACCCCGCAGGCGTTTGCGGCGCTGATGGAGGATGGCACGGTCATTGTCTGGGGCGGCTCGCAGGCCGCCAACACCGGCGCTGCGGCCGAGGCGCTGAGCGCGGGCAATGTCATCGGGCTTTATGCCAATCAAGCCGCCTTCGCCGCGCTCAGGGAGGATGGCTCGGTCATCACCTGGGGCAGCCAGTCCGATGGCGGAAATTCCAGCGCCATCGCCGAAGATCTGGCCGGGGGCGTGGTAGCGGTCTATCCGGGCTTCCGGTCCTTTGCGGCGCTGAAGGAGGATGGCTCGGTCGTCACCTGGGGCGATGCGGGTCGGGGCGGCGACAGCAGCGCCGTGGCCGATGATCTGGCCGCGGGCGTGGTCGATATCGCCACGCCCCTGGCGGTGGAGCCGCTGGACCCGGACGCCTTCATCTCGGCCCCCGAAGCGCCGGTGATCGATGTGGTGGCGGGCGATGACGTGATCAGCCCCGATGAGGCCGCCGAGGGCCTGACCATTACCGGCACTGCCGAGCCCGAGGTGACGGTGAGCGCAACCCTGGATGGCGCAACGCAAACCGTCACCGCCGGGGCCGATGGCGCCTGGAGCGCCACATTCCCCCCCGAAGACATCCCCGAGGCCGGCGATTACACCATTACCGCCCAAGCCAGCCGGCAGGGGCTGACCAGCCCGCTGGCCGAACGCGCGGTCGCGGTCATCACCGCCCCCGATGCGCCGGTGATCGACACCGTGGCGGGCGATGACGTGATCGACCCCGATGAAGCCGCCGAAGGCATCACCGTCACCGGCACCGCCGCCCCCGGCGCCACCGTCGCGGTCAGTTTCGCCGAGGCGACGCAGACCGCCACGGCGGGCACCAATGGCGCCTGGGCCGTCAGCTTCCCCCCCGAGGACATCCCCGAGACTGGCGATTACACCATCACCGCCCAGGCCACGCTGAACGGTCTGACCGGGCCGGGCGCCGAACGCGGCGTGTTTGTCGAGCCGCTGTCGGTGGAGATCACACCGATCGACACCCACAACCGCGGCCCCGGAGACGGCATGGTCTGGAGCGGCGGTTCCGGCAGCGCCTTCCTGAACCGCGACGCCTTCGCCGCCCTGCGCGAGGATGGCTCGGTCGTCACCTGGGGCGCGCCAGAAGCCGGCGGCGATTCCAGCACCGTGGCGGCGGCACTGTCGGGCAGAGTGCAATCCGTGGCATCGACGTATCGTGCCTTTGCGGCGCTGACCGAGGACGGCGCGGTGGTGACCTGGGGCGACCCTGAATACGGCGGCGATTCCTCGGATGTGGCCGAGGCACTGGGCGGCGATGTGGTCGCCCTGTCGTCCACCCGTGGCGCCTTTGCCGCGCTGAAGGCCGATGGCAGCGTTGTCACCTGGGGGGGCGACACCCTTTCCGGCTTGCCAACGGGAAGCGATTCCAGCGCCGTTGCCGATCAGCTTGCCGGCGGCGTCATCGGGGTCTTTTCCACGCGTGGTGCCTTTGCGGCGCTGAAGCAGGACGGCGCTGTCGTGACCTGGGGCGCGCCTTCCTGGGGCGGCGATTCCGACGAGGTGGCGGCGGCGCTGGGCGACGGGGTCAGCCGGTTATTTTCCAACCCCTACACCTTTGCGGCGCTGAAGGAAGACGGGTCGGTCGTCGTCTGGGGCCGGAACCTTTCCGGCGGCGACAACGCCGCCCTGCCGGCGGAACTGTCCGAGGGCGTGGTCGATATCGTGACCACGGCCCAGGCCTTTGCCGCAATGAAAGAGGACGGATCGGTCGTTGCCTGGGGCGATCCGGAATTCGGCGGCGATGCCAGCCCGGAGGCCGCGGCGCTGGGCGGCGGCGTGGCCGCGCTCCACGCCACACAATATGCCTTCGCGGCGCTGAAGGAAGACGGCTCGGTTGTAGCCTGGGGCGCGTTCGGGGGCGTCCAGGGCTGGGGCGGGGATCCTGGCCCGGTGGCAGAGCAACTGACCGGCGATGTTGTTGAGCTCTTCTCTACCCAAGGCGCCTTTGCGGCGCTCAAGGCCGATGGATCGGTGGTTACCTGGGGCGGACCAACCCGGGGCGGTGACAGCAGCGCCGTGGCCGAGGCGCTGAGCGGTGGCGTGCTTGCCGTCTATTCCAACCTCGGTGCCTTTGCCGCGATCAAGGCCGATGGCTCGGTCGTCACCTGGGGGTCCCGGGATTACGGCGGCAACCCCTCGGCGACCAGCGATGCCGCGGTTGGCGGGCTCGCCTTCGCCAGTGATCCGTCCACCGTGGACGGCGACCTGAGCGGCGGCGTCATCAAGATCTATGCTGGCGAGAGCACTTTCGCGGCGGTGCGCGAGGACGGCTCGGTCGTCACCTGGGGCAACCCGGAACGCGGCGGCGATTCCAGCGCGGTGGCGGCGGAACTGGCCGGTGGCGTGACGGCGCTTGCGTCCCCCTTTCCGGTCGAACCGCTCGACCCGGCCGGTTTCCTGACCGCCCCCGCCGCCCCGGTGATCGACACCGTGGCCGATGACGATGTCATCGACCCCGACGCGGCCGCCGAGGGCGTCACCGTCACCGGCACCGCCGCCCCCGGCGCCACCGTCGCGGTCAGCTTCGGCGAGGCGACGCAGACCGCCACGGCGGGCACCAATGGCGCCTGGTCCGTCAGCTTCGGACCCGATGACATTCCCGAAGACGGCGATTTCACCGTCACCGCCCAGGCCACGCTGAACGGTCTGACCGGGCCGAGCGCTGAACGCAGTGTCACCGTCGAGCCACTCCCCGATCTCATCGACCTCGATGCAGGCATCAAGGGCCCCGGCGACGGCACGGTCTGGACTGGCGGCAGCGGCATCGCCTTTGCGAACGAGCGTGCCTTCGCGGCATTGAAGGAAGACGGCTCAGTCGTCACCTGGGGCGCACCGGGTTATGGCGGCGATTCCAGTGCCGTCGCCGATGATCTGCAATCCGGCGTCGTCTCGATCATGCCCGCCCGCAATGCGTTCGCGGCGCTGAAGGAAGATGGCTCGGTTGTCACATGGGGCGCGGGCCTTGCCGCCGATTCCAGCGCCGTAGCGGAAGAGCTTGCCGACGGCGTGACGGCACTGTTCTCTGGCCGACACGCCTTTGCGGCGCTTAAGGAGGATGGCTCGGTTGTTTTCTGGGGCGGGGGCGCCGATCTGACCCATGATACAGCCTTCGTCAACGTTGTGGACCAGTTGCAGGGCGATGTGGCGACAATTCGCACGGCGCAATTCGGGTTTGCCGCCATCAAGCAGGATGGCTCTGTCGTCACTTGGGGTAATTTCGCCTGGCATCCCGCGTCTTTTCAGGGCGGCTTCGGGGACGACACCAGCGCCGTTGCGGACGCGCTGCAAGAGGGCGTCACGGCAGTCTATTCGACCGGCGGGCTGAAGGGCTGGGCGTTTGGGTCGGCCTTTGCGGCGCTGAAGCAGGATGGCTCGGTCGTCACCTGGGGTGTCGATCACATGGGAGGTGACCCCAGCGCCGTTGCCGATGCCCTGTCCGGCGGGGTCGTCGATATTCACCCCACGACAAAGGCCTTTGCGGCGCTGAAGGCGGATGGCTTGGTCATCACCTGGGGCGATGAGGGCTACGGCGGGGATTCCAGCGCCGTCGCCGACGCACTGCAGGGCGATGTGGTCGGTCTGCACGCCACCTTGCGTGCCTTTGCGGCGTTGAAGGCCGATGGATCCGTCGTCACCTGGGGCGATGCCAATGCCGGCGGGGATTCCAGCGCGGTTGCCGATGCTTTGCAGGAAGATGTGGTCGCCCTGTATTCGACCCGTTACGCTTTCGCCGCGCTGAAGGCCGATGGCTCGGTCGTGGCCTGGGGCCAAAGGCCCGACGACGTGAATACGGATATCGAAAACTGGGGCGGGGACGCGGGTGCGGTGGCGGACCAGCTGGACGACGGTGTTGTCCAGGTCTTCTCAACCGCCAGCGCCTTTGCGGCGCTGAAGGAGGACGGTTCGGTCATTACCTGGGGTGCTGGCAACCGGGGCGGCGATTCCAGCCTTGTTTCCGAGGATCTGAGCAGCGGTGTGGTCACGATCTACGCCACCCAATACGCCTTTGCCGCGGTCAAGGAAGATGGTTCGGTCGTCACCTGGGGTGCTGGCGCGTTGGGCGGCAATTCCAGTGCCGTTGCCGATCAGCTTTCCGGCGGCGTGGTGGCGCTGTCCGCCCCCTTCCCGGTAGAGCCGCTGGACCCGGCCAGCCTCGCCGATCCCCCCGCCGCCCCGGTGATCGGCGCGGTGGCGGGCGACGATGTGATCGACGTGACCGAGGCTGCCGAGGGCATCACCGTCACCGGCAGTGCCGAACCGGGGGCGTCTGTCAGCGTGCGGCTGTCCGACATTCTGGCGGCCAGCGCCACCGCCGATGACACGGGCAACTGGCAGGTGGTCTTCACGCCCGAAAGCCAGCTTGACCTTGGCGCCCATACCATCTTCGCCACGGCCACTGTCGGCGGGCTGTCCAGCGCCGTGGCCAGCCGCGATGTCACCGTCGTCGCCCCGCCGCTGGCGCTGGTGATCGACCGGGTGGCGGGCAACAACGTCATCACCCCGGACGAGGCCGCCGAGGGGCTTGCCATCACCGGCTCCGCCGCCCCCGGCGCCGAGGTGGCGGTTACCTTCGGCGACTTCGCGCAAACCACCGCCGCCAGCCCCGATGGCACATGGCGGGTCGAACTGACCCCGCAGCAGATCCCCGAGCCGGGCGATCACTTCGTGCTGGCCCGGGCCACGCTTGACGGCACCGCCAGCCCGCTGGTGGGGCGCCGGGTTTCGGTGGTGGAGCCGCCCTCGGCGCCCGAGATCTTCCCGGTCGGCGTGGACGATGTCATCGCGCCCGGGGAGCTGGATTTCGGGCTGGACATGCGCGGCCTCGCCGACCCGGGCGCGCGGGTGACGGTCAGTTTCGGCGACATCACCCAGACGGTCATTGCCACCGCAGAGGGTATGGTGACCGGCGGGTGGGAGGTGCTTTTTGATCTGGAGGACCTGCCCCCCGCGGGCGAGCATATGGTCACCGCGCAAGCCGCCCGGGACGGGCTGTTCAGCGATGTGACCGAAAGGCTGGTCACCATAGAGAACACCCCCGCCCAGATCTTCGGCGACACCACCGGCCAGGTGATTGACGGTGATCCCGCCGCCGAACAGGACCGCGGCACGCTGCTGGTGATCGACCGGGACCAGGGCGAGGACCGGTTTCAGACCCCGAACCCGCAGGAACTGGACACCCCCTTCGGCGCCTTCCAGTTCGACCCGCTGACCGGCAACTGGCTGTTCGCGCTGGATAACGACAGCCCCGCCGTCCGCGTCCTGAGCGCCGAGGACCGCGCCACCGCGACCCTGAGCGTCAGCAGCCAGGACGGCAGCGCCACCGAGACGATCACAGTCTCCATCCAGGGCGCCGGAGAGCCGGAGGCCGCGCTGCTGGAGGGGCTGGTGCTGGATCGCGCAGGCGCGCCGCTTGACGGCAGCACTGTCGTCTTCTCGGGTGCTGACGATCCGGACATCAGCGCGCCCGTCGCCGAGGATGGCGGCTTCCGCCTGGCGCTGGAGTTGGGCGCAAGCGGGCAGCTGGACGCGGCGCGCCCCCATGATCGCAGCATGGACGGTGCGGTCTCGGCACGCGATGCGCTGGAGGTGTTGCGCCTGGCCGTCGGGCTGGACCCAAGCTGGGGACCGGCCCACCCGCTGGATTTCATCGCCGCCGACATCACCCAGAGCGGACGGATCAGCGCCCAGGATGCGCTGGAGGTTCTGCGCGCGGCTGTCGGGCTGCAAAGCGATCACGCGCCGCGCTGGGTGTTTCTGGATGCCGAGGCTGACCTTTCGGGCATCGATCAGACCAACACCCGGATCGAGACCGGCATTCGGATTGATGCCCTGGAAGCGGGGGCGACCGAAGTGTCCATGACCGGGCTCTTGCTGGGCAATATGCAAGACTTCGCCTGACCCGTTGCCGGTCTGGCCCGGCGTTCGGATGGAGTGTCTGGTCCCCGCCAGGCGGGCCCTGTCATGATGGTCGATATGTGCCCTGCGCCGCCCAAGGCCGGGCAGCAGCAGGACGTAGTCCAGCTCAGCGCCCGCCATTGCGCCGCGACCGGCGCCACAGCGCCAGCCGCCGCCGTCCACGGATCATCGCCGCCGAGACACCGGGGCGCAGCAAAGGCAGGTCGATGGCCAGGATCAGCAGGCCCAGCGGGATCATCCAGAACCCGAGGATCGGCAGGAAGCCCAGGAACCCGCCCGCGACCAGCAGGAGCCCCAGCGGCAGGCGCAGGATCACGCCCGGGCGTGCCTCGGCCAGCCCGACCAGCCCGCGCAATGCCGGAAACCGCCGCGCCAGCGCAGCGAGTTGCCGGTCCAGACGACGGCGGTGGCGGTCACGCATGGGCATCTTCAGGCGAGCAAGCGCCGTGACGGGCGGTATAGAGCGGTGTGTTCGACGACATGAGACAGCTGGTGCCATGATGGCCATGATCCGGCAAGCCCCGGCGCGCCAGTCACGGCAACGCCGACCCGTGGCAGTCCACATCGCAACACCATGTCGCCAGAGGGGCCCGGCCCGCGATGCGGCAGATGGGCATGACCGGGGTGAAGAGCTTCGGGCCTGACGCGCAGTTCACATTGAAAAGCCTTGCAATCATTGACATCCGCGGGGCACTCTGAAAGTGAACCCCATCAGCCTGACCGCGTGTGGAATGACCAAGAGCATTGACGGCATCATCTGGCAGGCCGACGCGGATACTCTGCGTTTTCACCACGTCGGCGGGAGCGTTGGTGATATCCTCGGGTACAGCGCCGAGGACTGGCTTTCCGCAGACGGATTCTGGCAGTCGAAGTTGCATCCGGAAGACGCGGACAGGATCATCGAGACCTGCACGGACCTGAGCAGGCAGCGCCTGCCGCACAGGCTTACCTATCGCATGATCGCAGCCGACGGGCGCGCGGTCTGGCTTCAGGACAATGTCAAGGTGGTTGAAGACGGCGATCACGCAACGCTTTTCGGCATCATGATCGACGTTACCGATTTTGTCGAGGAGCGCCAGAAGCTGGAGGCCACAAGCCTGCAGAACGCTCACTACCGCGCGCTCTATGACCTCGTCCCCGTTGCCATCTGGGAAGAGGACTGGACCGACGTTCTGACGGAACTGCGCCGTCTTCGTGGGCAGGGCGTTGGCGACCTGGCCGCCCACGCGCATGAGACACCGGGTTTCACGCAGTTCATGCTCGACCGCCTTCGGGTTCTGGCGGTGAACGCCGGTGCGGTCGAAATGTTCCGCGCCGCGAATGCGGCGGAACTGGTCGCACGTGCCCATGAGGTGTTCGAGGCCGGACAGCCCAATTCGGTGTTCCTGACGGCACTTGAGGCAATATTTCGCGGCGAGCGACGGATCGAGGGCGTCAACAGGCTGCGCCGACTGAACGGCGAGCCCGTGCATGTACAGTTTCGGATCGCCCTGCCGGGGATCGAGGACCGCGAGGCGCATGTCGTCATCTGCGAGATGGATATCAGCGCGGCACATGTGGCAAACGAGCGTCTTGAACTGATCACCCGGGCCACGTCGGATGTGATCTGGGATTTTGACATCCCCCGAGACTGGCTCTGGGCCAGCGAAGGGCTGCAACAGAACTTCGGCCTGGACCCTGCGGAAATGCAGGGGTCGCTGGAAAAATGGACCCGGCGCATCCATCCTGATGACATCGGCGGGGTCATGCGCCAGTTCGACAGAATTCTGCATGAGGGCGCTGACAAGTGGAATCAGGAATACCGCTTCCAGACCGGTGACGGCACATACGTCTGGGTCCGCGATGAGGGGGTCATCCTGCGCAATCCGGCAGGCGAGCCGGTGCGCATGCTCGGCAGCCTTGTCGACATCACCGAGCGGCGCAAGCTGGAAGAGCGGTTGCTGCAATCGCACAGGATCGAGGCGATGGGCAATCTCACCGGAGGCATGGCGCATGATTTCAACAACCTGCTGACGGTCGTCATGGGCAACTTCGAAGCGCTGGAAGTCTCTGTCGGTGATGATCCGGAGGTCCGGAAGAACCTCGATGTCGCCAACCGGGCGCTCGACCGCAGTGCGCGGCTCATCAGCCAGCTCTTGTCCTACGCGCGCAGGCAGCCAATGGCGGCGCAGGCCATCGACCTGGACCACCTGATCGCTGAAATGAGCCACATCATTGCGCGAACTCTGGGCGAACAGATCGAGATCAAGGTCAAGACTGCGCCCGGGTTATGGACCTGTCGAACCGATCCCAGCCAGCTGGAAAGCGCGCTGCTCAATCTTTGCATCAATGCACGCGACGCGATGCCCGAGGGCGGTGTCCTGACCATCGGTCTGCGCAATGCCGAGGTTGAGGCAGACAGCACGCCTGCCGTTCGGGGGCTGGCTCCGGGGCGTTATCTCGTGGTCTCTGTGACCGATACCGGACACGGGATGGATGAGGCGACACGGCAATCCGCCTTCGATCCGTTCTTCACGACGAAAGGGCCAGGCGTCGGCAGCGGCCTTGGCCTGTCGATGGTGCAGGGCTTTGCGCATCAGTCGCAGGGCATCGTGGACATTCGCTCCCAACCCGGCAATGGCACGCAGGTCGAAGTCTTCCTGCCTGCGATCGCATCCGCCGCACCGGCAGAAAGCCACCCTGAAGCAACGGCCAGGACGGAGCACCAGGGATCGGGGCACATCCTGCTTGTCGAGGATCAGGACATCGTGCGCGACTACATGACCGGCTTGCTGGAATCCCTCGGTTACGATGTCACCGCTTCGGGCACGGTCGATGAAGCCGCGTCCTTGCTTGCCTCCGATACCGACTTTGATCTGGTATTCTCCGATATCGTGTTACCGGGCGGCAAATCCGGGCTCGATCTGGCAAAGCGGGTCGAGGTGTTGCGCCCGGATCTGCCGATCATCTTCACATCGGGCTATCATGAGGCTGCGGATGGTCCGGGTGCAAAGCTGCAGGAGGGCCGGAATTTCCTGCGCAAGCCGTTTCGCCGCAACGAACTGGTGACGCTTCTGCAGCGGGCGCTCCCCCGCGACTGACCGGCTGGAAACGCCCCCCGGACCAGTCGCCCCCCTCCCCTGAAAGGCTGCCGAAAAGACGCAATCCGCGCCCGATGGCCCGCGTCTGCAGTATCCGGGCCATATTCAGACCAAGGCCGACCGGGGGCAGCAGACGGCTGCGGCCGCCCCCGGGCGTTGTCAAAGCGGGTTGTCCACCCGGATTGTCACCATGGCGCGGCCCTGGGTGCCCTCGGGCCAGTGCAGGCGGACCTGGTCGTTGTTCGCGCCTTGCTGCACGGTGACATAGGGCATCTGCGACCGGACCGCTCCGCCGCCGCCCGTCGGCGCACCTTCCATCACCAGCGCCGAAACCGTCCGTGCCCAGCCACTGAAGGGCAGCCGCCCTGCCGTGTCCACGGTCCAGGTGGTGGCCGGGCTGTTCTGCTCATGGCGGATGACCAGCGGGCTTTGCGCCGGTATATCCACCCCGTTGAAGGCGTTGTTGTCGAAGATCACGTTGCGCGTGCGGTTGTAATCCAGCGTGGCATAGGTGCTGTCCACCGTGTCCACGCGGTCAATCCGCCCGTTCACCGTGCGGAACACGTTGCCGTTCACGTTCAACCCCTGCAGGAAGTGCCCCGGCCCATAGGGTTTGATGACAATCCAGGAAAACCACGGCGCCACGTCGTTGCAGGTAAAGGTGTTGCCCGTCACCGTCAGCCCGCCAAAGGAAAAGCCGTTGTCATGGGCCGGGTTGGCCGAATGTTCGTTGGTCCATTCCAGAAAGTTGTTGTCGATGTAGTTGCCGGTGATCGTGGTCTTGACGTTGGGCTGGGTCAGCACGATCCCCCCGCGCCGCACACCCGAAGGCTGCGTGTCACCCTGGAAATAGTGGTTGCCCATGATCAGATGCCCCGCCCCGTTCAGAATGGCGAAATGCCCCCACATCACCGCGCGGTTGTTGCGGATCTTGGAATCGTTGGAATTGACGTTGAACGCGATCGAGGTCCGCTCCTGCACCGGCAGGGCCATGTCGGGGGCCAGGAACTGGCAATGGTCGATCAGCAGCCCCTGACAGCCGCCACCGATCGAGGTGATGCCTCGATCCTTTGGCCGGTTGAAAGTGCAGTCGTTGAAGCGCAGGATGCCCCCGTCGCGCGGCAGCATCACCGCGCTGGCCGCACCACGGCAAAGAAACTCCACATGTTCGATCTCGAACCGGCGCAGATTGTCGAAGCCCGAGAAATCCAGCGCATAGGCATCGCGGGTGAAGGTCAGGTTCTGGGTCCCTGCCCCGCCGTAGAACGGCTGGCTCAGCGTCGCGTTGCCAGCGGCAGGGCTGCGCGAGCGGACATAGACCTCACGCCCCACACCAACACCCGTCACCCGCGCGCCCACCGGCAGGCTGTTGATATTGCTCATCCCCGACAGCCGCAGTGGGTTCGACGGGTCATAGCTGGCGGTGCGCGTCAGCGTCACACTGTCCCAGTCACCG
This sequence comes from Rhabdonatronobacter sediminivivens, assembly GCF_013415485.1. Taxonomy (GTDB): domain Bacteria; phylum Pseudomonadota; class Alphaproteobacteria; order Rhodobacterales; family Rhodobacteraceae; genus Rhabdonatronobacter; species Rhabdonatronobacter sediminivivens. Next base: position 36,984 of record NZ_JACBXS010000028.1, on the reverse strand, counting down.
CTGGCGATCACGTCGATCTGCCCGTTGGCGATGGTGCGCCGGGCGGTGAATTCGTCCAGCCCGGCCAGGGCTGCCACATCCACGGGCGATTGCAGCCGCACCCGGCGCCCGCGCAGATCAAAGGTCACATGGTCGTTGAAGTGAAACAGCGCCTGCACCCCCTTGCGGAACCCCGCATCGTCCGAGCCGAAGGCCGCGGCATAGGTGGGGAAGTCATAGCCGCTTTGCAGCAGCAGGCGGTGGTCATCCTCCATGACCAGCGTGCCCTCGAAGCGGACCGGGCCAGGGATGCTCAGATGCCCGCCGATCCGGTAACTGCCCTCGGGCACCAGCACGGTGCGCCCCTCGGCGGCGTCGGCGGCCGCCTCGAACGCGGCCAGATCGTCGGTGCTGCCATCGCCCAGCGCGCCATAGTCGCGCACATCCACCACGCCCAGCTTCTCGGACAGCCAGAAGCGGCTGACATCTTCGATCCGGATGTCATCGATCCGCACCACGCCGCCATTCAACCCGGTCAGATCCAGCCCGAAATGCCCGAAGACCGGCACCACGCCCCAGGGCATGTCCACCCCGCCGCGCGCGCCGGACCCAATGATGGCCGAGACCTCGACCACCTGGCCATAGGTCTGCAGCATCACCGACGGCCCCGTCTGCGGCACGGCACCGACATTGCTGCCGCCCGCATGGCCCGCCCAGCCCGCAATGCGCACCGATGGCAGGTTGCCGCTCAGTGCCTTGATCCGCACGGTGACGCGCAGATACAGTCCCGGCTGCATCGGCACCTCGCCCATCCAGCGCAGCCGCTGGGTGTCGGCGGTTTTCAGCAGCTCCAGACAGCCGTCGAAATCAGGGTCCGAGGGCACAAACACCGCATTCGGCGCCCCCGCATAGGTGGCCGTCCCGGGCCGCCCGGTGGTCTGGGACCAGACATCCAGTCCGGCGGAAAACGGCGGCGGCATCAGCCCCAGCCCTTCGGTGACAGCCTTGTTCATGCGCGGATCCCCTTTGGTTCAACCTTCTGGCAACACACCGAACCGGCCCCTTGGGGATGCACCCACGGGGGAAACGGTCCGGCTGCCCTGACCGCCACAGTCCTACGCCAATCGTGTTAAACTGCCTTGAGACCAGCGCGCGCTGCACTGCCCAGCGGCGCAACTGCCGGGTCTGCAACACGCCCCCCACCAAACAGACGGCCCTGTGCCCCGGCACAGGGCCAAGCGCCCGCGAGGCGCGCTGGGTGGGTGGGCGCGGCTCGGGGGCGCTCCTCCCCGCTGGCCCAAATGCGCAGCGCCAGGTCAGCGCAAGGCGGCCCTCAGACCCCGGCCTCCTGCGCCGGGACCAGCACAACACCGTTGATCCGCCAGCCACCGTCCGTTTCGATCATCTGATAATCCAACAAATGCACCCGCCCCGCGGCATCGCTGACGATCACCCGTTGCCACAGCCGCCCGCGCGCCTCGCGCAGATCACCGAAGCGCAGCGTTTCGGGACGATGAACCATGGGATAGCCCTCGCGCACCATCCGCCCAAACCGCTCGGGCGAGCCGAACATGCCGCGGATCGTGGGCGAGGCATAATCGAACGCGGCGTCGAAATCATCGTCGCTAAACGCCTCAATCTGGCTGGAGATGACCTCCGCGATCGCCCCGGCGCGTGCCGGGCCCTCGGCTCCAGCCCGCGCCGGTGTCAGGAAAAGCAAAAGCATCAGGGCAGCGAATGTGATCCGCATGGCACTCTCCGGTCGTCTGGCTCCCAATCGCCTTACGCGCCGGGGCCGCCGCCGGATCACACCCGCGCCTTTCAGAGGCTCAGTTGAACCGCTTCATGGCGTCCGAAAACGCCTTGTTCATGTTGTCCCAGGCCGACTCGAAGCCCTTGCGCATGTCCTTCCATGCGTCTTCGCTGGCGTTGCGGGCCTCTGCCATCTTCTTTTCGGCCTCATCGCGCTGGGTGCGCATCTCTTCGATCTGCTTTTCGTACTTTATCCGCGCATCGGCCTCGGCCTCGCGTGCCTTGGCCTGGAACTTCCCGATCTCGGCGTTCCACATGTCGATCTGCGCCTTCATCTTGTCAACATAGGCATCACGGTCCATGGACGTCCTCCCTCGTTACAGACCTTGCCAGTTTACCGCATTTGCGCGGAAAACCGAAACAAATCCCGCTCAGCCGCGCTTGCCCTCGGCGGCGCGGGCCAGATCGCGCGCGATGGCAAAGGCGCCGCGCAGCTTCTCGCGGTCCTGCGACCAGTCACGCTGCACCACGATCTTGTTGTCACGCACCCTGGCCTGCCCGTCCTGTGCGCGTACGAATTCCACCAGGCCCGCGGGGCTGGCGAATTTGTCGTTATGAAACTGGACCGTGGCGCCCTTCGGCCCCGCATCCAGCCGTGCGATCCCGGCGCGCTTGCACATCGCCTTGATCCGGATCACTGCCAGCAGCGTGTTCACCTCACGCGGGAGCTTTCCGAACCGGTCGATCAGCTCGGCCGCGAAGCCTTCCAGCTCCACCTTGCCTTCCAGCCCCGAAAGCCGCCGGTAAAGCCCCAGCCGCACATCCAGATCCGGCACATAGTCGTCGGGGATCAAAACCGGGACCCCGAGGTTGATCTGCGGCGCCCATTGACCGTCATCATCCGACGGGCCACCAAGCTCACCCGCGCGCAGCTTCGAGAGCGTCTCCTCCAGCATCTGCTGATAAAGCTCATAGCCAACCTCGCGGATATGGCCGGACTGTTCCTCGCCCAGGATATTGCCGGCCCCGCGCAGGTCCATGTCCTGGCTGGCCAGCGTGAAGCCCGCGCCCAACTGGTCCAGACTTGCCAGCAGCCGCAGCCGCTTTTCGGCCTGCGGGGTCAGCGGCGCGCGGGGCTTGGTGGTCAGATAGCAATAGGCCCGCGTCTTGGCCCGCCCCACCCGGCCCCGGATCTGATACATCTGCGCCAGCCCGAACATATCCGCGCGGTGGATGATCATGGTGTTGGCGGTGGGAATATCCAGCCCCGATTCCACAATTGTCGTGGCCAGCAGCACGTCATACTTGCCATCGTAAAACGCATTCATCCGCGTATCCAGATCGCCCGCCGCCAGTTGCCCATGGGCGGTGATGAAGCTGACCTCGGGGACATGTTCGCGCAGCCAGTCCTCGATCTCGGGCAGGTCGGCCACGCGCGGGACCACAAAGAAGGACTGCCCGCCGCGGTACCGCTCGCGCAGCAGAGCCTCGCGCAGGGTGACGGTGTCGAATTCGCTGACATAGGTGCGGATCGCCAGACGGTCGATGGGCGGGGTGGAGATCAGCGACAGGTCCCGCACGCCCGAAAGCGACAGTTGCAACGTGCGCGGGATCGGCGTGGCCGTCAGCGTCAGCACATGCACGTCCGAGCGCAGGGATTTCAGCCGCTCCTTGTGGTTGACGCCGAAATGCTGCTCCTCGTCGATCACCAGCAGGCCCAGATCGCGGAATTTCACGCCCTTGGCCAGCAGCGCGTGGGTGCCGATCACGATATCCACCGTCCCGTCGGCCAGGCCCGCGCGCGTTGCCGCCGCCTCCTTGGCCGACACAAAGCGCGACAGCGCCCGCACCTGCAGTGGAAAGCCCCGGAACCGTTCGGCAAAGGTCTTGAAATGCTGCCGCGCCAGCAGAGTCGTGGGCGCGATCACCGCTACCTGCACCCCGGACATGGCAGCGACAAAGGCCGCGCGCATGGCCACTTCGGTCTTGCCGAAGCCCACATCGCCCACCACCAGCCGGTCCATCGGGCGCCCGGCCTGCAGATCGCCCAGCACATCCTCGATCGCGCGCAGCTGGTCGTCAGTCTCCGCATAGGGGAAGCGGGCGCAGAAGGCATCCCACTGGCTTTCGGGCGGGTCGAACACAGGCGCGCGGCGCAACTCACGCTCGGCGGCAATGCGGATCAGCTTGTCGGCAATCTCGCGGATGCGGTTCTTCAGCTTCGCCTTCTTGGCCTGCCAGGCGCCGCCGCCCAGCCGGTCCAGCAGCCCGTCTTCGTGGCCGAAGCGTGACAGCAACTCGATATTTTCAACCGGCAGGAACAGCCGGTCACCGCCTGCATATTCCAGCGCGATGCATTCATGCGGGGCGCCCATGGCGGTGATCGTCTCCAGCCCCGTGTAGCGGCCCACGCCATGATCCACATGCACCACCAGATCGCCGGGGGACAGGGATTGCGCCTCGGTCAGGAAGTTCTCGGCCCGTTTGCGGCGGCGCGCGCGACCCACCAGACGGTCGCCCAGAACATCGGCCTCGGATATCACGCTCAGCCCCGGCGCCTCGAACCCTGCGTCCAGCGGCCAGACCGCCAGGAACAGCCCCCCCTTGCCCTCGGGGATATCGCGCGCATCAGCGATGATACGCGCGCCCTCGGCGCCATGATCCGCCAGCAACCCCGAAAGCCGCTCCTGCGCGCCCTCGGACCAGCTTGTCACAACCACCTGCCCCGCCTTGCGCCGCGCGGCCAGATGATCGGCCAGGGCGGCGAACAGGTTCACATCCTCCTGCTGGCGTTCGGGGGCAAAACTGCGCCCCGCGCGCCCGCCCGCATCCAGCACCCCCGGCCCGGGCGCCTGTGGCAAGGGGCTGAAGCGGATCACCCGGCGCCCATCCAGCGCCCCGTCCCAGGCCGCGTCATCCAGATACAGCAACTCCGGCGGGCAGGGCTTGTAGACCGTGTCCACCCGCGCGCCGCGCGCCGCCATCGCCTCGCGCCGCGCATCATGCTGGTCCGAGATCGCCTCCCACCGGGCGGCGCGGGCCGTATCGGCGGCGTCATCCAGCGTCACCGGCGCGCCAGGCAGATAGTCGAACAGCGTTTCCAGTCGCTCATGGAAAAACGGCAGCCAATGCTCCATCCCCTGATGCTTGCGCCCGGCGCTGACCGCCTCATAGAGCGGATCATCGCCGCCGCCTGCACCAAACTCGGCGCGGTAATTCTGGCGGAACCGCGTGATCGCGGCGTCATCGAGGATGATCTCGGACACCGGCGCCAACTCCACCGCCGACAGCTTTTCCGTGGTGCGCTGGGTCTCCGGGTCGAACCGTCGCGCGCCGTCCAGAACATCGCCGAACAGGTCCAGCCGCACCGGCCCGCCCTGCCCCGGCGCGAAAATATCGATGATCCCCCCGCGCAGGGCAAATTCCCCCGGCCCGGTGACCATGGGAACGGGCACAAAACCCATCCGCGCCAGATAGGCCCGCAACCCCGCCTCATCGATCCGCCCGCCCACCTGCGCCACGAACGAGGCCCCGGCCACCACCGCGCGATCCGGCACCCGCTGAACTGCCGCCGACAGCGTGGTCAGCAGCACGAACGGCCCCGGCACCGCTCCTGTCGCCAGCGCCGCCAGAACCGCCATGCGCTGCGCCGTGAGCGCCGGATTGGGCGACACCCGGTCATAGGGCAGGCAATCCCAGGCCGGAAAGGACAGCACCGTCAGATCGGGCGCAAAGAACGCCAGCGCCCGGCGCATGGCCTCGGCCCGGCGGTCATCGCGGGCCACATGAACAACCGGCCCCGCCCCCCGCGCCACCTCGCGCGCCAGCAACCGCGCATCATACCCTTCGGGTGCGCCCCCCAGAATGATCCGCCCAACCGCCTGGCTATCCATGCCCCGACCTTCCATACCCGGCCCTGCCCTGCCTGATCCAACCCTCATCCACACGCCACAGCATGATCCCCGCCTGCTCATTCACCCTTGGAGAAATATCCCGGGGGGCGCGCCCGTTGCGGGCGCCGGGGGGCAGCGCCCCCCGCGGTGCGGGCTTGCCCGCACCCGAAAAACAAACCCGTGGCGCGGGCTTGCCCGCGTCCACACATTGTCCCTGCAGCGCAGGCACGCCTGCGCTGCCCGGCCCAACGGGACGGACCTGCCGCTTCGGCAGGTCCGAACGGGCGGGAGCGCCCTCCCACCTGCGGTGCCGCCGACGGGGGGTTCCCCGCCACCAGATGCCGCGCCGCAAAGCTCACCCGCCCAGAACGCTCATGGTCAGGATGCTCCACATGCCCCACATGGCGGTGATGAAGATCGACACCATGCCGGTAACCTGGGTGGCCAGCCGCAGGCGCCCCAGTCGGCGCCACAGCGCCTCGCCGCGCTCGTCCCCGGCCTCGATCCGCAACGCCGTGCGCATGGCCAGAACCCCGGTCAGGCTCAGCGGCGCCAGCAGCAGAAATACTGCCTGCGCCAGTTCCACCCCATAGCCGAAGCCCAGCACCAGCAAGACCGTCAGCGCGGTGGCGACAAACCCGGTGATCCAATGCCCCGCGCTGCGCATGGCGGTCAGTCGGCGGCGCACCTGGACATGGGTCATGACCTCGGCATCCTCGGCCGCCATCCCACCGCGCCGCCGCGCCCGCGTGATCAGGTCATGGGGCACGCCCATCGTGTAATGCGACACGGTGGACCACATCACCGCCAGGGCGATCCAGTACCAGACCGAAGAAAACGACCTGGTGTCGATCAGCACGAATACGTTGTCGAACAAACTCACGCCCGCAGGCTCCTTCGCCGCGATGGTGCCGGTTGCGCACCTGCCTCTCGCCTGCCCTGTTAACGCGTTGCGCGCAGTGCCGAAAGGGCGAATTCAGCCCCGCAGCCCGCTGCGCAGCGCCTCGGCCACAGCCTCCAGCGCCTCCGGTTCAGGGCGCGGCGGGGCGGTGAAGGCCTCCAGCCCCTCGCCCAGATAAGCGGCCGAGGTCACGTCATGCACATGGTGCATGGGCACCACATGGGCGTGGGCATGGGGCACGTGAATGCCGGTATAGAACAGCGACACCCGCTCCACCGCGTAGATCCGCTTCATCGCCCGCGCCAGACGCTGCGCGCAGGTGGTGATCCGCGTGGCCAGCGGCTCGGGCAGATCCTCGAACCAGACATGATGCGCCTTGGGGATCACCAGCGCATGGCCGGGGCGGATCGGATGCAGGTCCAGAAAGGCCAGGATATGGTCATCCTCATGCAGCTTGTGCGCGGGCAACTCCCCCGCCGCGATCCGGCAGAACAGACAGTCCGGCTGGGCCGCGCCGCTCATGCCCCCTCCTCCATCCCGGCCAGAAACCCCGAGACCACCGGCCCCAGCGCATCCACGATCACGCCCACGCCTTCGGCATTGGGGTGGATATGGTCATCCTGCATCATGTCGGAAAAGGACAACCCGGCCTCGGCCTTGTCGGACATGGGTTGCAGCAGATCGGGGTAGAACGCGGCGCCATGGACCTCGGCCAATTCGGGATACATGGCCTCGAATGCCTCGCGGTATTCGGGCCCGTAATTGCCCGGCGCGGGCATGCCGACCAGCATGGCGGGGATGCCCTCAGTGCCCAGTCGCGCCAGAATCCCGTCCAGGTTGGACCGGCTGGCGCCCGGATCGATCCCCCGCAACAGGTCATTGCCGCCCAGGATCACCAGCATCGCGTCCACCGGCTCGGCCAGGGTCCAGTCCAGCCGCGCCAGCCCCCCGGCCGTGGTATCGCCCGAGACACCGGCGTTGATCACGTCCACGTCATGGCCCGCATCGCGCAGCCAGTCCTGCAGTTGCGGCACCAGCCCATCGCCTTGCGCCAGCCCGTAGCCCTGGGTCAGACTGTCGCCCAGCGCCACCAGCCGCAGCGGCTCGGCCGCCACCGGCGCGGCCAGCGCCAACCCCAGCGCCACACCCGCGGCCACTCGCCGCCCCGCCGCAGCGCAGCGCTTGCCAATCCGCCCCGCGGCCCCATATGCCAACCAGACCCAAGACCCCGGAAAGGCCAGCATGTCCGATACACTCCTCTCGCTCAGCGATGTCTCCCTGACCTTGCAGGGCAATGCCGGCCCGGTGGAGATCCTGCGCGGGATCACGCTTGATGTGGGCGCGGGCGAAACGCTGGGGATGGTGGGGCCTTCTGGCTCGGGCAAGTCGTCTCTCCTCATGGTCATGGGCGGGCTGGAGCGCGCCACCGGCGGGCGCGTCTTGGCGCTGGGCCAGGACCTCACCGCGCTGGACGAGGACGCGCTCGCCCGCCTTCGTCGCACGAATATGGGGGTGGTGTTCCAGTCTTTCCACCTGATTCCCACCATGACCGCGCTGGAAAACGTGGCCACCCCGCTGGAACTTGCCGGCCGGCAGGATGCGTTCGACCGCGCCGCCGAAGAACTGCACGCCGTGGGCCTCGGCGCCCGGCTGGACCATTACCCCGCCCAGCTTTCGGGCGGCGAGCAGCAGCGCGTGGCGCTGGCGCGCGCCGCCGCACCCCGCCCCCGCCTGCTGCTGGCCGATGAGCCCACGGGCAATCTGGACCAGACCACGGGCGAGGCGATCATGGACCTGCTCTTCGGCCTGCGCGACCGCCATGGCAGCACGCTGGTGCTGGTGACCCACGCGCCGGAGCTGGCCGCGCGCTGTGACCGGGTGGTCCGGCTGATGGATGGGCGCATCGCCGCGGACGAGGATCAACGCACCCTGCGCGGAGCCGCCGAATGAGCCTGCGCGTCGCCGCCCGCATCGCCCGGCGTGAGATGCGCGGAGGCCTGCGCGGCTTCTGGGTGTTCCTTGCCTGCCTGACGCTGGGCGTCGGCGCCATCGCCGCCGTCGGCTCCGTCCGCGCCGCCATCAATGCAGGGCTGGCCGAGGAAGGCGCGGCCCTTCTGGGTGGCGACGCCGAATTGCGCCTCACCTACCGCTTCGCCGAGCCGCAGGAACGCGCCTTTCTGGATGATCTGGCGCTGGAGGTATCCGAGATCGTCGATTTCCGCTCCATGGCTGTGGCGGGCGAGGAACGATCGGTCACGCAGGTCAAGGGCGTGGATGACGCCTATCCCCTGCTGGGCGAGGTCACGCTGGACCCGCCGATGCCGCTGGATCATGTGTTTGCCGGTGCCGATGGCCGCCCCGGCGGCGCCATGGACCGTATCCTGGCGGACCGTCTGGGGCTGGCGCTGGGCGACACCTTCCGCCTGGGCGTGCAGGAGTTCACGCTGATGGCCACGGTGGTGCGCGAACCCGATGCCGTGGGCGCCACCTTCGGCTTCGGCCCGCGCACTCTGGTGGCGACTGAAGCGCTGGCCAATGCCGAACTCCTTGGCCCCGGCACGCTTTACACCAGCCAATACCGGATGCTGCTGCCCCCAGGGCTGGATCTGGACAGCGCCCGCGCCACCACGATGCAGGCCTTCGAAGGCTCCGGCGCCCGCTGGCGTGACAGCCGCCGCGCCGCGCCCGGCGTAGATCGATTCGTCGAACGCATCGGCTCTTTCCTGGTGCTGGTGGGGCTGGCCGGGCTGGCGGTGGGCGGCGTGGGGGTTTCCGCCGCCGTGCGCAGCTATCTGGACCGCAAGACCGCCACCATCGCCACGCTGAAGACCCTTGGCGCGGAAACCCGCACCATCCTTGCGGTGTATTTCCTTCAGATCGGCGCGCTGACCGCGCTGGGGATCGCGCTGGGCATGGTGCTGGGCGCGCTGGTCCCCTTCGCCGTCGCCCCCCTTCTGGCAGATCAACTGCCGGTGCCGCCGCAGGTCGTCTTTCGCCCCGCACCACTGCTGGAGGCCGCGCTCTATGGCGCGCTGACGGCGCTGGTCTTCACCCTCTGGCCACTGGCGCGCACCGAAAATGTCCGCGCGGCGGCGATCTTTCGCGGGATCGGCAGCGAAGCGACCGTCTGGCCGCGCTGGCCCTATCTTGCCGCCATCGCCGCCGTGCTCGCGCTGCTGACCGCCGCCGCCGCCTGGTTCGCCGAGGTTCCGCTGCTGGCCTTCGCCACCCTGGGCGGGATCGTGGCGGCGCTGCTGGCGCTGGTGGTGGTGGCGCTGCTGGTGCAGGCGCTGGCCCGCCGCGCCGCGCGCGCCCGCGCCCTGCGCGGCCGCACCGCCCTGCGCATGGCGCTGGGCGCCATCGCCAACCCGCGCGAAGGCGCAACGGCGGTGATCCTGTCGCTGGGCCTAGGCCTGACGGTGCTGGCCGCCGTGGGCCAGATCGACACCAACCTGCGCAACGCCATCTCGGCCGACCTGCCGGACCGCGCGCCCAGCTACTTCTTCCTGGACATCCAGAACGACCAACTTGCAGGTTTCAGCGAACGCCTGAACACCAACCCGGATGTCTCGCGCGTGGACACCGCGCCCATGCTGCGCGGCGTCATCACCGCCATCAACGACATCCCGGCGCGCGAACACCCCCGCTCCGACCATTGGGTGCTGCGCGGCGACCGCGGCATCACCTACGCCGCCACCCAGGACGCGGGCGTCACCCTCACCGACGGCACCTGGTGGGAGGCGGATTACATCGGCCCGCCCCTTGTCAGCTTCGGCGCCTCCGAAGGGGCCGAACTGGGCCTGCGCATCGGCGATACCGTCACCGTCAACATCCTGGGCCGCGACATCACCGCCGAAATCGCCAATTTCCGCGAGGTCGATTTCTCCACCGGCGGCATGGGCTTCGTGATGACCATGACCCCCGAACCCATGCGCAGCGCGCCCCACACCCATATCGCCACCGTCTACGCCGCCGAAGGGGCCGAAGGCGCGATCCTGCGTGAACTCTCCAACGCCTATCCCAACATCACCGCCATCCGCGTGCGCGAAGCCGCCGACCGCGTGTCCGAGGCTCTGGGCCAGATCGCCACCGCCACCTCCTACGCGGCGCTGGCCACGCTGCTGACGGGTTTCGTGGTGCTGATCGGGGCGGCGGCGGCCGGCGTCGGCGCCCGCATCCACGAGGCTGCGATCCTCAAAACCCTCGGCGCCACCCGGCGCACCATCCTGACCAGCTTCGCCCTGCGCGCCGGGCTGATGGGCATGGCCGCCGCGCTCGTCGCCATCGGCGCGGGCGCAGCCGGTGCCTGGGCGATCATGCATTTCGTGATGAATACCGCCTACCGGTTCGAACCCATCTCGGCCACCATCATCATCCTCGGCGGTGTCGCCGCAACCCTCATCGCCGGTCTGGCCTTCGCCGCCCGCCCCATTTCCGCGCGTCCGGCCCGGATTCTGCGCGCCGAAGGCTGACCACCCCACGCACCGCCCAATCAGACGCACTGGGGGCTACGCGACCAGCCCACCCCCAATGCGCAACGGAGGCCGAGAGCCCCTCACGCGCTCAAGGCCCGCGCACCCCCGCGCCGCGCCCGCGCAAACTCCTTCACTGCCGCGCCAAAGGCCGCGAACAACGGGCGTGACACCGGATCATGCGCCGCGTTCCACTCCGGGTGCCACTGCACCGACAGCGTGAACCCCGGTGCATCGCGCACATAGAGCGCCTCGGGCGTGTCATCAGGGGCCCAGCCATCAATGACGATCCGCGCGCCCGGCGTCTTCACCCCCTGCCCGTGCAACGTATTCGTCATCACCTCCGCGGCCCCCAGCAACCGATGAAACGGCCCGCCTTCGGAAAACCGCACCTTGTGGCGCAGGGCAAATTTCTCCTCCAGTGACCCATCGGGCGGCATCCGGTGGTTCATGCGCCCGGGCAGCTCGCGGATTTCCGGGTGAAGCGTGCCCCCCATGGCCACATTGACCTCCTGAAACCCCCGGCACACGCCCATGAACGGCTGCCCCCGCTCCACACAGGCCCGCACCAGCGGCAGCGCCACCGCATCGCGGCCGCGGTCGAAGGCCCCATGGGCCGGGGTCTCCGGTTCGCCATATTCCTCGGGGTGGACATTGGGCCGCCCCCCGGTCAGCAGGAAGCCGTCACACACTTCCAGCAACTCGGCCACACCGACCAGCCGCGGGTCCGAAGGGATCAGCATCGGCAAGCACCCTGAAACCTCGGCCACCGCCTCGGAATTCATGGTGCCCCCGGCATGGGCCGGGTACTGGTCGTTGATCAGATAACTGTTGCCGATGATCCCGACGACGGGGCGGTGCATGCCGACTCTCCTGCCTGCTGTTCAGGGAACATAGGCGCCCCTCCGCCCGGGGTCGAGAGGCCAGCGCCCCGCCCTTGCGGCATCAGCGCCGAATGCACATATCTCCGGCAGGCGCGAAATGAAAGGCCCCCATGTCCAGCCCCACCCTTGCCCCCGATCCGCACACGCACCATTGGGACAGCGTTTATGCCGCCCGCGATGAGCAGGCCCTGACCTGGCATCAGGATGTCCCGCGCCCTTCGCTGGATCTCATCACCGCCCGTATCACCCCCGGCGACCCCGTCATCGATGTGGGCGGCGGGACATCGCGGCTTGTCGATGCCCTGCTGGATCGCGGGTTCGGGCCGGTCACGGTGCTGGACCTCAGCGCGAAGGCCCTGGCCAGATCGCGCGCGCGGCTGGGCGCGCGCGCCGATGCCGTTGCATGGATCGCCGCCGATGTCACCCGTTGGCGCCCGAAGCGCCGCCACGCGCTCTGGCATGACCGGGCGGTGTTCCATTTCCTGACCGATGACGCTGACCGCGCCGCCTATCTGAACCGGCTGGACACCGCCCTTGCCGCGCATGGCGACGTTGTGCTGTCCACCTTCGCCGAAGATGGCCCCGAACGCTGCTCGGGCCTGCCGGTGGCACGCTACAACCCCGAAACCCTGTCTGCGATGATTGAAAGGCACCTGCCCGGCAAACTGCGCCTGCTGAGCAGCCAGCACCATGATCACATCACCCCGAAGGGCCGGATCCAGCGGTTCCAGACCTCGGTGCTCACCCGCAACCACAGCTGACCCGGGCCGCCCGCATCGGGGGTGACGCTCAGGCCTCGGCGGAAATCCCCGCCGCCGCCGCCCCCGCCAGCGCCGCCTCGGCATCATTGTCCGAGGTATCGCCGGTCACACCAATGGCCCCGATCACCGCACCGCCCCCGTCGCGCAACAAGACCCCCCCGGGCACCGGCACCACCTTGCCCCCATAGACACCGTTCACGGCAGCCATGAAATAGGCCTGCGCCTCGGCCCTTGCCATCTGGGCACGCCCGGCCATGCCCAGCATCACCGCGCCATAGGCCTTGCCCTGCGCAATACCGAACCGCCCCGGCGCGGCATCATCCTCGCGCTCGAAGGCCAGCACATGGCCGCCCGCATCCAGAACCACCACCGACAGCGGCTTCAGCCCCATCGCGCGCCCCTTGTCCCGCGCCCCGGCAATGATCGCGCGCGCCTGTTCCAGTGTCAAAGCCATCCCCGGCCCCCATTTTCTTGCAAAAAATACTCCGGGGGGAGTCCAGCCCTGGCTGGACGGGGGGCAGCGCCCCCCACCCCCGGCATGCAGCCGCGCGACCCTCAGGCCCGGCGCGCCTGCGGCGCGGCCCAGCCGCGAGCCTTGCGCTCCAGCCGCCGGGCATGGAGCACCGGCTCGGTATAGCCCGAAGGCTGCGCGCGGCCCTGAAACACCAGATCACAGGCTGCCCGGAATGCCTCACCATCAAACCCCGGCGCCATCGGTTCATATGCGGGATCGCCCGCGTTCTGGCGGTCCACAACTTCGGCCATTTTCTTCATCGCGGCCATGACCTGATCTTCACCGACAACCCCGTGATGCAGCCAGTTGGCCAGCCCCTGCGCGCTGATCCGGCAGGTGGCGCGATCCTCCATCAGGCCCACATCGTCGATATTGGGCACCTTGGAACAGCCCACACCCTGATCGACCCAGCGCACCACATATCCCAGAATACCCTGGGCGTTGTTCTCCACCTCGCGCGTGATCTCCTCATCCGAGAAATTCCGCCCCGCGGCCAGCGGCAGGGTCAGCAGCGCGTCCAGACCGGCGCGCGGGCCACCCGATGCCACCGTGGCGGCGATCTCGGCCTGGCGGGCGGGCACATCAACCCGGTGGTAATGGATTGCGTGCAGCGTGGCGGCGGTGGGGCTGGGCACCCAGGCGGTACTGGCTCCGGCCAGCGGGTGGTTCACCTTGACCTCCAGCATCTCGGCCATGCGGTCGGGCATGGCCCACATCCCCTTGCCGATCTGCGCGCGCCCGCGCAGCCCGCAGGCCAGGCCGATATCCACGTTGCGGTCCTCATAGGCCTGCAACCAGACCGCGTTGCGCATCTCGCCCTTGGGGATCATCGGCCCGGCTTCCATGGCGGTGTGGATCTCGTCGCCCGTGCGGTCCAGGAAGCCGGTGTTGATGAAGGCCACCCGGTGACGCGCGGCGCGGATGCATTCGGCCAGATTGACCGAGGTGCGCCGCTCCTCATCCATGATGCCCAGTTTCACCGTGTTGGGCGCCAGCCCCAGCGCGGCTTCGATCCGGGTGAACATCGCATCCACAAAAGCCACTTCCTCGGGGCCATGCAGTTTCGGCTGCACCGCATAGATGCTGCCGGTGACCGAATTGCGCATCCCTTCAGGCTTCTTCAGGTCATGGAGCGCGCAAAGCGTGGTCACCATGGCGTCCAGAAGCCCCTCATAAGCCTCGTTCCCGTCACGGTCCAGAACGGCGGGGTTGGTCATCAGCAGGCCCACATTGCGCACCAGCATGAGCGCGCGGCCCTTTAGCACCAGCGCGCCGCCATCGGGGGCGGTGACCTCCAGATCCGGGTTCAGGCGGCGGGTGAAGCTCTCGCCGCCCTTCTGCACGGTCTCCGAAAGGTCACCCTGCATCAGCCCCAGCCAGTTGCCCCAGGCCAGCACCTTGTCCTCACCATCCACGGCGGCGACCGAATCCTCGCAATCCATGATCACGGTCATGGCCGATTCCAGCCGGATATCGGCCACATGCGCAGGGTCGGTGCGGCCGATGCGATGCTCAGAGTCAATCTCAACAATCGCATGCAAGCCGTTGTTTTTAAGCACAATCGCCGCAGGATTTCCAGCATCGCCGCGGTAACCCACGAATTGCGCCGGGTCCCGCAGCGCCGGGACCAGCGCGCCCGCTTCGACCCGGTAGCCCTGTACATCGGCATGGCCGCCGCGGGCCAGCGGCGCAATCTCATCCAGCATCGCCTTGGCGGCAGCCACCACCCGCGCGCCGCGGGCCTCATCGAAGCCGCCGGCGCGGGGCGTATCTCCCAGCGCATCGGTGCCGTAAAGCGCATCATAGAGCGATCCCCAGCGCGCATTCGCGGCGTTGAGCGCGTAGCGCGCGTTCATCACCGGCACCACCAGCTGCGGGCCGGGCACATGGGCGATCTCCGGGTCGGTGTTTTCGGTATCGATCTCGAAGGCAAGGCCTTCGGGCACGATATAGCCGATTTCCCCCAGGAAGGCGTGGTAGGCGGTGGCGTCATGGCCTTGCCCGGCGGTTGCCACATGCCAGGCGTCAATGGCCTGCTGCAGTTCGGCGCGCCGCTCCAGCAGCGCCCGCTGGCGGGGGCCCAGATCATTCACCAGATTGCTGAAGGCCTGCCAGAACGCCTCGGGCGCGACACCGCTGCCGGGCAATGCGCGGGTGTCGATGAAGTGCGCCACCTCAGGGTCAACGGAAAGCTGATGCTTGCGGACATACTCGGTCATGGCGGGATCCACTTCTGGGGCATGGCAAACGGCAGATGCCGGAGGCATGCGACGGCATACAAATATGGGATACGGTGGTATGCCAAACCATGCTGCATTGCAACATCGCGCCGCCCTGTTTGCGCTGCCACAGGGCATTTTCGCACGCGCCCTTTCTCTACCACGCGGCGCAGGCTATGCAATGGAGCGCCCTGCCCCAGCCCCCCGGTGTTGCCCATGCCCGACCTGCTTCTTGGCCAGACCCTGACCTTTGCCGCCGACCCTTTTGCCGAAGGCCCTGCTGCAGCGCGGCATGAGCGCCACGGCGCCGTGCTGATCGACGGCGGGTTGATTCGCGCCTCCGGCCCCGCCGCCGAGCTGCGCGCCGCCCATCCGCAGGCGCGCGTCCATGACTATGGCCAGCACCTGATCAGCGCCGGTTTCGTGGATGCCCATGTCCATTACCCGCAAACGGCGATCATCGCGTCCTGGGGGAAGCGGCTGATCGACTGGCTGAACACCTATACCTTCCCCGAGGAAACGCGCCTGGCCGACCCCGCCTATGCCCGCACCATCGCCGCGCGCCATTTCGACCTGACGCTGGCCCATGGCACCACCACCGCCTGCAGCTTTGCCACCATCCACCCCGCCAGCGTCGATGCCTTCTTTGCCGAGGCGCAATCCCGCGGCTTGCGCGCGCTGACCGGCAAGACCTGCATGGACCGCAATGCCCCCGACGGGTTGCGCGACAGCGCGCAATCTGCTCATGATGACAGCAAGGCGCTGATCGACCGCTGGCACGGGGTGGACCGGCTGTCCTATGTCATCACGCCGCGCTTTGCGCCGACCTCGACCCCCGCGCAGCTGGAGGTCCTGGGCGCGCTATGGGCCGAGCATCCGGGGATGCTGATGCAGACGCATCTGTCCGAACAGACCGAGGAAATCGCCTGGGTGCGGGACCTCTTCCCCGCCGCGCGCGATTATCTGGATGTCTATGAAGCCCACGGCCTGCTGGGCCCGGGCGCGCTGTTCGGCCATGCCATCCACCTGACCGACCGCGAACGCGCCCGCCTGCGGGAGGTCGGCGCCGCGCTGGTGCATTGTCCGACCTCGAACAGCTTCATCGGCTCGGGGCTGTTTGATCTGGCCGGGCTGAAGGGCGAAGGGCAGCGCGTGGGGCTGGCCACCGATACCGGCGGCGGGTCCAGCTTTTCCATGCTGCGCACCATGGCCGCAGCCTATGAGATCGCCCAGCTGCGTGGCACCGCCGTCCATCCGGCAGCACTCTGGTGGCTGGCCACCGCCGGATCGGCCGGGGCACTGGGGTTGGGTGACCGGATCGGCACCCTTGCCCCGGGGCGGGAGGCCGACCTGGTGGTGATCGACCTGGCCTCCACCCCCGCGATTGCGCAGCGCGCCGCGCAGGCCAATGATCTGTGGGAAGCACTCTTCCCCACCATCATGATGGGCGATGACCGCGCCATCGCCGCCGTCTGGGTCAATGGCAGCCCGGTTGTGCCCCAGGCGCCACAGCTCTGCGCATCGCAATGACCCGAAGGAATTATCCAAACGGCCCATGGTTCCATCTTCCGTGGGGTAAAGCAGGCGAAAAATCGGCAAGATTTCGCCCAACCGCCCGCAACAACCCCGATGCACCACGGCAACAGGCGCCAAAAATCTTGCGCCCGCTTTAACATCTTCCTAACACCGGGGCACAAGGCGGGACAGACTACGCCCCGAGCAGGCGACCCGCTTCGAGACGCACAAAAAACGGCACCGAACGCACGGGGACAGGATATTGCAGACGTTGAGCGACCGGCTGAATGGACGGCTGGAACCCATCTTGCCCGAGAAGCGGCTTTTCCTTCGCGCGGATGACAAGACCCGATTTGTCCGGCTTCGCCCCCTGACCCAGGCCACGATGATCGGCGGCACGGTGGCCTTTGTCGCCTGGTCGATGATCGCCACCGCCATCCTGCTGATGAGCAGCATCGGCTCCGGCAATCTGCGCGATCAGGTGGCCCGTGAGCAGGCCAATTACGAAGCCCGGCTGGACGCCATGGCCCAGCAGCGCGACGCCCGCGCCGCCGAAGCCGACGCCGCCCATGACCGCTTCAGCCAGGCGATGCAGCGCGTTTCGGAAATGCAGTCCAGCCTGCTTGCCTCGGAAGAGCGGCGGATGGAGCTGGAGGCCGGGATCGAAACCGTCCAGCGCACCCTGCGCCGCGCCCTGCGCGACCGTGACGAGGCCCGCGAACAGCTTGCCGCCCTGACCCAGGTGCAGGCCGAAGAAAACGGTGGCAGCCGCACGGCGCTGGATCTGGCCCGCGATGCCGATGACATGGTCGGCTTTCTGCTGACGGCGCTGGAAAACACGGCGCTGGAGCGCGATGCCTCGGACCACATGGCCGATCAGTACCGCCAGCAGGCCGAACACATGGCCATGGAAACCCGGCTGATGGCAGAGCGCAACAACCGCATCTTCGAGCAACTGGAAGAAGCGGTGGAGCTGTCGATGGTGCCGCTGGAGCGCGTGTTCCGCAATGCAGGCGTATCCACCCAGCAGATCCTGAGCGCGGTGCGCAGCGGCGCATCCGCCGACGCCCCGGCGCTGCGGCCGATCTCGGTTTCGACCAGCGGCTCGCTGGATCCGGACAGCGATGAGGCGCGCGCCAATTCCGTTCTGGCCGGGCTGGACAAGCTCAACCGCTATCGCATCGGTGTCGGGCGGCTGCCGGTGTCCAGACCGGTGGTATCGGGGAATGTGCGCCAGACCTCGGGGTTTGGCCCGCGCCGCCATCCGCTGACCGGGCGCAACCGGATGCATAACGGCCTGGACTGGGCCGGACCGCGCGGCACGCCGATCCACGCCACTGCCGATGGCGTGGTCACGCAAGCCGGACGCCAAGGCGGATACGGCAATCTGGTGATCATCAGGCATGATTTCGGCATCGAGACCTATTACGCCCATTTGAACAGCGTCAACGTGCGGGCGGGCCAAAGGGTCTCGCGCGGGGATCGAATAGGTGGTATGGGCACCACTGGCCAGTCCACCGGCGTACATCTGCACTATGAGGTGCGGGTCGGCGGCACTCCGGTCAATCCGATCACCTACATAAGGGCAGGACAGCATGTTTTCTAAAAGCCGCATCAATGAACCCGGGCCCAAGGCGAACGCAGCCGAGGAGGCGCCCGCCCGCACCACGAGCGATTCGGTGCCCGGCTTCCTGTCCCGTGGCGACAGCGGCGCCGACAGCGCCCAATCCACCCGCGCCAAGCCCGCAGCCTCTACCCTGTCTTCGGATCTGACCATCACCGGCAACCTCAACACCACCGGCGATGTCGTGGTCGAGGGCGAGGTTGACGGCGACATTCGCGCGCATCTGCTGACCGTCGGCGAAACAGCCACCATCCGCGGTGAAATCGTGGCCGATGACATCGTCATCAATGGCCGGGTCATCGGCCGGGTGCGCGGGCTGAAGGTGCGGCTCACCTCCTCGGCCCGGGTCGAAGGGGATATCATCCACAAGACCATCGCCATCGAATCGGGCGCGCATTTCGAAGGCTCGGTTCAGCGCAATGACGACCCGCTGGCAACCAACCGCAACCGCAGCGCCGATGCCGCCGCCCCCGCGCCGAAGCCGGCACAGCCTGCCCCGGCCGCCCAGCCTTCGGCGGCGGTCAAGGCCGCCACCGACCAGCGCCGCGTGCCGGAAAAGGCCAAGGGCGAAGCCTCGACATCCAAGTAACGCCTTGCGCCCGAAGGCGCTGGGTCTGACGGCGCCCGCGGGCGCCGTTTTGCATTGCAGGCTTGCCCCTTGCACCCGGATGCCCCGCGCGCCTATGGTCTGCGCCAAAGCCAGCAGGAGAATATCACATGGACATCACCTCGGTCGGCGTGGTTGGCGCAGGTCAGATGGGCAATGGCATCGCACATGTCTTTGCCCTGTCAGGATATGAGGTGCTGCTGAATGACATTTCAAGCGAAGCGCTGTCCGGCGCCGTCGCGCTGATCGACCGCAACCTGCAACGCCAGGTCAGCCGCGAGAAGATCTCGCAATCCGACAAGGATGCCGCCATGGCGCGCATCAGCACCACCACCACCCTGACCGACCTGGGCAAATGCGACCTGATCATCGAGGCCGCGACCGAACGCGAAACCGTGAAACAGGCGATCTTCGAGGACCTGCTGCCGCATCTGCAGCCGCATACGATCCTGACCTCGAACACCTCGTCCATCTCCATCACCCGGCTGGCCAGCCGCACCGACCGGCCGGAACGCTTCATGGGCTTCCACTTCATGAACCCGGTTCCGGTGATGCAGCTGGTGGAACTGATCCGCGGCATCGCCACCGATGACGAAACCTATCAGACCCTGCGCAAGGTTGTGGACCGCCTGGGCAAGACCTCGGCCAGCGCCGAGGATTTCCCCGCCTTCATTGTCAACCGCATCCTGATGCCGATGATCAACGAGGCCGTCTATACGCTCTATGAGGGCGTGGGGTCGGTGGAATCCATCGACCGGTCACTGAAACTGGGGGCCAACCATCCCATGGGTCCGCTGGAGCTGGCCGATTTCATCGGCCTGGACACCTGCCTGGCCATCATGAACGTGCTGCATGACGGGCTGGCGGATACCAAATACCGCCCCTGCCCGCTTCTGGTGAAATATGTCGAAGCCGGCTGGCTGGGCCGCAAGACCGAGCGCGGTTTCTACGACTATCGCGGCGAAACGCCGGTGCCGACCCGCTGATCCGGGGGCGGCGCTTCCTCAGCGCTACATGTCCTCGCCAAAGCGGGTGGCCACCAGCTCCTCCAGCGCTTCGGCCAGGGGCTGGGCGTCCGGGCCGGTGGTGCGCACGGTGATCTCGGTCCCGCGTGAGGCTGCCAGCATCAGCAACCCCATGATCGAATCGCCCGAAACGCTCATCCCGTCCTTTTCGACCTCGGCTTCGGCGTCGAAGCGCTCCACCACCTCGACCAGCTTGGCCGAGGCCCGCGCATGCAATCCCTTTTCATTCAATATCTGCAAGGTCTTCTCAATCATCCTGCCCCCCTTGGCCGGCGCGGTGCCTCAGAGCCCGCTGCCGCCATACTCAATGGTATTGATATACCGCCGCCCCGCATCCAGCGCGCGCGAGGCTGCCTCGGCCACCGGCAGGTGGCGGCTTTTCGTCAACTTGATCAGCATCGGCAGGTTCGCCCCGTAGAGGATCCGGCGATTGGGCGCGGAACAGGCGGGCAGCGACAGGTTGGAGGGCGAGCCGCCGAACATGTCGGTCACCACCACCACACCATGGCCCGTATCCACCGCATCGGCGGCGGCGGTGATTTCGGCCTGTTTCACAGCGCGGTCATGGTCATATTCGATGGAGATGGCGCGCATCCCCGGTTGCTTGCCCAGCACATGTTCCACGGCGGCGAGATATTCGCGCGCCAGGCCACCATGGGCGACCAGCACAATTCCGATGACCCCCGGTTGTCCGTTCATCCTACACCGACGGCTGAGCCGCAATCCTTGTCAATTCCCGATGCCGTTTAGACACCTGCCACCCCTGATCCACAAGAGCCGGGGCCAGTTTTTCCACCAACATCACCGACCGATGGCGCCCTCCGGTACAGCCAATGGCGATATTCACCGTGGTCTTGCCTTCCTCGGCGTTGGCGGGAAGCACCAGGTCCAGCATGGCCATCACCCGCTCCAGAAAGGGCGCGAAGCGCGCGTCCCCGGCCACATGGGCGGCCACTTCGGGGTCACGCCCGTCGCGCGGGCGCAGCGCGGGTTCCCAGTGCGGATTGCGCAGGAACCGGCAGTCAAAGACCAGATCCGCCTCATGCGGCAGACCGCGCTTGTAGGAAAACGACTGCAGGCTGACGGTCAACTGCGCCGAAGCGTCCGATCCGAACCAGCGCGTCATCTCGGCGCGCAGGTCATGGGGGCTCATCTCCGAAGTGTCGATCAGGTAATCCGCGCGCAGCCGCATGGGTTCCAGCAACAGGATCTCCAGCGCAATCCCGTCCGATGGCGCTGCGCCCGCGCTCAGCGGGTGGCGCCGCCGGGTTTCCGAAAACCGCCGCAGCAGCGTCTGCACCGCGCAATCCAGAAACACCAGGTCAACGCGGTTGCGGTCGCGCGCGCGCAGATCCTCCAGCACCTGCAAGAAGTTGTCGGGGGCGAAGTCGCGGCTGCGCGGGTCGATCCCCAGCGCCAGCGGGCGGCCCGGCGCGCGCCCTTCGGCAACCTGCGGCACCAGCGCCAGGGGCAGGTTGTCGATCACCTCGAACCCTGCATCCTCCAGCGCGTTGAGCGCCGTTCCCCGCCCGGCCCCTGCCGGGCCGGTCACAAAGACGATCATTTCCGTGTCGTTGTCTCTCATCTCACAGGTATCGGGGTTTCCGGATATCGTATCGCGCCTTTCAATAGCTGAAGCATTGCGGCGGCAAAGCAAGCGTTTTCGACCTTGTGCACAAGCGGAATCGACACGCCCAGCAGATCAATTCGCCGTGCAGGCGGCAATCTATGCGCTTCAATCTGCCCCAGATCAACCACCAGTTCCACCGGCGCGTGGGCCACGGGCTCTGCCTGCAACAGGCCAATGCCGCGCGCCTCGATCAGTCCGGCAATCGACGGTGGCGCCATGGCCAGCACCGCGCGCCCCTGCCGGGCCAGCCGCACCCGGTCATCGGCCACCAGCCGCGCCCCAATGGCCATCAGCTCCAACGCCAGCGCGGATTTGCCGCTTCCCGCCGGGCCCAGGATCAGTGCCCCCCGCCACGCCCCGCCGATCTCCAGCGCCACCGCGCTGGCGTGTTCGGTCTGCGCAGGCGCTGCGGCAGCATCGTTCACATCGGAAGCCCGACGACGAATCGCGCACCCAGCGGCGGGGTTTCGAGGCTTTCGCCCGGGGCACGGATGTTTTCGGCCCAGATGACGCCGTTATGCGCCTCGACGATCTGCTTGGAAATCGCCAGGCCCAGGCCGGAATGGTTGCCGAACTGCTTTTCGGGGCGTTCGGAATAGAATCGCTTGAAGATGCGGGTCAGGGCCTGTTCGGGGATGCCGGGGCCGGTATCCTCGACCACCACCAGCACGCGGTCATCACGCTTGCGCGCCCAGATGCGCACCGCGTCGCCCGGCTCGCAAAAGGAGATGGCGTTGGTGATCAGGTTGACGAACACCTGCGCCAGCCGCGCCTCCAGCCCGGTGATGATGATCGGCTCCTCCGGCAGCGCCCTGATGAATTCCACCCCCTTGGACGCCGCCTCGCGCGAGAGATGCTCGCTCAGATTGCCCAGGGTCCGGCAGAGGTCGAACTCCTCTTCCTCTTCCTTCACCAACTCGCTGTCCAGCCGCGAGGCGTTGGAGGTGTCCGAGATCAGCCGGTCGATCCGGCGCACATCATGTTCGACCACATCCAGCAGGCGCTGAACCTGATCTTCGCGCTTGGCCATGCGCAGGGTGCCAACGGCGGACCGCAGCGAGGCCAGCGGGTTCTTGATCTCATGCGAGACATCGGCGGCGAATTGTTCGTTGACCTCGATCCGGTCATAAAGCGCCGAGACCATGCCCCGCATGGCCTTGGACAGGCGCCCGATCTCATCCGGGCGGCCCGTCAGATCCGGGATCCGCACGCGGCCGGGGTTGACCTTGCGCGCATCGCGGTTGCGGCCCAGTTCGGCGGCCATGGCCAGATCGGCCAGCGGGTTGGCGATGGTCGAGGCCAACGCGAAACTCAGCCCGATCGACACCAGCAGCGCGATCAGGAACATCTGCAGCACCTGTTCGCGTTCATGGCGCATGGACTGGTCAATGGCCGAGGCATCGGTCTGCAGCATCACCGTGCCCGCCAGCGCCCCGTCCTGCAGCACCGGGGCGGCGACGATGATCCACATGCCACCGCCCGAAGCGTTGCGCAGCACATGGCTGTCCGACATGCCCGCCGCGGCGCGCTGCAGCACCTCAGCCCGCGCGGTTTCCAGGTCGGGGGCATCCTCGTTCAACAGATGCGAGCCGGTGACCAGCGTCAGCCCTGACCAGACCGAGGACAGGAAATTGCTGATGACGGTGGAGCGTTCGGCATAGCCGTCTTCCGGCGGGGGCGAGGAAAAGCGCCGCGCGCCGCTCTTGCGCTCGGCTACCTCGGCCTCCGGGGTGAACAGGATCAGCTCGGTCTCGGGGTCCAGGGTCAGGGCGCTGACCAGCGCGGGGCCGGCAGCGTCCATCCCGCCCGCCCCGGAGATCACATCGGCCACCATTTCGGCCTTGGTGATCAGGGTGCGTTCATGCTGCAACAGCAGATTGTCACGGAACGGGTTGGTGAACAGGATCCCCGCCACCAGCAGGATCAGCGCCACCAGGTTGAACAGCACGATCTTGCGCGCCAGCGGCGAGCGGTAGATGCTGAACACGCCCCGGCGGGCGCGGCGCTGTTGCACCTCGGATTCGACGGCGTCATCCGGGCGGACCCAGTCCTCGCCCAGAACCACATCTGTTCGTGCGACACTCATCTGCCTGCCCAACCCCTTGCCTGCGTTCTGCCGGTCCCCAAGCGTCAGGCTTCGTTATACTTGTAGCCGATGCCATAGAGGGTTTCGATCGAGGAGAATTCCTCGTCCACGGCGCGCATCTTCTTGCGCAACCGCTTGATATGACTGTCAATGGTGCGGTCATCGACATAGACCTGGTCATCATAGGCCACGTCCATCAACTGGTCGCGGCTTTTCACGAAACCGGGGCGCTGGGCCAGAGCCTGCAGCAGCAGGAATTCGGTCACGGTCAGCGTGACGTCCTTGCCCTTCCAGGTCACGGAATGGCGCAGCGGGTCCATCTCCAGGCTGCCGCGCACCATGACCTTGGTTTCCTCGGTCACGGTTTCCTCACCGTTGCGCAACACGTCCTGCCGACGCAGCAGGGCGCGGATGCGTTCGACCAGAAGCCGCTGGGAAAAGGGCTTCTTCACATAGTCATCGGCGCCCATGCGCAGCCCCAGAACCTCGTCGATTTCATCATCCTTGGAGGTCAGGAAGATCACCGGCATCTGCGTCTTCTGGCGCAGACGCTGCAACAGCTCCATCCCGTCCATGCGCGGCATCTTCATGTCCAGCACCGCCATATCCGGCATCTTGCGGTTGAAGGCATCGAGCGCGGATTGCCCGTCATTATAGGTCTCAACCTCGAACCCTTCGGCTTCAAGGCAGATCGAAACCGACGTCAGGATGTTCCTGTCGTCGTCCACAAGGGCGATTTTTGACATTGGCCTGTCCTTAAATTACTGCTCGGTCATTGGCGTTACGCCATTATTTTGCCAGATTCTGAC
The DNA here is from genome assembly GCF_013415485.1 of Rhabdonatronobacter sediminivivens. Classification (GTDB taxonomy): domain Bacteria; phylum Pseudomonadota; class Alphaproteobacteria; order Rhodobacterales; family Rhodobacteraceae; genus Rhabdonatronobacter; species Rhabdonatronobacter sediminivivens. The sequence goes on along the minus strand of NZ_JACBXS010000028.1, from coordinate 12,313 downwards.
GAAATCCGCCCCCAGAATCAACAAAATACTGCATGCTGCCCCAGATCCGAGCCTGTTTCACCGCCGCGCCATGCCAATCGGCAACAGGCATGAAACCGATCAAAGATTGAAATTGCGCTAACAACCGGATGGTTGCGCTAACTGTGGCATACCACCCTGTTCCCTTGTTCGCGCAGCATGGTAAGAGGACGCCACCGGGATTGCATGAACACCGGACCGGGCGGCGCCGTGGGAGGGGCCGTTCATCCTGATCGGCAACAGCCCGCATGGTGCGCGGCGACAAGGAGCAGACAAAGATGAGCATGGAGCGGGTGAACCCACGCAAACGACTTGAGGACCAGGGCATCACGGGCCTGGCCGCCGCCCATTACAACCTTCTGGAGCCCGCGCTGGTGCAGGCCTCGGTGCGGCGCGGCGAAGGGACGCTGGGTCATGGCGGCACCATCATGGTGACCACCGGCGTGCATACCGGCCGCTCGCCCAAGGACAAGTTCGTCGTGCGCACCCCCGATGTCGAAGACAGCATCTGGTGGGAAAACAACCCCCCCATGGACCCCGAGGCCTTCGAGCGCCTGTATCAGGACATGCTGGCCCATATGCAGGGGCGCGAGTATTTCGTGCAGGACCTCTATGCCGGTGCCGATCCGGCCTATCGGCTGGATGTGCGGCTGGTGACGGAACTGGCCTGGCACGGGCTGTTCATCCGCCACATGCTGCGCCGCCCCGAGGCCTCTGAACTGGCCACGTTCGACCCGGAATTCACCATCATCAACTGCCCCACGTTCAAGGCCGACCCCGCCCGCCACGGCTGCCGTTCGGAAACCGTCATCGCCATCAATTTCGAGCGCAAGCTGGTGCTGATCGGCGCCAGCGAATACGGCGGCGAGAACAAGAAATCCGTGTTCTCGATCCTGAACTACCTGCTGCCCGCCAAGGGCGTGATGCCGATGCATTGCTCGGCCAACCATGCCACGGGCGACCCGTCCGAGGCGGCGATCTTCTTCGGGCTGTCGGGGACCGGCAAGACCACGCTTTCGGCCGACCCTGAGCGCACGCTGATCGGCGATGACGAGCATGGCTGGTCGGATGATGGCATCTTCAACTTCGAAGGCGGCTGCTACGCCAAGACCATCAATCTGAGCCGCGAGGCCGAGCCCGAGATCTACGCCACAACCACCCGCTTCGGCAGCGTGCTGGAGAACGTGGTTTTCGATCCGGACACGCTGGAGATGGATTTCGACGATGGCAGCCTGACGGTCAACGCCCGCGTGGCCTATCCGCTGGAGGCGATCCCGAATGCATCGACCACCTCGGTCGCGGGCGTGCCGAAGAACATCGTCATGCTGACCTGCGATGCCTTTGGCGTGCTGCCCCCGATCGCGCGGCTGAATCCGGCGCAGGCCATGTATCACTTCCTGTCGGGCTTCACCGCCAAGGCCGCCGGGACCGAGCGCGGCATCCTGGAGCCGCAGCCCACCTTCAGCACCTGTTTCGGCGCCCCCTTCATGGCCCGCCGCCCCGAGGTTTACGGCAAGCTGCTGCAGGCCAAGATCGCGCAGCATGGTTCGGACTGCTGGCTGGTGAACACCGGCTGGACCGGCGGCGCCTATGGCACGGGCCAGCGCATGCCGATCAAGGCCACGCGCGCGCTCCTGTCGGCGGCCTTGAACGGGTGGCTGAGCAATGTGGAGTTCCGCAAGGATCCGAATTTCGGCTTTGAGGTGCCGGTTTCGGTGCCGGGCGTTGACGATGCGCTGCTGGACCCGCGTCAGACCTGGGCCGACGGCAATGCCTATGACGCGCAGGCGCGCAAGCTGGTGGGCATGTTCGCCGAGAATTTCGCGCAATACGTGCCCTATATCGACGATGAGGTGAAGCAGGCCGCTCTGGGCTGACCCTGCGCCGCCGAGCTTTGAGAGAACGGAAAAGCCCCGCCGGAAGACCGGCGGGGCTTTCTGGTTCATGCGTGGCCGGGGGCGCTGCCCCCGTCGCCCTTGCGGGCGACTCCCCCGGAGTATTTGAAGCAAGAAAATGATCAGGAGGCGCGCGCGCGGCGGTACCATTCAGAAATGAGTTGCCGGTTTTCGGTGTCCATCATCACCGTGGCCGGGGGGGGCATGGCGTGGCTGCGGCCGGATTGCAGATAGATGGTGCGGGCGGCGCGGGCGATCTGGGCCTCGGTCTCCAGCACGATACCCTTCGGGGCCCAGTGCAGCCCGGGCCAGACGGGGTCATCGGCGTGGCACATGGAGCAATGGCCAACGACGGCCCAGTAGACATCCTCGAATGCGGGATCATCGGCGAAACGGGCCTGATCGGGGGACAGGGCGGCAAGGTCGTCGCGCGCCTCGCGCGCCGGATCGCCCAGCACCGACAGCCAGACCGCGCCCAGAAACAGCAGCACCGTGGCCGCCCATGTCCACCAGACATAGCCGCCGCCGGCGTGCATGGTGTTGAAGAAATGGCGGATGGTCACCCCCATCAGGAACACCAGCCCCGCGATCAGCCAGTTGTAATCGGACGCGAAGGCCAGCGGGTAGTGATGCGAGAGCATCAGGAAGATCACCGGCAGGGTCAGGTAGTTGTTGTGCGTGGAGCGCTGCTTGGCGATCACCCCGTATTTCGGGTCCGGGGTGCGGCCGGCGCGCAGGTCGGCGACGACGATCTTCTGGTTGGGGATGATGATGAAAAAGACATTGGCGCTCATGATCGTGGCGGTAAAGGCGCCCAGATGCAGCAGCGCCGCGCGCCCCGTGAACACCTGCGTATAGCCCCAGGCCATGAGCACCAGCAGCACGAAGAGCAGGATCATCAGACGGGTGTTATCCTCGCCGAAACGGGACTTGCACAGCCGGTCGTAGATCACCCAGCCCACCGCCAGCGAGGCCATCGACAGCGCCACCGCCTGCCAGACCGCAAGATCGGCGCGGGAGGGGTCGATCAGGTAGAATTCGGCGCCCAGGTAATAGACCACCGCCATCAGGGCGAAGCCCGACAACCAGGTCGAATAGCTTTGCCATTTGTGCCAGATCAGATGCTCGGGCAGCCGGTCGGGCGCCACCAGATATTTCTGGATATGATAGAAGCCGCCGCCATGGACCTGCCATTCCTCGCCATAGGCGCCCTTTGGCAGGTCCGGAGACTTGCGCAGGCCCAGGTCCAGCGCAATGAAGTAGAAGCTGGAGCCGATCCAGGCGATGGCGGTGATGACATGCAGCCAGCGCAGCGCGAATTCGGACCAGGCGCCCAGCACGGCAAGTTCGAACATGGGTTTTCCTCCCTGAGGTTTCGCGCAGGCTATACCGGGGCGCATCTTTCTGATAATTCCATTAATCCCCGATCACTTTCAAACACAGCCAGAAAATGCCATGTCCTATGTGAATAATCTGCGCATGTTCGTGCGTGTGCATGAATTGGGCAGCATGTCGGCGGCGGCGCGCGATCAGCGCACCTCGCCCGCGGTGGCCTCCTCACGCATTGCCGAGCTGGAAAAGCACCTGGGCGTGCGGCTGTTCAACCGCACCACGCGGTCGCTCCATGCTACGGAGAGCGGGCGGATCTTCTATGACGGCGCGCTCAAGGTGCTTGAGGCAATCGAAGCCGCCGAGGCCGCCGTGGTCGATGCCACCCGCAACCCGCGCGGGACCATCTTCGTGGCCGCGCCGCTGGGGCTGGGTCGGCGCCTGATCGCCCCCGCAGTCCCGGCCTTCAAGGATGCCTACCCCGATATCGACGTGCGCCTGCGGCTGTCGGACCGCGGCATCGATGTCATCGGCGAGGGGCTGGACCTGGCCTTTCACCTGGGGCGGCTGGAGGATTCGGCGCTCAAGGTCCGCCAGATTGCCGATTGCCCGCGGGTGCTCTGCGCGGCGCCCGCCTATCTGGCCCGCCGCGGCACCCCGCGGGACGGCGAGGCCCTGCTGGCCGAAGGGCATGACTGCCTGAACCTGCGCTTTCCCGGCGCGCGGGAATTCCAGTGGCACCTGCAGACGCCCGAGGGCGTGAAACGCTACAGCATCAGCGGCCCGTTCGAATCCGATGATGGCGATGTGCTGACCGGCTGGGCACTGGACGGGCGCGGGATCATCCTCAAACCGATGTTCGAGGTCGCCGACCACCTGCGCAGCGGCGCGCTGGTGCCAGTGGCCACGGCGACACCGCCCCTGCCCGTCAGCCTCAGCCTGCTGACCCCGCACCGGCGCCTGCGCGACCCCAAGATCCGGCTGTTTTCCGATTTCGTGGCCACCCGCTGCCGCAGTGCGATCCAGACCGAAGGAACACCCTGAGCACCCGTCCAACGCGCCTGCGCGCTGGTCAGCGCCCCCGGGACGCGCAGGGTGGGTGGGTGGGCGCGGCCCGGGGGCGCTTGTGCAACGGCTCCACAGGTGCTGCACCTTGATGATGCATCACCTTGCCACCGACACTTCACGCGCCAGAGGCAGATGTTCGCGGATCAGGGCGGCACGGTGCGCAAAAACCGCCTCATCATGAAAGCCTGCGCCATCATGCCGGGCGCGCGCGATCAGATCCACCAGCGCGGCGCGGTCCGAGGCCAGTTCCGCCACCCGCGCGGCCAGCGCCCCCACGTCATCGCGCGCCACCAACGCCCCGCCCCCATGCCCGGCAATCAGATCGCGCGAAAAGGCGCAGCCATAGCCCACGATCGGACAGGCCGAGGCCAGCGCCTCGATCAGGCAGCGCGGGCTTTCGGGGGTCTTGTGGCAGAACAGCATCATATGCGCCGTGCGCAAGGCCTCCAGCACCGTGGCGCGCGCCTGCACATGCCCCGGCAGGTCCACCATCCCTGCCAGCGGCCCGCCCGCCACCCGCGCGCGCATGGTCTCAAGCGCAGGGCCAGTCCCCAGCCACCGGGCATGAAACGCCACCCCTTTGCGGGCCAATGCCTCCAGCACGTCCAGCCAGTCCTGGGCGCCCTTCATGGCATCGGCCCGCCCCACATAGACAATCCGCAGCGGCCCCTCGCCGACGCTGTCCAGCTTGGCCTGCAAGGCGTCTTCGCTGACATGATCCGCCCGCGCCAGATGAATGTCATGGACCAGATGCGGATTGCGGCAATGGGGGGCGTATGCCTCGAATGTCTCGCGCCCATGGAACAGGCCCAGCGCCGCGCGCCGGATCAGCGCGCGTTCCGCCCAGGCCATGGGGCGGTGCTCCAGATGCGCGCGCAGCCGCCGCCGCCAGGGCTGGCGCGCGGCGGTGCGGCGCACCACCTCGCTTTCAACCCGGTCGGTCCAGACGTAGAAGGGCTTGCCCATCCGATGCGCGCACCAGGCGGCGATACTGCCCCAGTCCCCGACCAGCCCGCCAATGGCAAAGCCCAGCCGATCCGCCCGCGCAATGGCACCGCGGATCACCGGCAGGCAGCGCGGCAGCGCCATCAGGAACGGCAGCGGGCGCCAGCACTCGGGCAGGGTGATGAAGTCTACCCGCGCCCGCGCCGGGCCGATCCGGTCCAGCGGCACCCAGTTGGGCGGCGGCGGGGCCGATGACAGCGGCTGCAGCACCAGCACCCGGTCGAAATGCTCGGCCCACAGCCGCAACCCGTTACAGGCCTGATCTTCAAGGTAAAGTTCACCATCCTGGCGGTGCAGCGCAACAGGAAGGTAAAGCAGGATCGTATCGGACATGCAGGCCCCCGTTACGGCCTGCGCAGTATCCGCGCAGGGGCCTGCGGGGTCAATGGATCAACTGCCGCGATAGGTGGAATACCCATAGGGCGATAGCAAAAGCGGCACATGATAGTGGCTGTCCCCCTCGGACATGCCGAAACGGATCGGCACCTGGTCCAGGAACAGCGGCGCGGCCCCGGCCTGCCCGCTGGCGCGCAGATAATCCCCGGCGGCAAAGACCAGCTCATACTCCCCTACAGCAAACCGCTCCTGCGGCAGGATCGGGCTGTCGGTGCGCCCATCCGCATTGGTCACGGTTTCGGCAATCCTTTCGCGCCCGCCTCTGTCGATCCGGTAAAGCGTGATCTTCAACCCCTGCGCCGGGCACCCCCGGGCGGTGTCCAGAACATGGGTGGTCAGAAATCCGGCCATTGCATCGCCTCCTGCTTCGGAACGCCCTGTTGTGCCGCAGACAGGCCGTGGAATGAAGCCCGTCCGCACGAAAGCTCTTTCAAAAATTCCCTGAATAAATTTCTGATTGTTTTGCGTTACCAGATAATCATCGCAACCGGAGGCCCGCACGTGACCCGTTACCCCCGCAACCTGACCGGATATGGCGCCACCCCCCCGGACCCGCGCTGGCCCGGTGGCGCGAAGATCGCCATCTCGCTGGTTCTGAACTATGAAGAGGGCGGCGAGAACTGCCTGTTGCACGGCGATGCGGCCTCCGAAGGGTTCCTGTCCGACATCCCCGGCGCCCAGCCCTGGCCGGGACAGCGCCACTGGAACATGGAATCGATCTATGACTATGGCGCCCGCGCCGGGTTCTGGCGGCTGCACCGGCTGTTCACCGCGCGTGGCCTGCCGGTGACCATCTATGGCGTGGCCAGCGCCCTGGCCCGCAGCCCCGAACAGGTGGCCGCCATGAAATCCGCCGATTGGGAGATCGCCAGCCACGGCCTGAAATGGGTCGAACACAAGGACATGCCCGAACCCGAGGAACGCGCATCCATCCATGAGGCCATCCGCCTGCACACGGAGGTCACCGGCACCCCCCCGCAGGGCTGGTATACAGGGCGCTGTTCCATCAACACCGTCCGCCTGACTGCGGAAACCGGTGCCTTCGACTGGATCTCGGACACCTATGACGACGACCTGCCCCATTGGGTCGAAATCGGCGACCGCGACCAACTGGTCATCCCCTACACGCTGGAGGCCAATGACATGCGCTTCGCCACCGCCCCCGGCTGGGTCACGGGGGGCGATTTCGAAAGCTACCTGCGCGATGCCTTCGATGTGCTCTATGCCGAAGGCGAAGCGGGCGCGCCAAAGATGCTCAGCATCGGCCTGCATTGCCGCCTGATCGGCCGCCCGGGCAAGCTGGCCGGGCTGATCCGCTTTCTGGACCATGTGCAGGCGCATCAGGGGGTCTGGTTCGCCCGGCGCATCGACATCGCCCGCCACTGGGCCGCCACCCACCCGCACAAACGCCGCGAACGGCCCAGCGCCATGGACCGCGAGACCTTCGTGGCCCGCTTCGGCGGCATCTTCGAACACTCTCCCTGGATCGCTGAACGCGCCCACGCGCTGGAGCTTGGCCCCGCCCATGACAGCGCCACAGGACTGCACAGCGCGCTGGCCCGCATGTTCCGGGCCGCCAGTCGGGAGGAACGCCTGGGCGTGCTCACCGCCCACCCGGATCTGGCGGGCAAGCTGGCCGCGGCAAAACGGCTGACGGCGGATTCCACCGCCGAACAGGCCAGCGCCGGGCTGGACGCGCTGACCGATGACGAACGCGCCACCTTCCAGCGCCTGAACACCGACTATGTGGCAAAACATGGCTTCCCCTTCATCATCGCCGTGCGCGACCATGACAAACCGGGCATCCTTGCCGCCTTCCAGCAACGCATCGACAATGACACCGACACCGAATTCGCCACCGCCTGCGCGCAGGTCGAACGCATCGCCGAATTGCGGCTCAAGGACATCCTGCCATGACCACCTATTACAGCCCCACCGGCGGCCTGCCCCCCCAGACCGCGCTCCATACCGGCCGCGCCACCTTTACCGAGGCTTACGCCGTCCTCCCCCGTGGCACCTTTTCTGACATCACCACCTCGCTCCTGCCCGGCTGGCACGATACCCGCGCCTGGATCATCGCCCGCCCGCTGTCCGGCTTCGCCGAAACTTTCGCCCATTACGTGATGGAGATCGCGCCCGGCGGCGGCTCCACCACCCCTGAACCGGACCCCACGGCGCAGGGCGCGCTGTTCCTCACCGACGGTAGCGCCGAACTCACCCTCGGCAGCACCACCCACTCCCTCACCCCCGGCAGCTTCGCCTGGATCCCCCCCGGCGCCGACTGGCAGCTTCACGCAAAATCCACCGCGCGCCTGCACTGGGTCCGCAAACGCTGGCAACCGGCGCCGGGCCTGACCCCGCCCGAACCCGTCATCGCCCATGACAGCACCACCGCCCCCACGCCCATGCCCGATACGAATGGCGCCTGGGCCACCACCCGCTTCGTGGACCCCACGGACCTGCGCCATGACATGCACATGACCCTCGTCACCCTGCAACCCGGCGGCGTCATCCCGTTCGAGGAAACCCATGTCATGGAACACGGGCTCTTCGTGCTCCAGGGCAAGGGCGTCTACCGCCTCAACCGCGACTGGGTCGAGGTCGAGGCCGGCGACTACATGTGGCTGCGCGCCTTCTGCCCCCAGGCCTGCTACGCCGGCGGCCCCGAACCCTTCCGCTACCTGCTCTACAAGGATGTCAACCGCCACCCCGCCCTGGGCCGCCCCTTCGCCTGAGCTTCATCTTGCCTCAAATACGCCGGGGGTGAAAGCGCCCGGAACGGGCGCAGAGGGGGCAACGCCCCCTTCCACCGCCCGAAGGGCCAGAAGGCTTGCGCGCGGCACGCGCGCTCCGTCTTGCAACCGACAGGATCCTGCCATGCCCCGCACCCTACGCACCGAACCGCTGACCGCTTCCGCCTTCGCGCCCTTCGGCGATGTGCTCGACTGCGCAGGCAGCCCGGACAGGATCATCAACCAGGGGCTTTGCGGGCGCTTCCATGACCGCGCGCGGCTGGATTTCGGCACCGATGGCCGGGCCGGTGTCTCGCTCTTTCTGGCCCAGCCCCGCACCCTGCCCTACCCGCTGGAGATGGTCGAACGCCACCCCGATGGCGCCCAGTCCTTCATCCCCATGCATGAACACCCGTTTCTGGTGATCACCGCCCCCGATATCCAGGGCCAGCCCGGCATCCCGCGCGCCTTCCTCACCGATGGCACCCAGGGGATCAACCTGCACCGCGGCATCTGGCACGGGGTGCTGACCCCGCTGGCCGCACCCGGGCGCTTCGCAGTGGTCGACCGGATCGGGCCGGGCGAGAACCTTGAAGAACACTGGTTCGATACCCCCTGGACCATCATCCAATCCACAGATCCGGGCTGAACCCGGGCACCCGCAGGCGGCCGCCGCACGCAGAGGAGGCGCGCGCCAGCCACCATCCAACCGGGAGAGGAGGAATCCCCCATGGCCGATACGTCCCTCGGAACGCCAGCGCAGCTGCGCGATCCGAACTACACACCCCCCCTTGCCAAGGCGATCCCGCTGGGCATCCAGCATGTGCTGGCGATGTTCGTGTCGAACGTCACCGTCGCCATCATCATCGCCGGGGCCGCAGGCTTCGGCTTCGGGTCGGATCAGGGGGCGCTCGGCTTCCCGGACATGACCTACATGATCCAGATGTCCATGCTCTTTGCGGGCGCGGCCACGCTGATCCAGACCATCGGCGCCGGGCCCGTGGGGTCGCGCCTGCCCATCGTGCAGGGCACGTCCTTTGCCTTCATTCCCATCATGATCCCGCTGGTCGCGGGCAAGGGGGTCGAGGCGATGGGCATCATCGCCTGCGGCGTGCTGGCAGGCGGGCTGTTCCACGCGGTTCTGGGCACGGTGATCGGGCGCATCCGCTTTGCCCTGCCGCCGCTGATCACCGGGCTGGTGGTGCTGATGATCGGCCTGGCGCTGGTGCGCGTGGGCATCCAGTATTCCGCAGGCGGTGTGCCCGCCATGGGCACCGAGGCCTATGGCAACTGGTCCAGCTGGTCGCTGGCGCTGGTGGTGATCTTCGTCACACTGGGCATGAAGTTCTTTGCCCGCGGCATCTGGTCCGTGGCCGCCGTGCTGATCGGCCTGATCGCGGGCTACCTGGTGGCTGTTGCCACCGGGCAGGTCAGCTTTGCCCCGGTCCAGACCGCCGCCTGGGTGCAGGTGCCCGCCCCCCTGCCCTTCGGCTTCGAATTCTCGGTCGCGGCCATCGTCGGCTTCTGCCTCATGGCCTTTGTCTCGGCGATCGAGACCGTGGGCGATGTCTCGGGCATCACCAAGGCCGGCGCCGGGCGCGAGGCCACCGATACCGAGGTCGCAGGCGCCACCTATGCCGACGGCATCGGCTCCTTCATCGCCGGGGCCTTCGGCGCGCTGCCCAACACCTCTTTCTCGCAGAACGTGGGCCTGATCGCCATGACCGGCGTGATGAGCCGCCATGTCGCCACCATCGGCGCGGTGTTCCTGATTGTCTGCGGGCTGATCCCCAAGATCGGCGCCGTGGTCGCCTCGGTCCCGATCGAGGTTCTGGGCGGCGGTGTGGTGGTCATGTTCGGCATGGTCTGCGCCGCCGGGATCAACATGCTGTCCGATGTGATCTGGAACCGCCGCAACATGGTGATCTTTGCGGTGGCGCTGTCGGTTGGCTTGGGCCTGCAGCTGGAACCCGGCGCGTTGCAGCATGTCCCCGAAACCCTGCGGGTGCTGCTGGTGACAGGGCTGCTGCCCGCAACGGTGATTGCCCTTGTGCTGAATCTGATCCTGCCGCACGAACTCCCCGCCGAGGCAACCGAAGAGGTCGCAGGCGGGCATTCCGGCCACGGCCGCGGCCTGCGGCAAGAAGACTGACCCAGGGCGCCGCACGCGACCCGCGCGCGGCGCCCCCACGGGCTGACAAACCCCTTGCAAAACCCCCGCACCCGGGGTAACCCGCCCGCATCGGTTCGGAGTGTAGCTCAGCCTGGTAGAGCACTGTCTTCGGGAGGCAGGGGCCGGAGGTTCGAATCCTCTCACTCCGACCAGATCATAAAAATTAATTAAATCAGTGACTTGAAATTCGACCTCGGGCGGCTCCGGAACAGTTACCCGGATCAGAAATCCGGACCACAGGAATCTCGACGCCAGGTCATGACGACGGTCAAGACCGACAAGGTGCCGACCGAGCAGTTCGATTCGGATAGCTGACGGCTCGTGCCATGGCTGCGCTCCCAGGAGTCTGCCGAAACACACCAGCCCACCACCGCCGACCGTCCTGCGCTCCAGCCTGACGCTCGGCTTCTCACGCGCTACGTGTCCGGCTCAAAGGAACGGGACAGGACCGCTCGTGTGGTTCCCCTCTCATCTGCCCTGCACCTAGGAAAAGGCTGACCCGGCCTCCGAGCGCGCCTCAGCCGCCGCCCCGTCCCGCGCCCTCCCGTCCCATGTCGAGCGCCTCACGCAGCGCGTGGATCCTTGCAGGCGTGACCCTGGGGTCGCTGCCGCAGGAGATGATGCGGATGAACTCTATCCACGCGCGCTCGTTCGGGGTCAGCTCCTCCCACGACCCGGACGGGGCCGTGGGGAGCGTGAAGGTGGTGTCGTCCATGTCGCGCCGGGTCATGCGAACCGGTCCCGCGGTCCCAGCGGACCCGCCGGTCCCCGCACATGAGAGATCAAGTCACAGGTCATTTGCCGAAGATCCCCCTGAGCGCCGTGCGGGCGCGTCCGGTCAGACGCGGGTCGCTGTTGTCGGAAGCGTCGCGGATCTCGGCCAGCCAGCCGCGCTCGTTCTGGGTGACGGGCGTGCCGAAGATCTCGGTGATGGCCTGCGCCGCCGTCGCACCCACCGCCTGGTCCAGCGCCAAACGCATGAGCATCGCAGGATCGACCTCCAGCGCCTTCGCAAGCGAAGGCACCCGGTCGAGCGGCACCTTGTTGCGCCCGTTCTTGAGAAAGGTCATCATGTTCGCGTTTGCGAAGCCCGCCTCGGAGGCGATCTCGGCCTGGGTCTTGCGATGCGACAGGTCACGGACGCGGTCTGCGATCAGTTTCGCGGTTGGGGTATTCTCGTAAGGGTTCATGCTGTGCTCGCTGCTGTGTGGTTGGTCACAGCACACACTTACCGCGTGGTGTGCGCGCGGTCGGGTGGGGAGTGCGGTCGGGTCGTCGGGAAGTGCGGTGCGATCGAAGTCCTAGAAAAAGAGCGCTCGGTGCATGGGGGTGCGGCCGGTGCCAGCCGGTCGGGGGCGGCTGAACCCTCCGGGATTGCAGAACGCAAGCGAAAACGTCTAGCGCGCAGATTGCATCAAGGCGCTCAGGCATACTCCTGCATGTTGCCCAACAGGATTCCGATCATGTTGACTTCGCTCAGGCCAGAAGCGATTGAGTCGATACGGACACCGGTTTCGACACTGGTATTGGTGCGGGAGATGCCCGACAGATCGGCTTCGGCATCGAGAAAGATCCAGCGGGGCTGGTGCACGCTTTCCAACCTGACCGCCGCGCGCAACACGGGGATGTCCCGATGAATGTTGAAATCGGGTCGGGGCAGCGCTGCCGGGATCATGGTTAGGCGGCCTCTGCGGTCT